>NZ_JPLA01000042.1 GCF_001010355.1 Dyella japonica DSM 16301 | reverse complement strand
AGAGCCACATCAAGAGCCGACTGCCGGTCGTTGTCTGGCGTCGGCTCCCTTGTAGGAGCGCACCATGTGCGCGACAGCCACACGGCGCGGTACGCCGCAACGCTGCGGTCGCGCACAAGGTGCGCTCCTACAAGGGTGCGCATGCCGTGGATTGCGACGGCGGGCCGCTCTTTGTAGGAGCGCACTTGTGCGCGACCACCTGACGAAGCGATACACCCACGCGCCGCGGTCGCGCACAGGGTGCGCTCCTACAAGGGAGGGCGCACGCTTGTGGCTTGCCGAGGGGCTATTTGTGGGAGCGCACCCTGTGCGCGACAAACCTACGGAGCGGGGTACCCATGCGCGGCGATTGCTGGAGATCAAAGCAATCGCCACTTCACAGCTCAAACCTCAATTAAGAAACAACCTCTCCGCCAACTTCGCCAGCGGCTTCTCCATCGCATTCTGCAAACGCGGCGGCAGTTCCAGCGGCTTGAGCAACATCTTCACCGTCATCTCCGCGGGAATATTCCGCCGCAGCAGATCCTGCGCGCGGCCGGTGACGCGCTTGAACTCGGCGTGGTTGCCCTGGTGCTGCGGATAGCACTGGTTGAACACATGGCGCAGGGCGATGTCGCTGTCTTCGCCGCGGATTTCGTTGAGGCGGCGCAGGATGACCCGAAAGATCTTGTAGCGTCCGAAGCCCTCGCGTTCGCGATACAGGCGGTAGTGCTGGTAGAAATTCTTGTAGTGGCGTACTTCGTCGCTCTTGATATGACCGGTGAGCTGCTTGAGCACGGGCTCGTCGGTGATGTCGTTGAGGGCGCGGTAGAGGCTGGCGGTGCCGGTTTCCACCACGCAGCGCGCGGCCAGTTCCAGGCCGCGGCAGGGTTCCAGTTCATCGGCCGTGCACACCGCGCCGTATTCGGCCCAGAACGAGGCGAAACCCTTGTCCCAGTCAAATTCCGGCCACACCGCTCTCACATAGGCGGCGAGGGCGCGGCCGTGTTGCAGTTCCTCGTGTTCCCAATGCTGGCTGAGCCAAGTCTGCAGGGTTTCGTCGCCGGCGAAGTGGTCGACCAGGTTGTGCGTATACAGGTCCGAACCGCTCTCGACGAAGGAGGCGCTGCACAGCAGGAAGAACAGGTCTTCGTTCTGGCGTACACGTGGGATGTCGATCCGGCTGAAGTCCAGGTTTTCGAGGGTCCAGGGCAACGATTGGGCATAGCTCACGCGGGCTTTCCTGTGCGGGGCCGAAGGGCTGGCTGGCCGCGGGGCGCGGCGCCAGCCTGGCATGACGAACGTGTGACAGCATACGACGAGACGACGACGCGGGATTAACGAGCGCCGACCCGCCGGGCCGTCGACGGGCTCAGCGCACCACGGTCACCGGCACGTGGGCGCGTTCCAGCACGTCGCTGGAGACCGAGCCGAGCAGCCAGCGCGCGAGCGCGCCGCGCTCGGTGTGGCCGATCACGATGTGATCGATGGCGTGGTTGCGTACCTGCTCGAGCAGGACGTCGCCGGGGCTGCCGCGCACCACTTCGGCATCGATCAGGGATGCCGTGCCGGGCACCAGCTCCTTCACTTCGTCGAGCAACTGGGAGCAACGCTTGCCGCCCTGGTCGGCGATCATCAGCGCGCAGGTGTCGGCGCTGCCTTCGGTCACCTGCAATACCGACACCACGCGGACGCGGCCGCCGGAAGCCTGCGCCAGTTGCACGGCAAAACGCAGCGCGCGTTGCGATGTGGCGGAGCCGTCATAGCCGACCAGCGAGTACTTGGGCATGCGCTACCTCGGGCACGGGCAGGCTCGCTGGGTCGGGCCGGGATGCCGGGCGGCCCGAAGCGCATTGGCCTGCGGTCTTCTGAATCCGGGACCAGCGTAATCCTCGCCGCGCGCCTGCGCTACGGCTGATGCGCGCCGTCGGGCAAACCGATGCAAGTGCATGTCCCGCGTACGCAACGTACGGGAGTGACACGCTTTTTTTAAGCTCCAAGACAGCGTTGCCGCGATGCCGTTAACGAAGCATCCAGCTATTTGCACACAGCGTTCACGGGAACTGCCGACCATGGAGGTGCTACGGCGGACAGGTGCAGGCACTGGGCTGACCACAGTGGCTGAGATCGTCCGAAGTCCTCATTCACTGCAAGGAGATGAAAATGATCAAGCGTTCAATGGGTATGGCGGCTCTCGTACTGGCCTGCGCCGGCGCCATGTCGATGGCACCGGTCAGCGCGGCCCGCGCGGCGGAAGCCGAAGTGAAGTGCGATCTCTCCTTCAGCATTTCCGGATGGTCGCTCATCTACAAGCATGCCTCGGGCAGCGGTACGGTGGTCTGCAGCAACGGCCAGAAGGCCAAGGTGAAGATCTCGGTCAATGGCGGCGGCATCACCGCCGGCAAATACCGCATCGACAACGGCAAGGGTGACATCACCCACGTGCGCAGCATCGACGATGTGTTCGGCAGCTATGCGCAGGCCGGTGCCGAGGCAGGCGTGGTCAAGAGCAGCGAGGCGCAGGTGTTGACCAAGGGCACGACGTCGCTGGCCCTGCATGGCACGGGCGAGGGCGTGAACCTCGGTGTTTCGGTGGGCGCGTTCGAGATCGAACGCGAGTAACCCGCCATCGCACGCGTTATCCAGAGGGCGCCGCATGGCGCCCTTTGTTTTGCAGCGCGTAAACTGGGCCTGAATTTCTTCGGAGTGTCCCGATGCGTCGCCTTTCGTTCCTGTTGATGTTGAGTCTGCTGCTGGGCCTGCTGGCTCCGGCCTACGCAGATGAGCCCGCCGCCACCGTGCCGCAGGTCGGTCAGAAAGCGCCTGATTTCCGCCTGCAGGACCAGAACGGCAAGTGGCACGCGCCGGCCGATCATCAGGGGCGCTGGGTCGTGCTGTATTTCTATCCGAAGGACTTCACGCCCGGTTGCACCACCGAGGTCTGCGCGTTCCGCGACGATGTCGCCAAGCTGCGCCAGCAGGGTGCCGATGTGTTGGGCGTGAGCCTGGACGATGTGAAGTCACACGCGGAATTTGCCGCCAAATACCACGTGCCGTTCCCCTTGCTGTCCGATGCCGACAGCAAGACGGCGCAGGCCTATGGCGTGCTCGCTTCCAAGATGGGCTTCAAGTACGCGCGCCGCACCACCTTCCTGATCGATCCGCAGGGCCGGATTGCCAAGGTCTATCAGGACGTCGATCCGGAGAAGAATTCGGCCCAGGTGCTGGCCGATCTGGCCACGCTCAAGGCGTCTTCCTGATGCCGCTGATGCTGCGCAGTGATAGCCGCCGCGACGGCTTCGCGCCGTGGCGCATCGTGGCCTGGCTGATCCTGTTGCTGGCGGCCTACGGTTGCCTGCAATACGCGCTGCACGCCACCCAGTTGTGGCGTGTACTGCAACCGCTGCCAGATTCCAACACGGGCGACATTCTCCAGCTGCACAAGATGCTGGCCTGGGATGTGCTGTATTTCGCCGCGTCGCTGGTGCTGGTGGTGATCTGCGCGGGCGCCATTCTTCGCCAGGGCTGGGCACGGCCGTCGCTGCAGCTGGCCAGCGTGCTGCTGGCGGTGGGTTGGGGCCTGGTCGGCGGCCTGATGCTGTTCTTGCAGTGGCGGGATTTCAGCCAGGCGGTGGCGCTGACCAACGCCCAGGACACGCTCGATACCGCCTCGCAAATGGCGATGGCACACATGCATCGCTCATTCCTGATCGCCGTGGGGATCAAGTTTGTCGGTGTGCCGGTGCTGCTGTGGCTGGCCTGGTGGCTGGGGCGCCCGTCGGTGCGCGCCCAGTTCCGCTCGCGGCGTTGAGCGCGTTCGGTTCAGGCCCGGTTGCCGCGGCACGGGTTATCGCTTCGGCAACGTTTGCTCCGGGGCTTCCCATGTACCTGCGCCGCCTGTCCCTTGTTGCCTCCCTGTCGCTGGCCAGCCTGGCCTTGCACGCACAGGATCTGGCGACCACCTGTCACGCCACCAGCAGTTACGACCTGACCATCGCACCCGATCGCCTGCTGTTTGATCGCCCGCAGCCGATGCCGCGCCAGGTGGAACTGCACGACGGCAGTCTGCGCACCGACGGCAGCAAGGTCGCCCTGCGCCCGGACGAGCAGGACCGCCTGGCCTTGTTCGAGCGTGAACTGCGAGCCCTGGCGCCCCGCGCCAAGGCGGTGGCGGCCAATGGCGTGGACATGCTGGCGGCAGCCATGCACGACGAAGGCGCCCGTCTCTCGCTGGACCCTGCGACGCGGTCAGAACTCGACCGCCGCGTGGCGTCCCGTGCGGCGGAGCTCAAGCAGCGCCTGGCGGCCAGCAACAGTACCCACGACTGGCAGGGCAATCTGGCCGACCAATACGCCAACCAGCTGGCTTCCGACCTGATGCCCCTGCTGGCCAATGATCTGGGCCAGCAGGCCATGAATGCTGCGATGACCGGCGACCTGCAGGCGGCGGCCAATCTGCGTGATACCGCCAGCGACCTCACCACCCAGCTGCGGCCCCGGCTGGAACAGCGTATGCAGGCCCTGGGGCCGCAGGTCCAGGCCTTGTGCCCGGCGGTCCAGCGGCTGGCTGAATTGCAGCAGGGTATCCGCGGCGCCGGCGGCCAGCCACTGAACCTGCTGGACGTGGGCCAGTAAAACCTCCGCTGAGCGAGCGTTTCGTCTGGACCCGAGATTAACCCTACGCTAAGTGGCGAAGGACGAGGATGGCGCCTGCATTCGTTTTCAGCTGAGCAGGAGGCGACCTCGTGTCGCGTGCACCGCATTACAACGCCCTCATCCGGCGTGGCATCGATGACCGGGACCTGTACCGCCGGGCCCTGGTCCAGGTTCGCGAACCCGGACTGCAGGCCTTGCTGGCCGAGAACCTGCACACCCTGGATGCGTTGATCGGCGACCTGCAGGCGCAGATGCATGCCGCTGGCCGAACGCCGGCCCGGCACGGCACTTTGGCTGGCTCGGTGCGTGGCGCGCTCGCCGACATGGTCACCGGCATGGCCTCCAACCGCGATTCGGCCTGGGTCCACTATTTGGCCCGCCATGAGTGCGCGCTGCTGAACAGTTTCGAGCAGCAGATGGCGCTGGCCTCGGATGAATCGGCGCGTGTGCTGAGAGTCCAGTTGTCGCGCCTGCACGGCATCCATAAGGATATGCACTGCCTGGCCGGTACCACCCACGGTTGACCGGTCGCCCATCCTGAGGAGCGCGCGTGCCGACCCCCACGGACGTGCTGGAGTTCTGGTTCGCCGGCGATTCCCAGACGCATTGGTATGAGCGCGACGACGCCTTCGATGCGGCGATTCGCGAGCGCTTTGCAGACACGCTGGACGCGGCCCGCCGCGGCGATCTCGATCATTGGGCGCAAACACCCCACGGCTGGCTGGCCCTGCTGATCGTGCTCGATCAGTTCAGCCGCAACCTCTACCGCGACGACGCCCGCGCGTGGTCGGCTGATCCCATGACGCAAGTGCTGGCGCTCAATGGCGTCGCCCGAGGCGACGACCAGCAGCTGACGCCGATGCAGCGCGTGTTTGCCTATATGCCGCTCGAACATGCCGAGAGCCCGGTGTTGCAGGGGCACTGCGTGCAGCTGTTCGAACGGCTGGTGGCTGGCCTGCTGGCGGATGAACGCCCGCGTTTCGAGAACTTCCTGGACTACGCCCGGCGCCATCACAATGTGGTCGAACGGTTCGGCAGGTTTCCCCATCGCAACGCGGTCCTCGGTCGTCTCGATACGCCTGAGGAGCGGGAGTATCTTGCGACGCCGGGATCGGGTTTCTGAGCGTCACCAACGACACGGAGTTCATCATGCGCCGCTATCTGTTCATCGCACTCTTGCTGTTGAGCGCCACCGCCACGGCAGCCGATACCTATCGGGTGGGCAGCGAAGTTCTGACCGTCGGCGACAGCGCAGCGCGCGCCATGCAGATGATGGGCAAGCCGGACTTCAAGGAGCCGGTGCAAAGCGACTTTGGCGGCTACCAGGGCGAGCGCTGGCAGTACATGCGCGATGACGGACGCGTCGTCATCATCACCATCCTCAATGGCAAGGTCTCGGACATCGCCGATCGCTCGCGATGAGCGTTTTGCATCCGCGTGAACGACGGCAGCAGACGATGCCTGCCGACAGCATGCCGCGGCTGTAAACCCATGCCCTGACCGGGTAGCGCATCGCTAAGGTGACTCTCCGCGCCAGCGCACAGGGAGAGGGCCGAGCGATGCGTCGAGCCATGGGGATGAGCATCTTGTTGTTCGCGTGCATGGCTCATGCAGGCAGCGGTACCTTGCGCGTGGGCAGCCAGGTGCTGGTCGTGGGCGACACAGCAACGCGCGTGCTGGAACTGCTGGGCAAGCCGGCGTACCGCACGCATGCCGCCGCCTCCAACGATCGTCATGGCGGTCGCCGAAAGAGCCACGGGAGCCGCGGCCGATCGGCATCGTCGGGCGGCGAGCAATGGCAGTACCGCCAGGGCCATCGCGTCGTCACCATCGTGATGGTCGACGGCAAGGTCAGCGCGATCCGCGACGAGGGTCGCTGAGCAAGATGGCGGCGCGGCCGCCGCTCATGCGATAACAGGCGCGAGGGTAGGGAGATCGCGTCATGTCCGAAATGACTGAATCGGCGGAACATCGTTCGCCAAGCCTGCTGCGTCCGCGTCAGCCGGGCATGCACGGCAAGGTCACCAATATCGAGCTGTTCTTCGATCTGGTGTTTGTCTACGCCGTCACGCAGCTGTCCCACACGCTGCTGCGCGACCTGAGCGTGCTGGGCGCCGTGCACGTCCTGCTGCTGTTCCTGTCGGTCTGGTGGGTGTGGATCTTCACCGGCTGGATCACCAACTGGCTCGACCCCGATCGCTTTGCCGTGCGCGTGCTGGTGCTGGCGCTGATGTTTGCGGGTCTGTTGTTGTCGGTGGCGCTTCCCGAGGCGTTCGACGGTCACGGCCTGATGTTCGCCAGCGCCTACGCCTCGATGCAGGTGGGGCGCTCGCTGTTCATGGTCTGGGCGTTGCGGGCGTCGACGCCGGCGGCACGCCTGAACTTCTATCGCATCACGCTGTGGTTCGCGGTGGCGGGCGTGTTGTGGGTGATGGGCGGCCTGGCGACGGACGCAGCGCGCCTGGCGTGGTGGACCATCGCCCTGGCCATCGAATACATGGGGCCGGCGGCGTACTTCTACGTGCCGGGCCTGGGTCGATCCAACACGCGCGAGTGGGACGTGGAGGGCGGCCATCTCGCCGAGCGCTGCAGCCTGTTCGTGATGATCGCGCTCGGTGAATCGGTGGTCGTGATGGGCAGCTCGTTTGCGGAAGGTACGCGCACAGCCGATCTGTGGTTTGCCTTCCTCATGGCCTTCGTCGGCTGTGTGGCGATGTGGTGGATTTACTTCGACCTGGGCGTGGAGCGCGGCAGCCGTTCGATCATCCAGTCGACCGATCCGGGTCGCACGGCACGGCTGGGCTATACCTATCTGCATCTGCTGATCGTGGCCGGCATCGTGGCCTGCGCGGTCGGCGACGAGTTGAGCCTGGCGCATCCGCTCGCGACGGCGCAAACGGCACAGATCGCTGTATTGCTGGGCGGACCGGCGCTTTACCTGCTGGGCAATGGGCTGTTCAAGATGACCGTCAACCACACCAATTTCCCGCTGTCCCATCTGGTGGGAGTGGGTTTGCTGGCGGCCCTGGCGTGGCCTGCGCATGCACTGCCGGTGGTGGCGCTGGCAACGGCGACGACGCTGCTGCTGGTCGGCGTCGCATTGTGGGAAACCATCTCGCTGCGCAATCTGCGACGCGAGCTTTACGCCGCGCAAGCACAGGAGTAACGACGCTTACGTCGCGGCGCGGCTGCGCAAATCGTCGAGCAGTTCCTGCGCCGTCCATGTGCGCCGCGCCTGTTCGACCTGGTGCACGAGTTCCACCAGTCGCGCATTGACCGGTGCGGCGACCTGATGCGCTGCGGCCAGACGCACGACTTCGCCGTTGATGGCCTCGACCTCGGTGGAGCGTCCGCGCTCCAGGTCTTCCCACATCGACGAACGCGCCACCGGATCGATCGCCAGCAGACGCGAGGCTAGCCGGCGGAACCAGCTGTCCGGCATCTCCAGCACCCGCGGCAGCCACGCCGGCGGCAGCGGCGTGAGCTTGGCCGGATGCATGCCTGCGGCATCGAACACCGCCAGCGCTTCGCGTTGCGCCAGGGCCAGGCAGCGACGCCAGTCGCGCTGCGAGAGTTGTTCCTTCAAGGGCAGGTTGGACAACGCGTTCAAGGCGTTGTTGAGGTTGAGCAGCAGCTTGGCCGACAACACCGCGGGCATGTCGTTGCGCGCCATCAGCGGCAACCCGGATGCTTCGAACACCGGCAGAAAGGCCGCCAGTGATTCGTGCGCCTCCACCATCAGCTCGCCACCGGAACCCTGGTGGAAATCGCCGGGGACGCGTTGCAGCACGTTGAACGGCACCATGCCGGCCAGCACCGGATGGCCGGGCAGGGCATCGCGCAGGATGGCGGCGTTGTGCAGCCCATTCTGGAAGCTCACCACGGGCACGCCAGGCGCAATCACTCCCGCCAGTTCACGCGCCACCGTTTCGGTGGCCGACGACTTCACGGTGACCAGCACCAGGTGCGCCTTGGCGGCGGCGAACGGATTGACCTGCAATTCCACCTCGCGTGCGGCGATGTGTTCGTGGCCGCCCAGCAGGTCGCTCCAGTCCAGGCCGTGGATGCGCCAGGCGTCGATGACGCGGCGGCGGCCAATGCAGGTGATGCGTGCATTGTCGTGCAGCCGGGCACCGAGGTAGCCGCCGACGCTGCCCGCGCCGTAGATGGCGATGCGCGGCAGGGCATGCACGCTCATGCGACGGCCTTGGCCGCGGCGCGACCGGCGATGCGGCCGGAGTACAGGCAGCCGCCGAGGAAACTGCCTTCCAGTGCGCGATAGCCGTGAAGACCGCCACCGCCAAAGCCCGCCGCTTCACCCACGGCATAAAGCCCCGGCATCGGCTGACCGTCGTGGCCGAGCACGCGCGCGTCCAGATCGGTTTCCAGGCCACCCAGCGTCTTGCGCGTGAGTATGTTCAAGCGCACCGCGATCAGCGGTCCGTTCGCCGGATCCAGCAGGCGATGCGGCTTGGCCACGCGCACCAGTTTGTCGCCGCGATAGCGACGCGCGTTGTGGATGGCCATGACCTGGCCGTCCTTCGTGTATGGGTTGTCGAACTGGCGGTCGCGCGCTTCGATCTCCTGGCGGATATGCGCGAGGTCGAGCAAGCTGTTGCCGGCAAGTGCATTCATGCCGGCCACCAGTTCTTCCAGCGTGTCGCGCACGATGAAGTCGCGGCCATGCTGCTTGAACGCTTCCACCGGTGCGGGTGCGCCCTTGCCGACGGCGCGTTTGGCCACCTGCCGCCAGCTCTTGCCGGTGAGGTCGGGATTCTGCTCCGAGCCGGACAAGGCGAACTCGCGGCGGATGATCTGCTGGTCGAGGATGAACCAGCTGTAGTCGTGACCGGTGCGGCGCAGATGTTCCAGCGTGCCCAGCGTGTCGAAGCCCGGCCACAGCGGTCCGGGCAGGCGGTTGCCGGCGGCATCGAACCAGAACGACGAAGGGCCCGGCAGGATGCGGATGGCATGCTTGGGCCAGATCGGATTCCAGTTTTCGATGCCTTCCACGTAGTGCCACATGCGATCGCGATTGATCAGGCGAGCACCGGCGCTTTCAGTGATGCCGAGCATGCGGCCATCCACGTGCGCCGGCACGCCGCACAGCATGTGCGCGGGCGGCGGCCCGAGCCGCTCCGGCCAGTTGCGGCGCACCAGCGCGTGATTGCCGCCGATGCCGCCGGAGGCCACGATCACTGCCTGCGCGCGTTGTTCGAAATCGTGCAGCACATCGCGCGAACTGGGCTTGCCGCGCGCCATGCCGTCGGCCGCGAGCACCTTGCCGCGCACGCCCACCACGGCGCCGGCTTCCACCATCAACTCATCCACGCGATGGCGGAAGCCGAAATGCAGCAAGCCTTTCGCCTGCGCTTCGCGGGCGCGACGCACAAACGGTTCGATCACGCCGGGGCCGGTGCCCCAGGTGACGTGGAAGCGCGGCACCGAATTGCCGTGACCGATGGAACCGTGCCCGCCGCGCTCGGCCCAGCCCACCACCGGAAACCAGCGCATACCCATGGCGTGCAGCCAGGCGCGCTTTTCGCCAGCGGCAAAGTCCACATAGGCCTCGGCCCAGCGACGCGGCCATTGGTCCTCGGGGCGATCGAACGCCGCCGTGCCCATCCAGTCGGCCAGTGCCAGCGCATGCGAGTCGCGCACGCCCATGCGCCGCTGTTCCGGCGAGTCGACGAAAAACAGTCCGCCGAAGGACCAGAACGCCTGTCCCCCCAGGCTTTGTTCCGGTTCCTGCTCGAGCACCAGCACGCGCTTGCCGGCATCGGCCAGCTCCGTGGCGGCCACCAGCCCGGCGAGGCCGGCTCCCACCACGACCACATCGCACCCTTCCCGCATCCCCCGCCTCCCCGTGGCGATTTGCGTCTTCGGAACTTAGCGTGCCTGTCGGCGCATTCCTATGCGCGCTGCGTCATAGCCCGGAAGTCCCGGGTGACTGGTGGCAGGGCATGACCTCAAGCCCATGCCTGGCGGCGGTGCGGTGCTGCATCGTGACTTTCGAAGCCCACGGCATGGGGCACACGGAAGGGGAACGACATGCGTACCACCATGATGGCTTGCGCGCTGGCAGCTGGACTGGCCTTGGGCGGCGCGGCGCACGCGCACGATCTGGAGGTGCATGACGGTCATTGCGGCTATTCGACGGCCTACGATGTGCAGGTGATGCCCAGCGGCATCGGTTTCCACCGCGACGACGGCAAGCCCGCCGACGTGTTCATGCATGACGGCCGCCTGCGTGTGGATGGCCGCGACGTGGCGGTGAGCAACGAGGATGCCGCACGCCTGCGCGACTACGAGCAACAGGTGCGGCTGCTATTGCCGGAAGTGGCCGGCATCGCGCGTGAAGGCGTCAACATCGGTTTTGCCGCCATGCGCACCGTGCTGCTGACCTTCGCCGAGAATGACGACGAGCGTCGCCGCATGGTGGGGCGTCTGGACGAAAACCATCGCCTGGCGTTGGCCCGCGTCGATGACGGGCTGGGCAAGGGCGTATGGAAATCGAACGACATGGAAGAGGTCGTCGAAAAGAGCGTCGAGAATTCCGTCTCCGATCTGGTTTCCAAGGTGGCCGGTGAGGCCGTCTCGGCGGCGCTTTCCGGCGACCAGAGTAAGGTGGCCGCGCTTGAAGCGCGCGCCGAGTCGCTGGACAAGAGCATCGACCGCGAAGTCAACAAACGCGCCGACGAACTGGACAAGCACGCCGATGCGCTGTGCCCGAAACTCAGTTCGCTGGACACCCTGCAACACCAGTTCCAATTCCGCCTGCAGGACGGTTCGCGCCTGCAACTGCTGGCGTACGACAAAGAACACAACAAGAAGCTGACCACAGCCACGGACAGTGCCCGCGCCGGCGGAGGCGAATCCGCGCACTGATCCATCGTCAGGGCTCCCCTGCCAGACACTGGACCGCGTCGGTGCTGTCGACGCGGTCATTTTTCGTGGGCGCAACGGAACCTTGATTGTTGCGCTGCTACCCTCGCGGGGTTTTTTCGTCGAGAGAACCGCGATCCATGCACGATCTTCTGGCCCGTCTGCCGCTTTCCGAAGCCACCATTGCGGTGCTTATCAATATCGGCCTGGCCGTCTTGCTGCTGCTGGTTGGCATATGGCTGGCCGCGCGCGTGGCCAATATCGCCCAGCGCGCGATGCATCGGGCGAACGTGGACGTGACGCTCAGCGGATTTCTGCGCAACCTCATTTATGGCGTGCTGATCGCCTTGCTGATCGTGATGGCGCTGCAGCAGGCCGGCGTGCCGTCGGCGCCGCTGGTGGCAGCGCTGGGCGCGGGCGGCCTGGCCATTGGCCTGGCCTTGCAGGGATCGCTGAGCAATCTGGCCTGGGGCGTGCTGTTGATCGTGTTTCGACCGTTCCGGGTGGGCGACTACATCCAGGCCGGCGGCGTGGAAGGCACGGTGGAAGCGGTGAGCCTGATGCACACCATGCTGACCATGCCCGACAACCGCGAGGCGGTCGTGCCCAATGCCAAGATCGGTTCGGACGCCATCATCAATTTCAACCGGCGCGGCACGCGTCGCTTCGAGGCGAAGGTGCGCGTGGGCTACAAGGACGATCTCGGCAAGGCGATGGAGTTGATCCGCGGCCTGTTCGACGCCGACGCGCGCATCCTGAAAGATCCTGCGCCGGGCGTGTGGACCGAGAGCCTCAGCGACAGCGGCGTGGTGCTGGTGCTGCGCGCCTATACCAAGAGCGCCGATACCTGGGGCGCGCAGACCGACCTGCTGCGCGCGCTCAAGGAGCGTTTCGAGGCGCAGGGCATCAGTCTCTCGCCGCCCCCGCAGTCCCTGGTGATGCTGCAGGGACGACCGTCGGAGCAGACCAGCTGACCAAGTGGAATGCTGCGGCCGGGATCGTGGTTGCGGCAGGCCCGGAATAGCTAGACCAAAGTCTTGCATACGTATGCGAATGGTGCCTTCAAACGATCCAAAAGCGTCCAGAACGGGGTCTCGTTCGCTATCATTGAAAACCTTACGCGGCCGTCATCCCCGCCGGCTCGCCATCGCCATCCGTAGGAGCAACCATGGCCGACCTTAAAGAAGCACGCGTTCCCGATATCGGCAGCGAGAACGTGCCGGTGATCGAAGTGCTGGTGAAACCCGGTGACAAGGTCGCCAAGGAACAGGGCCTGGTCACGCTGGAATCGGACAAGGCGACGATGGAAGTGCCGGCCCCGTTCGCGGGCACGGTGAAAGAACTCAAGCTGAAGGTGGGCGACGAGGTGTCCGAGGGCACGCTGATCGCCATCATCGAAGCCGATGGCGAGGCTGCCGCGCCTGCTCCCAAGCAGGCTGCCGCGCCGGCCAAGGCCGAGGCGCCCGCCAAGGCGGCGCCTGCGCCGGCTCCCGCACCGGCGGCTGCCGCACCGGCCCCCGCAGCCGCTCCGGCTGGCGGCGGTGGCGTGCAGGAAGTGAAGGTGCCCGATATCGGCAGCGAAGACGTGCCGGTGATCGAGATCCTGGTGAAGGTGGGCGACACCATCACCAAGGACCAGAGCCTGATCACGCTCGAATCGGACAAGGCCACCATGGAAGTGCCTGCCCCGTTCGCGGGCGTGGTGAAAGAGATCAAGGTCAAGATCGGCGACGAGCTGTCCGAAGGCAGCGTGATTGCGCTGGTGGAAGCTGCCGGTGGGGCCGCTGCGCCCGCACCGGCTCCCGCTCCCGCACCGGCAGCCGCCAAGGTCGCCGCGCCGACGGTCGAAGAAAAGCCTGAGCCCGTCGGTGGCCGCAGCGTGCTGCCGGGCAACGCGCCCGAAGGCGATGTGGCGCCCACCGCGCGTCCGCCGTTCGACGCCGGCATCGTGATGCCGGGCGATGCCCCGTACGCCAGCCCCGCCATCCGCGCCTTTGCGCGCGAGCTGGGCGTGGACGTGCGCCAGGTGAAGGGCACCGGTCGCAGCGGCCGCATCCAGCGTGAAGACATCACCGGCTACGTGAAGCACGCACTCGCCTCGGGCGCGCGTCCCACCGGCGCTCCCGTTGCTGCAGGCGGCGGCCTCAATCTGTTGCCGTGGCCGAAGGTCGACTTCAGCAAGTTCGGCGAGATCGAAGAGAAGCCGCTGTCGCGCATCCAGAAGATCTCCGGCGCCAACCTGGCGCGCAACTGGGCGATGATCCCGCACGTCACCCAGCACGAAGACGCTGACATCACCGAGCTGGAAGCCTTCCGCAAGAAGCTCGGCGAAGAAAACAAGGATCTGAAGATCACCCCGCTGGTGTTCCAGATCAAGGCCGTGGTCGCCGCACTGAAGAAATTCCCGCAGTTCAATTCCTCGCTGGACGTGAGCGGCGAGAAGCTGACCCTGAAGAAGTACTTCCACATCGGCATCGCGGTGGATACGCCCGATGGCCTGGTGGTGCCGGTGATCCGCGACTGCGACAAGAAGGGTCTGCTGGATCTGGCCACCGAACTGGGCGAGATCTCCAAGAAGGCGCGCGACAAGAAGCTCGGTCCGAACGACATGTCCGGCGGCTGCTTCTCGATCTCCTCGCTGGGCGGCATTGGCGGCACCTCGTTCACGCCGATCGTCAACGCCCCGGAAGTGGCCATTCTTGGCGTGTCCAAGGCTGCCATGAAGCCGGTGTGGAACGGCAAGGAATTTGCCCCGCGCCTGATCCTGCCGCTCTCGCTGAGCTACGACCACCGCGTGATCGACGGCGCGCTCGCCGCGCGCTTCGCCACCTACCTCGCACAGCAGCTGGGCGACATCCGCCGCCTGCTGCTCTGACGCGCTCTTAGCTCCCTCTCCCCTCCGGGGAGAGGGCTGGGGTGAGGGGCGGCTCTAGCGTCGCCCCACATGCGTAGCGAACAAGAACTAAGGATTCCCCATGGCAAGCACCATCGAAATCAAAGTCCCCGACATCGGCGGTCACGACAACGTGCCGGTGATCGAGGTGCTGGTGAAGGTCGGCGACACGGTCGCCAAGGAACAGAGCCTGATCACGCTCGAATCGGACAAGGCCACGATGGAAATTCCGTCGAGCGCCGCCGGCGTGATCAAGGAACTGAAGGTCAAGGTGGGCGACGAAGTATCCGAGGGCGCGCTGATTGCCGTCTTGGAGGCTGCGGAAGGCAGCACTTCTCCCTCTCCCCAGCGGGGAGAGGGCCGGGGTGAGGGGTCGGCCTCGCCTCAGTCGCCCGCTGGCAACGTTCCCGCGAGCACCCGCCCCTCACCCCAACCCTCTCCCCAGGGGGGAGAGGGGGCGAAAGCGCCGCAAGCTGCTGGCGCATCGGGCCGCACGCCCGACATCGAATGCAAACTGGTCGTGCTCGGCTCCGGCCCCGGCGGCTACACGGCGGCGTTCCGCGCGGCCGATCTGGACGTCGACACCGTGCTGGTCGAGCGCTATGCCTCGCTCGGCGGCGTCTGCCTCAACGTGGGCTGCATCCCGTCCAAGGCGCTGCTGCACGCGGCCGCCGTGATCGACGAAGCCGAGGCCATGGCTGCGCACGGCGTCACCTTTGGCGCGCCCAAGCTCGACCTGGACAAGCTGCGCGACTTCAAGACCAAGGTGGTCGGCAAGCTCACCGGCGGCCTGGCCAGCATGGCCAAGCAGCGCAAGGTGCGCACGGTGCAAGGCGTGGGCACCTTCGTGTCGCCCAACGAAATGGAAGTCCAGACGGCCGAAGGCACCAAGCTGCTGCGCTTCGAGCACGCCATCATCGCCGCCGGCTCGCAGGCCGTGCGCCTGCCGGCCTTCCCGTGGGATGACGAGCGCATCATCGATTCCACCGGCGCGCTTGAGCTCAAGGACGTGCCGAAAAAGCTGCTGGTCGTCGGCGGCGGCATCATCGGCCTGGAAATGGCCACGGTGTATTCCGCACTCGGCAGCGAAGTGACCGTGGTCGAGTTCATGGACCAGCTGATCCCCGGCGCCGATGCCGACCTGATCAAGCCGCTGGCCCAGCGTCTGGCCAAGAAGCTCAAGGGCGTGCACCTCAAGACCAAGGTGGTGGAGGCCAAGGCCGGCAAGAAGGGCATCGAGGTCAGCTACGAAGGCGAAAGCATTCCCGAGACCACCGTGTTCGATCGCGTGCTGGTCGCCGTGGGCCGCTCGCCCAACGGCAACAAGATTGGCGCCGACAAGGCCGGCGTGGCAGTGACCGATCGTGGCTTCATCAACGTCGACACGCAGATGCGCACCAACGTGCCGCACATCTATGCCATCGGCGACCTGGTGGGTCAGCCGATGCTGGCGCACAAGGCGACGCACGAAGCACGCGTGGCCGCGGAAGTCGTGGCCGGCATGAAGAGCTATTTCGATGCGCGCGTGATCCCGTCGGTCGCCTTCACCGATCCGGAAATTGCCTGGGTCGGCGTCACCGAGCGCGAGGCGAAGGAAAAGGGCCTGAAGATCGGCGTGGGCAAGTTCCCCTGGGCAGCCAGCGGACGCGCCATCGGCATCGACCGCACCGAGGGCTTCACCAAGCTGATCTTCGACGAAGAGACCCATCGCATTGTCGGTGCCGGCATCGTCGGCCCGCACGCGGGCGACCTGATCAGCGAGCTGTGCCTGGCCATCGAGATGGGCGCGGAAGCGGCCGATATCGGCCTCACCGTCCATCCGCATCCCACGCTGGGCGAGTCGGTGGGCATGGCGGCCGAAGTCTACGAAGGCACCATCACCGATCTGTATATTCCGAAGAAGAAAAAGTAAGCGACTGCTAGTGATGCAGACGAAGAGCCCGGGATATCCCGGGCTCTTCTTTTTTGGCCAGGCGATCAGTTCGATTCGGTGAACTGGATCGACGGCGTGGAGCCGCCGCTGGCGGTGCAGCTGCCGAGGTTGAGGTTGTTGCTCTCGCCGGTGGAGCCGGAGTTGGCCACGCAAGACGGCACGGCGGTCGAGCCGTCGGTGACCGCGAGCTTCACGGTGATGGATGAGCCGCTGTTGAACTGCGCTTCCGAACCGCCCGCATTGCCGACCACGTTGAACTCGCCGACCTTCCACACGCTGGCCAGCAACAGCACGCTGTCCTTGCCGCTGGAGCTATAGGCCGTGGTGCCATTGGTGAAGACCACGGTGTCGTTGCCGCCAGCGGTAACCGTGCCGGTGAGCTTCACGTTGCCCAGCTGCGTGGCCGGCACGTCGGGCGCCGACGCGGCGGCACTGTTCTTGTAGCAATCGCCTTCGCCGTCGCTGCCGAAGCCGCTCGGGCAACGCGAGCTGCCCCAGCCGATCAGCCAGTACTGCATGAAGACGGCGGCCGAGCCCTGCACCTCGTAGTCGGGCGCATAGACGAACTGCTGCCACACCGTGCAACCCGAATGGCTCTTGCAGACCGAGGTGGTGTCGTCGAAGCTCGAGTTGATCTGCAGCGAGTACTCGTTCGCGCCCAGGATGCCGCCGCCGCCATAAGCCGCCACGCCCACGCCCTTCTCCGAGGTAACGCCCGTCACCGACGGGAAGCTGCCCACGGCCTGCGTGATCAGGCTGCTGGTCTGGATGGTGTAGTCATTGCCGTTGCCCGCGGTCTGCGCGGCGCCGCTGTTGAACAGCTTGAAGCGCGGCACCGGCGCGACGCGCGGCTGCAGCGCGTGGCAGGCAGCCTGGTGCCAGATGACGCTGGGATAGGTGGCTTGGAAACAGCCTTCCGACGGCGTGGCGATATGCGCCATGCTCTCGCGCCAGCTGGCCTGGGCCTGTTCTTCCAGCGAACCGATGCGGTTCGCCGTTTGGGCGGAAACGACGGCAGGCAGGCAGGCGGCGGCAATCAGGCCGGCGAGAAGAGCGATCTTGGTTTGTGCACGCATGGATATCTCCCTGGTACGCGAATAGCTATTGGTTTCGGCCCCGGGGAATTCCGGTGGCCGATCACAGACAACAACTAACCCTCACGCCAGCAACGGAACGTTGCAGCGAGTCATACGGTTGCGTTGGTCCTTCCGGACGGAAGGAGTTGGAGCGATCACGTTTCGATCACGAACACTCGAAAACCCCGGTGATGGCGAGTGCTCTGCCGGGCTTGGTAACGCATAAAAATCGCTGTTGCAAATCGAAATAAAGTGCGTCTTTCGCTGTAAGCAATTCGACAGCGAGGCTTGCATCGATCAAAGCGATGCGAGCTGTTGAGTACAAACAAGTTCTTCCTGCGCGCATTAGGTGAACTTGCGCGTACTCATTTCGATGCCGTCGCAAAATTGCACGGGCACGAATGGCGTCATTGCGACGACCTGGGAAAGCCTGCCTCGACGTGCTTCGCACCCGTCGCAGAGTGCCTAAAACAAGCGGTTTTTGTGATGCGCGCAATGTCTGTGACGTGATGCGCACTTTGCGAACGACGATGTAGCGAGTTGTGACCGATGCGTGAAGTCTTTCGATGCGATGCATGCAACACGAGCCTTGCGGCATGCAGTGCGCAGTTTCGTCGCGTTGTATTGCAGGGTCACTGCGGTCAGGTGAAGCGATGCGGCGCCGCCGTGCGACGGCGCCTTGTATCGTCGAAGCGGATCAAGGCTCCGTCTTCGCCAAGGCCGCCTTGATCGGCTTGGACGCATCCTGCATGTACGCGATGGTCTCTTTGGAGCTGTTGATCATCTGCTGCGACACACTGAGGAATTCCACCGGGTCGACGTCCCTGCCCAGGTTGATGCGCGTCTGCAGGTTGATCATCCGCGGCGCGTCGAGTGCCACCGTCGCATTGTGCGTGGTCCAGCTGGCGGCATCGCGTACAGCGGCGTATGCGGCGGTGTATCGGTGCAGGCGCTCGACATTGATCCAGGTGGCCGACTGGTTGGCGACGGCGACGTCCCAGGCCTGCGTGTTGAACGCGGGCCAGTTGATGCTGAGCCGGAAACCGCCTTTGAGTTCGCGGATGTGCTTGTTGATCTCGGCATCCGGCAGGCCCTTCTGCACGTCATCGTTGATGGCCTTGTCGATGGCGATCAGTGGTGCGAGCTTCTTCTCGTCGGTGTCGATGGCCGACTGGATGTCGCGCAGCATGGTGTCGAGCTCCGAATCGATCTGCGTACTCGCATACTCGGCGGCGTGCCGGTGGTGCGCGCCCTCGATCCACTGTTCCAGGCCCAGCGCGGTGAGGATGCTGAGCACGATCATCAGGTAGTGCTGCAGGAATTCGCGCAGCGAATGCATCTTCACTTTGGGGACTTCGAAATGCATGTTGAATTCTTCCATCGCGGTCATCAAACGCGCGGTGCCGCGGGCACCGCATTCAAGGATAGGTTTCGTAGCCCAGTCGATCCAGCGTGGGCTGCAAGATGGGCAGCACCGGCTCGAACATCTCGCGATAGGCGTGCCAGCGGTTGACCGCCTTGCGATGGATGCCCTCGGTGACCTGCGCATAGCTGGGCGTACTGATATAGCCCTTTGCCCGTGCGTGCTCCGCGAAGCGCGCCATCGGCGCGCTGTCGTCCAGTTGCAGAAACTGGCCGAGCTTGGCGACGTGATCGTCGAAGCGCGACACCACCGATTCGTAGCGCCATTCGAGTACGCGCGGCGCGAAGACTTCGACATGGCGGAACCAGTGTTCGAACGCATCCACGTAGCCACGCGCCAGCCGCTCCAGCGAGGAACACAACACCATGAAGGCCGGCGAGCGGAACGCCTGCATATAGCAACTGAGCAGCACATCGCAGGGATGGCGCAGGCACAGGATGATGCGTGCTTCGGGAAACAACCGCATGATCATCGGCAGGCACAGCATGTTCAGCGGATTCTTGTCGACCAGCTGGCGGTCGCCCAGGTCCGGCGCGACCCGCCGCACGACGTCGGCGTAGATGCTGCGCAACTGGTCCGCATTGCCTTGGGTAAGTCCGGCCAGATCGGCCGGATAGGTCTGCCCCGCCAGCTGCATGCGCTTGATCAGCTCGTAGATGAAGGCACGCTCGTCCATCGAACGAAAGCGGGGATGGGCGTCGAGCATCTGCTCCAGCAAAGTGGTGCCTGAGCGGGGAAAGCCGACCACGAAAACCGGGCTTTCATCGCTGCGAGGAGCACGCAGGGCGGACCAGCGATCATGCGCGAGCCGGCCGACGGTGTGCTCCACCATCTCGAGCGGTTGGCTACCTTCTTCCAAAAGCTCCGGCACGAAGTCGTGGGCAAAACGCAGCTGCGCGGCGTGTGCGTCCTGCAGCGCCTGCCAGGCCTCGTCGCGCCGCCCCTGCTTGTCGCGGATGCCGGCGAGGCTGAAGGCCGCATTGGCCTGCAGGTGGGCATCGCTGCGTTCGCCTTGCAGTTGCTGGAACAACTGGGCGGCATGCTCGCGCTCGCCCTCACGGGACGCGATGCTGGCGTGCACCTGGATGCCGGCATGGCGCAGCTCCCACTCGGTGGGCGGCAGCGAGCTGAGCATGTCCAGCGGCAACTGGGTCAATTCGGCGCGAGCCTCGTCGAGGCGATTGCTGCGCTCGTACATCGAGGCGCGCAGTGCGGTGATCCGTTGCATCAAGGACACGCGCTCTGATCCCTCGGGCAGGATGGCCTGGGCCAGGCTGCGGAAGGCGCTGTCCTGGTAGCCCAGGCTCGACAGGATGGTGGCCAGGATCAAGGCCTGGTCGGCCGTCTGTGGCGGCCAGTCTTTTGCGCCTTCGAGCATCACTTCGGCGCCGCGGGTGTCGCCGCAGAAGTGGCAAGCGTAAGCAGCCTGCAGGCGGGCCTCGATGAAGGCGGGCGCCAGCGTGACGGCTTCAAGCAGGATTTCGCGGGCCAGCAGCCAGCGTTGTTGCTGCGCGTAGAGCAGGCCGAGGTTGTAGCAGACTTCCGCTTCGTGCGGCGCGAGCTCGAGGGCTTTGCGCAGTGCCTGTTCGGCGAGGTCCAGCGCCGACGTCTGCCGGGCGACGATGCCGAGGTTGTTCCAATACGCGGAGACGTCCGGACGCCGTTGGGTCAGTTCACGGCATAGCACCAGGGCGTCGCTGAAGTGCCCCGTCGCCTGCTGTGCAGCGCTCAGTAGCAGCAGGCTGGTTTCATCGGCCACGGACAGCTCGCCGATGGCCTGGCCCAGGGCCAGTACGCGGGGCATGTCGCCGGCGTTATAGGCGGCGAGCATGCTGGCCGCCAAGGCAGTGGGCGATGGATGTGCAGACGTGCTCATCGCCCGATCTTAACAGCGGCGTGGCCGCAGCGAATGCTGCGGCCACGCCTTGTTGCCTGCTTAGAACTTCACGGTGGCGCGTGCCCAGTAGTAGCGGCCCATTACGTCATACGTTGCCGTATCGACGTTGTAGTTCAGGCCGTTCTGGTACACCAGCGGCGGGATGCGGCCGCTGAGGTTGTCGATGCCCAGGTCGATCTTCGTGTGGATCGCTGCCCACTCGTAGCCTGCCTGGATGTTGTGGTACGTGATGCCGCCCATCGGCATCGACACGGCCTGGCCGGTATCGGCGTAGGACGTGAGGTTGCTCAGGTGGTTGATGTAACGGCTCTGCCACTGGGCGCTCCAGTTGCCCAGCGCCCAGTTGATCGTCAACGCACCGCGCCAGCGGCTGATGTTGCCGAACTGCTGGGTGTAGGTGCCGGCATAGTTGATCGTCTCGGCACCCGGTGCGCCCGGGGTGGCGTCGTTCTTGAACGTATCGATGTACGTACCGCTGAGCGACGTCTTGAAGTTACCCGGGTTCACGCCGGCCACATCGAAGTGCGGGATGGCGTAGTTCAACGTGAAGTCGACGCCGCTGGTGCTGAGGTTGCCCAGGTTCACGTACGGCGTGTTGACGTAGTTGATGCCACCCGGGATCGAGGTGCCGGTGCCGTAGCGGTTGATGAAGGGGCAGTACGGGCTGCCGTTGTCGGCGTAGCACTCATTCAGCACGGTCTGTGCCTGAATGATGGTCAGCATGTCCTTCAGCGTGATGCGCCACAGGTCCACCGTGCCCGACGCGCCTTCCAGCCAGCTCGGCGAATAGACGAAGCCCAGGTCATAGGACTTGCCCTTTTCCGGCTTGAGCGTGCTGCCCACCGTCGCCGCACCCGAGTAATGACCCGCGATCTGGGTGTTGAGGGTGCTGGTGTAGTTGGTGTTGGGCGGCATGAACTGACAGGCCGCTGCGTGCTGCTGCAGCTGGGCTGCCGACAGGTTGTAGCACGGGTCGTTGACCGTCGGGTTGGTGATGGTCTGGCCGTCATACAGTTCGTCCAGGTTCGGCGAGCGGAACACCTGCGAAACGGTGCCGCGGACGAGCAGGTCCTGGATCGGACGATATTCCACCGCGAACTTGCCGTTGGTGGTGGTGCCGGTGGTGCTGTAGTTGGACGTGCGCAGGCCAAGGTCGACGTTCAACGAGTACGCCCAGGGCTGTTCGGAGAGCAGCGGGATCAGCGTTTCGGCGTAGATTTCCTTCACGTTGATGCTGCCGCTGGCCGGCGAGCCGCAGGCTTCCTGCAGCACAACGCAGGTACCCTTCGTCACGTCGAGCAATGCATCGCTGGTGACGGTGTAATCCATCGTGTTCTTGCGATACAGCACGCCGGTAGACAGCTGCATGGTGCCGGCGGGCAGATCCCACAGGCCGCCCGACGCGTTGGCCTGGACCTGCTTCATGGTCTGCGTCATCGCGTAGGTCGGGTTGCTCACGCCCTTGGCGAGCTGCGCGCCCACCGCGGGATCGGCCTGGTCAAAGATGTTGGCGCCCGCGTCGATCGCCGCCTGCAGGGCGGGGATGTTCACCTCGTTGAAATTGGTCTGCACGCGATGCGTGCGGCCGTAGTCGACGCTGGCGTCCCAGATCCAGGAGTTGTTGCCACCGAAGTCACCACGCAGACCGGCATTGACCTGCTGGTTGTCGGTGCTGAAGGTGTGCACGCGAGCGCCCACGCCGGTGAGGCGCGTGCTGATCAGGTTGTTGCCCTGGACTGCCGGATCACCGAACGGCACGCCGAACGGGTTGTTCGGATTGTTCGCGGCCACCGACCAGCCGTCCGTACCGCTGGTGGGCGCGGGCGCGTCCTGGCCGGACGAATGCGTGTGGTTGTAGAACGCATCGCCGAAGAAGGTGACGTGATCGTTGATCTTGTAATTGCCGAGCACGAACAGATTGGTGCGCTCGGACTGCGTCTGGATGTAGTTGAACGCGTTGTAGTTGTAGACGTCGCTGGCGTTGTTGAAGCAGCGATAGTCGCTGGGGCTGCTGCCGTTGCCGCTGGCCAGCGTGAGCAGGCCGGAGGTGCAACCGGCAGGCAGGTTGGGATTGCCCGCAGGCAGCTGGAACTTGCCGGTGGGAACGGTATGCGAGCCGGAGACCTGCGGGCCGGAGCTGTACAGCGACAGCTGATGCGCCGAGAAGCTGCGGCGCGTGGCGATCACCGGATCCTGCTTGTTGTAGTCGATGCCTGCGACGATATTGCCCTGGTCGCCGGTGGCGCCCACGGTGAACTGGCCACCATGACGCTGGCCATCGCCGTGCGAGGAGATGCCGTCGTTGACGCTCAGCTCGGCGCCCTTGTAATCCTTGCGCAGGATGAAGTTCACCACGCCGCCGACCGCATCCGAGCCATAGACCGTGGAGGCGCCGTTGGCCAGCACGTCCACGCGCTCGATCATGTTCTGCGGAATCATGTTGAGGTCGGGGTTGGCCAGGCGCTGGCCGTCGATCAGCACCAGGGTACGGTCGGTACCCAGGCCGCGCAGCGATACGCGTGCCGCGCCGTCGCCGCCTTCCAGCGTCGGGCTGGCGACGCCGCCGCCGTTGCTGTTGTTCTGCGTATTGGTCGCGTTGCCCGAAACACTGGGCAGCTGCTGGATCACATTGCCCAGCGTGGGCGAGCCGTTGTTGGTGATCGCCGTGCGATCGATGGTCACCACCGGGTTGGCGGTTTCCGCATCGACGCGGCGGATCAGGGAGCCGGTGACGGAAACGGCGGTAAGCGTCTTGGCCGTGGACTTGCTTGCGGCCTGGTCGGCGGTTCCCTGAGTCTGTGCGTTGGTTTGGGCTTGGTCGCCCGTTGCGTCCTTGTTTGCGACGTCCTCGGCCTGGGCCATCACGGCCGTGGAAGCGATACCTACGGAAAGCGCTAAACGTACCGCTATCGATAGTCGATTGTAATTGGACTGCATGGTTGTCTCCCCGAATTCGTAGGCAAAAGAGTCCCCGCTATAGGCGCCTAGACGTCTACAGGTGTTGCACCGCTTGATGGGTTCCCCGAGTCCACTGTTTCAGGAAAATGAGATCGAGACAAGACCTCTTTAACAATTCTTTCGGCCTAGGTTTACTTCCTTGCGTGGTTTCAGTTGAAACCAATCGCTCCGAACAGGTCGCTTTGCGCGACAAAACTGTCCGCCTCCACGAAGCCCGCCAGTCCTACGCCGACCAGGCGGTAGCGGGATTCCGACGGTCGCTCCACGCGGTCGCGCAAGGCACAGGCGATGTCGGCCAGCTCCCTGGCCGAGTCCGGACGTGAAGCTGGCGTGAGACTACGTGTCAGCGTGTGGAAGTCTGAGGTCTTGAGCTTCAGGACCACGGTGCGAGCGACGCGCGCGTGCTCGCCCGAGGCCTCGCGCTCGTGTGCAGCCCAGGCTTTTTCAGCCAATCGCCGTATATGCGGCTCGATCTCGTCCAGGGTCAGGTCGTGCTCGAAGGTGTCTTCCGCCGACACCTGCAAGGTGGGGCGATCGGGCTGCACGGGATGGTCGTCGATGCCCAATGAGAGCTCGTGCAGGCGTCGACCCCAGCGTCCCAGGCGCTGCTCAAGTTCGAGCGCGTGGAAGGTGCGTACGTCGCCGACGGTGGCGATGCCCAACTCGGCGAGCCTGGCTTCCATCACCTTGCCCACGCCGGGCAGGCGGCCGACCGGAAGCGGCGCGAGAAAGGCAGCCACCTGATGCGGGCGCACGACGAAGATACCGTCAGGCTTGCGCCAGTCTGACGCAATCTTGGCGAGAAACTTGTTGGGTGCGACGCCCGCCGATGCCGTGAGCTGGGTTTCTTCGCGAATCGCCGCCCGGATCGCCTCCGCCGTGGCCGTCGCCGAGGGCAGCCTGGTCAGGGTGGTGGTGACGTCGAGATAGGCCTCGTCCAGCGACAGCGGTTCGATCAGCGGCGTGTGGCGCGCGAAGATCTCGCGCACCTGCCGCGACACCGCCTTGTAGCGGCTGAAGTCGGGCGGCACGAAGATGGCCTGGGGGCACAGCCGCTCCGCGCGCACCGCAGGCATGGCCGAGCGCACGCCGAACTTGCGCGCCTCATAGCTCGCCGCACACACCACCGAGCGCGCACCGCGCCACGCCACCACCACGGGCTTGCCGCGCAACGAGGGATCGTCGCGTTGCTCCACCGACGCGTAGAACGCGTCCATGTCCACATGGATGATCTTGCGGGGTCGGGCGGACACAGCGGAGCGGGTGGTG
The DNA here is from genome assembly GCF_001010355.1 of Dyella japonica DSM 16301. Taxonomy (GTDB): domain Bacteria; phylum Pseudomonadota; class Gammaproteobacteria; order Xanthomonadales; family Rhodanobacteraceae; genus Dyella; species Dyella japonica. The sequence continues at coordinate 64,619 of NZ_JPLA01000042.1, read as the reverse complement.
GGAGAGGGGCATAGTCAAACACGAAACGGCCTGTCCGGCGCGTGGCATGTCGGGCACAGGGTGCCCTCCCACAAAGGGCCGGTCACATCGGGAGCCACGTCTCCTCAAATCGCGAGGCCACTGTGGGAGCGCACCCTGTGCGCGACTCGCGTTCCCTCATTGCCACAAGGTATGCAGACTCTCGTCAATCCGCTCGTCCTCAAACTCCACGAAGCGATTGAGATCAAACGTGTCCAGACGAAAACGCTGCGCCGCCGTGAAAAAGGCCATCAGCGACAGGATGCGTTGCGGATTGCGCGCCCACGGCGGCACATAGACCGCGCGGGCGATCAGGCCGTCGTGCAGATAGGGACTGAGCGTGATGACGTCGGAGGTGGTCACGCGGCCGGCAAACAGCATGGGCAGCATTTCCGCATGGCCGGCCTGCAGCACTTTGCGGATGAACACGTAGATGATCATCACGCCTTCCAGGTAGGCGCCATCCTTGGTGAAGCAGATGCGGCCCTTCGGATCGCCGCCGCGGAAGATGCGCGCGGCGCTCTGGTAGCTCTCGGTCGGCGTCTGCCCGGCTTCGAGAAAGCCGCGGAACACCTCGATGAAGTCGGCGCCGTCCAGCGCGTTCTTCACCGCGACCACGCGCAAGGCGATGCGCCGCAGCCGGTTCAGGTCGATCGCACCGGTGATGATTTCCGAGAAGGTGGCCAAGCCCTCCTGCGTGCGCGTGGTGCGCGGCGCGCCCAGTCCCAACGACTTGAAATACGGCTGGTGTTTGCCGTTGAGCGAGGTGGCGGTGTGCACGAAGGCTTCGTGTTCGGTGAGCTGCTCCAGGTCCAGCGCGGAAAACAGCGCGGTCGAGCGCAGGTTGATGCTCTTGCTGCCGGCGGTCGCCTTGGACGGCAGATCCGGATCCAGCACCACGTCAACCTTGTCCTTGTCGAAGAACGGGCCCAGCCGTTCGCGCAGGCGCCGGGCGAATTCTTCGGCGGGGATGTCGGCCGCGACGCGCGGAATCTCCTCGCGGTGGATCAGGTCGTCGCTGATGGCGAGCAGATCCTTCGCGGCATCGACGGCATTGGCGGTCTGGCTGCGGTACGTCGCGTCGGGGCGGCCGTAGAGCGCGGTCGAGCACTGGGTAAAGCGTTCGGTGCCGATGTTCATCAGCATCTGCGCGGCCGTGCGATAGCTCCACGCCGTCTTGAACAGCCAGTTGCCGATGGGATGCGCGCGGTCGATCTTGTCCATGATCGCCTTCAGCGTGGCCGCTTCGCTGCTGAGGTCCGGATGGCGCACCGGCGGCTGCGGCAGCACCGGATTGCCCTTCTCCCATGAGGCGAGGAAGGGCGCCTCCATCGAGGCCGGCCAGTCGATGGCCTTGAGCACGCGGATTTTCTTGCCCACCGCGAGCAAGGCGCGATCGCATTCGAGCAGGGGGCCAAGGATCTTGTCGTCTTCGGGACGAACGGCGCTTGCGACGGTGCTCATGAGGCCTCCTCAGTGCCGGCCGGGCGTGTGGCCAGCGTGCAGCGACGGAAAGTCCCACTTTGCCCACTCGACCGTGACGTGGCGGCGAAGGCCCGCCAGCGGCGAGAAAAAAACGGCGTTCCTCCAGCATGTTGCAGCGAGATGTCGAACAGTCGCCGCCAGTCGGCTATCGTCCGGAACTCGATCCGTCGCGTAGGAAGCCGTGCCGCCCCATGACCGCTGAGACTTCTTCCGCGTATCTGCGCCGCCTGGGCACCTGGGACGCCGCGGCCATCGTCATCGGCGGCGTGATTGGCGCCGGCATCTTCCGCAGCGCCTCCACCGTGGCCGAGCGCACCTCCTCCGGCGGGCAGCTGCTCACGCTGTGGGCGATCGGCGGCCTGCTCACGCTGGCCGGCGTGCTCTGCTACGCGGAGCTCGGTGCGCGGCGGCCGCAGGCGGGCGGCGTCTACATCTATCTGCGCGAAGCCTATGGCCAGCTGCCGGCGTTTCTGTTCGGCTGGACCATGGCGCTGATCAACTACCCCGGCAGTGTCGCCGCGGTGGCCACCACGTTTGCCGACTACACCTGCGCCGCGGTCGGGCTTTCGCCGCAGCTGTGGGTGAAGCCGGTGGCGGCGGGCGCCATCGCGTTCATCGTAGGCGTCAACTTCTTCGGCATCCGCGCCGGCTCGCGCATGTTGAACGTGTTCACGCTGTTGAAGCTGTCGGCGATCGCGCTGGTGGTGGTCACCGGTGTGATTCTGGCGCACGGCCAGTTTGGCAACGTGCTGGCCACCGACACCACCAAGTCGCTGCCACCCGGCGCCTTGCTCGGTGCCTTGCTGCCGGTGTTGTTCACTTATGGCGGCTTCCACTACCTCAACGATCTGGCCGGCGAAGTCCGCGAGCCGCAACGCACGCTGCCGCGCGCGCTGGGCCTGGGCTTGGGCGGCGTGGTGGTGTGCTACGTGCTGGTCAATTTCGCCTATCTCTCGGGACTGGGGCATGCGGGCCTGGCGGCAAGCCAGGCGCCGGCAGCGGACTTGATGCGCCACTTGTTTGGCGAAAGCGGCGCCACGCTGATCGCGGTCGGCATCGCCTGTTCGACCTTCGGCTATTGCAGCATCGCCATCGCGGGCGGTGCACGCGTGCTGCAGACCATGGGCGCGGACGGCATGCTGTTCGGCCCGGTGGGCCGCATCCATGCGCGCTCGCACGCGCCACGCGTGGCGCTGGCGGTGCTGGGCGGCTGGGCCATCGTGCTGGTGGTTTCCGGCAGCTTCGGCCAGCTGGTCGACTACACCACGGTAGGCGAGTGGTTGTCGCATGCGTTCGGCATCTCCACGCTGTTCTGGTATCGCCGCCGTTTCCGCAACGAGCCGTCGCCGTATCGGGTGCCGTTGTATCCCGTGTTGCCGCTGCTGTTCGTTTGCACGGTGATAGGCGTGATCGTGGCGACTGCCATCCATTCGCCAGGCGATGCGCGCATGAGCCTAGTCTTGATTCTGGTCGGCGTACCCGTCTACTACGCGTGGCGTGCATGGCAGCGGAGAGCGGCATGAACATGCCAGTGCAAAAACATGCGTCGACCCAGCAAGGCGGCCTTCAGACGCTGCAGGCATACTGCCGCCATTTCCCTGCACCGAGCCGCCGATGAACCGGATCGTCTTCCTTGCCATCGCCTGCCTGCCGGTTCTTGCGGGTTGCCACAAGGCAAGCGATACCGACCGGGCCGATCTCAGTCACGCGTCCGCGAAGCCTGCTCCAGCGGCGAGCGCTCCCGCTGCACCGTTAGCCGCGCCAGCGCCGCCGTCGCCGCAGACCACGCTCGACCACGTCGTGCTCGACGGCAAGCCGGTCACGGTGCAGGGCATGTCCCTGCAGCGCTATGTGTTCCAGCCCGCGGCGCAACCGCAGGTCACGGTGATGCTGGACAAGGGCGACTGGTCCAAGGAAGGCTCGCTGCGCGTGGACATGCAGAACGCGATGTCGTGGGCGGTGACGCTCACGGTCGACATCGATGGCGCCAAGCCAGGCGATCATCTGCATGCCACCGTCGGCATACCCGCCGGTCCGCCGCAGACGCTGGTCATCCCTCTGCACGCCACCTCGCCGCGTGCGATGGGCATGCAGGTCGGTCCGCCGATGCCTTATATGGCCGGCGGCAAGCGCGTGTTCGTGGCGACCACGGTCGAAGGCAAGCTGGACCTCGCTCATGTGAAAGCCGTGCGCCTGGGCACGCCTGCACCCACGGCGGCGCAGACGCTGTTGTTCGGCAAGATCGAGACCTCGCTCGGCGACCATGATCTGCGCGACGCCTATACCGGCATCGTCGATGCGTGGGGCCAGTACACGCGCGGCCAGTGGCCGGGCAAGGTCGATACCGACGAGGTGCTGCGCGGTGGTCGACCCAAGAGCAAGCCGGGCGCGCCGGTCGATGCGCCGGCGCCACGCAAGGGCTTCGACCGCTATGGCGGCCGCACGGATCTGCCCGCATTCAAGGCCACCGGCTGGTTCCGCACCGAGCAGCACGATGGCCGCTGGCAGCTGGTGACGCCGGACGGGCACGCGTTCTTCTCGCTGGGCGTGAACGTGGTCGATGACGACGGCGGCCGCACGATCGTCGAAGGCCGCGAATTCATGTTCAAGGATCTGCCGCGCGACAGCGGTCGCTGGGCGCCGTTCTACGGCACCACCGGCAAGACCGCTGGCGACCAGGCCGCATCGGCCGGCATCGGCTATCACCATGGCAAGTGGTTCGACTACTACTCCGCCAACCTGTTCCTGGCCGATGGCCGGCATTGGCGACAGGCGTGGCGCACGCGCACCATCGAGCGCCTGGACAACTGGGGCTTCAATACCCTGGGCAACTGGAGCGACGACGCGCTGAGCCAGATGCATCGCATGGCGTATACGCGTTCGGTGAACATCGCCAGCGTGTTCGGCAACGTCTCCAGCGGCTACGACTACTGGGGCCGCATGCCCGATCCGTTCGACCCGCGCTTTGCGCAGGCGGCCGATGCCGCCGCGGCACAGGCGGCGAAGGAAGTGCGCGACGATCCCTGGATGCTGGGCTATTTCGCCGACAACGAACTGGCCTGGGCCGGCCAGGGCCCGCAAGGGCGTTGGGGTCTGGCGCAGGGCACGCTGCGTGGCGAGGCGCGCAGCCCGGCAAAGCAGGCCTTCATCGCCGAGTTGAAAAAGAAGTACAGCACGCCCGCGAAACTGGCGACGGCATGGGGCATCTCGCTCGATTCGTGGGATGCGCTCAATGCCACCAACTTCGCCGCGCCCAATCCGGACGAGACACACGCGGCCATTGCCGACGATTACAGCGCATGGCTGCGCACGTACGCGGATCAGTATTTCCGCACCGTCGCGCAGGCCATCCACAAGCACGATCCGCATCACCTGTTTCTCGGCGGACGATTCGCGGTGCACACGCCCGAAGCGGTGGCCTCATGCGCGCAGTTCTGCGACGTGGTGAGTTTCAACGGCTATGCCGATGTGCCGGAGCATGCGTTTGACGCAGCGGCGTTCGCCAAGCTCGACAAGCCGGCCTTGATCACCGAATTCCATTTCGGCTCCGACGACCGCGGCCCGTTCGGCAAGGGCGTGGTGCCGGTATGGAACGAGCAGCAGCGCGGCGAAGCGTATGCGCACTATGTCGCCGACGCGGTGGCCAATCCGGCCATCGTGGGTGTGCACTGGTTCCAATACGTCGACCAACCGGTCACTGGCCGCGTGCTCGATGGCGAGAATGCGCATATCGGCCTGGTGGCGATCACCGATCGGCCGTTCACGCATTTCATCGAAGCGGTGCGCGCGGCGAATCGCAAGACGGGTTACTGACCAGCGGCGATACCCTTGTAGGAGCGCACCCTGTGCGCGAACCCAGATCGCGAGGAACTACCTAGCTCCGCGGTCGCGCACAGGGTGCGCTCCTACAAGAGAATGAAGGGATCAGGCGCGATCAGGCCAGGCTGGTCGCCGCCCCAAACGCCACGGCCATCATCACCGCCACCGCCATGCACGCACTGGCCGGACGGATGCGATGCGCATCGATACGCGGTATCAGTCGCCACAGCACGAACACGCCGACGAGCATGTCCACCACCAGCGCGCTGCGCAGCAGTGGCGAGGCGAGCAGCAGTGCGTAGGGCGGTTTGGTATGGCCCTCGTGCACGGCGACGGCAGCGACGATCAACAGGCCGATCAGAGTCCACACCAGGCACGCCAGATACGTGCGGTTGAACACCACCGGGCAACGTTCCGCCCAACGCAGCACCGACCAGGCGAGTAGCGCGAAAAACAACGCGCCGATGCTGCTGTAGAGCACCCACCAGAGGAGCGTGCTGATCAGGGTGAGGAGGGTGGTCATGCCGCTTTCCTGTTGCTTGGTTCGTCATTCTGGCGCACGTGAGTTAGTTGCTCAGCGGTGCGCTTTAGAGCGCGTCATTCCGGCCTGCGCCGGAATGACGGATGGGGTAGGCGCGTCAGATACCCACGCGCCGCAACAGCTTGTCCATCAACCATGCCGGCCCCACCAGCAGATACGCCAGGTCGGTGAAGAAGCTCGGCCGGCGGCCTTCGATCGCATGGCCGATGAACTGCCCGATCCACGCCACCACGAACACGCCGATACCTGTGAGCAGCAAGTTGTGCGCGCCCAGTGTGCGGTAAGCAAACTCGGTGAACAGGCACAGCAGCACCAGCACCACGAACAAGGCGGCCGCGAGGCGGCGGGACTTCCTCCAGTACCAGGTGAACGCCAGTACCAGGGCAAGCACGGCCCAGAAACCAGGCCGCCCGATCATCGGCGGCACCGGGATGGTCCACATCATGGCGATCGCGCACCACAGAATCAGCGGCACGCAGATCCAGTGCAGCAAGCGGTTGGTCGGGTTTTGATGATCGCTGCTGTAGCTGTCAAGCCAGCTTTGCATGCCTTGCGTCGAATCGGTTGCTGCCATCGTTGAGCCCCCCGCTCATGAAAAGAGATGGGACACCGGCCACGCTCGCGCTCCCCTGGCCCATGTCCCGCTGTCCACGAACGCTAGCACGCCCAAGCGCGCAATCCATCCCGTGCGATCAATCGACGCTGATATTGGCCAGGCGCTGCAGCGCTTCGGCGTACTTGGCCGAGGTGGCGGCGATGACATCGGCGGGCACGTTCGGGCCGGGCGCGGTCTTGTTCCAGTCCAGCGTCTCCAGATAGTCGCGCACGAACTGCTTGTCGTAGCTGGGCGGGCTGATGCCGACCTGATAGGACTCGGCCGGCCAGAAGCGCGAGGAATCGGGCGTGAGCATTTCGTCCATCACGTAGAGCTTGCCGCTCTCGTCAGTGCCGAATTCGAACTTGGTGTCGGCAATGATGATGCCGCGCTCGGCCGCATACGCCGCGGCCCACTTGTAGATGGAGAGGGTCGCCTCGCGCACCTGTTCGGCCAGCACGGGGCCGACGGCGGCCACTACCGCGTCGAAGCTCACGTTTTCATCGTGGTCGCCCACGGCGGCCTTGGTCGACGGGGTGAAGATCGGCTCCGGCAGCTGCTGCGCCTGCTTGAGCCCGGCCGGCAGCTTGATGCCGCACAGCGAGCCGGTGGCCTGGTAGTCCTTCCAGCCCGAGCCGATGATGTAGCCGCGGGCGATCGCTTCCACCGGCACCGGCTTCAGGCGGCGCGTGACCACGGCGCGCTTCTCGTACAGCTTCAGGTCGGTGCCGGCGGGCAGCACCTCGGCCAGCGGCACGTCGAGCAGGTGGTTGGGCACCAGGTGCGCGGTCTTGGCGAACCAGAAGTTCGAAATCTGCGTGAGCATTTCGCCCTTGCCCGGAATCGGATCGGGCAGCACCACGTCGAACGCCGACAGGCGGTCGCTCGCCACGATCAGCAACCGGTTCCCAGGCAGCGCATAGACGTCGCGCACCTTGCCGCGATGGATCAGCTCAAGGCCCGGAAGATTCGATTGCAGCAGGGTGGTGGGCACGTCGTTCGCTCCTGGAAGGCCGACCTGGCGGGGCAGGCCGGAAAATCGGCGGTGCGACCCCAACGGGTCGCGATCAAGCCCGCCATTCTACCGGGTGGCGCCTGGGAGGGAGGTGTTGCGACGTCAGGCCCCTCCCGGCAGGCCTAGGGGCGGCTGCTAGACTGGGCGCTTTTTGAGCCCGGGTCTTTGTCATGGTCCAGCCGCCCAGCCACCGCCGCCGCCTGTTCCGGCGCCTGCCGCTCGCCCTGTTGGCGTGGATGGCCGTGGCTTCGGTGCAGGCCGCCACGCCGACCAAGCCGGCGCGCCTGGGCTTGTGCGCCGCCTGCCATGGCGAAACCGGCATGGCGCAGATTCCAGGCGCGCCCAATCTCGCCGGGCAGAAACTCGATTACCTGCGCGAAGCACTCAAGCAATACCGCGACGGTCGTCGCAACGTGCCGTTGATGCGGGCGGCGATCGGCCCCATGAGCGATGCCGACCTTGATGAACTGGCGCGCTGGTATAGCGCGCAAACGCCGTCGCCCACCCAAGGCAACCCATGAATTTCACCTGGACCATCTGGCTCGCCCTCTTCGGACTGATCTTCGGCCACGGGCTGCCCGGCGCTGTGGTGGGCGGCATCACCGGTTTCATCATCGACAGCCTGCGCCAGGGCCAGCGCCGTCGCGCCACGCCCCAGGCCGGCGGTTACATCAGCCCGCTATTTGCCTTGCTGGGCGCGGTGGCCAAATCCGATGGCCGTGTGTCGGAGGCGGAAATCGCCATCGCCGAGCGCCTGATGCAGCGCATGGGCCTTGAGCAGGAGGCGCGCAAGCAGGCCGTCACCGCGTTCAACGCCGGCAAGCAGCCGGAGTTCAACGTGACCCCGGCGATCGAGGAACTGCGCCGCTGGGTGGGCCTGCGCCGCGACCACGCCTTCCCGGTGCTGGACGTGGTGATCGAGACGGTGATCGCCGAAGGCAATCCGCCGCCGGAAAAAATGGCCATCCTGCGCCAGCTGGCCTTCGCGCTGCGCGTGAGCGACATGGAACTGATGGCGCTGATGGCGATGAAGGGCTACGCCTGGAACGCCACGGGCGGCGGTTCGCGTGGCTATGGTCAGCGCGGCAACGGCGGCTACGTGCCGCCCCAGCGCAATACCAACGGCCCCGATCCGTACACCGTGCTCGGCATCGCGCGCGACGTCGACGATCGCAGCGTCAAGCGCGCCTATCGCAAGCTGATTTCCGAACACCACCCCGATCGCCTGGGCGACCTGCCCGAGGCCATGCGCAAGCAGGCCGAATCGCGCGCCAGCGAGATCAATGCTGCCTACGAGCGGATCAAGGCCGAGCGCGGCTTCAAATAAACTAAGCCGTGACCTGTAGGAGCGCACCCTGTGCGCGACCGCAGACCATCACGTCACCGGCGGGTCGCGCACAGGGTGCGCTCCTACAGGAATCGAATCATGAGCAAGCAAACCAACGTCATCGCCCCGTCCATCCTCTCCGCCGACTTTGCCCGGCTGGGCGAGGACACCGCCAAGGCGCTCACCGCCGGCGCGGACTGGGTGCACTTCGACGTGATGGACAACCACTACGTGCCCAATCTCACCATGGGCCCGATGGTGCTCAAGGCGCTGCGCGATTACGGCATCACCGCGCCGATCGACGTGCACCTGATGGTCAAGCCGGTCGACCGCATCGTGCCGGACTTCGCCAAGGCGGGCGCCAGCGTGATCAGCTTCCACCCGGAAGCGAGCGAACACGTCGACCGCACGCTGGGCCTGATCAAGGATTCCGGCTGCCAGGCGGGACTGGTGTTCAATCCCGCCACCTCGCTGGACTGGCTCGACTACGTGATGGACAAAGTCGACCTGATCCTGCTGATGTCGGTGAACCCGGGCTTTGGCGGGCAGAAATTCATCCCCTCCGCGCTGGACAAGCTGCGCGAGGTGCGTCGTCGCATCGATGAAAGCGGCCGGCCGATCCGCCTGGAGATCGATGGCGGCGTGACGGCGGCCAATATCGGCGAGATTTCGGCGGCGGGCGCGGATACCTTCGTGGCCGGCTCGGCCATCTTCAACGCGCCCGACTATCAGGCCGTGATCGCGGCCATGCATCAGCAGCTGGCCGCCGTGCGCGGCTGATCAGCGGTTCCGGACAGAAAAATCCCGGCGCTGTTCGCGCCGGGAGAAGTTTCGTCGGAACGACGTGTGAGGAGACCACACAACGGCCGCTGATCCACGGCAAGAATCCGCGACCGTCAGAACTTCTGACCGGGATTTTGCGATTTGGTTCCCGTCGAGACGTCATCATCTTTCGATAGCGCTTTGTTAACGCTAGAAAAAAATCCCCGCCGTTGGGCGGGGAAGGAACGTGCCTAGGATGGGAACACGGTAGTTACATGGGTTGCCAATCTGGGTCGGGCTCGTCTGCCCCGGCGGCCGGCGCGCTTCCGTGCGCGCCAGCCGCTTCCATAGCTTCCACGGGTAAGGCAAAGAAGGGGTCGTTCAGGTCGAAGTCGCTGCTCATAGCGGGTCTCCTCAGTGCAGGCTCATGACCAGGCCCAGTAATAGTCCACCGAGCGCCAAGACCACGCGAAGCGGTTCAAAGCCGCGCAATTCCGCGTTCGGGTCGACGTTGGCTTGATCGGTGGGACGCATCACGGGACTCCTGCAAGGACGAGCCCATTGAGCGACCGGCAAAGGCATAGGGCGGGACCCGGATATGGCAAAACGCGGGCAAGATCGGCCCGGCCTCGGGCGGCCATGCCCGAGCGTGACGCCCGTCGCGTCTTCTATGGCGGCCAGCCGGCCCAACATGGCGAAACGCGGGCATTGCGGGGCGATGGCTTGCGCGGCATGGGCCCAGGCTTCACGCTGCGCGGCGTTGCCAGGGCATCCTCAGGAGTGAAGCATGGGCCGCAGTATCGCCATCGTCGAAGACGAGCCGCTGATCCGCGCGAATTACGTCGAAGCGCTCAACCGCTTCGGCTATGAGACGCGCGGCTACGGCTCGCGGCAGGAAGCCTCCAGCGCGTTCGCGATGCGCCTGCCCGAGCTGGTCATCATCGATATCGGCCTGGGCGACGAGCCCGAGGGCGGCTTTGACCTGTGCCGCGAGCTGCGCGCCAAGTCGGCCACCCTGCCGATCATCTTCCTCACCGCGCGCGATTCGGATTTCGACGTGATCTCCGGCCTGCGCCTGGGTGCGGACGACTATCTGAGCAAGGACACCAGCCTGCACCAGCTGGCGGCGCGCATCGCGGCGCTGTTCCGCCGCATCGAATCGCTGAAGGTGCCGGCCAGCAGCGAGACGGTGATCGAGCACGGCCCGCTCAAGCTCGAATCCGAGCGCATGCGCATCACCTGGAACCACGAAGAAATCCCGCTCACCGTCACCGAGTTCTGGATGGTGCACACGCTGGTGCGTTTCCCCGGCCATGTGAAGAACCGCGACCAGCTGATGCGCGAAGCCGAACTGGTGGTGGACGACGCCACCATCACTTCGCACATCAAGCGCATCCGCAAGAAGTTCATCGCCGTGGCGCCGGAGTTCGACGCCATCGAAACGGTGCATGGCGTGGGTTATCGATGGAAGCCGTGATGAAGCGTTGGTGTTGGGGGCTGGTGCTGTTGCTGCTGGTATCCGTTGCGCAGGCCGCGCCTGCAGACAAGGAAGCGACCGTCTCGGGTGCCGCGGATCGGGATGTTCCGGCGTGGACCCTGCGGGCGCCCACGCCCGATGGCTGGACGCAGGACTGCTGCATGTACGCCAAGGCGATCGGCATGAACCTGGTGATGTACAAGGGCGAATGGACCGGCGAGCCCGAGCGCGTGATGGTGCTCAATGTGTGGAACGCCAAGCTCTCTTCGCTCGAAGCCGAGTTGCAGGACGACAGGCACCACTATCTGGACCGCGATCCGGCCGGCAAGGCGAACGTGTTCACCGTCGACAACAAGACGGTGAACTGCCGCGGCGTGCTGTTCGAAGGCAGCGACCACAAGGACGATGCAGTGGTTTTCTGCGATCCCGGCCTGGCCAGCGGCATCCGCTTCAGCTGGTCGATGACGCTGGCGCACGACGACGCGCAGAAGGCCGACCTGCTTGCCTTGTTCCGCCGCGTGGCCGAGCAGTCGCAATACATCAAGCAAGCGTCGGCCGGGCAGGGCGCTGCCAAGACGCAGCATTGAGCGGCGTTTTCAGTATCGTCGCGCCATGAACCTCCGCCACAAACTGCTGCTGGTCGCCCTGTGCACGCTGGCCCTGCCGGTGGCCGGCTGGCTGTACGTGCGCCAGATGGAAACGCTGTTGCGCGAGGGGCAGGCGCAGGCGCTCACCGCATCGGCGCGTGCCATGGCGCGCAGCCTGGTCGTCACCGATGCGCCGCTGCCGCCGGTGGGGCCCGTCTGGTACGTGCAGGACGCGAGCAATCCCATCACCATCGATGGCTACGGCGATGACTGGGCGCCGCTGACGCCGTGGAGCCAGCCGCTGGACAAGCGCGGCAAGCTGCTGCTGGCCGAGGATGCCGACTGGCTTTACCTGTATGCCGATGTGCGCGGTGCACTGCGCACGCGCGCCGATGCGGACGATTCCACCGCCTTGCGCGCTGATCATCTGGTGCTCAGCCTGGGCAAGGGCGATCAAGAGCGACGCTACCTGCTGGCCAGCGCGGCGCCGGGACAGCTGACGGCGCGTCCGCTCGACCCGCCGGTCGATGGCCTGCCCACGCGCATCACCGCGCAATGGCAGGAAGACGGCGGCGGTTATCGGGTGGAACTGCGCGTGCCGCGCAGTCCCGGGCTGGATGCGCTGGGCGTGGCCGTGTTCGATCCGGCGACCGGCGGCGATCCCACGGCGGTGCAGAGCAGGCCCCTGGTGACTTATTCCAGTGCGCTATCGAAGGAACTGGGCCTTCTGGCGCTCGATGGCGTGCAGGCGCGCGTGCTTGCGCCGCAGGGCTGGCTGCTCGCGCAGACCGGACGCCTCGCCACGCCAGCGTCGGCGCCGGGCGATCAGCCGGGCTGGTTCGCCTCGCTGGTCTATCGCTCCCTGCTCGCCAATCAGGTCGACGACGCGGAGTTGTGGACGCAGGACGTGCCGCGTCTGGACGTGAGCGAGGTACGCGAGGCGAGTGCAGGCAAGCCGGCGACGTTGTGGCGACAAGGCGAAGCGCGCGGCAGCGTGGTGCTGGCGGCGGCGGTGCCGATCGAACGCGACGGCCAGGTACGCGGCGTGCTGCTGCTGGAGCAGGCCAGCCGCGCGGTGCCCTTGCTGGCCAATCGCGCCCTGCTGGGCCTGCTGCTGACCAGCTTCGGCGTGTTGCTGGTGGCCGGCGCCATCCTGCTGATCTTCGCCACGCGCCTGAGCATTCGTCTTGGCCGCCTGCGTGACGCTGCCGAACGCGCGCAGTTGAACGATGGACGTCTGGACGGCCCCTTCCCGATGACCTCATCAGAAGACGAGATCGGCGACCTGGCGCGCAGCTTCGAGCGCCTGTTCGAGGTGGTGGGTGGTTACACCGATTACCTGCGCACGCTCGCTTCCAAACTGTCCCACGAATTGAATACGCCGCTGGCGATCGTGAAGTCCTCGCTGGACAACCTCGAGCACGCCTTGCAGGCCGAACACGCGATGCCGCCGGACGCGGCGCCGTATCTTCAGCGCGCCCGCGACGGCGTGGCCCGCCTGGGCATGCTGGTGCGCGCGATGAGCGAAGCCAGCCGGATGGAGCGCTCCATCGCCGCGGCCGAACCCGAAGACGTGGACCTGGTCGAAGTCGTGCGCGGCTGCAGCGAGGCTTATCGGCCCCTGGCCGGCACGCGCCGCATGCAGGCGGTGTTGCCGCAGGAACCCTTGTCCATGCATTGCGCGCCGGAATTGATCGCGCAGGCCTTGGACAAATTGTTCGACAACGCGTTGTCGTTTACGCCGGAGGATGGTTGGCTGCGCCTGACACTGCGCGCCACCCACGAGGGCGCCGAGATCGAGCTGGCCAATCAAGGTCCGCCACTGCCGGCAGCGATGCAGGGGCGCTTGTTCGATTCACTGGTGAGTCTGCGCGACAAGGCCACGCCTGGCGATGCGCCGCACCTGGGCCTGGGCCTCTACGTGGTGCGCCTGGTCGCCGAACGCCACGGCGGCGTGGCATCGGCACGCAACCTGGACGACGGCAGCGGCGTGGCGTTTACGCTGCAGCTGCATGGGATGCCGCGGCAGAGGTTGTGACCTGAGGCGATTACCCCTGTGGGAGCGCACCCTGTGCGCGACGCTCTGTCGGTGGCCGTCGCGCACAGGGTGCGCTCCCACAGAGGGTGAGGGATCCGCCAACGGCATCGCGTTACTTCATCTCCCCCAACGTCCACCCACCACCACCCGGCATCACCGCGATCTGCCGCACCGTGGTGGCCGCGCAGCTGGCCGGCTTATCGGTGCACTCGGCCAGGGTGACGCGCAGGTGCTGGTCATCGACCAGGTCGAAATCGGTCAGCTTGGTATTGGCCAAACGGGTCGCTGTATCCAAGGCCGTGCCGATGAACACGCCGTTGTGGAAGACATAGAGCTGCAATGCGTTGGGCTGGCACTGCTCGTCGACCGAGACGGCGGCTTCTGCCACATAGGTGTCGCCCTTGCGCTGGGCGCGGCCGGTCAGCAGGCGTTGGCCGGTGAGCAGGAAGCGGTCTTCGTCGTTCTTCGGTGCGGCGGTCTTGGCCATGCATTGATTGCTGGCCACGGTGGCCGGCGCGCTTTTCGACAAAGGCTCCAGCGGTCTCGGCACATACGGCTGCGCCGCCAAAGTGGCCGCCGGCTTGTGCATCCACAGCGCGAGTGCGCCGACACTGATCAGCACGGCAACGACCGCCACCGCGCGCCCGCGCAGCAAGGGGCGCTGGAACAGATAGGCCAGCGTGCAAAGCGCCAGCAACAGCGCGACCGGTGAAAGCGGGTACCACAGCAATGCCAGCACCGCGAACAAGGCGGCAAACACGGCGGCGGTGGAAAACGCCTTGCGCAGCGGAGGCGGCGCGGTGGAGGCGGGCAGCGGCGGAGGTTCCGGCGGGGCGTAGCCGTGCTCGGCATCCAGCAGCAGCGGCTCGCTCAAGGGCTCGGTCGCCGGCGGCACATCGGCCTCGGTCGCAGCTTCCTGCGCGGGCAGCGGTGGCGGCTCCGCGCTGGTCGATGCAGGTGTCCAGGGGAACCAGCTCTGTCCGCCGTCGTGGCACCACTGGTCGCCCTCTTGCGCATAGCGGGCCAGCGCCGCCTCGGGCAGCGGGCCGCGCACCTGCTGGTCGCGGCGCAGCCAGATGAGCCGTTCGCCGTCGGGCCAGACATCCGCTTCCACGCCCATGCTGCGCAGTTGCGCCGCCTGCGCCTCGGCAGCATCGGCCTCCAGGCCGCGACGGATGATCAACGGCGCCCGCGAGAAAACGCGTTCGCGGAAGCCCGCCATCTCCATGCCGAAGGCAGCAGCCATGCGTTCGTGCACGGCGGTCGGGTCCTGCCCATCGAGCAGGCGACCGGAAAGTACCAGGCAACGGTGGTCCATACCCATCGATTTCCCCTGCGGATGCAGCCCTGTGCACCGATAACCCAAGGTTAGGCGTGCTGGCGCGGCTGAACAAGCGGCGCGAGGCCCAAACAGCCGGCAGATCGACAGCGGAGGCTTCGGTTCCCTGCCTCGCTGCCCCTACAATGCCCGTTCAAGCTTGGCCATCCGGATCCCCACGTGATTTCCCGAGACGATTTCGACGCGCTGGCAGCGCTCGGTCATACCCGTATCCCGCTGGTGCGCGAGGTGTTTTCCGACCTCGACACGCCGCTGTCGGTGTACCTGAAGCTGGCCGATGGCCCGTATACCTTCCTGTTCGAATCGGTCGAGGGCGGCGCCACCTGGGGGCGCTATTCCATCATCGGACTGCCCGCCAGGCGCGTGTACCGCTTCCGCGGCCACGAGCTGGAAGTGGAGGACGCCGGTGAAGTGACCGAACGCCGCCACGTCGCCGACCCGCTGGGCGAGATCGAAACCCTGCGCAAGCAGTACGACGTGCCGCGCCTGCCGCAGCTGCCTGCGTTCAGCGGCGGCCTTGTGGGTTACTTCGGTTTCGAGACGATCGGCTATATCGAGCCGCGCCTGGCGCAGTGGGATCGTCCGGACGAACTGGGCACGCCCGACGTGCTGCTGATGCTGGCCGAAGAAGTCGCGGTGTTCGACAACCTCAAGGGCCGCCTGTACCTGATCGTGCATGCCGATCCGTCGCAGCCGCATGCGTACGCAGCGGCACAGCGCCGGCTCGATGCGCTGGTTTATCGCCTGCGCCAGAGCGGCGTGTCGTATCCGCAGCTCAACCAGAGCACGGCGCTGGACGAAGGCGACTTCAAATCCTCCTTCACCAAGGAGGAATTCGAGGCGATGGTGGAACGCGCCAAGGAATACATCCGCGCCGGCGACATCTTCCAGGTCGTGCCTTCGCAGCGCCTGAGCGTGGGTTTCAACGCACGGCCGGTGGATGTGTATCGCGCACTGCGCGCGCTCAATCCCTCGCCGTACATGTACTTCGTCGACCTGGGCAACACGCAGATCGTCGGTTCCTCGCCGGAAATCCTGGCCCGTCTCAAAGACGGCAAGGTGGTGGTGCGTCCGCTCGCCGGCACGCGCAAGCGCGGCGCCACCGAGGAAGAAGACCAGGCACTCGAGGCCGAACTGCTGGCCGATCCGAAAGAACGCGCCGAACACGTGATGCTGATCGACCTGGGCCGCAATGACATCGGCCGCATCAGCGAAACCGGCAGCGTGGAAGTGAGCGAGTCGTTCGTGGTCGAGCGCTACTCGCATGTCATGCACATCGTCTCGCAGGTGCAGGGCAGCGTGCGCCCCGAGGTGGGTTACATGGATGTGCTGAAGGCGACCTTCCCGGCCGGCACGCTCAGCGGCGCACCCAAGATCCGCGCACTGGAAATCATCCAGGAGCTGGAACCGTACAAGCGCAACATCTACGCCGGCGCCATCGGCTGGATCGGCTGGTGGGGTGATGCGGATACCGCCATCGCGATCCGCACGGCCGTCATCCAGGATGGACGTCTACACGTCCAGGCTGGCGCAGGCATTGTTTACGACTCCGATCCTGCCTCTGAGTGGGAAGAAACGATGAGCAAGGGCCGTGCGCTGTTCCGCGCCGTGGCCCAGGCAGCCAAGGGCCTGTGAGCATGCGCGGCGTGCGACGCGGAGCTGCCTGGTCGTGTGCGCTGGGTCTGGGCAGCAGCCTGCTGGTGGCGCCGCTGCATGCACGCGAACCGCAGGCAGCGCCGGTCTGGCGCGACGATGCCACTTCGCGACTCGAGGCGTTGGCGCTGTTGCAGTCGCTCAACGCCGAGCTGCTCAGTCACCCCAGCGCCACGCTCACGCTGGAGCGCTGGTGTGCCGCGCATCAGCTCGCGCCGGTCGCCAAGATCGTCGCCGAGCGCGTGCAGGGGCAGGACAAGCCGCTGCCGCCGGAGGCGCGCGGTCAGCTGCAGATCAGTGCGGACGAACCCGTGCGCTATCGCCGCGTGCAACTGGCCTGCGGCGAGCACGTGCTGTCCGAAGCGGACAACTGGTATGTGCCCTCGCGCCTCACCGACGCGATGAATCGCGAATTGGACAGCACCGATACGCCATTCGGCAAAGTGGTGCAAGCCTTGCACTTCCGCCGGCAGACTTTGTCCGCGCAATTGCTGTGGTCGCCGTTGCCCGAAGGCTGGGAAAGCAAGACCACGCTGCCGCCTGCCAGCGACGCATCGCTGGTGATGCCGCCGCATGTGCTCGAGCATCGTGCGTTGTTGTTCGATCAGGCCAATCGCCCCTTCAGCCTGGTCGTCGAGACCTATACATCGCAAGTTTTTGCCTTCGCTCCGCCGGCGTTGCCTCGGCCATAAGTTAGATATCGAACCCCTCGTTTTTTTTTAGCGTCTCCGATAAAAATGCGCGACGCAGTCACGGGGGCTGACTGTCTTGCGTCGAACTGTCGTCTGACAGTGCGTTCGTGCAATACGAACGCGATGCGCATTACCGCCACCTGTTTCAACCGGCGCTACGGACGTCCATGGGGGGGACGTCTGGGAATGCGCGGGACCAAGTCAGGGGAATGACATGAAGCATTTAGGGAAGAAGGCCGTCGTGATGGCGGGTGCCTTGAGCGTGTCGGCGTGCGCGTCGATCATCGGTGGCCCCTATCAGAAGGTGCAGGTGGATACGCGTGCGGCGAACCAGAGCATCCATGCCGATTGCACGCTGAGCAATGGCACCGACCCGGTGCGCGTGACGACGCCTGGTACGGCGGTGGTCCATCGCTCGTCGCACGATCTGAGCGTGACCTGCCAGAAGGACGGCAAGCAGATTGCCCAGCAATCGTATGACTCCAGCCTCCGCGGCATGGTGTGGGGCAACCTGATCATCGGCGGCGTGGTGGGCCTGGCCATCGATTTCGCGGACGGCGCCGCGCATCACTATCCGGACAAGATCACCATCGCATTGCCTTCGGCGTATGCGCTGGCCTCGACCTATCCGAGCGTCAACGCGACGCCGGGCGCGACGTACGCCACGCCCACGGCCGATGGCCTGGCCAGCCTGGACGGTCGCGTGAGCAAGAGCATGTTCAACGCCGCGCAGAACGTGGCGGCCTCTCGCCAGTGCGATCGAGCCATCCACGTGGTGATGGTCGATGGCAACAGGGCGATGTTCCGTTCGCAGTGCCCGGCATCCACCGATGTGCAGATCGAGTGCGCCGGCGATGCCTGCGTGCCGCTGCAGCAGGCCGGGATCGCCGCCAACTGAGCGGCAACTGCGTGAGGGAGCCGGGTTCTGTCCGGCTCCCTGGCCTTTTCGGATTATTCCGATGTTTTCCCCGGTGCGCGCTGGCTAACGTCTAGAAACCCCGACCCACAGTGCAGGCGCAAGCCTGGCACGGAGTTTCTTCATGGACGCCCCCATCATCGAATACCTGGTCTCGCGCCAACAGGGCGAAGGCTGGCGCGTGTTGCGCGACGGCTCGCCCGTCGGTCGGCGTTGCGTGCTGGTCAATGCGCTGGAATTGGCCACGCTGCTGGCCGAACGCGAAGCCACGCGCGGCGGCAGCGGCACCCGCGTGATGATGGCGCGCCAGGACACGCATCGCTTGCCCGGCTATCGCCCGTGGCGCAGCACTCCCTGATTCAACGCGGCAGGAACGGCTGGCCGATCGCCAGCGCGGTGCGATAGGGCTCAGGATCGTTGCGGTTGCTCAGCAGGATCACCGTCAGGTGCTGCTTCGGCCAGCGGATGATCACGTTGCGAAAGCCCATGCTCTCGCCCGAATGCCATAGCACGTCGCCGTGGATGCGCCAGCCGTAGCCGTAGCTGTCGACGTCGGCTTCGTCGCTCACCTTGTTCTGCGCACTGAAGGCGATGCGGCGCGACCCATCGGACAGCAGGCGATGATCGTAGAGCGCCGCATCCCAGCGCGCGAGATCGTCGATCGACGAGTAGATGCCGCCATCGCCGCGTGTCGCGCTGGTGGGGCTCTGGTCGGTCCGCGACCAGTGCCCGTTCTCCTCGCTGTAGCCGTAGGCGCGATGCGCCACTTCAGGGCCGCCGCGCACATAGAGCAAGGTGTGCCTCATGCCCAGCGGCTGGAAGATGTTCTGCGCGAGGAAATCGGGTAACGGTTGTCCTGATGCGCGTTCCACGACCAAGCCCAGCAACACGTAGCCGCCATTGCTGTAGCGATACGCGGTGCCCGGCGGAAAATAGCTGCGCGGTTCGGCGGCAAGCATGCGCAGCACGTCGGCATCGCTGATCTGTGCGGTGGCGTTGGCGGGCATCAGGTCTTCATAGTCGATCAGGCCACCAGCGTGGCTGAGCAGTTGCCGGAGCGTGATCTGCTCGTGCGCGGCAGGGAGTTCCGGCAGCCAGTGGCGAACATGATCGTCCAGGCTGAGTTTGCCGCGTTCGGCCAGGAGCAGGATGGCCGCCGCGGTGAATTGCTTGCTGACCGAGGCGAGCCGGTAGTTGCTGGCGGGCGTGGCGGCTTCGTGTGTTTCGAGGTTTGCCCATCCGTAGCCGCGGCTGACCAGGGGTTTGCCGTCCTTGATCACCAGCAAGGACGCACCCGGGACGTCGCCCTGGTAGCGGGACATCAAGTCGTCGACCTCGCTCGCATGCGCGAAGCGGGCGCAAAGCAGTGCAGCCGCACACAGTAGAACCCACTTGCGCATCGGATCAGGCCTCGTCTCTGGCCGGGCAGCTATTGCACCGGCACGTCGTAGATGGTGTCGGGGCTGGGCTCAGGGCTCAGCGTGTAATGCCACCACTCCATCGCGTAGTTGCGGAAACCCTCCCGCTCCATCGCGCGCTTCAACACCTCGCGGTTGGCGTGCTGCGCCGCGCTGGCTTCGGGCGTATCGGTGTTGGCCAGGGTGCCGAAGTAGTCGAAGTCCGTACCCATATCGAGCGGCGTGCAGTGCGCATCGGTGGCATCGCATTGCATCAGCGTAAGATCCACCGTGGCACCGCGGCTATGGCCGGACACCGGTGCGATGTAGTCGCCCAGCAGCGCACTCTTGTCGAGCTTGGGGTAATGCGCGGCCTTGGTGCGCTGGTCGGCGAGGTCGCCGGCCCAGCGCACGAAGTGTTGAACCGCGCGCGCCGGTCGATAGCAGTCGAACAGCTTCAGCCGCTGGTGCTGTGCACGCAGATCGCTCTCCACGCGCGCCAGGGCTTCGGCGGCGGGCTTGAGCAGCAGGCATTTGGGCGCGAGGTAGCCCTCCACTGGCGTGCCGACAAAGTTGTCGCTGCCGGCGTACTTGATGTCTTCGGCGATATCGGGTGCGAGCTGGCGGATATCCACCAGGCCTGCCTGGGCAGCCGTGTTTGCGGGCGAAAGCCGGGGCGTGCCATCGGCATGGGCGAGTGCGACGAGGGCGAGCAGCGCGAAGCCGGGGATGAAGCGAGGGCGATCACTCACAGCCGCGCTCCCGATGAAAGGTGAGATCTTCGAAGTCGTAGCTGAAGTCCGCGGCGGGATCGACCTTGCTCATGTGCAGGCTGCCATGGGCGTCGCCGGGGAAGTTCAGCCACGCGTCGGCATCGCCGTGATCCCAATGCACCAGGAAACGCTGGCCGGCGCGCATGACCGTACCCGTCAGCCGGGGGGATTTGGTTGCGACGAAACGCAGTGCATCGCCTTTCGGGCACAAGGTGATGGCGCCGAACCAGGGGGCGCGCCATTGGCCCCACTGGTTGCGCAGTGCATCCGCCTTGGCCGGCTGCGATGCAGGTGGGGTGCTTGCCTTGCGGGTGGTGGCCGCGGCTTGATCGAGTTGGTCGGCGTACCAGTTGACGTCGTGCGCATCGCCGGGCGAGGTGAATTGCTTGGTCAATGCCTCCACCAGCACCGTGCGCGCGTCTTCCGCCTCGCTGTTGATCAGCACGACGAAACCGGCTTTGCGATCTGGCAGCAACGTCATGGCCGAATACATGCCCGACAGCGTGCCGGTATGCGACACCGTGTGCACGCCATCGACATCGGCGATGCGCCAGCCGTAACCATAGGCGTAGAGACGCGTGCCATCCCAGGCGCGCCGCCGCGCCGAGATCGGCATGGGCGTGTACGGCGTCCACAGGATCTGGCGCTGTTCGGGCGTCAACCACTGCAGTTGTTGCGGCGTTGGTGCAACCCAGTTGCGTGCCCACGCCAGCATGTCGGTGAGGCTGCAACGCACACCGCCGGCCGCGGCCGACGTGATATCGGGGATCTGCGCATCGTCGGCGTTGATCACGAGGTTGCGGTCATGCTCCCGCGTATGCGGCTGGGCCACATTGCCGACATCATCGCGATGCCATGCACCGATCTGGCAACGCGTTAGGCCGAGTGGCTGGAACACTTCACGACGCAACAGGGCGTCGTAGCGATCATGCCCCGCTGCCGCGGCCACTTCGCCGGCGACGACATAAAGCAGGTTGTCGTAGGCGTAGCCGGCGCGAAAGCTGTACGCGGGTTTGAGATAGGCCAGCGCATGCACGATGTCCTCGCGCGTGAACTCGTTCGGTTCCGGCCACAGCATCAGGTCGCCCGCGCCCTCGCGCAGGCCGCTGCGATGGGTGAGCAGGTCGCCCACCTGCATATGCTCGGTGACCCAGGGATCGGCCATGCGGAAGCCGGGCAGGTAGCTGCGCACCGGCGCATCCCAGCGCAGCTTGCCTTCCTGCACCAGTCGGGCGAGCAGGGTGGAAGTCATCGCCTTGCTGTTGGAAGCGATCTTGAACAGCGTATCGGGCGTGATCGGCTGGCCGGAGCCAGCCACGCGTTCGCCGAGCGTGCGCGTATAGATCAACTGGCCATGGTCGATCACACCGACAGCCAGTCCGGCCAGGTGATAACGCGCCATCACCGTATCGACGATGGGATCGAGCTGCGCAGCGGTCGGCGAGTCAGCCGCGCTGGCGACGCTGGTGGCGACGACCAACCCGATCGCCACCATCCATCGCAGCATTTGCTCAGCTCGCATGACCCGCCGTGGCGTGCTTGGTCACTTCGTCCCATACGCGCAGCAGGTTGCCGCCCCAGATCTTGGCGATGTCCGCGTCGCTGAAGCCGGCGCGGTGCAGTGCGGCCGTGAGGTTGCGCGTCTGCGTGGCATCCGACCAGCCGGCAAGGCTGCCACCACCGTCGAAGTCGGACGCGATGCCGACGTGATCGATGCCGGCCACCTCCACCATATGCTTGATATGCGCGACGTACTCGTCGACCGTCGCCGGCGGGAAGGCCGCGTCGATGCGTTTCATGCCATCGATATACGCGGGCAGGTATGCGTGCTTCTCGCTGTCGAATGCCTTGTCGCCGGCCTGCTTGGCCACCTGCGCCTGCAGCGCTTTCACGGCCATCTCGCGACCGGGGTCGAGCTTGATGAACTCGCCCACGGCCACCGCCTGGATCACGCCGCCCTTGGCGGCGATGGCGCGCAGCAGGTCATCCGAGAGGTTGCGCGGATGGTTGACCAGCGCACGCGAGGACGAATGCGAGGCGATCACCGGCGCGGTGGACAAGGCCAGCACGTCGCGCACGCAGGCATCGGAGGAGTGCGATACGTCGACCATGATGCCCAGCTCGTTTTCGCGCTTGACCACGCTGCGACCGAACTCGGTGATGCCGTATTCGGGCAGCGGGGTGTCGCCGAGCTCCGCTTCCGGCGTCGAGCTGCTGCACAGGTCGTTGTTGCCCATATGGGCGAGGCCGACGTAGCGCGCGCCGCGCTTATAGGCCAGGTCGAGGTTCCTGATGTCGTGGCCGAGCGAGTAGCCGTTCTCCACGCCGATCATCGCCGACAGCTTGCCTGCGGCCTTGTTGGCGCGTACCTGCGCCGGCGTGGTGGCGAGACGGATCTGCTCCGGATAGGTCGTCAGCATCAGGTCGATCGCGTCGTACTTGCGTTTCGCCTGGGCCACGGCGTGCGCGTAGCCGGCCGGCGTCAGCGGACCCTGGTCCACGTAGACGATGAAGAACACGGCGTCGAGGCCACCGCGACGCATCTTGTCCAGGTCCACCTGCATCGGCGTCGACTTGCCAAAGTCGAAGCGCGCTTCATGCATATACGCAAAAGGAATATCCACGTGCGTGTCGAGCGTGATCGGCGGGTCCTGCTGCGCCTGGGCGGGAGCGCTGCCTAGGGCGAGTGCAAGCGCGATGGCGCCGCCGAGTAAGCCGAGAGTCTTCATGCGGTTTCCCAGTGTTTGGCCGGCTGCTCGCCGGCGACCATGTCTTCGAAGCTTTGGCGTTGTCGCACGACCGCGTAGCGGCCCTTGTCCACCATCACTTCGGCGGCGAGCGGACGCGAGTTATAGGTGGAGGCCATCGAGGCGCCGTACGCGCCGGTGGTGCGTATCATCAGCAAGTCGCCGGGAGCGCAGGCGGGCAGGGCGCGTGCCCTGGCAAAGGTGTCGCCGGTTTCGCAGACCGGTCCCACGATGTCGTATGAAGTCATCGGGCGTGCGTCCCCGGCTACCGGCGCGATGTCGTGCCATGCATCGTACAGGCTGGGCCGGGCCAAGTCGTTCATGGCGGCGTCCAGCACCAGGAAGGTCCGTTCGTCGCCCTGCTTGAGGCGGATCACCCGGGTCAGCAGCACGCCGGCTTCGCCCACCAGGTAGCGGCCCGGTTCGAACAGCAGGCGGCCTGCAAAGCCGGCCAGCGCCTCGCGTACCAAGGCGACATAGGCAGCCGCATCGATCGGATGGTCATGGCCCTGGCGATAACAGACGCCCAGCCCGCCGCCCACGTCGATGCTGCGGATCGCATGCCCCTGCGCCGCCAGTTCGCGCCAGAACGCCGCCACGCGCTGCAGGGCCTGCCGAAATGGATCGAGCTGGAGGATCTGCGAGCCGATGTGCACATGCAGGCCATCGAGCTGCACATGGCTGAGCGCGTCGCGCCCGGCAAACCAGTGCCGCGCCTCGTCGATGCTCACGCCGAACTTGTTCTCGGCCCGGCCGGTGGAGATCTTGGCGTGGGTAAGCGCATCCACGTCGGGATTGATGCGTACGGCGGCGCGAGCCTTGGCACCCAGCGCCTGCGCCACGCGTTGCAACGCCAGCAGTTCGTCATGCGATTCCACGTTGAAGCGCAGCACGCCGATCTTCAAGGCGTCGGCCAGCTCCGCTTCGGTCTTGCCTACGCCGGAGAACACGATGCGCCCGGCCGGTATGCCGGCCTTCCGTGCGCGCCACAGTTCGCCAGCCGAGACGATATCCGCACCGACGCCATGTTCATGCATCAGGGCAAGCACGCCACGATTGGGGTTGGCCTTCACCGCGAAGCAGATCAGGTGATCGGTGCCGTGCAGGGCCGACTGCAGGGAGGCGATGCGTTCGCGGATCGCACTGGCCGAATAGACATACAGCGGCGTGCCCAGGCGATCGGCCAGCGCGTGGAGGTCGACGCCGTCGAGCGTGGCATGGGGTGAGGCGAGGGTGTCCATGATGGGTGAACCTGCAGCAAAAAAACGGCAGCCTGCATGACGCAGGCTGCCGGTGGGGAGGGACTCATCAGAAGTCCACGGACACCGTCAACTGCGCAAAGCGAGGCGACTGGAAACGCAAGGGCTGTTCGAAGGTGGAGCTGGTGCTGTTGGAAATGGTGGTCTGCAGGTCCTGGTCCACCTGGATGGTGCGCTGTTCGTTGAGCAGGTTGTAGACCGCGAACTTCACCCGCAGCTGGCCGACGTCGGCCAGCTGGCGCAGGTAGGTGATGCTGGCGCCAAGGGTGTAGGTCCACGGCATGCGGCCGTACTTGCCGCGCGGCGAGGATTCGTACACGCGATCTTCCGAACGCGCCGCGTCGCAGTTGGCCACGCAGATGTAGTAGCTGTGGTAAACGGTGGCGTCATACGGGTTGCCCACGCCGAATCCAGTGATGGGGCCGCCGGAAGCGATGTTCGCGTCGCCCGCCACCTGCCAGTTCGGCGTGATGGCATAGGTGCCGCGCAGCTTGAGCTGATGACGACGGTCGTTGGGCAGGTAGCCGTCGCCACCGAAATTCACCCATGGATCATCGAAATTCTCGGTGCGGCCGGTGTCGTCGAAGTTGGTGTCGGAGTTGACCGGACCCTCCGCGTTGCCGCGGTTCCACGACAGCACGTAGGACGCATTGAACGACCACTTGTTGTCCCATGCGCGATCGAGCTGGAATTCCAGCGCGGTGTAGGTGCGCTTGGGATTCACCCAGCCGCGCTGGCCGAGGTAGTTGCCATCCTCGTCGTACATCGCCCAGCCTTCCTTGGAGGTATCCACGGTGACCCAGCCATCGGCGGTGCCATCGCAGTTGGTGTCGCCCCACACGGTGTTCTTCTTGCCAGGATTGCCCATCACCCAGCCGATGTAGCCGTCCGGGCCGCATTTGCCGGTGGCGCTGATCTCCATGTCGTCGATGGCGTTGTGCAGCTTGCGGTAGGTCGCGTTGACGCCCCACGACCATTTGTCGTTGAGCATCTGCTGGAAGCCCAGGATCAGCTCGTCCTGGTAGACCTGCTGCATGTCCTTGTTCACTTCCGAACGCAGGTCGTGCACGGTGCCGTCGCCCTGCGAGGTATCCACGCCGCCCAGCTGCGGGCCAAGCACGGGGATGGCGTACTGGTTGCCATTGGCATCAGTCAGCGTCTGCCAGCCACCGAAGGCGTAATAGGTGCGCTGGTCGAGCAGGCCGCCGGCCTGCTTGATGTTGATCACGTTGGCCACCGGCAGGTAATAGCGGCCCAGGTTGCCGTAGAGCTTGGTGGTGCCGTCGCCCTTGACGTCCCAGGAGAAGCCGAAGCGCGGCGCCCACATATTGTCCATCTTGATATAGCTGCGGCCGGCGGCGTCCATATTGTCGAAGCCGTCGCGGCGGATGCCGGCGTTGAGCAGCAGGTTGGGCGTCACCTGCCAGTTGTCTTCGAGATAGAAGGCGTTGTTGGTGGTGTCGAAGTTGCCGGCGATCTCGTAGCGCCGTGCGCGCACATAGCCGTTGTAGCCCGGCGGAATCACGCCGCCGCCGTTGGGGTTGGGAATGGTCGAGCCTGGCGTGGCCGCATACACGTTGTAATAGATCGCGCCGGGGCCCGGGTAGTGGCGGCTGTAGACCGAGTCGTCGTCTTCGTGGTCGTAGCCGAAGCGCAGCAGGTGGTCGTCCAGCTTCCATTCGAAGTCGGCGCGGCCTTCCTTGCGCTTGTCGTTGCGCTTCTCCACCGCAGTGTTGGTGGTGCAGCCCAGCGGCACGCCGGGCTTGGGCACGGCGGTTTCAGCAGCGACGTGGTTGCAATCGAGGTCGGTGAGCGCACGGTTGAACGATTCGCGCTTGTTCTCGCCGTACAACACCTTCATCGACAGATTGTCGGTGAGGTAGTTGGTATAGGTGAGCGACCAGTTCTTGCCGCCGGTGTCGGTATAGATGGTGTTGGTCTTGGCGCCGATGGTGTGCGTGTCGTAGTCGTAGTTGTAGACCGTGCCGACGTTCTTGCTCTTGTCCGAGAAGGCCATCAGCGAGAGCAGGTTGCTGTCGTTGATATGCCAGTCGATGGTGGTGCCCCAGAAGTCGGGACTGGAGCTGTTGCTGGTGAGCGTGGTGCCCTCGTCGTTGGTGTTGCGCGGGTTGTCGCCGCGCTGTTCCACCATGGCGAAGATGAAGAGCTTGTCCTTCACGATGGGGCCGGACGCGTAGATGTTGGTTTTCATCAACGAGTCGCGGTCTTCACTGGCGGTGAGGTAGCGGTTACCGTTGGCGTCGTAGCGATCCTCGGCCTGCGCGTGCCAGGCACCCGGCTCCATGGTCATTTCCACGCCTGCGTGGAAATCGTTGGAACCCGAACGCGCCACCGCGTTGATCACGCCGCCGGTGGTGCGGCCAAACTCCACCGAATAGCCGCCCGTCTTCACCTGGAATTCCTGGTAGAAGTTGAACGGTGCCTCGGAATAGCCGTTGCGGTTGTAGAAATCGGTGACGTTCAGGCCGTTGACGTAGATGGCGTTCTCCGCCACCGACGAACCGCCGAACGACAGGCCGCCGAACGCCGATGCGCCTTTCACCACGCCCGGCGCGAGGTTGGCCACCGCGGCGATGTTCTGATCCACCGGCAGGCGGCGCAGCTCCTCGCGCGAAATATTGGTCGACGACTCGGTCGAGGTGACGTCCACCGCCGTGATGATCGATGTGCCGGTGACATTGATCGCCGACAGGTTCGTCGCGTTGTTGCCGCCGAGGTTCACCGTGGTGGCATTACCCAGCGTCACCGTGACTGGCGTGGACTGCGTGATGGTCTTGCCGTCCTTTTCCACCGACAGCGAGTAATCGCCGATGGCCAGGAACGGAATGCGGTAATTGCCTTTCTCGTCGGCGGTGACCGAGCGGGTAAAACCCGTCTGCGCACTGCTGATGGTTACCACGGCGCCGGCCTCGGTATGGCCGACCACGGTGCCGTCGTTGTTGCCTGCCTGTGCGGGTGGCGCGGCCATCGAAGCCAGACCCATCCCCAATGCCACGCACAGCATGGTCCTGCGAAAAGTACGACTGACCATTTCCCCGTCTCCCCCGGTTCTGTCGTCGTTGATGTAAAGACGGCTTATCTGTCGGCGCGCTCAGTCGCCGGCAGCAGCTGCCATGTGAAGTCGTAATCCCACTGATCGAAGTACAAGTTGCCGCCACGCCACTCGAGCTCACCGCGCTGCGAGTCCACCGTCTCCGAACGGAAGTACTGCTTGGCGGGCACCAGCGGCTGGCTGAAATCGCTGTTGAAGGCGATCCGGTAGGCGTCCAGCCCGCCGAGGTAGAACCACTGCAAGGCCGCGTCGTCGCCTGGCGCCGGATGCAGCTGGCCGAAGGTCACGTCCATCGGCACCCAGCCATAGGGCGCCAGATAGAGCTGGCCCCAGTCGTGGATGTTGTTGTACCTGCCGTCGGAGAAAATGAAGCCCGACTGCCAGCGCGCGGGAATACCGTTCAAGCGCAGCAGCGCGATCAGCAGCATCGTTTGCTGGCCGCAATCGCCGTGGCCGGCGTGCAGGGTGTAATCGCTGAGATTGCTGATGGTGGAATATTCGCGCGCCCCGGCCCAGGGAATCTGGTCAACGGCGGCAAACAACTTCTGCGCGATGCGATACGGGTTGGTCTCGTTGCCGACCGCCTTGCGCGAAAACGCGCGCAGGTCGTCGGTGAACACGATGTGCGGTGCGCGCTCGGCGATGAAGGGGGCGAGTTCAGGCGTGATCTTCGCCGGCACTACCTTCGACGCATCGATATCGTGGTACTGCGCGTAGATGGTCAGCTCGTAAGTGACGGCAAACGTGGTGGGCTTGCCCGCGACGGCGGCCTTTTCCAGGTACGCCGTGCGTTGCATCGTGCTGGCCGGTGCGACTTTTGCTCCGGCAGGCTGGCTGTCGACGAGGCGCACGCCTTCCTGCTGCCCCGGCAGCTCGCGCGGAAACGGCAGCCAGGCGCGTATCGTCTCGCCGGCGGGCACGGCATCGGCGTTGACCGTGACGGTTTCGGTGACCCGCACATGGTTGGGCGTGACGCTGCTGCGATGCGTGGCGAGCGCCTCGCGTCGCGCATCGCGATGGTGATCGTTGAGCGTCTCCATCGGATCGTCGTTGGCAGGCGCGGGATGCGCGCGTCGTGCCGCGGCCTCCGGGCTGAGCAGGAACAGGTTCCCTGGCGCGCGCTTGAAGTACAGCGTGCGGCCGTCGATCACCTGGTGTTCGAGCAGGCCTTGCTGATCCCAGCGCGCGAACTCCGCGTCGGTGAGGTCGGGAACCTGTTTCCGCAGCCGCGCCTTGGCGGCATCGGCGTCGAGCGTGAAGTCGAGACGGATGCGGCGCATGCGTTCGCGCTGGAACAGCAGCGCGTCGCGTGCTTCCGGCGTGAGGCCTGGCTGCGCCAGTGCGCTGGTGATGTCGGCCTCGGCCGCGCTGAACTGCCCCGCATCGATCTGCGCAATGGCATGCTGCAGCGGGGACTGAGTGGCCGCCGATGCGGCACCGGCGAGCAGCAGGCAGGCAAGCGCCGTCGCCAGCGAATGGCGCCGACGTCGCAAGGATGAGATGGGTCGCACCGTCTGCACCTGCCACTTC
Organism: Dyella japonica DSM 16301; assembly: GCF_001010355.1. Lineage (GTDB taxonomy): Bacteria > Pseudomonadota > Gammaproteobacteria > Xanthomonadales > Rhodanobacteraceae > Dyella > Dyella japonica. The sequence continues at coordinate 35,576 of NZ_JPLA01000042.1, read as the reverse complement.
CCCGTAAGAAAAAGCGAAGTCGCTGTGTAGCACGCTTGCAATCGACGGTCAATAATTTATGCTTCGATACGACATCGTCTGAATCAGATATTCCAAAGACGAGGCGATCGGGGAGTCAAAGGGGACGCATGATCCACACGGCCTGGCCTTATCTCGCTGTCATGTTGCTGGCAGCGGGCCTGTTTCCCGCCCTGGAGCGGCGCTACAAGTGGCGTTTCTTCGAGGTTTTGCCGCCGATCGTGCTGACCTACCTGCTGGTGACCGCGCTGGCCGTCACCGGCCTGTGGCAGGTCAATGCCGAGATCCGCGCCACCCAGGGCATGCTGATCGAGCACCTGGTGCCAGCCCTGTTATTCCTGCTGATGATCAATTGCGATCTGCGCGCGATCTACCGGCTGGGACCGCGCGTCCTTGCGGTGTTCTTCGTCACCATGGCCTGCCTGTTCATCGCCTTCGTCGGCACCTTCCTGATGTTCCGCGTCTGGCTGAAGGGCGATGCCTGGCAGCCGCTGGCCGCGCTGTCGGGCAGCTGGATCGGCGGTACAGCCAATATGGTGGCGGTGAAGCAGGCGATTGGCATGCCCGATAGGCTGCTGGCGTTTTCGCTGCTCACCGATGCGCTGTGCTACTCCATGTGGGTGGTGGTGCTGTTTGGCCTGGGCCGCGTGGCCACACAGTTCAATCGCTGGACGCGCGCCACCTCCAGCGCGGACATGGTGGTGGAACCCTCGCGCAGCCATGGCCCGACCACCTCGGAGAACGTGCTGCTGTGGCTGGGTATGGCCTTGCTGGTGGCGGCCTTGTCGGCATGGCTGGCCGGTCGCCTGCCAGTGACCGAGATGGTCTCGCCGACCACCTGGACCATCATGCTGTCGACCGCGTTCGGCCTGGTGGCCGCGCATACGCCGCTGGCGCGGTTTGCCGGTGCCAGCACCATTTCCAGCGCCATGCTGATCAGCGTGGTGGCGATCCTGGCGTCGCAAAGCAACTTCGACGGCATCGGCTCGGCGCCGCTGTATCTGATGTGCGGCGTGTGCATCATCGCGATCCATGCCGTGCTGCTGGCGCTGGCCGCGCGCGTATTCCATTTCGATTTGTATCTTTGCGGCATTTCCTCGCTGGCCTGCATCGGCGGCGTGGCGGCCACGCCAATACTCGCCGCCAGCTACTCGCGTTCGCTGGTGCCGGTGGGCATCCTGCTGGCCTTGCTCGGTTATATCCTCGGTACAGGGTTTGGATTGCTGGTGGCGTCGGTGATGTCGTCGCTGGCCATTGCATAGGAATCACCATGCGACTCATGCCTCGCCTGACGTTGTGTCTGCTCGCCGCGCTGGCCGCGGCCCCGGTACTGGCGGACCAGCGGCCCGACGCCGTACCCGTGCCGCCTTCGGGCGTGCTCGGCATCAGCAACAACGCGATGCTGGGACCGGAGTTCTGGATCAAGCAGCTGGTGCAGCCTGATCGCGTGCTTGCGGGCATCGATGCCGTCGGCGCGCAGAACGCGAAGCTGCTAAAGGTCGATGCCTCCATGCACGATCTGCATGGCGTCCCGGCCAACGTCGATCGCGCCATGGTGACTGGCTGGATCAACGACCTTTCGCAGTATCCCAAGCGCCCGTTGTTTGACGACAAGGGCCAGCCGGTGCCCGACAGCTTGCGCGCGCAGCTCACCGACGCGCTGGCGCTCGATGCGGTGCCGGCCCAGCAGACCAGCCGCTACGGCATGATCGTGCAGCGCGCGGCCCTGCGTACCTATCCCACCGATACGCGTGTGTTCACCTCGAAGGACGATACGGATATCGACCGCTTCCAGGAGACCGCGGAATTCCCCGGCACGCCCGTGCTGATCGCCCACACCAGCCGCGATGGCCGCTGGCTGTTCGTGGTGAGTGAGCGCTATGCCGCCTGGACGCATCGCGACAACGTCGCCGAGGGTTCGGCGATGGACGTGCTTACCTATGGCACGCGCCTGCCGCAACGCGTGGTGACGGGTGGCACCATCCACACCGTGTTCACGCCGGAGCAGCCGGCGGTATCGCAGCTGCAACTGGATATGGGTGTGGCCGTGCCGGTGTTGTCCGATCATCCGGCCGATCAGCCGGTCAATGGACAGTCGCCGTACGCGTCGTATGTGGTCGATCTGCCCATCCGCCAGGCCGATGGCAAGCTCGCCTTCTCGCCGGCATTGATCCAGCGCAATGCCGATACGCAGGACAACTACCTCCCGCTCACCGAAGCCAACATTATCCGCCAGGCGTTCAAGTTCCTCGGCGAGCGCTACGGCTGGGGTCACGATTACGACGGCCGCGACTGCAGCGGCTTCGTGTCGGACGTCTTCCGCAGCATGGGTGTGCAGATGCCGCGCAACACCAGCAAGCAGGCCATCAGCCCCGGCCTCACCCACCAGGCCTTCGGCGACAAGGACAGCCACGACGCGCGCCTCAAGGCCGCGATGGCCTTGCAGGTGGGCGACCTGGTCTATATCCCCGGCCACGTGATGATGGTGATCGGCAAGCTCGATGGCGCGCCCTACGTGATCCACGATACCGGCGGCATGTCCTATCGCGACGGCAAGGGCGGCATGCGCCACGTCAAGCTCAACGAAGTGTCGGTGACGCCGCTGCTGCCGTTGATGTATGACGACAAGCACACCTATGTCGATCGCATGACCAGCATCGTGCGCGTGCATCCGTGATCGCCTTGCGCCCCCATTTTCCATTGAAGACAGGAAGCTTCCGCATCCCATGAAGATCACCGACATCCAGTTCGGCATGCTGCGGGTGCCGCTGAAGACGCCGTTCAAGACGGCGCTGCGCACCGTCAACCAGGTCGAAGACATCGTGGTGATGGTGCATACCGACAGCGGTCAGATCGGCTACGGCGAAGCGCCGGCCACGGCGGTGATCACCGGCGACACGCACGGCTCGATCGTCGATGCGATCCGCCATTACATCGCGCCGCGCCTGGTCGGCCAGGAGATCGCCGACCTCAATCGGCTGACCCAGCTGATCCAGAGTTCGATGGAGAAGAACACCAGCGCCAAGGCAGCGGTGGAAATCGCTCTCTACGACCTGTGGGGCCAGCTGTACAAGGCGCCGCTGTACAAACTGCTCGGCGGCGGCGATCCGGTGATCACCACCGACATCACCATCAGCGTCGACTACATCGACAAGATGGTGGCCGATTCGGTGAGCGCGGTGGAGCGCGGCTTCGAGTCGCTCAAGATCAAGGTGGGCAAGGATATCGGCGTCGATATCGAGCGCGTCAAGGCGATCTATGCCGCGGTGGAAAACCGCGCCTTGCTCCGCCTCGACGCCAACCAGGGCTGGACCGCCAAGCAGGCCGTCTACGCGCTGCAGACGCTGGAAGACGCCGGCGTGCGACTGGAGCTGGTCGAGCAGCCGGTGAAGGCGCGCGACCTCGAGGGCATGCGCTACGTCACCGAACGCGTGCACACGCCCATCATGGCCGACGAAAGCGTGTTCGGTCCGATGGAAGTGATCGACCTGATCCAGATGCGCGCCGCCGACATCATCAACATCAAGCTGATGAAGACCGGCGGCATCTCCAACGCCATCCGCATTGCCGACATCGCCGGCATGTACGGCGTGGAATGCATGATCGGCTGCATGCTGGAAACCAGCATCAGCGTGGCCGCAGCCGTGCACGTGGCGGTGGCCAAGTCGGCGGTGATCACCAAGGTGGATCTGGACGGCCCCTCGCTGTGCCAGTACAACCCGGTGGATGGGGGCGTGGTCTTCAACGAGTCGGAGATCTCGGTCACCGAGGCGCCCGGGTTGGGTATCCGGGAGATTCGTGGCTTGGAAAAGCTGGAAGCTTGATATGTCGCCCTTGGTGAAAATCCGCTCCGAACGCGACCAGATGTCCGCGGTCGAGCGGCGCATCGCCGATTTCATCCTGGAAAACGCCCAGCTGCTGCGCGACTACTCCTCGCAGCAGTTGGCCAACGCGCTGGGCATCAGCCAGTCCAGCGTGGTCAAGTTCACCCAGAAGCTGGGCTTCAAGGGTTATCCCGACCTCAAGTATTCGGTGGGCGAGGCCATTGCCCGCGCCGACAACGGCGATGCCACCCATGTCGCCACGCAGGCGAAAGCGGCCTTCGACGAATCGGCCTCGGGCAATCTGTGGCGGCGCAAGGCCGAGTCGGAAGAAGAGACGCGGCTGATCAATGCCCCCGAAACCCTGCAGGCCGTGGCCGAAGCGATTGCCACGGCGGGCACCAAGGGCAAGGTCTTCATGATCGGGCTGGGCGACGACGATATTTATGCGCGCAGCTTTGCGCTGCGCTTGTCGCTGCTGGGCGTACCGTCGATCCACAATTTCGACGCCCCGCGCATGGCGGCCAGCGTGTCCGCCGCCGGTGCAGGCGATGTATTGCTGGTGTTTTCCGAGCACGGCAATCATCCGGCGCTATGCAAGATCGGTCGTTTCTTCCGCGAGCGCCGCGGCCGCCTGATCACCGTGACGCGGCATACCTCCAACCCGCTGCGTGCGATCGCGGACCTCGCGCTGCTGGTGTCCGCCCACGACGATCGCCCCTACATCCAGCCGGTGCTCTACCAGTCGGCGCTGCAGCACCTGCTCGACGGCGTCTATGTGCAGCTGTGCGAGGGCGATGAGCAACGCCATGTCCAGCTGCTGTCCAATCTCGAACGCGTCCAGCAGATGCTGGAGCCCTGATCCCACCACTCGCGGAATCGCATGACTTCTCCAGCCCGTCGCTTCGTGATTCGTCGTCTCCTTGCCACCGCGCTGGGCCTGACAGCGGTGATGCCGGTGGCTACGTCGTTCGCCACCGAACAGTCGCTGGCGTGGCAGTCCTCGCGCCAGATGGTGCTGGTGATCACGCCGGACTGGAACGCCGATCACGGTGTGCTGCGTGCGTACGAGCGCTCAGGCAACACCTGGAAGCCGATCGTGGATGCGCAGGCGGTGACCGTGGGGCGTTCGGGTTCGGCCTGGGGTATCGGCTTGAATGCGGCGCAGGCCGATGGTCCGCAGAAGCACGAAGGCGACGGTCGCGCCGCCGCCGGTGTGTACCGCGTGGGTGAAGTCTTCGGTTACGCTGCCAAAGCCGATACTCACATGCCTTACGAGGCGATGCAGGACACCGACTGGTGCGTCGATGTCGATGGCTCGCCGTACTACAACCAGATTGTCGATACGAAGAAAGTGGGCGAGAAAGCGGTGGAAGGCGCCAGCGAACCGATGCGCCGCGACCTGCATCTGGACGGCGACCAACGCTACAAGATCGGCTTCGTCATCGAGCACAACGCCAAGGGCAAGCCGGGCGGCGGCAGCTGCATCTTCGCACATCTGTGGAAATCGCCGACCGATGCCACCGCCGGCTGCACCGCGATGCCCGAGCCGGTGATGCGCCGTCTGCTGAGCTGGATGAAGCCCGAGGAGCAGCCCGTGTTCGTCCTGCTGCCGCAAAGCGAATTTGAGCGGCTGCAAGCGTCATGGCAGCTGCCGTCGCTGGGCGCACAGCCTTGAGTCCGACCTCGCGGGTCCTAATCGGTCTGGTGTTGGGCGCGGCGGGTGGCCTGGGCCTAGCCGCCTGGTGGCCTGACGCCGCATTGCCGGTGGCCGATGCCGTGCAGCCGTTTGGACGGCTATGGCTCAACGCGTTGCAGATGACCGTGGTGCCGCTGGTGTTTGCGCTGGTGGTGGTCGGCGTGAACACCGCCAGCGATGCGGCGGCTTCCGGACGCATCGCGCGGCGCGCCATCGTGGCCTTCCTGCTGATACTCACCGGCGGCGCGCTGTTTGCGGCGGCCGTGGCACCGCGCCTGTTCGCGCTGTTTCCGCACAACCCAGCACTGACCACCGCGCTCGACAGCGCGGTGGCCTCGCATGCGCCGCCCATCACCGCCGCCGTGGGCTGGGCCGAATGGTTCAACGGCATCGTGCCTGCCAACGCGATCATGGCCGCGGCGCAGAGCGCCATGCTGCCGCTGGTGGTGTTTGCGCTGTTCTTCGGCTTCGGCCTGACCCGCATCGACGCCACGCGGCGTGCGCTGGTCGTGTCGTTTTTCCAGGCCATCGCCGACACCATGATCGTGGTGGTGCGCTGGGTGCTGTGGGTGGCGCCGCTGGGCGTCTTCGCCTTGATCCTTGCCGTGTGCGCCCGTGCCGGCCTGCATATGCTCAGCGCGCTGGGCATCTATGTGCTGGTCGAATGCCTGCTGTATCTCGCCGTCACCTTGCTGATGCTGCCTGTCGCGATCATCTGGGGCGGCGAAACACTGCGGCGCTTCGTGCCCGCGCTGATTCCGGCTCAGATCGTGGCGGCAAGCACGCAGTCGTCGCTGGCCTCGCTGCCGGCCATGCTCGAAAGCGCGGAGCGCCGTTTGGGCTATCCGCCGCAGGTCAACGCGCTGGTGTTGCCGATGGCGGTCAGCTTGTGCCGCCTCACCAGTCCCATCCAGTACGTCACGTCGGCTTGTTTCATCGCGTGGGCGTACGGCATCGATGTGGGCGCCGCGCCGCTGTTTGCCGCGGCCTTGCTGGCCGTCGTGATCAGTCTCGGCTCGGTGGGGCTGCCCGGCGCGGTCAGCTTCATGGCGACCAATCTGCCGGTGGCCCAGGCCATGGGCGTGCCGGTGGGGCCGCTGGGCCTGATGCTCGCGGTGGATGCCTTGCCCGATGCGCTGGCGACCTTGGGCAATGTCACCGCCGATCTCACCGCCACCAGCGTGGTGGCCCGTCAAACCGCCCGGGATAGCGCCAAGGCATGAGTACGCTGCACGACGTCGATGTGATCGTGATCGGTGCCGGCATGGCCGGCGCTTCGGTCGCCTATTTCCTCGCGCCGCATGCGCGCGTGCTGGTGCTGGAGCGCGAAGAGCACGCCGGCATGCATTCGACCGGGCGCTCGGCAGCGCTGTTTTCCGAGACGTACGGCTCCGAGCAGGTGCGCGCGTTGACGCGCGCGGCGCGACGTTTCTTCGATCGTCCGCCCGAGGGTTTCGCAGGACACCCGATTCTTTCACCGCGCGGCTCGGTCAGCATCGGCACCGTCGACCACATCGAAAAGGTGCACGCGCTGCATGCGCAGATGGCATCGCGCACGCAGGGCTTGTGCGTGGTGGATGCGGCGTGGCTGCGCGAAACGGTGCCGGTGTTGCGCCCCGACGCTGCCCATATCGGGCTCCACGAGCCCGGCGCCTGCGATATGGATGTGCACGAATTGCACCAGGGCTTCCTGCGCGGCGTGCGGGCGCGGGGTGGTCAGCTCCGCTGCAATGTCGATATCCGCTCGATCGAACACGGACCCGGCCATTGGTTTGTCGACGCCGGCCACGAGCATTACCGCGCTCCCTTGCTGATCAATGCAGCTGGCGCGTGGGTGGATCAGATTGCCGCGCTGGCGGGCATTGCGCCGATCGGCATCCAGCCGCGCCGGCGTTCGGCGTTTCTGTTCGAAGCGCCGACGGGCATGGACACCTCGCGCTGGCCCTTCGTCATGGACGTCGATGAAGGTTTCTACTTCAAGCCGGACGCCGGCCTGCTGCTCGGCTGTCCCGCGAACGCCGATCCGGTGATGCCGCACGACGTGCAGCCGGAGGAGCTCGATATCGCCATCGGCATCCACCGCATCGAAGAGGCGACCACGATGACCATCCGCCGCCCCACGCGCACCTGGGCCGGCCTGCGTTCGTTCGTGGCCGATGGCGACCTGGTGGGCGGCTTTGCGCCCGGCTCCAGCGATTTCTTCTGGGTCGCCGCGCAAGGCGGCTACGGCATCCAGACCTCGGCCGCGATGGGCGAGGCCTGCGCGAATCTCGCCCTGGGGCGTCCGCTGCCCGCCCATTTGCAGGATGCGGGCGTCACCGCCGACATGCTCGACCCCCGGCGCCTGAAAGGCTGAGTCCGGCAAGCGCTTCCGGGCGCGTGCCGGCCGGACAACCTGCGGGGCCGATGCCGGCACTCATGGTGTCGGCAGCCTGGCCGCCGTCCCCATATCCAGCGCATCCCGACAATTCCATGCTGCATCGCCGCGACGGCCGCCGCTACAATCGGGCAGGTCGGCGCCCGCGCCGACATCCGCTGACGGCAGGGATACCTGGCGCCATTCCGCGCCAGCGGTGCGTTGCTTGGTATAACCAAATCAAAGAGTTGGTCCCCGTATGCTGCTGATGATCGACAACTACGACAGCTTCACCTTCAACCTCGTGCAGTACCTGGGCGAGCTGGGCCAGGCGGTGAAGGTGGTGCGCAACGATGCGCTCGACATAGCCGGCATCCGGGCGCTCAAGCCCTCCCACATCATGATTTCGCCGGGACCCGGCACGCCGGACGATTCGGGCGTGTCGCTGCAGGTGCTGAGCGAGCTGGCCGGTGAGATTCCCGTGTTCGGCGTCTGCCTGGGTCATCAGGCCATCGGCCAGGTGTTTGGCGGCAAGGTGATCCGCGCCAAGCAGATCATGCACGGCAAGACCTCGCCGGTGCGCCATCGCGGCCAGGGCGTGTTCGCCGGGCTGCCCGATCCGTTCGAGGCCACGCGCTATCACTCGCTGGTCGTTGAGCAGGCATCGCTGCCTGATTGTCTCGAAGTAACGGCCTGGACGGAAAATCCGGACGGCAGCATCGACGAGATCATGGGCCTGCGCCACAAGACGCTGAAGGTCGAGGGCGTGCAGTTCCATCCCGAATCCATCCTCACCCAGTACGGCCACGATTTGCTGCGCAACTTCCTCGGTCTGCCGCTGAAGCTCGCGGCATGAACGTGGCCGGCAACGTGGGTCGCCGCGTCACCATCACGCCGCAGGAAGCGCTACAGCGCACCATCGAGCACCGCGAAATCTTCCACGACGAAATGATCGAGCTGATGGGGCAGATCATGCGCGGCGAAGTGAGCCCGCTGATGACTGCCGCCATCATCACCGGCCTGCGCGTGAAGAAGGAAACCGTCGGCGAAATCACCGGCGCGGCGCGCGTGATGCGCGAGCTGTCGGCCAAGGTGGCGCTGCCTGCGCACGAGCACTTCGTCGACATCGTCGGCACCGGCGGTGACGGCGCCTCCAGCTTCAATATTTCCACCACCTCGATGTTTGTTGCCGCTGCTGCCGGTGCGCGTGTGGCCAAGCACGGCGGTCGCAGCGTGTCGTCCAAGTCGGGCAGCGCGGATGTGCTCGAGGCGCTGGGCGCGGTGATCGATCTGCCGCCTGCGAAGGTGGCGCAGTGCATGCAGGAAGTCGGCATCGGCTTCATGTTTGCGCCCAACCATCATCCCGCGATGAAAGTAGTCGCACCGGTGCGCAAAGAGATGGGCGTGCGCACGCTGTTCAATATCCTCGGTCCGCTGACCAATCCGGCCGGTGCGCCGAATATTCTGATGGGCGTGTTCCATCCCGATCTGGTCGGCATCCAGGTGCGCGTGCTGCAGGCGCTGGGCGCGAAACATGCGCTGGTGGTGTGGGGACGCGACGGCATGGACGAGATTTCGCTGGGCGCGGCCACCCTGGTGGGCGAACTGCGCGACGGCGAAGTGCGCGAATACGAAGTGGAGCCGGAGGATTTCGGTCTCGCCATGGCCTCCAGCCGCAATCTGCGCGTGGAGAATGCCGAAGAGTCGCGCGCCATGCTGCTGGAGGCCCTGGAAGGGCGTCGCGGCGTGCCGCACGACATCGTATGCCTCAATGCCGGCGCTGCGCTGTACGCTGCCAACGTGGTGGATTCCATCGCCGCGGGCATCGAGCTCGCACGCTCAACCATCGCCAGCGGCGCTGCTCGTGCAAAAATGGACGCCTTCGTCGCCGTGACACGGCGCCTGGCGGATGCGTCCTGACGCTCACGCTACTTTCATCCCCTTTCCCCGCAAGCTTTTGCCATGACCGACATCCTCCAGCGCATCCTCACCCGCAAGACTGAAGAAGTGGCCGAACGCAGCGCCAGGCTGCCGCTGGCCGAACTGTCCTCGCGTGTGGCCGATCTGCCGGAAACCCGCGGTTTTGCCGCCGCCATCGAGGCCAAGGTGGATGCCGGCCTGGCCGCCGTGATCGCTGAAGTGAAGCGCGCGAGCCCGAGCAAGGGCCTGATCCGTCCGGATTTCGATCCCGCCGCGATTGCCCGCAGCTACGAGCTGGGCGGTGCGGCCTGCCTGTCGGTGCTCACCGATAAGGATTTTTTCCAGGGCAGCGAAGACTTCCTGCAGCAGGCGCGCGAGGCCTGCTCGCTGCCGGTGCTGCGCAAGGATTTCGTGATCGATCCGTATCAGGTGTACGAGGCCCGCGTGATCGGCGCGGACTGCATCCTGCTGATCGTGGCGGCGCTGAGCGATTCTGCGCTGCTGGATCTGTCGATGCTGGCGGCCGAACTCGACCTGGACGTGCTGTGCGAAGTGCACGACGCCGAGGAGCTGGAGCGAGCGCTCGCGCTGCCGGTGCCGCTGATCGGCGTGAACAACCGCAATCTGCGCACGTTCCACACCTCGCTGGATACCTCGCTGGAACTGCAGCAGCTGATGGAATACGACCGCATCCTGGTCAGCGAATCGGGCATCCACACGCCCGACGATGTCGCCACGCTGCGCGAGGCGGGCATCAATGCATTTCTCGTCGGCGAAGCCTTCATGCGCGCCAACGATCCGGGCGCGGAACTGAAGCGCCTGTTCGCCTCGGCCTGAGTCTCGGGCAGGTCGACGTATGAGCACAGGGGAAACCAGTCTGGAGCCGGTGGCGGCGGAGGCGGCTGTGGCCGCGCCGCGCACGGTGTTGTTCGATTTCGACGGCGTGCTGATCCACGGCGACGCCTTCTATCTATTCATGCGCGATCGCTTCCAGCGATCGTGGCTGCGCAAGCTCGGCGCCTTGCTAGCGCTGCCGTGGATGCTGCTGGTCGTGCCGTTTTCCAGGCGTCTGGCCGAGCGTGCGCTGGTGCACGTGGGCCTGCTCGGTCTCAACGAGCGCCGCTACCGCGCGGCGGCCGAAGCGTTTGGTGCAAGCCTGACGCGTCGCCCCAAGCAGTTTTGCCGCGACGGCCTGAACGCCCTGCGCCGCCATCAGGCCGCGGGCGACCGCGTCATCGTGGTCACCGGCTGCGAGCACGTGCTGGTCAGCCATATCCTCGCCCAGCTGGGCCTGGGTGAAGTGGACGTGCTGGCTTCGCAGCTGCGTCCCGGACCGCTGGGCATGCGCGTGAAGCTGCACAATGTCGGTCGCCGCAAACCCGCGCAGCTGGCGGCTTTCGGGGTTGGCGAGTGGCATGTGGCCTATAGCGACTCGCTGGTCGATGCCCCCATGCTCAAGCCTGCCGCGGAAGCTGTGCTGGTCAACGGCACGCCCAAGCTCTGCAAGAAGCTGGAGCGGGCACTGGGGCGCACCATCACCCGCGTCGACTGGTTCTGACCCGCGACCGGTTGATTGTGGGAGCGCACCGTGTGCGCGACACCCGGTCGCGACGCGCTCCCAACCAGGGCCGTCGCGCACAGGGTGCGCTCCCACAAGGGCAGCTTAGCGACACGCGTTGATATCTACTCCATGGTTCGAGGGTTGTCGGATGTATCTCCCTACGCTCGCCCAGCTGGCGCTCGGCAGCCGGCTCAAGTCGCTCAGCGACCACTTCTACGCGGCCGTCGACGAGGTCTACCGCACCTGCGGGGCTGGCGTTGAGTCGCGCTGGTTTCCGGTGCTGCGCTTTTTGTGGGAGAACGGCGAGACCACGGTCAGCGACGTGGCCCAGGCCATCGGGCAGACGCATTCGGCGGTGAGCCAGCTGGCCGACAAGCTGGTCGATGCGGGCCTGGTCTGTCGCAACAAGGATGCCCAGGACGGTCGCCGCAGCTTGCTGGGCCTGACCGACAAGGGCCGCGCCGATCTTTCCGCGCTGGGGCCGATCTGGGTCGCCGTGCGCCGAGGCATCGTCAAATCCCTGGGCGAGCAGGAGCTGGAGACCTTGCTCACCGCCCTGTCGGCGACCGAAGCGGCCGTGCAGGAGCGCCCCGTGGTCGACGCCATGCTGGCCGAATATGCGGCGCTGACCACGGCCGCGCTGGAAGTGGTGCCCTACGAGGCGGCCCTGAAAGAGCATTTTTACCGGCTCAATGCGCAGTGGCTGGAGCGTCACTTCCGCATCGAGGAGATCGATCGCCAGATGCTGGGCGACCCCGAGCGCCACGTGCTGGCGCCAGGCGGGGCGATTTTCTTTGCGCGGCTGGCGGGCGAGGTCATCGGCACCTGCGCGCTGCTGTGCGAGTCGCCGGGCGTCTATGAGCTGTCCAAGATGGGCGTGGACGAAACCTTCCGCGGCATGGGCGCCGGCCGGGTGCTGCTGGCCGCCGCCATCGCCGAATTTCACCGTCGCGGCGGCCGGGAGCTGTTCCTGGAGTCCAACAGCCGCCTGAAGACGGCGCTGCGCATGTACCAGCAGGCCGGCTTCGTGCTGCAGCCGTCGGTATGGGCCGGCTCGCACTACGAGCGGGCGGATGTGTACATGATCTACCAGCCGGACCATCGCCAGGCCGCCAAAGCCGGGGCGGCCCGGGGCTGAGTCTGGCACCGGGGCACTGAAAAAAAACCCGGCCGTGGCCGGGTTTCTTCGTCTGGGCCCAGCCTGGATGAGACTCAGCGGGTGCCGCGCACCACGATGGTTTTGCCCGCCACGTCGATCATGCGCTGCTCCTCGAGCTGCTTGAGCACGCGGCCCACCATCTCGCGGGAGCAGCCCACGATGCGGCTCACTTCCTGGCGGGAAATGCGGATCTGGGTGCCTTCCGGGTGGGTCATCGCATCAGGCTCCTGGCACAGGTCCAGCAGCGTCTTGGAGATGCGGTTGGTGACGTCCATGAAGGCCATGCGGCTGACCTGGCGAGAGGTGCGCAGCAGACGGTGGGTCAGCTGGGAACCGATGGCGAACAGGATCTTCGGACATTCCTCGCGCAGCGGACCTTCCATCAGCTGGAACAGGCGCTCGTAGCTGATCTCGGCCATCTCGCAGGCCGTACGGGTACGCACCAGCGACTCGCGCTGCGCCTGTTCCACGAACAGGCCCATCTCGCCGATGAACTGGCCACGGCTGATATAGGCCAGGATCAGTTCGCGGCCTTGTTCGTCCTCCGAACACACCGCCAGCGAGCCCTCCACGATGTAATACAGCGTATTGGCGGGATCGCCCGGGCGGATGATCGCGGTCTTGCCCGGATAGCGCCGGCGATGGCAAAGCGCAAGAAATCGCTCCATCGACGCCGGGTCCGGTGCGAAATTCGCTGGCGCCTGTGACCGTTCAAAAGCCTGCTGTAGCTGATATTTGAGTTGCGCCACGTGAGATCCCGTTGATTCAAAACGGGGGCCGCAAGCGTCCCCCGGTAGTCCAAACCTTACCCCTCCGGGCATTATGGCAAACTAACCTGAGCTTCCGGAGGTTCAGTTTTCCTTTTTTTTGCCGCATACTTCACGGTCTTTCGGACGCGATCCCTTTGTCGCGCTCCCGTCACAAGGGTCGTGGAAGCTTCGGGCTTTCACGTCGAATTATCCAGCGGGGACCCTTGTAGCTAACCCGCCTCTACTGCTGGCCCCATCCCCGGCCATGGAGAGTCGTTGTGGTTAAACCGCTTCCGCGCCTGCGTTTGCAAGGCTTCAACAATCTGACGAAGGCCCTGAGCTTCAACATCTACGACATCTGCTATGCGGTGTCCGAAGAGCAGCGCCAGCGTTACATCGAATACATCGACGAGCAGTACGACGCCGATCGCCTGACCCAGATCCTGACGGATGTGGCCGAAATCATCGGCGCCAACATCCTGAACATTGCACGCCAGGACTACGATCCGCAAGGCGCGTCCGTCACCATCCTCATTTCCGAGGAGCCGGTGGTGGAGAAGCTCGGCCGCGACACCATCTCCGACGCGGTGGTCGCGCACCTGGACAAGAGCCACATCACCGTCCACACCTATCCGGAAACGCACCCGCACAACGGCATTGCGACTTTCCGCGCGGACATTGATGTCGCCACCTGCGGCGTGATCTCGCCGCTGAAGGCCCTGAACTACCTGATCGACAGCTTCGAATCGGACATCGTCATCGCCGACTACCGCGTGCGCGGCTTCACCCGCGACGTGAAGGGCAAGAAGCACTTCATCGACCACAAGATCAACTCGGTGCAGGACTACCTGGCCAAGCACATCCGCCAGAAGTACGAGATGTTCGACGTGAACGTGTACCAGGAAAACATGTTCCACACGAAGATGCACATCAAGGACTTCGACCTTGATACGTATCTGTTCGAGGCGCATGCCGACGACCTCTCGTTCAAGGAGCGCCAGCGCATCGAGTCGCTGCTGCGGCGCGAGATCGAGGAGTTGTTCCACGGTCGCAACCTGATGTAACGAAAAAACCCGCCGAAAGGCGGGTTTTTTTCTGAGGCGGCGTCGCTGCTCCGTATTTGTGGGAGCGCACCCTGTGCGCGACAAGCCTACGGAGCGGTACCCCTCAAGCGTGGCAGTCGCGCACAGGGTGCGCTCCCACAAGGGCGGCCATTCAAACCCGATACGCCACCGCCTTCATCACCATCGACGTCACATGCATCACGCCGGGTATCGGGAACGGCAGATCGATGCCGCCGCGCTCGCGCGCGTTGTGCGCATGGCGGATCTCATCGGCCTGCATCTGCGACAGCACGGCGCGCGAGCGCTCGTCCTGGGGTGGCAGCTTGTCGAGATGTTCCTCGAGATGCGCCTCCACCTGTCGTTCCGTTTCCACCACAAAGCCCAGGCTCACCGGATCGCCGGCCAGCGCCGCGAGGGCGCCGATGGCATAGCTGCCGGCGTACCACAGCGGGTTGAACAGGCTGGGGCGGCTGTCCAGTTCCTTCAGGCGATCGGCGCACCAGGCCAGGTGGTCGGTTTCCTCGGCGGCGGCGTGCTGCAGGTGTTCGCGGATGTCCTCGTTGCGGGCCAGCGCGGCCTGCCCGTCGTAAAGCGCCTGCGCGCAGACTTCGCCGGTGTGGTTGATGCGCATCAGGCCAGCGGCGTGACGGCGCTCGGCATCGTCCATGTCCGCTTCGTCATAGGCATCGGCCGGCGAGGGGCGTCCGGCTTCCGGTGCGCCGGACACGGTTTCCAGCGCGCGTTCGATGCCGGACAGCAGGCGGTCGAGCGGGGAGAGCGTGCGTGCGTTCATGGCGAAATCTCCAGTTGCTGCGCGAGCAGGGTCAGCGGATGCATGGTCGGCCACTGCTCGCCTTGCTTATCCATGCCCGCAGCCAGATGCAGGCGACAGCCGATATTGGACGACAACAGCTGCTGGGGTGCCAAGCGGGCGATTTGTCCAAGCACGCCCTCGCGCAGACGCGCCGCACGCTCGGGAAACTCCAGCATGTGCGATCCGGCCGCACCACAGCAGTGCGGCGGACGCGGCAACATCGCCAGATCGAGCGACGGCACCTGCCGCAGCAGGTCCTGCAGGGCTGATTCGCTGCGCGCCACATTGAGCTGCGTGCAGGGAAGATGCACGGCGACGCGGCGTTCCAGCGGGCGGAAGACGAGCCGATCCCGGCGCTCCGCCAGCAGCGTGACCGGATCGCTCACGGTGACGTCGGGCAGCGCGCGGCGCAAGGTGCCCAGGCAGCCGGGCGTCACACTGATCAGCTGCGTGGCGCCCGAGCGTTGCCAGCTGTCGCGCACGCGTTCGGCCAGGCGATCGGCGGTGTCCATGTCGCCGCCGTGCAGGTCCATCGCGCCACAGCAGAAGGCGGGCAGGCGTTCCACCCGATAACCCGCCGCCTGCAGCAGGGTTATCGCGGCGCGCTCGGCGGCTTCGTCTTCAACGCTGGCCACGCAGCCTGGAAAGAGCGCCACGGCGGGCTGGTCGGCGTGCTGGTTCTTGGGCACTGGCGGGGCGGCCACATGCGCCGGCTCGGACCAGGTTTCCAATGCGGAGCGCCATGCCGAGGTGGCCGGCAGGCGGTCGGCAAGACGCTGTTTCCAGTGCGCCAGGCCGGTGGATCCGCCCACGCGAGCCGCCAGTCGCAGCAGGCTCGGCTGCTTGAGCATGGCCAGCAATTGCTTGGGGCGCCGAGGCGACGGGCCGATCAGCGCCCGGGTTTCCACCAGCAGTTCGTCGTATTTGACGTTGGCCGGGCACACGCGCTGGCAATTGAGACAGCCCAGGCAGTGGTCCAGGTGGATGCGCAGGGCCTCTGTCGGCTCCGCATCGCCCCGCGCCAGCGCCGCCGCAATGGCGATACGGCCACGCGGGGACTCCGCTTCATTGCCGTCCAGACCGTAGGTGGGACAGGTGGGTAGGCACAGGCCGCACTGCACGCACTGGTCGGCAAGCGAGGCGATCTTCTGTTTTCGAGTGTGTGGGGGCTTTTCAAGCGCCATGCTGGTCATGCTATCATTGCCAGCTCGCATCCCACCGGTCGGTGGGCTTGCGCGATTGATGAAAACTCCGTTATCATCTCGCGCCTTTGTTCCACCGATTATGTGAACCGCCCTCGAGGCGGCAGACTAGGTATTCTGAAATGAAAACGTTCAGCGCCAAGCCGGAAAGCGTCAAGCGCGATTGGTTCGTGATTGACGCCACGGACAAGACGCTCGGTCGTCTGTCGACCGAGATCGCCCGCCGTCTGCGTGGCAAGCACAAGCCGGAATTCACCCCGCACGTCGACACCGGCGATTACATCGTCGTGGTCAACGCTGAGAAGGTGGCCGTCACGGGTGCCAAGCTGGACGACAAGATGTACCACCGTTTCACCGGTTACGTCGGCAACCTCAAGACCATGAGTCTGAAGGACCTGCTCGCCACGCATCCGGAGCGCGTCATCGAAATCGCCGTCAAGGGCATGCTGCCGAAGAATCCGCTCGGCCGCGCGATGTACCGCAAGCTCAAGGTGTACGGCGGTGCCGAACATCCGCATACCGCTCAGCAGCCGCAGGCGCTGGAACTCTAAGGAATCATTATGGCGATCCAGCAGAACTACGGCACCGGCCGCCGCAAGACCTCCGCCGCTCGCGTGTTCCTGCGCAAGGGCAGTGGCGCGATCACGGTCAACGGCAAGACTCTCGACCAGTTCTTCGGTCGTGAAACCTCGCGCATGATCGTGCGTCAGCCGCTTGAGCTGATCGAAGCGACCGACAAGTTTGACGTCAACGTGACCGTCGCCGGCGGCGGCATCACCGGCCAGGCCGGTGCGATCCGCCTCGGCATCGCTCGCGCCCTGATCGAGTACGACGAAAGCCTGAAGTCCCAGCTCCGCAAGGCTGGCTTCGTGACCCGCGACGCCCGCGAGGTCGAGCGCAAGAAGGTCGGTCTGCATAAGGCCCGCCGCGCTACCCAGTTCTCGAAGCGTTAATTCTCCTCGGAGAGTTGCTTCGACGGTTCGGTGCACCAAGTCAGAGCGCACCGCTCCGCAGGGTTTTGGGAGATCGTCTAACGGTAGGACAACGGACTCTGACTCCGTTTATCTAGGTTCGAATCCTAGTCTCCCAGCCAACATCAAGGCTCCGCTTCGGCGGGGCCTTTTTGTTTTTTGGGCCTGCATGAGCGTTTCGAACTCGCGAAAAAAACGGGCGCCCTGGGGCGCCCGCTCTCTTTGAAGACGTCCTGGCTGCCTGCGTCGATCAGTTCTGCGCGCCGAGGATCTGCCAGCCCGCAGGGTAGGTGAAGTTGCCACCTTCACCAAAGCCACGGACCGGAAAGATGGTGAGGAAGCCGGGGTTGTCGGTGGAATTGACGGCGTTCCCCGTGGAATTGGACCAGACGAACGAGGTCCAGTTGGGGCTGGCGTAGGCAGTCGTGGCAAAGTTGATGTGGTCGTCGGCAGGTACTGTGCTCGACAGGTTGGCATCGGCAGTGAATGTCGTGCCGATGGGATTGCCGTTGGCGTCGGTCTGCACTTGCCATGTCCACACCTGCATCTGGCCGGTGTCGCTGTCGATGAGCACCAGATCCATGTCGCCTCCCGTGCCCAGGCCGTTGCTGACCCCGGCAATGTGGTAACCGGCAGGCAGGTTGCCGACGAAGTACGAGGTGAAGGCAGTGCCATTGTTGCGCCACAGGTAGACGTCGTTCGCATCGCTGGTCCACACCAGATCCAGCTTGTCGGGCGAGCGAAAGTACCCAACGCCGGCGACGTGGTACGCGCAGTTGACGTTGTAGGTGGACATGCCAATGCGCTGGCCATTCTTCATCAGCCAGTAGCCGAATTGACAGGTGTCCGGGTTCGACCAGAGCAGGTCGTCGGTGCCATCTCCGTTCACGTCGCCGGCGCCGATCAGCTTCCAGCCGGCGGGATAGGTGCCAAGGTAGGTGGACGAAAAAGCGTTGCCCGTGCTGGTCCATAGATAAAGGTCGTTGGCCGGGCTGGTCCACATCAGGTCAGCCTTGCCGTCGCCGTTGAAATCGCCGACGGCATTGATCACGTAGCCCGGCGTGACGTTGTAAGTCTTGTATCCGCTGCGCGTCAGCGAGAACCCGTTGTCTTGCAGGGTCCAGTAGGCGAATTGGTTGCCCGCAGGATTGACCCAGAGCAGGTCGGACGTGCCGTCCCCGTTGATGTCATCGACGACGTGCTGCCAGGAAATGCGGGCGTTGCGGTTGGCGTTGGTGCTTGGGCGCAGTACCGGGCCCTGCACGCTGTCGGCTGCCGCGGTTGAGGTGAGAATGGCAGACAGCGCTAGACCTGCCACGACTTTGATGGCGACGTTTTTCAACTGGTTTTCCCCTTGGTGCACTCAAGCACAAATCAAGCCGGCCCTTCCCCGGGCGGCCCCCTCTTTCAAGCATAGCCTACGGAAATGGCAGCCTGCGACTGCCGGACGTCGCTGTCGCCAAGGGTAGTCATGGCGATTGAGAAATCCTCTGATTAGGTCTCAGGTGGGTTCCCTTACCCATCACAGCATGTTTCCATTGCGTAATAATGCGCCGAAGGACTACAGCTGCCCGGGTGCGTACCCGGTGCTGCGGATCTCATTCCTGGATCACGGATTCAAGCCTGGTCTGCGCGCTCCACCTACCGCGAGGGGCCGATGAGCCATTGTGACAACCCAGCCATCATCGGACAGCCTGCGTCGTACGAGCTCAGCATTGTCACGACCCTGTACCGTTCCGCGCCTTACCTCGAACAGTTCCTTGAGGCCTGCAGGCACGCCGCTGCGTCCGTGGGGGTCGCCCGCTACGAGATCGTCTGCGTCGATGACGGTTCACCGGACGAATCGGTGGAACTGCTCAAGGGATTGCGTGCATCCCATCCGCAATTGCGCATCGTCGAACTCAGTCGAAACTTCGGTCACCACCAGGCAATGATTGCCGGTATGCAGCAGGCGAGGGGGGAGGTTGTCTACATCACTGACTGCGACCTTGAAGTAAATCCCTCCTTCCTTGTCCCGTTGTGGGAAAAGCGCCTTCAACAACACGCGGACGTGGTGTTCGGCTATCAGGAAGCCCGCAAGGGTGGTGCCATCGAGCGCAAGGGCGGCAGCCTGTTCTGGCGCTTGTTCAACGCCATGAGCGATACGCGCGTACACGAGGACATGGTGACCGAGCGATTGATGTCGCGCCGCTACGTCGATGCACTGCTCTCCCTGGGCGATCGCAATATCTTTCTCGGCGGCATGATGGCGTGGGCCGGTTACACGCAGATCGGCGTCCCTGTGGTCAAAACGCAGCGCAAGGGGGCATCGACGTATACCTTCGCCAAGCGATTGAGGTTACTGGTCCAGGCCGTCACCTCGTTCTCTGCGCGACCACTCTACGCCAGCCTGTGGGTAGGCAGCGTGGCACTGGGCTTCTCGGTCGCCCACGCCACCTTTATCGTGGTCAACAAGCTGCTCCATCCCGCCAGCACACTCTCGGGTTTTCCATCGATCGTCGCGATACTGACCGGCATGTTTGGCGTGATCATGTTGAGCCTTGGGGTCATCGGCACGTACGTCGCGCGCATTTTCGTGCAGACGCAGGGTCGTCCCATCTACATCATCAAGAACATCGAGTGAGCACGGCCGACCATGAACATTGAGCAGGATCGCGACGCCTACGTCTCCGGTTTCACTTACTACGACGACAATATTCTTCTGCTTAAAGCCACGCTGGAGCAGATCTTGCGTCGCACAAAGGAGATGAAAGAGCTCCGGCTACTAAGCCTTGGCGTTGGCCATCGTTACGTCGTCAAAGGCTTGCTGGATGCGCTGGGCGATCGTCTGGCCAGGTATCTCATCGTCGAGGGTTCCACCGAGATCATCGAGTTGTTCAATCAGGAATTGATGCCGCCGCCGCAGGTGGAGCTGGTGCATTCCTATTTCGAGGATTTCAATACCGATGAGCGATTCGACGTCATCGAGATGGGTTTCATCCTGGAGCATGTCGTCGATCCAGGCGTAGTGTTGAGCCGCTTCCGCCAATTCCTGGCACCCGGTGGGCGCATGATGATCGCCGTGCCGAACGCCTACTCGATGCATCGCCTGATCGGTCACCAGGCCGGCCTGATGGACAATCTTCATTCGCTTAGCGACGCTGACCGCGCACTGGGACACCGCCGCTATTTCGATCCCGCGCAACTGGAAGCGCTGATCGGCGAACACGGCCTGCAGGTCGTCGACCGTGCCGGCCTCATGTTCAAGCCGTTCACCACGGGACAACTCACCGCACTGAACCTCGACACCCGGATCCGGGACGCGATGAACGAAATAGGGTTCGCGCTACCTGATATCTGCAACGGCATTTTCGTCGAAGCCCGCCCATGCCCCTGACGGTTCTGGCCGTAGCCGGAGGCGGCTTCCAGGGCGAATCGCTGGCGCAGACCATCCGCGCCGTGCCGCAGGCCCGGGTGATTGTGCTCGACACCGTCGCCGACAACCTCGGCCGCACGTTCGCCGACCTGTATCTCGTGGCCCCACCCATCGCGCAGGCGGAGCGTTTTGCCGCCTTCCTCGATGCGGTCATTCGCAAGGAGCGCGTTGACCTCGTGCTGCCTTGCTCCAATATCGTTCTCAAATTGCTGGCATCGTTGCGCGAACGTGTCGAAGCAGCTGGCGCGCGATTGTGTGTGTGCGACGCGGCACTGCTTGACGTCCTGCTGGACAAGCAGCGCTGTTATGAGGCGTTGCTGGAGGCGGCTATTCCAGCGCAGCAACCGATGACGCTGTCGGCGAGGGCCGCGCTTCCGCTCTACGGCAAGCTCCGCGATGGCTGGGGAGGGCGCGACACGATGGTGGTTCGCACGCAAGAGGAGCTTGCGGCGCTTGATTTCGAGCGCCTCAATCGCACCCATTGCTGGGTTCCGTACCTGGACAGCTTCGAAGAATTTTCCGTCGACCTTGCCATCGGTTTCCGCGCCGAGGTGTCGCCACTCACGCTGCGAAAACGCGTCAGGGTCTCAGGCGGCTTTGCGGTAATCAGCGACTCGGTCAGCGACGGCCGCGTGGAAGCGATCGCAGCCGAGGTCGCCCGGTGGATGGGGCAGCAGGGCGGGCGCGGATTGTTCAACCTGCAGATCCTTCGCCTCGACGACGATACGTTCTACGTTTCAGATATCAATCCGCGCCATGGAACGTCGAGCTGTCATGCCGCCGCGGAAGGCAACAACCTCGTGGGCTTCCTGGCAGGGGAGCCGGCTGCCGCATCGCGAACGCCAGTGCGAACCGTTCGATCGCTGCAGCAAAAGAGCATGCCGCTTCCTGGCAGCCGCCGCTGGAAGGGCGTGGTGTTCGATCTCGACGACACGCTGATCGACCACAAGCGTTGGATGATGGACAAGATGCGCGCCGCCGCACCCGCGCTTTCCCAGCTGGTATCGCCAGAGGCGTTGCTGCGCGAGACTTATGCCATCGTCGAGGAGGGGCATCACGATCGACTGATCGACCTGCTGGCCGAGCGACTGGCGCTGAGCGCGTTCCATGACCGCTTGCTTGAGGCCTATCGTGCGGGAGCGCCGGAAAAGGCGTGGCTATTTCCCGAGGTGATCGATGTCCTGACCTCGCTTCGTGCCACCGGCTATCGTCTGGGCCTGCTGACCGATAACCCGCCTGCCTCTCAGCGCGCCAAGCTGGCGACGTTGCCGGAGTTGCACGGACTTTTCGACGCAGTGGTGTTCACCCGGGAGCAGGGAGCAGAAAAACCGCACGCCGGCGGTTTCCTCGCTGTTGCAGAAGCCCTCCAACTCCCGCCCGATACGCTGCTCATGGTCGGCGACAACGTCGCGCGCGACGCCATTGGCGCCGTGAACGCGCGATTCGATGCGTGTCTCCTGCTTTGCCGTCCGGGCGGTCGACATCAGGTCAACAATGAACTGCTGCGCCAGTTCTACCCGCAGGTGGAGGCGCGCGTATGGACTTGCGCGGACCTGCGTGCCCTGACGGTGGTTTGCGGCAATCCTCTCGATTCGTGACCTGAAGACCCATGCGCGCAGCCATCATTCAATCAAGCTATATCCCGTGGAAGGGCTACTTCGACCTGATCCACGAAGTAGATACATTCATTTTTCTTGATGACGTGCAATTCACCACGCGGGATTGGCGCACGCGCAACCGGATCAAGACGGCCAACGGTCCGCAATGGTTGACCATTCCGGTGGGCAATCGCACCGACCAGCTGATTCACGAAGTGGAGATCAAGGATTCGACGTGGCAGCGCAAGCACTGGGCGAGCATCCGCCACAACTACGGCAAAGCGCCGTTTTTCAAGGATTACGAGGCGTTCTTCGCTGAGGTCTATCTCGAACGGGATTGGACTTCGTTATCGGCATTGAACCAGGGTCTCATTCGCCGTATCGCGACGGAATGCCTCGGCATCAAGACCGTAATTCGGGACTCCCGGGAGTTCCCCGCGGAGGGGAAGCGACAGGATCGCCTCATCAGCATCCTCCAGCATGCCGGTGCATCGCACTACATATCCGGTCCATCAGCTCGAAACTATATCGATCCGCTGCAGTTCGAAGCGGCTGGCATCACGCTGAGCTATCACGACTACCCGTCTTACCCGGTGTACCCGCAGCTGTATCCGCCCTTCGAGCACGCCGTTTCCATTCTTGACCTTCTCTTCAATACCGGTC
Source organism: Dyella japonica DSM 16301 (assembly GCF_001010355.1). Classification (GTDB taxonomy): domain Bacteria; phylum Pseudomonadota; class Gammaproteobacteria; order Xanthomonadales; family Rhodanobacteraceae; genus Dyella; species Dyella japonica. Next base: position 12,566 of record NZ_JPLA01000042.1, on the reverse strand, counting down.
CCCAGGCCAGCTATTTCACCTGGGGCTGGCGTGGGTAATTTCATGGCCTATCTCTGTATCGCATTGACCATACTCTTTACCGTTTATGGGCAACTGGTCATCAAATGGCAGGCCGGTCTCGTCATGGTCAGGTATCCGCTGATCGCGGGGCAGTTCCAATACATTCTGCGCATGCTCATGAACGCCTGGGTGCTCAGCGGGCTGCTTGCGGCTTTTCTCGCTTCGTTGTGCTGGATGGTGGCTGTCACGCGGCTCCAGCTGAGCAAGGCCTACCCATTCATGGCGCTCAATTTCATTCTCGTGGGCATTGCGGCTGTGCCGCTGTTCGGTGAGTTGTTCACCTGGCCGAAGGCAGTGGGTCTTGTACTCATTGTTCTTGGCATCGCCATCTCCAGCCAGGGATAGTCCATGATTCCCTTCAACAAGCCTTATATGACCGGCGGCGAGCTTGGATACATCGCAGATGCCTACGGCAATCGGCAGTTGTCCGGCGATGGCCTGTTCACCAGGCGCTGTCACGAATGGCTCGAGCAGCGGACCGGTTGCAGGAAGGCATTGCTGACCCATTCGTGCACGGCCGCGCTTGAAATGGCTGCACTGTTGCTCGACCTGCAGCCTGGCGATGAAGTGATCATGCCGTCCTTCACGTTCGTGTCGACGGCGAACGCGTTTGTCCTGCGCGGAGCCGTTCCCGTCTTCGTCGACATCCGGCCAGATACGCTCAATATCGACGAGGCGCTTATCGAGGCCGCCATCACATCGCGTACCCGCGCCATTTGCGTCGTGCACTACGCGGGCGTGGGCTGCGAGATGGACGCCATCATGGACATCGCCGAGCGGCACGGCTTGTGGGTCGTCGAAGATGCCGCCCAAGGCATCTTGTCCGAATACAAGGGACGGCCGTTGGGCAGCATCGGTCACCTCGCAGCGCTGAGTTTTCACGAGACGAAGAACATCATCTGTGGCGAAGGCGGCGCCTTGCTGGTCAATGATCCTCGTTTTGTCGAGCGAGCCGAGATCATTCGGGAAAAGGGCACCAACCGCAGTCGCTTTTTCCGCGGACAGGTGGACAAATACACATGGGTGGATGTCGGCTCATCCTATCTGCCCAGCGAAATCCTGGCGGCGTTTCTCTACGCGCAGCTGGAGATGGCCGATGCCATCACGCAAAAGCGCGTCGCGCTTTGGAATCGCTACCAGGCATGGTTCAGCGGGTTGTCGGTGAGGGACGTGACTGCACCGCAGATCCCAGATTCATGCACGCACAACGCACACATCTACTATCTCCTCCTGCCAGATCTTGAGCGCCGCAGCGCGTTCATCGCTGCCATGAAGGAGCGCGGTGTCCAGTCGGTGTTTCATTATCTCGCGCTGCATTCTTCACCTGCGGGCAGGCGATATGGCAGGCACAGTGGCGAACTGGCGGTGACCGATTCAATCAGCGAGCGCCTGGTGCGCATGCCCCTTTGGCTAGGCCTGGAAGAGCATCTGGAACATGTCCTCGAGAGTGCACAGCAAATATTGTCCGCCCATGGCTGATGTCTCCATGAACCTGCCCGGGCAGAACGTCCGACATGGGTGACGCCATGCCGCCTGGCCGACCCCTCGGTGGTTTGAAGGTGGCACCCTGTGCGCTGGGCACGCTGGTGGTGCTGCTCATTTTCCTGTTCGACCGACGCTTTGGTTCATTCCTGGGCGATGAGGGGTACCTCTGGTACGGCGTGCAGCGCGTCCTCATCGGTGAGGTGCCCGTTCGTGACTTCATGAGCTACGAGATTGGGCGCTACTACCTCTCGGCCGGTGTGCTTGGCCTTTTCCATGATCACGGGATTCTGGCCCTGCGCGCCAGCCTTGCGCTGTGGGCGGTGCTGGGACTCTCTTTGGCCGTTTCACTGGTAGCCAAGGCTTGGAACGAAAGGCGTTGGCCATGGCTGCTTATGCCTGCCGTGCTGATTGGCATCTGGATGGCGCCGCGACACAAGATCTTCGACATTGTGATCTCGATCGTGCTGGTGGCGGTGGTCGCCCGGGTGATTGCCCGTCCGTGCACTCGTCGTTGGTTCTGGCTTGGCATCGCCACCGGCGCCGCGGCGCTGATCGGGCAGAATCACGGCGCCTATGCGCTGGTGATCAGCGCCCTGGTATTCCTGGTGCTGCTCGTCGATTGCCGGCGGGATGTGAACTGGATACGCGATCCTGCCGCATGGGCAGCGGGCGTCGTCATCGGCTATCTCCCCGTGATCTGCTTTGCCCTGTTCGTTCCGGGATATGCCGTGGCGTCCATCGGCGCGCTGAAGTTCATCCTGATCGAATACAAGGGAACCAATCTGCCGATCCCGACGCCGTGGCCGTGGCATTTTTCCCTCGCCACGTTCCAGCTGCAGCCGTTTGCCGTCAGCCTGTTTTTTCTTGCTCTGCCGGCATGCGTCGCTCTGGGTGTTGCTTGGATCGCCCGCAGGGCGGTGCAGGGCTCCGTGCGCCGCCACCCGATCTTCGTGGCAGCCGTGCTCGTCGCCATTCCCTATATGAACGTGGCTTTTTCCAGGGCGGATGCGGGTCATCTGGCGCAGGCACTCATGCCGGCCTTGTTGATGGCGCTGACATGGCCGGGCGTGGCGCTCGGCAACGGTTGGCGGGCCAGGCTGCTGTGGCCGTCGGTACTTGCGCTTTTCTGCATCGCGGGCGCTGCCCAGATTCATCCGCGTGTCCAGTATCACTACGGCGCCGATTGGCAGAACATCACCATCGGTGGAGATCGGCTGAAAGTGGAGGCCGATACGGCCAACTTCCTGGCGTCCGTCCAGCATGCGCGAGAGACCTACGGGCTCGTACACGGTTCGGTGCTTTCCGTGCCTCTGACACCCGGTCTGAGCGCCGCACTCGGCGAGAAGAGTCCTCTATGGGAGATCTATCCCCTCTTTCCGCGCAATCAGTCCTTTCAGAAGGGCGAAATAGCGAGGTTGATGGCGCATCCTCCGGCGCTGGTGATCGTCTCGTCCGTCCAGTTGGACGGACGCTCTGACCTGGCCTATTCAGCCACGCACCCGGATATCTATCGCTACATCCTGGCCCATTACCAGCCAGTATCGGTGGCAGGCGCGCGCCCGGACTTGCAGTTCTACATCGCCCGCGATGGGCAGACACTCCCCACCGGTGCGGGTTCACTCTGACGAGGTGGGGCGGACAGCCAAAAAAAGAACGCCGACCCAGGGGCCGGCGTTCGTGACCGCGCGTGTGCCTGGCGCCGCCTGCTAAATCACCCGGTCACCCACCAACACAACATCCGCCGCCCTGCGCGCAAAGAGTCCGACGGTCACGATCCCCGGAATCTGGTTGAGGTCGTTCTCCAGCCCCACCGGATCGGCAATCTGCCAGCCGTGCACGTCGATCACCCAGTTGCCGTTATCGGTAAGCACGCCGTCGCGCCACACCGGCGTACCGCCGCGCTTGACGATCTCCCGACCGACCAGGCTGCGCGCCATCGGAATCACTTCGATCGGCAGCGGGAACTTGCCCAGCAACTGCACCTGCTTGCTCGAATCGATGATGCAGACGAACTTGGCGCTGGCCTCCGCGATGATCTTCTCGCGGGTGAGCGCAGCGCCGCCGCCCTTGATGAGGCGTTTATGGGTGTCGCATTCGTCGGCGCCGTCCACGTAAAGGTTCAGCGGGCCGGTCGCGTTGAGGTCGAGCACCGGGATGCCCAGACGCTTGAGATGCGCGGTGGACTGCTCGGAGCTGGAGACCGCGCCTTCGATGCGGTCCTTGAGGTCGGCAAGGGCATCGATGAAGAAGGCCACCGTGGAGCCGGTGCCGACGCCGACGATGGCTCCGTTTTCGACGTAGCGGATGGCGGCTTCGCCGGCCTGGCGTTTTTCGTTGGCGCTCATGAGTGTGGATCCGATAAGGGGTAAGCGTTATTCCATCGTCAGGATATGGCGCCATTCCTCGGCGCCCACCGGCATGACGGAGAGTCGGTTGCCTTTGCGCACCAGCGCCATGTCGGCGAGTGCGGGGTCGGCCTGCAGCTGCTTGAGCGTGATGGTGTGCTTGAACTTCTTGACGAACTTCACGTCCACCAGCATCCAGCGCGGATTGTCGCGCGAACTGCCGGCATCGAAATACTTGCTCTTGGGATCGAACTGGCTCGGATCGGGGTAGGCATCCGTGGCAACTTCGGCAACGCCGACGATGCCGGGTTCCGCGCAGTTGGAGTGATAGAAGAAAACCTTGTCGCCCACGCGCATGCCGTCGCGCATGAAGTTGCGCGCCTGGTAGTTGCGCACGCCGTCCCAGTGTTCCTGGCCCTTGCGCTTGAGATCGTCGATGGAAAAGGCGTCCGGCTCCGACTTCATCAGCCAGTACTGGGTGGTCTTACTCATGCGTGCGCTTCTCCATCTTCGCGCGTGGCGTGGCAGTCGATCAGTTCGCGATCGGTGGCGATGAAATCCAGTGGCACGTCCCACGGTTCTTCGTCGATCTGCGGCAATTCCTGGAACGCATAAGCGATGCCAACCAGCAGCGGCTCGGTGGGGCGCACCTGTTCGTTGAGGAAGGCAAAGGCGCGGTCGTAGTAGCCGCCACCCGTGCCCAGCCGGTTGCCGCGACGATCGAAGGCGGTCAGCGGCAGCAGCACCAGGTCGAGCTGGAAGGGCTCCAGCAGTTCGCTCGGCTCGGCGGGTTCAGGAATGCCATAGCGATTGGGCTGAACGTCCTGCCCCGACTGCCACGGCGCAAACCGTAACTGATGATTCGGGCCGATCACCGGCAGCAGGAATTGCTGTCCCCGCGTGGCCAGCGGCGGCATGATCAGATTCAGCGGCAGCTCGCCGTCGCAGGCCCAATAACCGGCCACGCGGGCATCGGTGAGGTATTCGGGCAGCTGGTCGAGGCTGCGGCGCAGTCCCTGGGCGGCGGCGATGCGCTGGGCCGGCGCCAGGGCGCGGCGCTGATCGGCCAGTTGCCGGCGTAGTTCGCGTCGCTGGGCATTGGCGTCCACGGTCGCGTCTCCTGCGGTGCGAGCGAGTGGCCTTTTGAACTTACGGCGCCCAGGGGCGCCGTAAGTGAAGGAATAGGTGGCGTTAACCGCGATGCCGCTGCCCACCGAACGACCTTGATCCACGATGGATCAGGTGGGAGGGCGACATGGTCTCGAGGCTTTCCGCACGCGGCGGACATGCACAACAACCGATGAAAAGCCGACCCGGGGCCGTATTTAGGAACAAGGCAAATGTAAGAGTGTGCTGGCGCACACCGCAGATAACGCCGTGACTATTTTATGTGGACGTCTAGCGCCGCTTCAAGCTTGCGACGCAGTGCAGTAATACCGTCAGTCACGCTCTGATCAGAGCCAGTGTGCTGCTTGCGCAGCGCGAGGAACTCATGGGTGACGCTGATCGCGGCAAGCACGGCAAGGCGATCGAAGCCCGGCGCCTTGGCGTTGGCACGCAATTCGCGCATCTTGCGATCGAGGTAGGCGGCCGATTCCAGCAGGCCTTCGCGCTCTTCCGGCGCGCAGGCGATCAGGAATTCGCGATCCACCAGCCGCAGGGCGACCGGTTCGTTGGCGGCGGTACCCACGTTGCTCTCAGCCATTGCTCTCAAGCGCCTTCAGTCGCTGGATCATTGCTTCGACGCGGCTGCGCGCCTGTTCGTTGCGCGCCATCAGGCCGGCCCGCTCGCTGGCCAGTTGTTCCTGGCTGTGACGCAGGCTGCGGTTTTCTTCCGTCAGACGGCGTACCGCGTCGATCAGGCGATCGACCTGCTCGCCGAGGGCGGCAAGCTCGTGCTTGACAGGATCTGGCTTGACGGAATCGGGCGCGCTCATGGGCCGGAACTATAACAGGAGGCCTGATCAAAACAGCAGGCTCGGCAACGTTTCCGGAACCAGTGCATTAAACTGCGAGCTTGTCTTAAGAGGAACCACGCCATGACCGCCAACGAGCTGATCGGCTACGACGAACTGGACGCTGCCGCCGCCCGTCTGCAACTGGCCGAAGACGCCAGTGGCTTGCATGGCTCGCTATGTGGATTCCTGGCGGGAGGCGGCCGGATCGGCAGGCAGTCGCTGGTCGAAGCCTTGCACCTGGATGCCGAAGCGGCCACCCCGTCGGCTGGCGACCAGGCCGTGCTCGATCGCCTGCTCAAGCAGACCCAGGCCGAACTGGCCGATCCGGAACTGGGCTTCGAGCCGATGTTGCCGGCGGACGATCGGCCGTTGACCGAACGGGCCGACGCCCTGGTCGACTGGTGTCGCGGGTTTCTCGGCGGCTTCGGCCTGGCCGGTGCGGAAACGCACAGCAAGTTGTCCGAAGAGGCGCAGGAAATCCTCAAGGACCTGGGCACCATCGCGGCCTCGTCGTTCGAGTTCGGCGATGAAGCCGAGGACGAGGATTCGCTGATCGAAGTGCATGAATTCGTGCGCCTGGGCGCCATGCTGTTGTTCGCCGAATGCTCCAACCGGGGCCCGAACAGCGACACCGTGCATTGACCATGTCGTCCGACGAATACGCCCGTCGCCGCCGCCAGCTGATGCGCATGGCGGGCGAGGACGCGGTGGTGCTGGTCGCTGCCGCCCCCGAGCGCGTGCGCAACGCGGACGCCAACTGGCCGTACCGGCAGGACTCGGACCTGCACTACCTCTCGGGTTTCCCCGAGCCCGAAGCCGTGCTCGCCCTGATGCCTGGCCGCAAGCATGGGGAGGCCGTGCTGTTTTGCCGTGAGCGCGACGCCGAACATGAGCGCTGGCACGGCGAGTCCATCGGTACCGACCGCGCCGTCAGCGAGCACGGCATGGACGACGCGTTTCCCATCGACGACATCGACGACATCCTGCCCGGCATGATCGAGGGCAGGGCGCGCGTGTACTGCCATTTTGGCCGCGAGCCGGAGTTCGATGCCCATCTGCTGGGCTGGATGCGTCGCCTGCGCCAGCTGCGCGGCGGCGGCGTGGTACCGAAGGAATTCGTCGCGCTGGGGCATCTGCTGCACGATTTGCGTCTGTACAAATCGCGTGGCGAGCTGAAGCTGATGCGCTCGTCCGCCACCATCGCGGCCGAGGCGCACCGGGCGGCGATGCACGCGGCCATCGCGGGGCGCCATGAATACGAAGTGGAAGCGGAAATCCTCCGCGTGATGCGCCGTCACGGCGCGGTCCCCGCGTTTCCGCCCATCGTCGCCAGTGGCGCCAATGCCTGCGTGATGCACTACACCGCCAACCGCGCCGTGTTGCGCGATGGCGACCTCTTGCTGGTGGATGCGGGCGCCGAAGTGGACTGCTATGCCTCCGACATCACCCGCACCTTTCCGATCAGCGGCCGCTACAGCCGAGAGCAGCGGGCCCTGTACGAAGTCGTGCTGGCGGCGCAGCTGGCAGCGATCGACGAAGTGCTGCCGGGGCGCGCCTTCAATGCCGCGCACGAAGCCGCCGTGCGGGTGATCAGCGAAGGCCTGTGCGCGCTGGGCCTGCTCAAGGGCACGGCCGACGACGCCATCGCCGAGGGCAGTTACAAGCGTTTCTTCCCCGCCAAGACCGGCCACTGGCTGGGCCTGGACGTGCACGACGTGGGCGACTATCGCGTGGATGGCGAGCCCCGCGTGCTCGAGCCCGGCATGGTGGTGACAGTGGAGCCGGGCATCTATGTGCCGCCGGGCGACTTCACCGTGGCCGAGCGCTGGCGCGGCATCGGCATCCGCATCGAAGACGATGTGGCGGTGGTCAAGGAAGGCAATGACGTGCTGACCCGCGACGTGCCCAAGGATGCGGATGAGATCGAGGCCTTGCTGGCCTCGCGATAGCCGACCTATCCCTGTGGGAGCGCACCCTGTGCGCGACTGCGTCAAGCTTGCAGGCCGCGACAGTCGCGCACAGGGTGCGCTCCCACAAAAAGAATGGTCGCCTCACTTGGCGGCCGGACGCGGCTCCTTGCGCTCGTGCGCCTCATCGTCCGCATGCACCTCGTACCACATCGCATTGAGGATGCCGAACGCGCAGGCAAGGCCGAGGCCGAGCATCCAGGAGAAATACCACATGGCGTCGTTCCTCTCTCAGTAATTGCTGCCGGAATGGCGTACGTGCTCCAGCGTGACGCGGCCGCGCACCACGTGGTACACCCAGCTGGTGTAGATGATGATCAGCGGCATGAAGATCACCGTCATCGCCAGCATCAGGCCCAGCGTGCCCTTGCTGGACGATGCATCCCACACCGTCAGGCTGGAACGCGGATCCAGTCGCGAGGGCAGCAGGAACGGAAACAGTGCGAAGCCCGCGGACAGGATCGTGCCCGCCACCATCAGGCTGCTGCACAGGAAGCCGCCCAGTCCCTTCTTGCCGACCGTGAGCTGCACCCCGATGGCACCGGCGAAAGCGACCACGGGTGCAAGCCAGAACGAGGGGTGCTCCAGGTAGCTGGCAAACCAGCTGCTGCCGTGCGCCACCTGCTTGTACAGAGGGTTTGACACGCCATCGGTCACCACCGGACCCACGATCGCGTAACCCGCCACGCCGTAGGCGAGCCAGATGCCGGCGGCGACATAGACCACCACATAGGCCAGCGTGGCCCAGCGCGCGACGCGCACGGCACGATCAGCCACGACATGGTCGGCCTTGTAGGCCGTCCAGCAGGCACCGTGCGCCAGCAGCATGCTCAGCGAGACGAGACCGGCCATCAGCGCGAAGGGGTGCAGCAGCTCGAAGAAGCTGCCATGCCAACTCATGCGCAAGTCGTTGTCGAACTGGAACGGCGCACCGAGGAACAGATTGCCGAAGGCCACGCCAGAAATCAGCATCACCACGATGCCCGACGCCGTCAGCACGCCATCCCACAGCGTACGCCAGCGCGGATCGTGCACCTTCCCGCGAAAGTTGAAGCCCACCGGCCGCAGGATCAGGGCGAGCAGGACCAGGAAGATCGCCAGGTACATGCCGGAGAACGACACCGCGTACAGCTGCGGCCAGGCCGCGAACGCCGCGCCGCCGCCCAACACGAACCACACCTGGTTGCCTTCCCAGGTGGGCTCGATGGTTTCCAGCATCACCAGTCGTTCGTCTTCGGTCTTGCCCAGCACACGCAGCAGCGCGGCGACGCCGAAGTCAAAGCCATCCATGATGGCGAAGCCGATCAGCAGGACGCCGAGCAAGGCCCACCAGATCACGCGTAGCGTTTCGTAGTCGAACATGATGTTCTCCTCAGGCGCCTGCGTGGGCGGCAACGTTGGTGATGGGGGGCACCGGTTCGGAAGATGGCCACAAGCCAAGGCCGTCCGGTCCCTTCTTCGCGTACTTCACCATCAGCACGGCATCGATGACGGCCAGCACGCTGTAGAACAGCACGAAGCCGCCCAGCGACGTCCACACCTGCCCGGTGGTGACGCTGGACACGCCCAGCGCAGTCGGCAGCACGCCTTCGATGGCCCAAGGTTGGCGCCCGTATTCGGCCACGATCCAGCCCAGCTCGGTGGAAATCCACGGCAGCGGCAAGCTCCACAGCGCGAGCTTGAGATACCAGCGGCGCTTGTCGAGCTGGCGCTTGCTAGCCTGCCAGAACGAGAAGGAGAACAGCAGGATGAAATAGAAACCCAGGCCCACCATGATGCGGAACGACCAGAACAACACCGGCACATTCGGGATGGTGCTGTCCGCCGCCTTCTGGATATCCGCCGGCGTGGCCTTGCGCGGATCGTCCATGAAGCGCTTGAGCAGCAGGGCGTAGCCCATGTCCTTGTCATGCGCCGCGAGGATGGCCTGGGCCTGCGCGTTGTTCTTGTCGTCGCGCAAGACCAGCATCGCGTCGTACGCCTGGATGCCGGTGTTGATGCGTCCCTTGGTGTCTTCCACCAGGTTGGCGATGCCGGGTATCGGTTTGTCGATCGAGCGCGTGCCGATCAAGCCCATCACCCACGGAATACGCAGTGCGTAATGGGTGGTCTGGTTCTCAACGTCCGGCAGGCCAAACAGGGTGAACGAGGCCGGCGCCGGTTCGGTTTCCCACATGGCCTCGATCGCGGCCATCTTCATCTTCTGGTTTTCCGACACGGCGTAACCAGATTCATCGCCCAGCACCACCACGGAAAGCGCCGCAGCGAGGCCAAAACTTGCGGCCACCGTCATCGAGCGCTTGGCGAAGTCGGTGTTGCGACCGCGCAGCAGATACCACGCGCTGATCGAGAGTACGAACATCGACCCGATCACATAGCCCGCACTCACCGTGTGCACGAACTTGGCCTGCGCCACCGGGTTGAACATCACTTCGCTGAAGGAAGTCACTTCCATGCGCATGGTCTGCACGTTGAACGCCGAGCCCACCGGGTTCTGCATCCAGCCGTTGGCGATCAGGATCCACAGCGCGGAGAGGTTGGTGGCGAACGCGAGGAACCAGGTGGTGAGCAGATGCGCCACGCGCGACATGCGGTCCCAGCCCATGAAGAACAGGCCGACCAGGGTCGCTTCGAGGAAGAACGCCATCAGTCCCTCGATGGCCAGCGGCGTGCCGAACACGTCGCCCACGTAGTGCGCGTAATACGCCCAGTTCATGCCGAACTGGAATTCCATGGTCACGCCGGTGGCGACGCCCATGGCGAAGTTGATGCCGAACAGCACGCCCCAGAACTGCACCATGCGCTTCCAGACTTCGCGTCCGGTCATCACGTAGACGGCCTCCATGATGGCCAGGATCCACACGATGCCGAGCGTGAGCGGTACGAACAGGAAGTGATAGAGCGCAGTCAGCGCGAACTGCAGGCGTGAGAGCGTGACGACCTCGGGATCGATGATCATGGGTTGCCTGCTTGCGATGAGGAAGAAGAGGGCGCCGGCGCGAGCAGATGCTCGATCGCGGCGGGACGGGTATCGGGGCGTGCGTAATATGCGGCGACCGCCCACCAGACCAGGGAAATGAACACGATCTTGGCGAGCACCAGCACGATCAACTTGCGCGCCAGGCGCCGCAGCGGTGGCTTCGGCAAGTCAACAGGAGCCGACACCGGCATGGCCGGCTCGGCGGACGGCATGGACATGCAGCAAGCCCCTAGCTGTACCTTGAGGCGAGCATACGCAACCGATGTGAAGCTGTCGTGCGGAGGGTTGCCGCAGTGGCGGATCGCCGCTGGGGCGCTGCGTCACAGCCCGTGGACGGCGGCTCGGGCGGGTGTTTCTACCTAGGGCCCGCCGTGGTGTGGCGGGCCCTGGAAACCGACGAACGCTTCAGGCGATTTGCGCGAACGCATCGCGGGTCAGGTTCTCTGCGTCGCCCTCGGTGCAGACCACGTCGTCTTCGATGCGGATGCCGCCATAGGGACGGAAGCGCTCCACGCGCCCCCAGTCGATCTCGCTGGCGACCGGCTTGGCGCGCAGTTCCTCCAGCAGCATGTCGATGAAGTACAGGCCGGGCTCGATGGTGACCACCATGCCTGCTTCGAGCACACGCGTCATGCGCAGATAGGGATGGCCCTGCGGGCGGGCAATCGTGCCTCCCGTTTCGGACGCCTGAAAACCGGCGACATCGTGCACCTGCAGGCCGATGGGGTGACCCAGGCCATGCGGGAAGAAGGTGGAGGTGACGCCCGACGCCACCGCGCTTTCGGCACTCATGCGCACGATGCCGTGCTCGCGCAAAACCTCGGCCAGCACGTGATGCGCGTGGATATGCAGTTCCGGATAGCTTTGGCCAGCACGTACCTTCGCCGCAAAACCCTGCTGCGCGGCGTCGACGCTGTCGATCAGCGCCTGGAATTCGGCGTGGCCTTTCGCTGCATACGTACGCGTGATGTCGCTGGCGTAACCTGCGGCGCTGGCGCCGGCATCGATCAGGAAAGAGCGGCTTTCAGCGGGCGGCTTGCGATCGAAGTGCGTGTAGTGCAGCACCGCGCCGTGCTCATTGAGGCCCACGATGCTTGCATAAGGCAGCTCGGCATCGTTCTGCCGTGCGGCGGTGAGATACGCCAGGTGGATGCCGAACTCGCTTTCGCCGGCACGGAACGCCTGCTCCGCCGCGTGATGGGCACGCGCGCCGATGCGGCTTGCTTCGCGCATCAGTTCCAGTTCGTAAGGCGTCTTGTAGGAGCGATGCCAGTGCAGGTAGTCGAGCACGGCCTGCGGGTTGTTCGCTTCGGCGCCCGGCACGGTCGGACACTCGGGTCCGAGGATGGCCCGACGGGTCTTGGCGTCCGGCAGCAGGGCTACGGCATCGGTCGCTTCGCGCACGATCTCGATATCGAAATGTTCCACCCAGTAGCCGCTTGGGGCAGCCGGCACGACGTGCCAGTAATCCTTGGGCTGCAGGAAGATCAGCTTGGGCTTCTGGCCTGGCGTATAGACGATCCAGCTACCCGGGGTGTCCGTCAGCGGCAGCCAGTGGCGGAAATGCGGATTGGCGACGAAGGGGTAGTCCTGGTCGTCGAGGAACTTGCGCAGCGGTGTGCCCGCGGCGATCACCAGGTGATCGAACCCGCCGCCCAGGGCTAGCGCCTTGTCGGCACGTTCGCGCAGGGTGGCGAGGTGCTGGGGATAGAGCGAGGCGAGGCGGTCGTGCATGGTGACTCCGGGCGGCGGCGCCTGGCGGTGTTGGGGC
>NZ_JPLA01000041.1 GCF_001010355.1 Dyella japonica DSM 16301 | reverse complement strand
TGGGCAAGCAAGAGAAAGTGACCCGGGCCGCGGCAGCGGCACGGAAGCCCGCGGCAGGCGAGCCAGGTCGCGATGACGCGACAATCGAAGACCAACGCTACTGGATCCCGGCCTGCGCCGGGATGACGAGCAAAAGAAGACTGCGTCACTTCCGAACGACGAGGCAAGATTGGCCCCTCACCCCAACCCTCTCCCCGGCGGGGAGAGGGAGAAAAGGAATCAGCCTCCTTGATCGGGCCCCCTCTCCAACGCCCTCCTAACCTCCTCCAACGCCCCCGGATCATCCAACGTCGATAGATCCCCTGGATCCGTGTGCTGCACCAAAGCCTGCAGCGACCGTCGCAACAGTTTTCCGGAACGCGTCTTTGGCAAGGCATTGACCACGTAAATGCGCGCGGGCTTCGCAATCTTGCCCAGTTGATCCACCACACTTTGCTGCATGCCTTTGGCGACGTCCGCAGAAGCCTCCGTCACGCCTTGCCGGAGCGTGGCAAACACCACCGGCACCTGCCCCTTCACTTCGTCCTGCATGCCGATCACCGCGGCCTCCGCGCAGGCAGGATGCATCGCCACGGATTCTTCGATCTCGCGCGTGCCCAGGCGATGCCCGGCCACGTTGATCACGTCGTCGGTGCGGCCGAGGATGGTGGTGTAGCCGTCCTCGTCGCGGATCGCCCAATCCAGCGAGCTGTACAACAGTTCCTTGAAGTGGCTGAAGTAGCTGGCGACATAGCGTTCATCGTTGCGCCACACGGTGGTCAGGCAGCCTGGCGGCAGCGGCGGCACGAAGACGAGCACACCCTTCTGGTGCGGCGGCAGTTCCTCGCCCGTGCTCTCGTCGATCACCTTCATGCGATAGCCGGGACTGGGCAAGCCGGGCGAGCCGAATTTCAGCCGCTTGAGGTCCAGGCCTGGCATCAAGGTAATCGCCGGCCAGCCGGTTTCGGTCTGCCAGTAGTTGTCGATCACTGGCACGCCCAGGCCGTCGGTGGCCCAGTGCGCGGTGGGTTCGTCCAGCGGCTCGCCGGCGAGGAACAACCAGTGCAGTTTCAGCAGGTCGTACTTCTTGAGCCAGCTCGAATCCTGTTTCTTCAGCACACGCAGCGCCGTCGGCGAGGAGAACATGCTGTGCACGCCATAGCGCTCGCACAGGCGCCACCAGATGCCTGGATCGGGGTGCGCCGGCAGACCTTCGTACAACAACGACGTGGCGCCGCCGATCAATGGCGCATAGACGTTGTACGAATGACCCACCGCCCAGCCTACATCCGAGGTGGAGAACATCACCTGCCCCGGCTTGATGTCGAAGATCGCCTCGATCGACATCGCCATGGCCACGGCGTAGCCACCCACGTCGCGCTGGATGCCCTTGGGCTTGCCCGTGGTGCCCGAGGTGTAGAGCAGATAGCTGGGCTCATTGGATTCCAGCCATTCGACCGGCACTTCGGCGCCCTCATAGGAGGCACGCAAGCTGGCGTAGTCGAGATCGCGTCCGGCCACGCGCGTCATCTGCGGATCGAGTCCACGATCGATGATGAGCACGTGGGACGGCTGGTGTTTTGCCTCCTCGAGCGCGGCATCGACCAGCGGCTTGTACGGGATGATCTTGCCGCCACGCATGCCGGCATCCGTGGCGATCAGCAGCGCGGGCTCGGCATCATCGATGCGCAACGCGAGGTTATGCGCGGCAAAGCCGCCGAACACCACCGAGTGGATCGCACCCAGGCGCGCGCAGGCGAGCATGGCGAACACCGCTTCGGCGATATTGGGCAGGTAGATCACCACGCGGTCGCCCTTGCCCACGCCCAGGGACGCGAGCACGGCCGCAAACGTATTCACTTCGCGATAGAGATCGCGATAGCTGAGCTCGCGGGTGATGCCGGTTTCGGTGGAAATGGCCACCAGCGCAAGCTGGCCGCCGCGTTCTTCGAGATGGCGGTCGACGGCGTTGTAGCAGAGATTGGTGGTGCCGCCGACAAACCACTGGCGGAACGGCGGACGCGAAACATCGAGGATGCGTTCGGGCGGCGTATGCCAATGGATGCGTTGTGCCTGTTCGGCCCAGAACGCTTCGGGCTGCTCTATCGAACGCTGATAGAACTCCTCATAGCGCATCGCGATCACCCTCGTTTCAACGGCTGATCGGTCTAGCCTAGATCAGCGCTGGCCAACGGGCTTTGCGACCTTGGTCGAGTCGCATGCATGGATGATCGCCATCGGTGGCGATCATCCACGCGGATCACTTACAGGCAGGACACCGCCGCGTCGCGGTAGGCGGAGTTGTAGTCCTTCTTGGCGTCCTGGCTTTCGTACATCACGACCAGGGCGCCGGTACCGTCGGAGGTCACGTTGATCAGCTCGTGCGCGCCCTGCTTGTCGTTGCCGGAGAGCTCGCCCGACTGGTCCTTGTGCGACGCGCTCACTTCGGCGGTCTCGGCCCACTTCGCGCGCACGCATTCCAGATAGGTCGGAATATCCTTGTTGGTACGGCTGCTCATCTTCGGCGTGGTGTCGCGCAGGCCGTGGGTGCCGCCGCAGGCGGTGAGCAGGGCGCAGAGGGAAAGGGTCGCAAGAAGTCGCTTCATGTCTGGGTTCCGGTCGGTGCTCCGCCGATTCTACCGATACTCGGCCACACCGCCAGTCATCCCTCGAAAATCGGCCGCGACGGTCCAAAAGAAATGGGCAGCCGAAGCTGCCCATCTCAACATCGCCGCTTGCGCGTGCGACTTACTTCTTGGCGAACAGGTGCTCGACGCCGGCGCGCTCTTCGCGCAGTTCCTTGTTGGTGGCGTCCATGCGGGCGCGCGAGAAATCATTGATTTCCAGGCCCTGCACGATGGCGTACTTGCCATCCTTCACCGTCACCGGGTAACCGTAGATCACGCCCGGCTCGATGCCGTACGAACCATCCGACGGGATGCCCATCGAGGCCCAGTCACCTTCGGCGGTGCCCATGGCCCAGGTGCGCATGTGGTCGACGGCAGCCGAGGCAGCCGAAGCGGCCGACGACGCACCGCGTGCCTTGATGATCGCCGCGCCACGCTGCTGCACGGTCGGGATGAAGTCGCTCTCGTACCAGGCCTGGTCAACCAGCGACAGCGCCGGCTTGCCGCCGACGGTGGCGTGGTGCAGGTCCGGGTACTGGGTGGAGCTGTGGTTGCCCCAGATGGTCATCTTCTTGATGTCGGTGCTGTGCTTGCCGGTCTTCTCGGCCAGCTGCGACAGCGCGCGGTTGTGATCAAGGCGGACCATCGCGGTGAAGCACTTCGGATCCAGATCCGGTGCGTTCTGCTGGGCGATCAGCGCATTGGTGTTGGCCGGGTTGCCGACCACCAGCACGCGCACGTCACGCTTGGCGTGATCGTTCAGCGCCTTGCCCTGCGGGCCGAAGATGGCGCCGTTGGCTTCGAGCAGATCCTTGCGCTCCATGCCCGGGCCGCGCGGACGCGCACCGACCAGCAGTGCGTAATCGACGTCCTTGAAGGCGACATTGAGGTCATCGGTGGCGACCACGCCGGCCAGCGTCGGGAACGCGCAATCGTTGAGTTCCATCACCACGCCCTGCAGCGCGGGCAGCGCCGGGGTGATTTCCAGCAGGTGCAGGATCACCGGCTGGTCCGGACCCAGCATGTCGCCCGCGGCAATGCGGAACAGCAGGGCGTAACCGATCTGGCCGGCAGCGCCGGTAACGGCAACACGAACGGGGGCTTTCATCGGAGAAACTCCTTCAACTTGGCTAACGTACAAAAGACGAAGGCCCACGCCATGCAGCGCGGGCCCAAGACCATCAGGTCAGTTCTGCAAAGAACGCCTGGATGCGTTCCAGCCCGGGCTGCAATTGTGCCGTTGGGCAGGTATAGGAAATGCGCAGGGCGCGCGGCTCGCCGAAGGCCGAGCCCGGCACGCAGGCCACGCCCACCGCTTCGAGCAGCACGGCGCACAACTCGACATCGTCGTTGATGCGCGTGCCCTTGTAGCTTTTGCCGAACGCCACGGAGATATCGGGGAACGCATAGAACGCGCCCTGCGGATACGGGCACACCACGCCGGGAATTGCACGCAGCGCGTTGACCACGAGGTCGCGCTTCTCGGCAAATTCCTTGCACTTGGCCTGCGGAATATCCTGCGGCCCGGCAAACGCAGCAATGGCGGCGGCCGTGATCACCTCGGGCAGGCTGGTGATGTGGTTGGAGTTGAGCGTGGTGATGGCCTTGGCCACATTTTCCGGCGCGGCGATCAGGCCCACGCGCCAGCCCGGCATGCCATAGGTCTTGGACACCGAGTCGACGAAGATCAACCGATCCTTCAGCTCCGGCTTCGCATGCACGAAGTTGTGGTAGCCGATGCCGTCGAACACCATCGAGTTGTAGATGTCGTCGGTGATGATCCAGGTGTCCGGATACTTCGCCAGCACCTCGGCCAGCGCGGCGATTTCATCGCGCGTATAGACCATGCCGGTGGGATTGGACGGATTGTTGAACAGGAACACCTTGGGCTTGCGCGCGAGCGCCGCATCGAGCTGCGCCGGCGTGAGCTTGTAGTTCTGCTCGGGGCCGCAATGCAGGATGTTGGCCTTGGCGCCGAGGATGTCGGCGATGTCGCGATAGGTGGTCCAGAACGGTGCGGCGAAGCAGATCTCGTCGCCTTCGTTCAACAGCGCTTCGCCCAGGTTGTACAGCACCTGCTTGGCGCCGATGCCGATCGAGAGATTCGCACGGCCATAACCGCTGAAGCCGAGTTTCTCGATGTGCACCAGGAAGGCATCGAGCAGCGCATCCGCACCGCGGTTGCTGCCGTACTGGCCGGAGTCGCGCTGCAGCGCCTCGCGTGCGGCGGCATAGACATGCTCGCCAGGAAGAAAATTGGGAACGCCGATGGAGAAGCTGATGATGTCGCGACCGGCAGCCTTGAGCTGCTTGGCCTTTTCGGCGATGACCATGATCGCGCTGGGCTTGGCGCGACCGACACGCTGGGCAAGCTGGGGCATGACTTCCTCGTGTATGGGGAACGAAGACAGCAAACTCCACGATTTTAGCATGTGAAGGCGTGCTGTCCGACGCCCCCGCTTTACCCGATGGTCTAAAGCTACGCCGGTGCCTGGGATCGTCAGGCCCATGCCAGTGACGTTCGTCACTTGCCAAACCGAGCCGTCAACTGGCTGATCTGCCTATGGATTGGCGCAACCGCTAAGCCTAGATTCGAGTCACTACGACAGCCAAGGAACGCATATGCACTGGCTTTGGGTATTCATCGTGGGTCTGGTAGTGGGACTGATCGCCAAGATGCTGATGCCGGGCAAGGATCCGGGCGGCTTCATCATCACGGCGATACTCGGCATCCTCGGCTCGGTCATCTCCACCTATGTCGGCGAAAAACTGGGATGGTGGGGCGAGACGGGGATGGTGCATTTCCTCGGATCGATCGGCGGCGCGATCATCCTGCTGCTGCTTTATCACCTGATCTTCAAGCGCAACGCCACCAGCTGACGCAGGGAGGCGAAACCGGCGACGTCCTGGCGTCGCCGGTGTTTTTATGCGCGCGAGCTCAGGCCGTATTGGCCCCGCCGAACAGCTTGCCCGCCAGCGAGGCCAGCGAACCCAGGTCGAAACCACCCTGCCCTTGCGCCGGCACCTGGCCGTCGGGGGTCAGATGATCGACCGCATGCGGCAGCACCTGCGAAAGCTGGCCCAGCAGCTGGCCCTGGTCGACGCCCAGCTTGCCCGCCGCATCCTGCAGCAGGGAGCCGAGCCCGCCGTTGTGCAAGGCCTGGCCGAGCTGGTCACCCGACACCGCCTGGTTGCCACCGGTACCGACCCACGACTGCACGGCATCGCCCAGACCGTGCTGCTGCAGCATGGCCACCAGGCCCTGCACACCGCCGGCCTTTTCGATCAGCTGGCCCGCCACGGCCACCAGGGATGAACCACCTGCCGGGTTACCCTGACCGCCGCCGAGCAGATCATTGAGAAAGGACATGACTGCATCTCCTAGGGAATGGGATTGACGCACATCGCGACTTGCGTGGAGCCGTTCGATTCTAGGCTCCTGTTTCCCACATCGCCATGACAGCGCAGCCACAAAAAAAGCCGCCGTCGAGTCGACGGCGGCTTCTTCACACTATGACGACGAATGGGCTCAGCCGCGCTCGTCGAGCACCGCGTTCCATTCCTTCACGCGGTCGGCCTGGGCGGCCAGCAAGGCATCGACGTCGCCTTCCACGGTGACCTTCTCGACGATGTCGCCCTGGCGGATCGCATCGACCACGGCCTGGTCTTCGGGGCCCACGATTTCGCCGAACACGCTGTGCTTGCCATCCAGCCACGGCGTGGCGCCATGGGTGATGAAGAACTGGCTGCCATTGGTGCGCGGGCCGGCATTGGCCATGGACAGCACGCCCGGCTTGTCATGACGCAGCGAGGCGTCGAATTCGTCTTCGAAACGGTAGCCCGGGCCGCCGCGGCCGCTGCCTTCCGGGCAGCCACCCTGCACCATGAAATCGGCGATGACGCGATGGAACGACAGGCCATCGTAGTAGCCGCGACGGGCCAGGTTGACAAAGCTGGCCACGGTCACCGGCGTCTTGTCATCGTGCAGGCGCAGATGGATGGGACCGCGGTTGGTGGTCATGGTGACGTTGATGGTCATCAGGAGATCCTTCGTTGAAAGGCAGCGCGCAACCACAGGCGCCCTGCAAGCACGCAAGGATACCGCAGCTGGGATGAGCCGCCAGCCTCTGCTTCAGCGGGGCCCTTGGGTCCAGGTGGCCGGCAGATCCAGCGCGTCGCGCGCCAGGGCGCTGGAGCCGCGCGGCCGCGGCGATGGCGTCGGCACCAGGGCGGGCCACGGCGCGCCTTCATAGATATGCGACCACAGGCGATCCAGCGCCGCATAGCCATACGGCAGCAAGGGCACGTGGCGGTCGCCGAAACCTGGGATGGCGAGGAAGGCGTCGAAATGCTGGGCGTGCGGCACTTTCCAGTACAGCGGATGACCGCCCTTGCTGCGCAGCCAGGTCACATACGGTTCGGAGGTGAAGGCCGTCGGCAACAAGCCATCGGAGGCGCCATGCACCACCCATACCGGCAGGCTCGCGCGCGGCGCTTTCACGGTGGTGGCGGCAACGCCATCGCGCAGTGCTTGCGTGCTCGCCTCCTGGTCCTCCCACAGCGAGCGCAGGCACAGCACGCCGGGCAGCGTGGGATCGCCGGAGCGATCGGCGCCGCCGAACAAACCCACGCCATTGCCGGGCGGGATGCCCGAGGCGTCGGCCCACCAGCTGGCACGCGCCGCCGCATCGACCGGGACCGCCACGCCGGTAGCGGCCACGCCGCCGTAGCGAAAGCCGCAAGGCATGTCGTCGGGTCCACGGCGCATATAAGCGGAGGCATAGGCCACCGTGATGGCCCGCCACAGGTCAAGCGAGGTGGTGGAGGCTGCCGTGGTCATCGCCTCGTCGGTCCAGCCGCTGGCGCGCAGATGCTCATACGCCTCGGCGGCCTGTGCGGCGACGCGCGTACCACTCACCAACTGGCGCTGGTGTAGTTGATGGCAGCGCTGCGCCCAGCGCGGCGGCACTTCACCCTGCGGCGTGCGCGCCATCGGCGCCGCATCGAAACGCGCATCGGCCAGCGCACAGGGCAACCAGATGGAGGCATCGGTGGCGTAATCGAACAACGCACGCCCCTGCTCCGGCACGCGCACATTGGGCTCCAGCGCCACCACGCCGGCGAGCATGCGACCGTCGTCCAGTCCCGCCGCCTGCAGCACGGCGCCGCCGCCATTGGAGAGGCCGGTGGCGATGATGCGGGTGTTGTCCGCTGTGAAAGGCGCCTGGTCGGGGAAGGCGCGGTTGAGCATGGCCAGCCCGAATTGCGCCGCCTGCAGGACGTGCCGGCCCCAATCGGCCTCGGGGTTGTCACCCGAATGGGCGTGCTTGACGCCGATATCCGTGCGGCTGGTATGCGAGGCCGGCTCGAACTCCAGCGTGGTCGTGCCGCGTTTGACCCGCGTGCCGTCGAGCGCGACGCCTGAGTCGTTGGCGGGGTCGAAATAACCTGCGCCCGCGGCCTTGTCCGTATAGGCCACCGCGCAGCCGCGCGGCAGACCCCAGGCACCGGCCAGCGCAATTGCCCCATAGATGCCGCGCGAACCCGAGGACGCCGTCACCACCAGGCAGCGGCGCGAGCGGTCGAAGTTGTCGGGCGCCTGCAACAGCACCCGGTGCGGCGCATTCGCCCCGGAAATCCAGGCGAACGCCTGATATTCGCGACCAGGCACGTCCGGCACGCCGCCGTAGACGCTGCCGTAACCGCCCAGCGGCCCCAGATCGGCAATCCCCTTCCAGCTCGCCTGGATCGCCCGGCGGCGCAATTCGGCCGGCGTGGGCTGCAGGGGATGCGCGATGGGCGACGGCGGACCGGCCAGGCCGTCCAGTCCCAGGCCCGCACTCAAGAGGTCATCCCCTTGGCGATGCTCGGTCTCGAGCACCTCGCCACGCACGAAATCGGGGGCATGCATGCCGGAATCCTTGGTCAAAGGCGGTGCCGCGCACGACGCCAGCAACGGTGCGACCAAGCATATCCAGTAGGAAAGGCGATGGCCCATGCCCTCCATCCCTCTCGGGCGACAGGCCGCCCTTGAGGTCAGTCCACCACAGGCTTGGTCGCTCCCGGGTGATGAAACGCCCTCGCCGGCCCCGCGAAGCGGCCATAAACCGCTCTCGCGTCACCGTCTGAACAATTTACTAAGACTTTTCAAGCAAGCTGTCACATAACCCCGTATAATTCTCGGGTTATCCCTCCAGAAACCTCACGCGGCGGCTTTATCCCGCCCGAGCCGACCTCATGTCCATCGAAAATCTGCGCAATATCGCCATCGTCGCCCACGTCGACCATGGCAAGACCACGCTCGTCGACCAGCTGCTCAAGCAGTCCGGCACGCTCAATGAGCGCACCGTGCTGGCCGAGCGCGTGATGGACAGCAACGACCAGGAAAAGGAGCGTGGCATCACGATCCTGGCCAAGAACACGGCCATCACCTGGGAAAACAAGAAGACCGGCGCCAAGAACCGCATCAACATCGTCGACACCCCAGGCCATGCCGACTTTGGCGGCGAGGTGGAGCGCGTGCTGTCGATGGTCGACACCGTGCTGATCCTGGTCGACGCGATGGACGGCCCGATGCCGCAGACGCGCTTCGTGACCCAGAAGGCGTTCGCCATGGGCTTCAAGCCGATCGTGGTGGTCAACAAGGTCGACCGTCCGGGCGCGCGTCCGGAATGGGTGGTCGAGCAGGTGTGGGATCTGTTCGAGAAGCTCGGCGCCACCGACGAGCAGATGGAATTCCCGATCGTCTACGCCTCGGCGCTGAACGGTTACGCCTCGCTGGACGAGAACGCCCGCGAAGGTGACATGACCCCGCTGTACGAAGCGATCATGCAGCACGCGCCCAAGCCGGATGTGGATCCGGAAGGCGCCTTCCAGATGCGCATCAGCCAGCTGGACTACAACAACTTCGTTGGCGTCATCGGCATCGGCCGCATCCAGCGCGGCACCCTGAAGAAGGGCATGCCGGTCGCCGTGATCGACCGTGAAGGCAAGAAGCGCCAGGGCAAGATCGGCCAGGTGCTGGGCTTCCTCGGCCTCGAGCGCATCGAGCAGGATTCGGCCGAAGCCGGCGACATCGTCGCCATCTCGGGCCTGCCCGACCTGACCATTTCCGACACGGTCACCTCGATCGACACGCCCGAAGCGCTGCCGGCGCTGAGCGTGGACGAGCCGATGATCAGCATGACCTTCCAGGTCAACAACTCGCCGTTCGTCGGCAACAAGGATCTGTCCGGCGGCAAGTTCCTCACCAGCCGCCAGCTGCGTGAGCGCCTCGACCGCGAGAAGGTGCACAACGTGGCGCTGCGCGTGGAAGACGGTTCGGACGCCGACAAGTTCCTGGTCTCGGGCCGCGGCGAACTGCATCTGTCGGTGCTGATCGAAAACATGCGCCGCGAAGGCTACGAGCTGGCCGTGTCGCGTCCGGAAGTGATCATCAAGGAAATCGATGGCCAGAAGATGGAGCCGATCGAGCAGCTGGTGGTCGACATCGAAGAGCAGCACCAGGGCGGCGTGATGGAGCGCCTGGGCATCCGCAAGGGTGACCTGAAGAACATGGTGTCGGACGGCAAGGGCCGCGTGCGCCTTGAATACCTGATCCCGGCCCGTGGCCTGATCGGCTTCCAGAACCAGTTCAAGACCCTCACCCAGGGTTCGGGCCTGCTGTTCCACGTGTTCGACCATTACGGTCCGTACACCCCGGTGGCCATTGCCAAGCGCCTCAACGGCGTGATGATCGCCAACGCCGGCGGCACCACCCCGGCCTACTCGCTTGGACCGCTGCAGGATCGCGGCAAGCTGTTCGCCGCCGAAGGCGACTCGGTGTACGAAGGCCAGCTGATCGGCATCCACGCCAAGGACAACGACCTCACCGTCAACGCCATCAAGCCCAAGCCGCTGACCAATATGCGCGCCTCCGGCAAGGACGATGCGATCCAGCTCACCCCGGCGACCAAGTTCTCGCTGGAGCAGGCGCTGGACTTCATCGACGACGACGAGCTGGTCGAAGTCACCCCGAAGGAAATCCGCATGCGCAAGAAGCACCTGACGGAAAACGACCGCAAGAAGGCTTCGCGCGGCGTCGCCTGATCTTCGGATCGCGTTGGGTAACGAAAAGGCCGCCGAAAGGCGGCCTTTTTTATTGCATCGGTCCTGCTACGGAACCCCTACTGTGGGAGCGCACCCTGTGCGCGACAAACCTACGGAGCGATACATCCAGGCGTGGCTGTCGCGCACAGGGTTGTCGGATGTCCCGCACGGCGAGACATCACACTGGCGACTGCGCCCGCTCCAGCGCCGCCACCCGCCGCTCCAATCTTGGCCCCAGATAGCAATGCGACCCGCACGGCATCAGGCCAACCTCGTTGAACGCTTTCAGATACCACGACGGCGCGCGCGCATGGAAGCCATCCATATCGCCATCCACGCCATCCTTGCTGGTGAACACTTCGAGGAAGGCCACGCCTTCGAGCATGTCGCTGATGCCGCTGAGTCCCGCGCGGATTTCGGCGGGCTTGAGGTAATGCAGCACGTCCGTGCATACGATGATGTCGAAGCGCTGGTCGAAGCGCAGATATTCCAGTTGGCCAAAACGCGCCAGCCCGATGTTGCGGCTGCGCCCATAGCGCGCCACGGCGTACTCGCTCGCATCGATGCCCTGGTAAAGCAGGCCTGGCCGCAGTTTCATCAGCGGTGCGCGCCACACGCCTTCTCCGCATCCCACATCGAGCACCGAGCGGACCGGCCGGCCCAGGTAGTACTCGGCCTGCGCCACCACCATGGCGATCTTGCGGCGCAGCTCCGAGGCGGAGGCCACGGTGTGGTCGGGGTGGCGATACCACTTGTCGAAATAGTCGCGGTCGTAAATCTTGGGCACGTACGATCTCCGGCTTAAGCCTAAATAGTAGCGTAGCAACGGCGATCACCTGGCCTGTACATGCCATGCCGCAGCATGTTTGCGCAGGAACCTGGGAGCCGCCCCGTATGCCCACGATCCGCATTCGCATGACCGGCACGCGCGATGATGCCGACACCTTGCTCACGATCCTGCATGGGATCGACGGCATCGAGCACGTCGAGGAAATCGACGACGAGACAGCCTACCCGCGCGACGATTCCAGCTCCAACGAACTGACCGACGACAACGGCAGCGAGCTCTTCATGATCGAGGTGCTTGCGTCCGATCGTTTGCACAGTGATGCCGTGCGCGCCGTGACCGAAGTGGAAGCCTCCCTGCTTGGTGCGGTCGTCGAGTTCGTCGACGAATTCTGATCGCCCCGCCCGCACGATCAGCCCAAGGACTTGCGCAACGAAACCTGCGGCGTGTCACAGCGCCCGGCTGGCCTGTGCATGGACCATCGGCCGCAAGCTGCCGCCACGCCTGGCTTTCGCCAATATGACGAAAACAAACGACGCACTTCGCCACCCGGCGCGCCGCATGAATCCGCGCCGAACAAAATCGCGTCAACCGCATGCCGCACGGTAGTCCAGGCGCGAGCTACTGCGTTCCCGTGACTGAATCCCGGCTCTCATCTCAGGACATCCGCCGTATGCGCGATACCCCGAACCGCCCTGGCATTCGCCCCTGGCTGGCCGCCTGCAGCCTGTTGTTGGTACTGGGCTCCGGCAGCGCTGCCGCCCGCGATGCGCACGCGCTGTCACAGGACGATGTGGACTGGCTGCGCCGCGACAGCTTCGAGCTCGACAGCGCCACCGTCGCCATGTATCGCGACCTGGGCCGTTCCCGCCTGCTCGACCGCCAGCTGGACGGACGCATCAGCGACGACCTGCCCGCCCCGATCCAGTCGCTGATCAACTCCTACGAAGCCGCCAACACGCCCACCGAGCAACTGCTGGGCAACCTGCGCGACGAGCAGGAGAAGATCAAGAACCTGCCCGATGGCGACGACAAGACCGCCGCCAAGAAGGCGCAACAGCAACACGCCAACGACCTGCTGCAGCAGGCACAGGAGATCGAGCTGCTGCACGCCATCTACGGGCCGAACCAGCTGAAGGAACAAATGGTCTGGTTCTGGCTCAACCATTTCAGCGTCTATGGCGCCAAGGGGCGCGTGCGCTGGGTGGCCGCCGACTACATGCAGAACGCGATTCGCCCCCACGCGCTGGGCAAGTTCCGCGACCTGGTGATGGCGACACTGGAAAGTCCGGCGATGATGGAGTTTCTAGACAACGCGCAGAACGCCAAGGGCCACGTCAACGAAAACTACGCGCGCGAACTGATGGAGCTGCATACGCTGGGCGTGGGTTCGGGTTATACGCAGCAGGACGTGCAGCAGCTCGCCCTGATTCTTACTGGCGCCGGCGTGGCGCCATTACGCGAACCGGGCATCATGCGCCCTCGCCTTGCCGAGATGGTCGTACGCAATGGCCTGTTCGAGTTCAATCCCAAACGCCACGACTACAGCGACAAAGTGCTGCTAGGCCACACCATCAAGGGCAGCGGCTTCGATGAAATCGCCGAGGCCGTGGATCTGATCACCAGGCAGCCGGCCTGCGCGCAGTTCGTCTCGAAAAAGATCGCCGAATACTTCGTCTCTGACCATCCGTCACCCGAGCTGGTGGCGAAGATGGCCCACACCTTCCAGCGCACCGATGGCGATATCGCCCAGGTGCTGCGCACGATGTTCGAGTCCAAGGAGCTCGCCGCCAGCTACGGCAAGAAGTTCAAGGACCCGATGCAGTTCATGGTGTCCTCCGTGCGCATGGCCTACGACGGCAAGCCCATCGCCAACGCCAAGCCGCTGCTCAACTGGCTCAATCAGCTGGGCGAGCCGGTATTTGGTCGCCTGACGCCGGATGGCTGGCCGCTCGACAGCACCGGTTGGTCCAGCTCCGGACAGATGGCCAAACGTTTTGAGATTGCCGGCGCCATCGGCACCGGCAACAACCGCCTGCTGACGCCGGAGGGCCAGCCCAAGAGTGGCGGCGACTTCCCCATGCTCACCACGCGCCTCTATTACGACACGTTCGATACGACGCTGAGCGCGCCCACGCGCGACGCGCTGGCCAAGGCCACGACGCAGCAGGAGTGGAACACCTTCCTGCTCTCGTCGCCCGACTTCAACTATCGCTGAGGCATTGCCATGAATCGTCGCGAATTCCTGCTTGCCGCTGCCACCGCTGCCGTCGCCGCGCCAGCGATGTCGTTCTCC
Source organism: Dyella japonica DSM 16301 (assembly GCF_001010355.1). Lineage (GTDB taxonomy): Bacteria > Pseudomonadota > Gammaproteobacteria > Xanthomonadales > Rhodanobacteraceae > Dyella > Dyella japonica. The sequence goes on along the minus strand of NZ_JPLA01000041.1, from coordinate 111,716 downwards.
GGCAAGCTGTTTGCCGCACCGGCGAATACGCCGCGCTTTCTGCTGGTGTTCCTGCGTGGCGGCTACGACTGCAACAACCTGCTGGTGCCCTACAGCAGCGACTTCTACTACGAGTCGCGCCCGACCCTGGCCATCGCCAAGCCGGATCCGTACAACACCAACAGCGCCTTCGGCCTGGACAGCAACTGGGCGCTTAACCCGGTGCTGCGCGATTCCATCTACCCGTTATGGCAGAAGCACCAGGTCGCCTTTGTTCCGTTTGCCGGCACGGATGATCTGTCGCGCAGCCATTTCGAAACACAGGACAATATCGAATCGGGCGAGCCATCGGCACAGCGCAGCAACTTCCGTTCGGGTTTCATGGCGCGACTGTCGGGACAGATGAGCACGGTGCCGTCGATCGCCTTTACCGACGCGCTGCCGCTCACCTTCCAGGGCAGCGGCCGCGATATTCCCAATATCTCGCTGCGCGGCAATCCCAAGCCGGTGTACGACGAACGCCAGGCGGGCATACTCGCCGGCATGTATCGCAATACTTCACTGGCATCTGCTGCAGCGGACGGCCTGGAACTGCGCCAAAGCGTGTCCAAGGAGCTGCAGGACGAGATGGTCAAGGCCAATCGCGGCGCACCGAACGCGAAGAATTTCGCCGACGAGACCCAGCGCATCGCCACCATGATGCGCGATCAGTATCGCCTCGGCTTCGTCGATGTCGGCGGCTGGGATACGCACGTCAATCAGGGCAACACCACCGGCCAGCTGGCGAACAATCTGAGCAACCTTGGCAAGGGTCTTGCCGCCTACGCCGAAGCACTGGGCGACGAATGGAACAACACCGTCGTGGTGGTGGTGTCCGAATTCGGCCGCACCTTCCGCGAGAACGGCAACAAGGGGACCGACCATGGACACGGCACGGTGTACTGGGTGCTGGGCGGCAAGGTGAACGGTGGTCGCATCGCGGGCGAGCAGGTGGCGGTGAATGCGCAGAGCCTGCTGCAGAACCGGGACTATCCGGTGATCAACAATTATCGCGATGTGCTGGCTGGCGTGATGGGGAGGATGTGGGGGTTGTCGAACAGCCAGTTGCTGTCGGTGTTTCCGGGGGCAAAGCCGCGAGATTTGCAGCTTGTCTGATCGCCGAGTCGCGCACAGGGTGCGCTCCCACAGAGGGTGATGGCCGCCCTACCCCTGTTGTGGGAGCGCACCCTGTGCGCGACGCTCTTCGCCATCACCCACAACGGCTATAGCGCCCCGTCATCACCAACTCCCAACTCACGCCACCATCAAACGAACTCTCCAGCTTCAAGGTAAACACCTCGGCGCTCTCGAACACATAGACATGCCGCGTCTGCCCGCGCGGCGAACTGCGCACGAAGGTCAGCCGCTCGCCATTCCACAATCCCGGCGCCGGCGTACCGGGCACGAAGCCGTAACTGTCAAACCAATAGAGGCTGTACTGGTCATGCTCGGGCTCGGCCACGAACACCGCATGCACCTGCAATGACGGCTGGCCATCGCGCTCCTGGCGGTAGTCCTGGATCAGCACGCGGCCGTTGAGTTGCGTGTGCGCCGTGAACCAGCCCCTCGCTGCGCCGCCTTGTCCCCAGCGCGTGGTGGCGATGGTTTCCTCGCCCTGCCATTCGCCCGCAAGGCGCGCCAGCATGTTCGCCGACATGGCTCAGGCGCCCTCGTTCACGCTGCGCACCAGCAGGCCCTTGGCGATGGCGCCATGCAGCTTGCCCAGTCCGCGCACCATGTGCAGGGTGGCAAACAACAGGAACACGCCGCCGATGCAGGTGAGTATGGCCAGCGGCCAGTAGTTGTTGTCGCACAGCCAATGCGGGATGCCGCATTGCAGGTAGATCACATCGGCCACGCTCAGCGCCTTAAGGATCGGCGTCGCAATGAAGCCCAGCGAGATGCTCAGGAAGGTGATGGTCAGCGTGAAATACAGGATGCCCAGCGGCAGCATCAGGATCATGTAGAACATGGTGGTCCAGGTGCGGCCATCAGTGACGATCGCACCCACGCGCCCCCAGAACGACTTGCTGCCGTTGGTCGGATAGGGCGGGCGGCGCGGCATGCGCACACCGAGCATGGTTTCCACGATGCGCCCTTCCAGCAGCGATAGTGCGCGCACCGTGCCCAGGAACAGGATCATGAAGGGAATGCCGATGACCAGCACTGCCAGGCCCAGCGACAGCGACAGTCCCGTCACCGCCCAGGTGAAGTAGAAGATGCCCGTGCCCAGCGCCAGCAACATGTAGAACAAGGCGCCCCAGGTATGGGAATCGACCGCCACGCCAAAGAAGCGGCCCAGCACCGAGCGGCGCCGCGGCATCGGCGGCGGACGCAGCGCGCGCTGGATCTTGATCTCCTGGTCGCGATAGATATCGGCAACCTCTTCCGGCGCGCCATAGGTGCTCACCACGTGGGCCAGCATGTCCGCTTCGCTGCGCCTGGGATCCTCGGCCAGCTCGGCGCGCAGGTGTTCCTCGGCGTCGTACAGCGCATCCTGGATCAAGGCCGGATCCGCGCCCTTGAGCGCAGCGCGCAACTGATTCAGATATTCAGCAATCGTGCGTGGTGCGTTCATTACACCCCTCCTTGCAAAACCCCGTCGACAGAATCGCGCGTGGCCGCCCAGGCTTGCACCCAGTCGCGCAACACCTCGCGCCCTTGTTTGGTGATGCGGTAGTAGCGCCGCGGCGGACCGCTGATGGAAGGCTCCACCTCGCTGGCCAACAACCCCGCCCCTTCGAGATTGCGCAGCACCGGATACAGCGCGCTCTGCTTGCCGGCGAGCACGCCCTCCCCCACCTCTTCCAGCCGTTTGGCGATCTGGTAGCCATACATCGGCTGCCGCGACTGCCCCAGCACCGCCAGCAGCACCAACGACACAGTGCCCGCCGACAGCTCCTTCTGGAATTTCTTCAGATGGCTGCTGTTGTCTTCCACGCCCCACCCGCACTGCTACTCATCATGGAGTGAACAATAGTGTGAAGTTCGTACTAGTGCATGGGTATGAAGTCATGGGGGGCGTCGCGGCCCCCGTGGGCCATGACATCAATGGTGGCGCCTGACCTGCGCACCTTGCATGCGCCAGGAAACCATCGGGGCGCTCCGGTTCGGAACATCGGGCTTTTGGCAGTTCCTCATTGAGGCAGAGAGCTTCCATGGGGCAAAGGTCATGGCATCGATCTCCTCCTCCGATGCATCCAACCGTCTCAGGCTGGGACCAAGAGACCGCCAGTCGCCGCGAGAGTGAGTCGGAAATGAAGCGTGCGCGTATGCAAAAAGTGAAGGCAGCCGTCTTCGCCTTTGGGCTGATGTTGGCGGTGGCAAACCCGATTCTCGCTCGCTCCCTTACCCAGTCCGATCTGGTCGATCTAGCCCAGATTGGTGCTGCCACCGTATCGAGCGACGGTAAATGGCTGGTGTGGGAGGAATCTTCAGAGGACTTGCAGACGAAGCGAACGCAACACTCGCTGTGGCGCCTTGATCTGGCAAAACGTGACAGCAGGCCCGAGCGAATCACCTCCCTCGATGACGCCGCGCCGACGGCCCCTGAATTCGGGGTGGACGGTGCGCTGTACTTCCTGTCCGAACGGCCATCGGCGACGCCGGCGATCCTCCGGATCTCGATGGGCGACACCAGACCGACGGCCGTCTTGACGTCCGATGGACTTGCGGGATTTCGGATCTCCCCACAGGGCGATGCCGTTCTGGTCTGGGCGGATAGACCGCCGCACACGCCATTCCTCGATGACAAGGGCGGCGCGCCCCATGCCATCGGTAGCGCGCGGATCTTCGATCACCTACCCATCAGGCACTGGAACCAATGGGAGGACGGCCAACGCTCCCAGCTGTTCCTGATGCGCCTGCGCAACGGCCAAGCAAGTGGACGAGGCTGCGCTGTTGCGCCCGCGCTCGTTGGAGACGTTCCGTCCAAGCCCAACGGCGGCAAGGAGGATACGACTTGGGGGCCGGACGGCAAGACGATCTACTTCTCGCTAAGAGTTGCCGACCGGATCGAACCGCTATCAACCAACTCGGACATCTTCGCGCGGTCCGCGGATTGTTCCGATAGTCCTCTGGACCTCACCGCGGCGAATGCGGCGGCGGATGAAATGCCCACGGTGTCGCCCGACGGGCGGTGGCTGGCGTGGCTCGCGACTTCGCGGCCGGGATATGCCGATGACAGGCGCGTGGTTTGGCTTCGTGACCTGGCAACTGGAATGACTCATCCGCTCACCCAAGGATGGGATCGGTCTCCTGATGCCATCGTTTGGTCCCCCGATTCAAGAACGCTCTACGTGACCGCCAATGACACGTTGGACCATCCTGCGTTTAGCGTCGATATTGAAGGTGGCACCGTTCGGCGGCTGACAGCTACTGGACACATCACGCTGATGGCTGTCGCGCCCGATGGTTCGCTGGTCCTCAAGAAAGATGGCCTCGCGGAGCCGCCGGATCTGTGGCGTCGCGAAGCCTCTGGCAAGCTTGAGAGGCTCACCAACGTCAATGCTGCAAAGCTGGCCGGGATCGACTGGCCACAAGTTTTCCGGTTCCAGTTTGTCGGCGCCAACGGGGACGAGGTTTGGGGTCTGGCACTGCGCCCGCCTGGGCTGGCTCGCGGCAAGCAGGCCCCCGTCGCGTTGGTGGTTCATGGTGGTCCGCAATCCACGCTAGGCGATATCTGGTACGCCCGATGGCCGTTGAATCTGGCGCTCTACGCGGAACACGGTTATGGCGTGGTTTCCATCGACTTCCATGGAAGCACGGGACATGGCCAGGCGTTCACTGATGCGGTCAATCGCCATTGGGGTGACCTGCCTCTTGCGGATATCCAGCTCGGCCTGGCGGCAGCGATCGAGCGCTTCGATTTCCTCGATGGGGATCGCGCCTGCGCGGTAGGCGCTTCGTACGGCGGCTACATGATGAACTGGATCGAAGGCCATTGGCCGGACCGATTCCAATGCATCGTCCAGCATGATGGCATCTTCGATGAGCGGGGCATGACCTACGAGACGGACGAACTGGCCCAGGATCACTGGGACTTCGGAAACAAGCCGTACTATGCCGCGCCCACCGAATACGAGCGCTGGAATCCCGTCAATGCCGTTGCACATTGGCGAACGCCGCAGCTGGTGATCACCGGCGAAAAGGACTTCAGAAGCCCCAGTGGGCAGGCCGTGGCGGCATTTACGGCGCTGCAGGAGCGAAATATTCCATCCAGGTTGATCGTGTTCCCCGACGAAGGGCACTACGAAGTAAAAGCGGCGGACACCATCCAGTGGTACGACGAGGTCTTCAAATGGATGGACAAGTGGACATCCAGCGCTGCGAGCGCGAAACGAAGTCAGGTCGCTCGGTGAAGTCGATTCGATGCCAGATCCAACGACGTCGTTCGCGCCTGCCCCATCCGAAGCAGCGCAAATCCCCTTGCACGGCAACCCTTATGGTCAGCTTATTAATTCGAATTAATAATCCTTAGATTTACCTTATAAAATCAATTTCACAAATCTTATGATTATCTTAGCGAAAATAAATACGATTATTTGCCAAATTATCGAATAATCATTTTGTTGCCATATTGTCATTTACCGTGATTACGGTGTCGCCCCACGTCGCCACCCCCCAAAATCAACAAACGGGCACATCATGACACGGCATACTCCGGCGCTATTCGGGCGCTCCCGCACTACGCTTGCTCTTTGCCTGGCCGCCGCGATCGCGTCCCCCGCATGGGCCGGCGACAACGGCACCGCCGATACCAGCGCCACGCCGCAGCAGGCCAAGAGCCTGGATGCCGTACAGGTGACCGGCACCGACACGGTGACCACGATCGCCCCGTCGCAAGCCTCCATGGTGGCCACCGAGCCGCAGTCGACCATCGGCCGCGTCTACATCCAGGAAAATGTGCCGCCCACCGGCGACTACACCGACATCGCGCAGATCTCGCCGAGCGTGTACACGGTGACGCCGAACGGTTCGGGCCTGATGGAGGCGCCGGTCGTCTCCATCCGCGGCTTCCAGGACGGCCAGTACAACGTGACGTTCGATGGCATTCCGTGGATGGACTCGAACGACTTCACGCATCACTCCACGTCGTACTTCACCAACCAGCAAACCAACGCGGTGACGGTGGATCGCGGCCCGGGCACCGCCGGCACGCTCGGCAACGCCACGTTCGGCGGCACCATTTCGGTGGATTCGCTCAACCCGCAGCAGCAGTTCGGCATCAACCCGTACATCAGCCTGGGCAGCTGGGAAACGGCGATTGAAGGCGCGACGATCAACACGGGCGCGTTTACCAGCAGCGGCACCAGCGCGGTGATCAATCTGCAGAACAGCTCGTCGGACGGTTACCTCACCTATGCCGGCCAGCGTCGCCAGACCGTGTTTGCCAAGGTGGTGCAGCCGTTGGGCGAGAACACCACGCTGACCTTCGTGGCCATGGACAACGAGCTGAACCAGTATGTGCCGTTCGGCGCCACCAAGCCCCAGATCGCTGAACACGGCGTCAACTATGGTCTGAACGACGATCCGACCAGCCAGGCCTACTACCGCTACAACAAGGACGAGATCAACACCAATTTCGGTTACATCGGCCTGCACTCGGCCTTTGACGGTTGGACGATCGACAACAAGGTCTACACCTACGGCTACAACCACTTCGGCTTCAACGGCCTGGATCCGAACGGCGAAACGCCGAACGGTACGTTCTATAGCGCCACCGACGTGCCCGGCCAGCACATGCGCAACACGAACCGCTCCTGGGGCGACATCTTCCGCGTGGGCAAGGAACTGGGCCCAGGCGAACTGCGCGCCGGTGTGTGGTACGACCACCAGGACGATATCCGCTGGCTGTATGAATTCGACGATACGATCAACCAGCTCAATCCGGTGATCGCGCCCGGCGCGTCCTCGCTGGCGCTCGCTTCGGCGGATCGGCGCATGAACGACACGCTGGTCACGATCCAGCCGTTCGTCGAGTACCAGTGGAACATCACCGACAACGCGTATGTCATCGGCGGCGTGAAGTACAACAACTTCGAGCGCGATCTGGATGCATCGGTGAACCAGAAGACGGAGACGCCGCTCGACTATTCCAAGAAGTGGAATGCCACCCTGCCTTCGGCATCGTTCCACTACAACTTCAGCGCGAACTGGACTGCGTATGCGCAGTGGGCCAAGGGCTACCTGGCGCCCAACCTCAACCTGCTGTACGTGCCCAATCCGGCGGTTTCCGATAGCGCCGTCGCGCCGGAAAAGACCACCAATATCCAGCTCGGCACGACCTGGACCGACGATCGCCTGACGGTATCGGGTGATGTGTACAAGATCGACTTCAACAACTTCGTGCAGAGCCAGAAGGTCGGCGGCGTCACCGAGTTCTACAACGCCGGCGGCGTGCACTACAAAGGTCTCGAGCTGGAAGGCACCTACCTGCTTGGCGCCGGTTTCAGCGTCTACGCCAACGGCTCGCTCAACCGTGCAATCCAGACCACCGACAACCAGTGGAACGCGAACACGCCGCACAAGACCGCCGCACTGGGCTTCATCTACAGCGACGGTTCCTTCTACGCCTCGCTGTTCGACAAGTTCGTCGGCAAAACCTATTACACGGCCAATGCCGAGGATGACACGCCGATCGGCGGCTATGCGATCGCCAACTTTGCCGCCAGCTACAAGTTCGATCCCCACATCAGCGATGTGAAGGACATCAAGATCGGCGTGCAGCTCAACAATCTGTTCGACAACACCCACATCAACGCCCTGGCCGGCGTCACGGCGGCGGATAGCACGCCGCTGTACTGGACCATTCCGGCGCGCAACTTCAACTTCACCATTTCGGCTGATCTGTTCTGATGAAACGCCTTGCGCTCTTGTCGTTGATGTTGCTGATCGGCCAGCCCGCACTGGCCGACGGTATCAGCCCGAATGGTGCTGCCATCGAACTATCCAACCTGCTGCCGCCTCCGCCGGCGGCAGGTTCGGCTGCAGCCGGGCAGGATCTGCAGGTAGTGCTTGCCGTACAGCGATCGCGCACGCCCGCCGAACAGTCGGCGGCCAAGGCGGATATGGAACGCTCCGTGTTCCGTTTTGCGGATGCGCTCGGTCCATCCTTGCAAGCGGCGACCTTGCCGAAGACGGCCGCCTTCTTTGAACGCGTCGCCGACTTCGACAAGGCCGAGATAAAGGACGCCAAGCTCTACTGGCGACGCGCCCGTCCCCCGGTGACGTCCGATCAGGTGCATCCGTTATCCAAGGAAAAGCCGGACGATTGGAGTTATCCCAGTGGACACGCCACGTTCGGCTATACGGCGGCCATCCTGCTGGCCAACATGGTGCCGGAAAAGCGCGCGGCGATTTTCGCCCGCGCCGACCTGTATGGGCAGCATCGCGTGGTGATGGGCGTGCACTACCCAAGCGACGTGGAAGCCGGCCGGCTGGCCGGCACCGTCATCGGTGCGCAGTTGCTGCAGCAAAGCGATTGGCAGGCGGACTACCAGGCGGCGCGCACCGAACTTCGGGCGGCACTGCACTTGCCTGTTTCCCCCGCGCAAACACCTTGAAGCATCGCCTAGGCAAGGCCTTCCTTCGTCCCGGCTGACTTTCGCCAGCGAGCTGGCGTGACGCCCATGTGCTGCTTGAAGGCCCGCTGGAAGGCCGCCTCGGATTGATAACCCACGGCCTCCGCGATCGCTCCCGTCGAAACGGACGTCTTGCGCAGTTCGTTCGCGGACATCGTCATGCGGATATCCGTCAGCAACTCGCTGGCGGAGAGTCCGAGCTTGTCCTGGAAAAGACGCACAAACGTCGCTCGCGACATGCTGCATTTCTCCGCGAGCAGCGGAAGCGTCCATGGATGCCCTGGATCGTGAAACATGGCATCCAGTGCCGGCGCCAGTCGCGGGTACCCTGCCAGGGCGAGCAACCCGGAAGGGGCCTCCTTCGATTCGCTGGCAAAGCGCAAGGTCAAAGCGAACAACGCCGTCGACAGCGCGTCGAGCATGGCGCGCCCACCAAGAAAATCCGACCGGCTCTCCGCCTGCATGAGTGCCATCAGTCCATGCAGCTCTGCCCCACTTTCCTGATCGCTGGGCGATGCCTTGGCGATGCCGGTACGCGCCACCAGCCGCGAGGGCAAATAGCGGCGCAAGAGCCGGGCGTGCGGCGGCGTCAACACGAAGCGACCGCACAACATATCCAGGCGATCGCCCTTCCCCGCGTTCTCACTGAAAACCAGGTTGGCAGCGATGCGACTCCTGGCCGGCTTGGCGCGCGCACCACCACCGTCGTGCAAGGTATGCGCCTCGCCATTGGCCAATAGCAGGATGTCGCCTGCCTCCAGCGGTTCCGGACCTCCCCCTTCGGGGTTTTCCAACAACGCGGAGCCTCGAAGGACGATGTGATAAGCCATCTCGCCGCTGGCAAAAGCGTCCTGATCGATGCGCCACGGCGCGCCATATTGGCAACGCAGATCCAGCTGCCCACGAACCGGCGTCATTTCCAGCAGCCGGCTCAGCCAGTCGAGCGGTGGAGACATGGGCCATCCTCCATTGAGACTTTTGAGCATAAAAGCAAGACACCAGAACATTAACGTGCTCACCACTGCCGCGTAAAGTGCGCTACGCCACCAACGAGACGCCGACCGATGTCACGGCGTTCGTCCCGGTCATCCCATCACCACGACTGAGGTAGATAGCCATGAACGCGCTGATCCAACTGCTCGCAAAGTCCGGCCTCCTGAAAAAGGATCTCGACTACCACCTGCTTCGTGCGGCGATGGTCGTCATCTTTGCCTGGTTCGGATACGACAAATGGTTCCAGTCAGAGATCACGGCACTGGCACCGTTGATCGAACACGGACCGCTGATCTTCTGGACCATCCCGGTCCTTGGCATTCATGGCACCGCGATTCTGTTGGGCACCGCCGAATGGACCTTCGGTTCGCTGCTCTTGCTTGGCTTCTGGAACAAGAAGCTGGGCGTGCTGGGCGCCCTCGGCTCCATCGCGACCTTCATCTCCACCCTGACGATTCTCCCGTTCGTCCCCGATGGCTGGGATGCGGGCGCCGGCGGTTTTCCCGCGATGGCGATGAATGCGGCCTTCCTCTTGAAGGACCTCGTTCTGCTGGTGGTCTCGATCTATCTGCTCAAGCAGGACGTTGCACGCTCGATCGGTCACGAAGGTCGTGGAGCTTAAGTTCGAGCGGGAGAGACTGCGGGCCTTTAGCGAAGAGCAGCCGCTACTGCCTCGTCAATCTGCAAGGCAAAGCGTGCTTCAACATCAGGCACGCTGAAGCCAATGGATAGCTCCAGATACGCATCGCCTAGCGCCAACTGGACGAAGGTCGCTGCCCGCATGGCAGCCGTCGATGGATCAAATCGCTTTCGCAGAATGTCTGCAGCCATGGCGCGCACAACCTTTGCACCGTTTTCGTAGAACACCTGGCCGAGTTCCGGAAGGCGCTCGGCCTCAGCAACGATGGCCCGGTAAAGCCTCAGGTTGTCCGGCTCGATAAGGTTTTGTACCAGCGACTGCGCCAACTCGCGCAACCCGGCTTCGGGTGAGCCGTCGGATGGCCTGCCCTGATGACTGGCAAGAAAAGCGCCCACTTGAGCGCACATCGAGATCACCAGGCCGACGAAGAGAGCCTCCTTCGACTTGAAGTGGCGGTAGACCGTCTGCTTGCCGACGCCGGCAGCGGCGGCGACATCGTCCATCTTTGCCAGCGCAAAACTTTGACGCAGGAAAACGGTTTTAGCGCCATCGAGGATGGCAAGCCGCTTGCGGCGTTGCAGCGGGCTCAAGGCGGTGAGAGAGGCATCGTCCATAGGGGCTAAGTAGCAGATCACCGAATAGTTGACAAGACTGATCAGTCTCGTTAGATTCACCAAACGAGACCCACTGGTCTCGTTTGTGATCATCGGACTCCGCAAAGAGTCGCCGGGAGAACGCTTTGAAACTATTCATGACAGGCGGTACGGGCTACATAGGACAGGCGGTCGCGCGCAAGGCCATCAGCCTCGGCCATCAGGTAACGGCGCTGGTGCGCCAGGAGACGTCGGCGGCGGCTACCGCGCTGGCACGGCTCGGCGTGCAACTCCATTCCGGCGACCTGCGCGAGCCACTGTCTTTCGCGGCGACTGCCGGTGCCGCCGATGGCGTGGTGCACGCCGCCTCGACCAACGATGCTTCCGCCGCCGCCGCAGATGAGGCGGCGGTGGTGGCGATGCTGTCGCATCTGCGTCCGGGCACGGCGTTTGTCTATACGTCGGGCATCTGGGTCTACGGCAATACGGGCGCAGAGACGGTGACGGAAACATCAGCCCTCAATCCGACACCACTCGTCGCCTGGCGGCCCGCAGTGGAGCGACACGTACAGGCATTGGCCGCAAGTCGCTCGATCGCGTCAGCCGTCCTCCGGCCGGCGATGGTGCACGGCCACGGCGGCGGCATCTTCGGCATGCTTGCAGGCATGGCCCGTCAGGCCGGCTGTGTGCGAGTCGTCGGTGACGGTCTAAACCACTGGCCCGCCGTCTACGTCGATGATCTTGCCGCGGCTTATCTGAGCGCCTTGGAGCGGGCAGCCCGTGGGGACGATCGAGTTACGGGGCGGATCTTCAATGTGGTCGCCGAAGATGCCGTTGCCATGGCGGACATCGGTGCAGCCATTCGGACCTCGCTGAGCGCTGATCGCGTCGAACCATGGCCACTCGACGATGCCCGCAAATCGCTGGGACCATTTGCTGACGCGCTGGCGCTCGACCAGAGCGTAAGCGGCGAGCTTGCCCGACGAGCGCTTGGGTGGGAACCGCACGGCCCAGGCCTCTTGGCGGACCTCTCTGCACAGACGCACGTTCAGCAGATCGACGGAGCATGACGATGACCTGGACCAGTGCGTCTTTCGAATCGATCCTCGCGATGATGGTCGCGGCTCTGTTCGCGATCGCCGGGGTAGTCAACCTGGCGAGACCCGCCGCGGTGAAGCGAGACTTTGCACGCTGGGGCTACCCGACATGGTTTCAGTTGCTCTGTGGCGCACTCGAGCTGCTCAGCGCAGCACTTCTTCTTGGCCAACAAACGAGGGTATGGGGCCTGGCGCTTGCCGGCGCGATCATGATCGGCGCGCTGTTCACCTTGCTACGAAACCGCGAGCCGTTTGGACATCTTGCTCCTGCGCTGATCTTTTCGGCCCTCATTGTGATTACCGTGGTGGCCCGCCTCTCGTAGCGCTGAGCGTCTTTTGATGCTGAACGTGCAGTGCGTTGCTGGGTAACCCGAAACAAAATGGATCATGCGGCCTGGACGGTCAACTCAATCCTACGTCCGAGCAAGCCCAGCGCATGCTCCACTTGGTCGATCTTCGTTGCGTGGCGAAGATCCAGGATGCGGTCCACCTGTGGCATATGGACGCCCAACAAGCGCGCGAGGTCAGCCTTGCGCATGTTGTTATCCAGCATCGCCTCGTAAAGGCCAAGCTTCGCCACGGTCAATGCAGGCAGGCGCACGATGCGTTCGCCTCGCTTTGCGGCGCTGGCTGCGGGAATGGGTTCGCGGTCCTGCATATAGCCCATCAAAGCGGTTTCCAGTCCATCGATGGCGTTAAGCAGAGCCTCTGGCTCGTCATCGCCTACGGTGGCGAACTCAGGGATGTCGCGGCAGGTGAGCATGACGACCCCATCGGTGCGAGCCATTGCTACGGGGTAGTTCATGAGCGGCCTCGATAGCTTCTAAAGGTCTGAAAACGGGCTGTTGAGAAGTGGTCAACGGTCAGCACAAATCACCGCCTACGGAATCTGAATCCCTTGGCCCTTACAGGCCGAGGTCCTTCAGGATCTTCTTGCGCAGCGGCTCAGGTATCTCTTTGGCGCCATGGTCGGGGAATGTCGAACGCTTTCCCTTGAACCGAAGCTGATGGTGGCTGCCCTTCCCTGGCTCTATCTGGACACCCTGCCGCTGAAGCCATCGCCGAAATTCGCTGTACTTCATACCTCCGGCCCGGCTCCTGCGAAGCGATGTTATAGCAACACATATGTTGTTAACAACATTTTTGTTGTTATGGCATCGATCGGTTTGATCTGAAGTTGCTCAACGACTTCCTGGTCTGTGGCAATTCTTCAACTTGGATGGCGGAGAGGACAGCAGGCAAATGCTTTGACGCCTGTGGTATTTGGGCGGCCGAGCGCAAGGGTGGACGTCACACTCGTTCTCAACTCATCCAGATGGGCAAGAAACCGGTGCAAAAGACGCCGGCCAATTCCAGGTACTGGTCGATCACCGAGCGCACCACTTTCGCCTTGCTTGCCATGGCGATGAACGGCAGGTCGGCGAGATTCTTGGCACACACAGAGGCTCGCACCGTCAACGCATGGTCGCTCTGCACCAGCGCCACCAGCGATTCCTTGGCCTTGGCCAACGTTCGTCACCGATAACGACCAGGTAGCGAAGTCCCGCCCATGCAAAAGGCGCATCGCGAAGTTTCGCGAGCCTTTGTCCACACGAAATCGACACCGCTGGAGCGATAAACGCGTACCTAGACGCGGATGCGCCCCCATGGCCCTGATCACCTGTCCCCAATGTGGAGCGGAGGTTGGCGAAGGTGAGCGCGTCTGTCCTTCCTGCGGGGCGGCCATGTCGAAAACTGCATCCCCGCCCGCGGCAGCAGTCACCGAGAAGAAATCACTGGGCTCTTTTCCCGTGCTTCCGGTGCTCGTCGGAGCGCTACTCATCGTGGGGGTGATTGCCGCGGTCTGGTTCGCCCACCAGCACAAGAAAGCTGCCGATGCCGCCATGGCACCCTCCGCAGAGATGCGCGAGCGGGGCGACGCGGACGCGAAGCGTCACGACGCCATACGCCGCGCCGTGCTCGGCAGCATCATGCTTCACGATGCCCAGCTCAACACGGATGGCTATGGGGTGGATCGGGCGATGCTGATGGAGGATGGCACGGTTTGTTACAGCTATCACACGCGAAATCCGTCCGGTGGCACGGACGCCAAGACCGCTGTGCTATTGCCCGACCGTCAGGTGCTCCATGCCGATGTGGGCGGCGAACAAACCGATGAGGCGAAGTCATGTGCGCAGCAGACGGGCACGGATGTCACTGCCCGTGTCCGCTTGCGGTGATAGATCTCATTCGTCGCGGGTCGATCGCAGCAGGTTGTCGCGAAGAGTGACAATCTCTTTCTGCAGACGCGAGAAATCCCTGGCGGTGAGCCCGCAGGCATCGTCGAGGTTCACGCTCAGCGCGCGTTCGCGCAGCTGTCGCCCGCTCCTGGTGAGCTTGATGCGCACCTGCCGTTCATCGGATGCATCGCGTGCACGTTCGACATAGCCCATGACCTCGAGCTTCTTGAGGATGGGCGTCAAGGTGTTGGATTCGAGAAAGAGCTTTTCGCCGAGGCCGCTCACCGTTTGGTCGTCCTCTTCCCACAGCGCGACTATCGTCACGTACTGCGTGTAGGTGAGTCCCAGTTCCTCCAGTACCGGCCGATAGACCTTGCCGAACGCCAGATTCGTGGAATAGACCGCGAAGCACAGGAAATCGGCCAGTTTCAGGTTTGAGGATTTGCTGCCCGCCTTCGCTTTCATGCCTGGCTCTCGAAGTAGCGGGCCCGTGCCCGACGCCGGGCAATATACATCGCATACGATCTAATCACTACCGCTGTTCGTGCGGGAGGCTGGCGCGTCTCATCGCGCGGTATCTACCCAGCGACGGCTGCGCAACCCTGCGCGAAGAGCGGGCAGATACATTGCGATACAAAAATGCGTTTGACGCCGGCCTGGCCGGGTGACAAGATTTATCCATCGCACACGATTCAATCGCATGCGATGGCAGATTCCCAAGCGCCCCCTTCCCGGCCCCACCCTGTCTCACGCGTTGCCAATCCCCCATATATGTCGCATGCGATGTAATCGCAAACGATATTATTAAACAGCAAATTCACAAAGAGAAATATGCCATGACCAAGATCGAGAAAGTCATCTTCACGGGCAAGACCCACACCGTCGTCAACCACAATCCCAATGCCCAGCGCGGTGACCACGGCGTGGTCGATCTCAAGCTGTCGGCCCCGGGTGGCGAGAGCTACGAGTTCATCGCCGCCGAACCCCACCCCACGGCCGAGCAGTTGTTTGCCGGCGCCTGGTCGGCTTGCTACATCACCGCGCTAGGCATCGCCGCGTCGCTCAAGAAGATCGCGCTTCCGGCGGATACGGCGGTGGACATCCAGGTGGACGTCGGCCAGACCGGCCCGGGCTGGTTCCTGGGCGCCAAGTTCAGCGTGCGCCTGCCGGGTCTGCCGCAGGACGTCGCCGAAGCCATCGCGCACTCCGCCCATCAGATCTGCCCCTACTCCAAGGCAGTCAACGGCAATATCGAAGTCGCCGTGAACGTCGTCACCGCCTGACGTGCCGCGTTGCCGGTTCGACCAGTCTCCCCTGGGTCGAACCGGCTGCGCACCAAGCATCGGCACGCAAGCTTATGGAGTTGCGCTCGACGCTCTAGGCATCGAAGGTGCCGACAATCAGACTCGATGCCTTGATGATCGCGACGACGGGCGTGCCTTCACGCAGGGCCAGCGAATCGAGACTCGCGATGGTGATGATGGAAACCAGGGCGTTGCCGCCATCCAGTTCGATGCCGATTTCGGCATTCACCGCGCCACGTTTGATCGACGAGACTTTTCCCTGCAGCTGATTGCGTGCGGACAAACGCGTCGATTTATCAGGCAGGCCGATGATCACCGACGAGGCCTTGATCAACACGAAGGCGTCCTTGCCGGCGGTGAGGCCGAGGTTCTGCGCGCTTTCGTGCGTCACGGTGGCCACCAGTTGCTGGCCGCCCTGGATGTCGAGCTGGATCACATCGTTGACCACGCCGGAGTCCACCGCAGACACGGTACCGGCCAATTGATTTCTTGCACTCGTCTTCATCATGAAGCGCCTCACCAGGTCGATATCGGAAAGCGGGTTGTCCGCAATATTGGCCAAATGCTTGAGGAATTGTTGATGGATGGCTTCCATGTGCTGGAAGACGTCGATCAGTCGACGCGCGCGCGGAGTCAACACGGCCCCCCCACCGCTTCGTCCACCGACGGCCCGCAGCACCAGCGGTTCGCCCGCCAGGTTGTTCATCGCGTCGACGGCCTCCCACGCGCCTTTATAGCTCATGCCCACTTCGCGCGCGGCACCGGCGATGGAACCCGATTCGTCGATTTTCATCAGCAACGCGATGCGTTCGCGCCCGCCGAAGTTGCGCCCATCGGCCTCCAGGCCGAGCGTTCCCTTGATGGCTAGCATGGGGCTTGCTCCTATTCGTGCCCGGCACGTGCGCCCCTGCGCCGAGGGCGCCGGGACACGACCGCCCTAGCGTACATCTGGCGGATGCATGCGGCAGCCCATGCGCGTTGACGTCGCCGCCCCAGATACCTGCCTAGGCAAGCAAATACCTGCCGCAAAAAAATGTCGCAAGAAGATGATGCGGGTCAGATCTTCGCTATATAGTTGCGTATATACCGCAAGAACAGGCACCCCCGCTCTCACGTGCGCTAGCCAACTGCTGTGTCGACCACAAGGATTCAACACCCATGCGTCGTGCACCTCTGTTCGCCGCCATCCTGGCGTGTTCGACCACGATAGCCGCGTTCGCCCAGGCCGAGGATGCGCCGGCACCAACGCCACCCGCCGACAAGAACGACGCCACCACACTGGACAAGATCACCGTCACCGCCCGCCAGCGCGAAGAGGAACTGCAAAAAGTTCCGGTCGCCGTGTCGGTGGTGAGCGGCGAATGGCTGGACCGTTCGTACACGGTCAACACGCAGCAGCTAAGCCTGCTGGTCCCCTCGCTGTATTACAACTCCGCGAACCCGCGCAACACGGCTTACACGATACGCGGCCTGGGCTCGAACACCTTGTCGGTCAGTGCGGCCAACGATGGCATCGAGCCGGGCGTGGGTTTCTATGTGGATGGCGTCTATCACGGTCGACCGGCCACCGCTGCCTTCGACTTCACCGATATCGAACGCATCGAAGTGCTGCGCGGTCCGCAGGGCACGCTGTACGGCAAGAACACCACGGCCGGCGCGATCAATATCACCAGCCGCGAACCCACCTTCGTGCCTGAGGGCAGCGGCGAGCTTTCCCTCGGCGAGAACGGCTTCGTGCAGGCCAAGGCGAATGTCTCCGGCCCGCTCAGCGACACGGTCGCCGGCCGTTTCGCCGCGCAATTCACCGAGCGCGATGGCGTCCTGCACAACGTCACCACGGGCAAGGATGTGAACGGACTGGACAACTACGCCTTGCGCGGCCAGTTGCTGTTCAAGCCCAATGACGATCTCAACGTGCGCCTGATCGCCGATGTGTCCAACCTCGATTCGGACTGCTGCACGCAGAACTACCTGCGCGTCGGCACCAGCCTCAAAAGCGCCGCGCGTCAATTCGAAGGACTGTCCGCCAACCTGCCCGCGCACGGTTTTCCAGCCTATGCGCCGCCGAGCCGCGACGTCTACGACCGGCTCACCGATATCGACGCGCCATTGCATATCAATACGCAGGACGGTGGCGTGTCGCTCAATGCGGATTGGAACCTGGGCGCGGTCACGCTGACCTCGATCACCGCGTGGCGCTATTGGAAGTGGGATGTCGCCAACGATCGCGACTACACCGGCCTGCCGATCCAGACCGTGCAGCGCATACCGTCGCGGCAAGATCAGTACAGCCAGGAATTCCGCGTGGCCTCCAACGGCGAGGGACCTTTCAGCTACGTCGGTGGCCTGTATTTCTACACGCAGGAGATCAATGGCAAGCCGATCAGTGTGTATGGTCCGGCCGCCACGTATTGGCTGGTGAGCACCACCAATTTTCCACGCATGCCGGACAATCTCGCCGATGGCTATGGCCAATACGGCAACTCGCATTTCGAGATGAAGAGCTACGCCGCCTTTGGCGAGGCCAACTACCGCATCACCGACAAACTGACCGCGACGCTGGGCCTGCGCTATACCTACGAAGACAAGAACGGCGACTATTCGACCACCGTGTCCGGCGGCTTGCCGACCACGCCAGGCACCATCCAGGACAACGCGAAGCTCTCGCTGTTCCGGCCGCAGAGTTACTCGGCCTCCGACAGCGGCGGCAATGTATCGGGACGCACCAACCTGGCCTATCAGTTCACCGACAACCTGATGAGCTATCTCAGTTATGCGCGCGGGTACAAATCCGGCGGACTCAACATGTCCGGCCTGCCGCTGGATGCCTTGAACAATCCGGCGCTGGCCACCGCCGTGATCAAGGACGAAACCAACAAGACCTGGGAAGCGGGCCTGAAGTCGGCGTGGTGGGATGGCCGCGCAACGCTTAACCTCGCCGCCTACCACACGACCGTCAACAACTACCAGGCGAACATCACCTCCAGCGTCGAGACGGCGGCGTTGCGCACGTACCCGGCCAATATCCCCGAAGTCACCGTCAAAGGCTTCGAGGCGGACTTCGCCGCGCAAGTGTTCCAGGGCTTCGTGGTGCACGCATCGCTGGCCTATGCCGATGGCAAGTACTCCGATTACCCACTGGGCCCCTGCCCGCTGGAATGGCAGAACCCCAATGCGGCGGGCGGTTGCCAGCCGTTCAAGGCACCGGCCTCGCTGGCCAACAAGACGTCCAATCCGCGAGGCAACCCGAATGTGCCGGGCGCTTACGTGCTCACAGGCTTGCCGCTGGCGGGCCTTTCCAAATGGGCGGGGTCCCTGGGCTTCGACTATGTCTTGCCGTTCCGTACCGGCGCCTTCCTGTTCCATGTCGATTCGAGTGCGCGCAGCGGCTACAACAGCGATACCAGCAATTCCATCTACACGAGGATTGCCGGCTACAACGTCACCAATGCCAGCGTGGGTTACCGCTTCAACGATCACTGGGAAGCGGACGTGTTCGCGCGCAATGTGTTCGACAGCAACTACATCACCGCGCTCACCATCCAGACCGGCAACTCCGGCCTGATCCTGGGCCAGCCCAGCGATCCGAGGATGGTGGGGGTGACAGTCCGTGCGAATTTCTGAGTGACTTCGCTTGATGAGATCTGACTCTGCGCGGACCGTTGACTTGGTCCGTGCAGAGATCGATCAGACCCGGTCAGATCTGCGCCTGGCCGCCATCCACGAACATTTCCGTCGCCGTGATGAAGCTGGCTTCATCGGATGCGAGGAAGGACATGACGCTCGCGATTTCCTCGCTGGTACCCGTGCGCCCCAGCGGGTTGCTTTCGGACACCTGGGCCACGAACTGCTCGATCTGCTCGTCGTTGAGGCCAAGCTCCGACTTGTACGCCGGCGTCACCACCGTGCCGGGGGCGACGATATTGACGCGGATGCCCTGGCCTTTGAGGTCCGTCGCCCAGCTGCGTACGAAGGAACGCAAGGCAGCCTTGGTTGCGGCGTACACGCCGAACGCGGGTAGCCCTTTGACCGCCGCGATCGACCCGGTCACCACGATCGATGAGCCCGGCCGCATCAACGGCAATGCCTTCTGGACCGTGAAGAGCGTGCCCTTGACGTTGATGTTGAAGTACTTGTGGAACTGCGCTTCGGTGATCGCACCCAACGGCGCAAACTCGCCGCCGCCGGCATTGGCAAAGAGCAGGTCCAGGCGCCCCTCGGCGGTCTGGATGACCTGGTAGATACGGTCGAGATCGGCGTTGTCCGCGACGTCGCCCTGGATGGCCGTCGCCTGATGGCCGATGTCGGCGACCGCCGTATCCAGCTCCTTCTGGCGTCGGCCGGTGATGTAGACCTTGGCGCCTTCCAGGGCCAGCCGCTTGGCGGTGGCCAGACCGATGCCGGAGCTCCCGCCGGTGACCAGGGCGACCTTCCCTGCATGACGTTCAACGTTGATCTTGCTGCTGTTTGCGGTGTTCATGAGTGCTCTCCTATGGGTCAATGCGCCCGGCGAGCCCTGTTAATGGGTGTGCAATCACGTGAATAAATGCGTGCCCGGTGGTTTGTTTATCCACCCAGGTGGATAATCGAGCAACGTTCCGGAGCGGCCCATGGATCATCTGCAAGCCATTCGTGTCTTTTGCCGCGTCGTCGAAACCGGCGGCTTCAATCGCGCTGCCCAATCGCTGCAGATGCCCAACGCCACCGTCAGCAAATGGGTGCGCTCGCTGGAGGTCCACCTCGGCGTAGCACTGTTGGAACGCAATACGCGTCGGGTGCAGGTCACCAACGAAGGCACCGCCTACTACGAGCGCATGCGCCAGTTGCTGACCGAGCTGGACGATGTCGAGTCGACACTCGGCCGCACCAACGCCAACCCGCGAGGCCGCCTGAGGGTCGACACCGGCGGCTCAACCGCCAGCGGCATCCTGATCCCGGCGCTGCCGGAGTTTCGCGAGCGCTATCCCGACATCCATCTCGATATCGGCGTGACGGATCGCGTGGTGGATGTGATCGGCGAAAATGTCGACTGCGCCATTCGAAGCACGGCCAGCGACGGTTCGCTGATCGCCCGTCGCATCGCCAAACTGCGCTGGACCACCTGCGCCAGCCCTGCCTACATCGAGCGCTATGGCGTGCCTGATCATCCTCGCCAGCTCCTCACCGGCAGCTATCCCGTCGCCGGCTATTTCTCCGCAAGAAGCGGCTTGGTCCAGCCACTGCACTTTCAGGACGAAAACGGTGCGTTCCAAATCGAGCCGGTCACCAGCGTCACGGTCAACGAAAGCAATGCGCATCTGGCCACAGCGCTTGCCGGACTGGGCCTGATCCATACGCTGGACTTCATGGTCCGCCCTTCGATCCTGCGCGGCGAGCTGGTACCCATGCTCGAGCCATGGCGTCCCGATCCCCTGGACGTCTATATCGTTTACGCTCCCAGCCGGCAGTTGAGCGCCAAGGTCAGAGTCTTTGTCAGCTGGATCACCGAGGTCTATGCGCGACACCAGGACGCTTAGCAAACCCGCCGCCGAAGATGGCGCGGCATTCGTCGGTACGCACGCTGGAGGTTCCATGAACAAGATCAACAAGCCTGCCCTGCTCCTCGCTCTATCGCTGAATCTCGCCGGCGCCATCCAACCCGTACTGGCACAGGACGCAAGCACCCATGCGGCGGCCATCGCCGATGCCATGCCCGCGGGCTACCGCGATTGGAAGCTGGTGTCCGTGGCCCATGAGGAAGGCAATCTCAACGACATACGGGCCATCCTCGGCAACGACATCGCGATCGAGGCCTATCGATCGGGCAAGCTGCCCTTTCCCGACGGCGCCATCATCGCGCGGATCGCCTGGCAATACGTGCCGTCCGAAGAGAACAACAAGGCCTTCGGTCGCGAACAGTCGTTCATCGCGGGCCAGCCCACCAATGTCCAGTTCATGATCAAGAACTCGAAGGCCTACGCGTCAACGGGCGGATGGGGCTACGTGCAGTTCAATGGCGGCAAGCCCGCCCACATGGATGCCCATGCCTGCTACGCGTGTCATGTGCCGGTGGAGCAACGCGACTTCGTGTTTACGCGCTATTCGCCCTGAGAGGCATCGTCCGTCTAGCAGACGTGCGTGCGCATGAAGATCAGGAACTGCACGATGCGTATCGACGCAAACAGATAGCCCAGGCCCAGCGCGATCTGCAGCGCGATATGCCAGCGCAGGCGGGCCAGTCTGCGCAGTCCGTCGATGAAGTTCAGTGCGACCAGCGCGCAACCCAGTCCCACCACGATATAGCCGGCGATGGTGGGATTGGGGACGCCGACCAGGTCGGACTGGTCCGGCGTCCGCACCGTGCCCAGTCCCGCCGCCACGATGAGCGTGGCCACCACGGCATTGCGGGCGTGCTCGAAGATGGCTTTCAGGCCGCCTCGATCAAATAGCGCTGTGATGGGTGAATCCGAGGTCGTACGCATGAGATCTCCCCCGCGTTTGCGGCTGCCACTGCGGGCCAACGCGACGTCTCCCGGTCGACCGCTTCAATCAGCCAGCTTGCGATAAAGGCGGACGATCAGCTCCTCGGCCAACAGCATCACCACGACGACCACGATGAGCGCCACGATGCCGTGGAATGCGCCGTAGAACCGCACGTCCTCGCCGAACAGCTGGACGATCGCCTCCAGTATCACGAACTTCGATCCGAACAGGATCAACCAGGCGCAGAAGAAGCGGAGGAACTTCATCCACCCGCCGGGCTTCGTCTTGAAGTAGCCGCCGACCTTATGCTCGAGGGCCACCGTCAATTTCAGCAGCACCTGCAACACGATCGCGCACAGCAAGGAGGTGGTGAACGTGTCGACGTAAACGTTCTTCCAGTACTCGGCAAAAAGATTGAGCACCACCAGGTCCATCAGGATCCCGGTGTAGTAGCGAACGAACAGGCGTTGCCTGTTCGAGGGTGCTTCGCCCGTGACCGGCAGGAGCGCTTCGCTCGTCATCGCTATTCCCCTTCGGTGTCAGTCCCAGGCGCCTGGCAGACCATCTTCGGACACAACCGCTTCCCGCGCCGTTGTCTCAAGATAGCGCAGAGTTTGTCGATGCGGTGCTTAGCTTTTTCGATGATCGCAAGTGGATGTACACGCGACATGGCCGCACATTGGACAGCGCGAAAAGTTCTACGTAGCGGATTTAAGTAGATCTACTGAGCAAGCTTACATCGCTCCCATTCCGCGCTCGCCATCGAGCCTGGCGCGAGTGCCATGCCGCGCAAATTCACAAGGATGCTACGTCACGGGTTTCATGATTTGGTAGGGATCTTCCATGCGATCGGGGTGTCGCGTGAATCATCTGGCCACGACCGGCTGTGCAGATCAGTGCATGGCCCCTGGGTAGTGATTCAACGTAGGGGGATATATGAAGTATCCACTCATCGCCTTTGCACTGCTGTCATGCATGCTTGCCGATGCGCTAGGTCCTGCCCTCGCCGACGAGCATCCGATGCTCGACTATATCGCCGTCGATGCCGGCATTTTTTCCAATGACCTGTCGGCGACGATGCGTGTCGACGGCGATATCAAGCGCTCCGGCACATCGCTCGATTTTTCGCGCGACCTGGGCCAAGGTGGCACCAAGAGCCTGCCCTTCATCTCGGCAAGCTGGCGCCCCTGGGAGCGCCATGAATTCGAGTTGACTTACTTCCATGACGACAACGACCACTCGCGCACCATCAACCGGTCGCTGGTGTTCAACAACCAGACCATTGCGGTCGGCAGCACCTTGAGCTCCAAGTTCACGCTGGACGCCGGCGGCCTGACTTATCGGTACTGGATCTGGATCGGCGACAAGGGCGCCTTTGCGCTAGCCGGCGGCCTGCAGAACTACAGTTTCGACCTGCGCCTGAAGGGCACCGTCAATGCGGCCGGCGCAAATGGCAGCGCCTCGGCGACGCGCACGGTTTCGGCCAGTGCGTCCACCGACCTTCCTGATCCGTCCATCGGCGTGTCCTATCGCTACCAGATCGAGGACTGGGCCCGCTTCGTCGCCGACGCCGGGGCGTTCAAGGCCAATATCGGCGACATCGACGCCAAGCTCTACAACGCGCGCCTGGGCGTTGAGTTCTATCCGTGGACCAACTTTGGCATCGTGACCCAGTACGCGTACAACAAGATCAACGCGGACATCGACAAGAGCAGCTTCAAGGGGCACACGAGTTTCAAGTTCAACGGGTTCCAGCTGCTGCTCAAGGTGCGCTTCTAGTGGCCCGTTCGTTGCCGATCGCCCGGGCGAACATGCGACCTGGTCACCCGGCGTCTTGAGCCAACGCGAGAGGGGGAAGCGTGAGTCGCAAGCGGCGCATCGACCAGCTTCCCTTGCCCATCGCGTTCGTCGTGATCGCGCTGGCATGCGTGGGTGCGGGCTGCACACTCGGTCCCGACTATGTGCGGCCGACGGCTGAGGTACCGCAGGGTTATCGTTTCGCCGATGCTGCCAAAGGCTACGCCGTACCCACGTCGACCTTGGCCGAGGTACCGGCCTGGTGGCGAAGTTTCGGCGACACGGAACTCGACGCCCTGGTGGATGAAGGCTTGGCAGCCAATCACGATCTTCGTATCGCGACCGCGCGCGTCGATGAATTTGCTGCCCTCGTGATCAGCTCGCGCGCGCAAGGCCTGCCCCAGCTCGGCTATGGCGCCAATGCCAGCCGGCAACGCGTGAGCCAGAGCACGACGCCGCTGCCGGCGGGCGCCAATCCCGAGATTACGAGCTATTCCGCACTCTTGTCGGCAAGTTGGGAGCTGGATCTTTGGGGGCGTATCCGTCGTGAAAACGAAGCGGCGCGCGCGAATCTGTTCGCGACCGAGGAAGCGCGCCTGGGCGTGGCCCTGACCCTGGTGTCCAATATCGTCTCCGGCTATATCACGCTGCTCGATCTGGATCGCCAGCTGGAGATCTCGCAGGCCACGCTGGACGGCCGCAAGAAGACGGTCGACGTGTTTCAGCTGCGGCTGGATGGCGGCGCGGTGTCCGAGTTCGAAATGATGCAGGTGACGGCCGAGTACGAAACCGCCGCATCCGCGATCCCTGTGCTGCAGCAGGCAATCGCCCAGCAGGAGCATGCGCTGTCGGTGCTGATCGGTCGCAACCCGGGTCCCATCAAACGTGGACACACGCTGCAGCAATTGAGCGTGCCGCGCGTTCCGGCCGGGCTGCCGTCGGAGTTGATCACCCGGCGTCCCGACATCCTGCAGGCCGAGCAACAGCTGGTGGCGGCCAACGCACTGATAGGCGCGGCGCGTGCGCTGTACTTTCCCACCGTCTCGCTGACCGCTGCCGGAGGCGGCGCCAGCCCCGAGCTCAACGGGCTGTTTTCCGGCCGCTCCCGCACGTGGTCGTTCGCCGGCCAGCTGTTGGGCCCGATTTTTTCGGGAGGCGCCATCGATGCCGCCAATCGCCAGGCGGAGGCGCGCCGCGACCAGGCGCTGGAGGTCTATCAGCAGTCGATCCAGAACGCCTTTCGCGATGTCGACGATGCGCTGGCGGCGATCCAGGCCAAGCGCGTTCTGGTCGCCTCGCTGGAACGGCAGGTGGCGGCACTGACGCGTGCGGTGGAGCTCACACGGGAGCGCTACGACAACGGCTATACCGATTATCTGGAAGTGCTCGACACCGAACGCAGCCTGTTCTCCGCGCAACTGTCGTTGAGCTCTGCGCGCGGCGACGGCTATCGCTCGCTGGTGGCTTTGTACCGTGCGCTGGGCGGCGACTGGATCGGCCAGGTGGCGCCGCTACCGGTGGCGCACCAGGGAACCAGCCAGGACCACGCCACTGATGCATCGCGCCGTCCCGGCGCCCGGCCAGCCTTACCGTGATTCACGAGACGAGAGCGCCCATGCCCACCGAGCCGTCCAACGAGAGCCAAGAGCGCGCCGAGAGCACAGCGAAGGAGTCGTCAGCTGCGGCAGCACCCGCTGCCCCCGCAGCTGGCGCGTCACGGGAACGGCGTATCGTGCTGGTGACGCTGCTGGTGCTGCTGGCGATCTTCGTCTATCACATGATCGCCGACCGCTTCACGCCGTACACCTCCCAGGCAGCGATCGACACATTCCTGGTGCAGATCGCACCGGAGGTCACCGGACCAGTGGTGACGGTCGAGGTGTCCGACAACCGCCGGGTGAAGCAAGGGGACGTGTTGTTCCGCATTGACCAGCGGCCGTTCCAGATTGCGCTGCGGGCGGCCCAGGCCAATCTCGTGCTGGCCACGCAGGCGGCCGACGCCTCGGCCGCCGATCTCCAGGTGGCCGAAGCGCAATTGAACCGGCAGCGCGTGGACCTGGCGGCGTCCCAGCAGCTAGGCAAGATCGTGCTGGATCTGTCGGCCAAACGCGCGCTCTCGGAAACCTCGGCGATCCGCGCCCGCTCCGATATCGCCAAGAACATTGCCGATATCGGCCAGGGCGAGGCGCAAACCGAACGCGCACGCATACGCATGGGCGAGACCGGTCCCAGCAATGCGCAGGTACGGCAAGCGCGCGCCGCCCTCGACCAGGCCGAACTCGATCTGCGCCACACGACCGTGGTCGCCCCGAGCGATGGCGTGGTCACCAATCTGCGCCTTTCGCCTGGCCAGTTCGCCAGCCGCGGCCAGCCCGTGATGAGTTTCGTCGCCGACGGCCCGCGCTGGATCAGTGCGGCCATGCGCGAGAACCAGCTCGGCCATATCGCCACGGGCAACCGCGCCCTGGTGGTGTTCGACGACCAGCCGGGCAAGGTCTTTCCCGCGCACGTCGACAGCGTAGGCTGGGGTATTGCACAGGGCGACGAGGCGCCGAACGGCCAGCTGCCCACGGTCAATGCACCCAGCGGATGGCTACGCGAGCCGCAGCGCTTTCCGGTGCGCATCATGCTCGATCCGCCCCGCAGCCCGGAACAAACGTTGCCGCCCGGCCGCAGCGGTGCGCAAGCCAACGTAGTTGTACTCACGCGCGAACACTCGCTGATGAATCCGTTGGCGCGCGTGTGGATCTGGATGATCGCCATGCTCAGTTACGTGCGATGAGCGCGTCCCGCACCGAGGCTCCATCGCAGGGCGATGTGACCCTGCATGCCACCTTGCGCTTTGCGGTGGGCGTCACGGCGGCGTTTGTGCTCAGCGAGATGCTGCAATGGGCGCCAAGCTTCCTCGGGCCAGTGCTTGCCGCCGTACTGCTGTCCAACCTGCCGATGCGACCGCCGCTGAAGATGGCGGTGGGCCTGATGGTGGTGATGTCGGTGACGTCGCTGTTCGCGTTTGCCATCGCTTCGCTGTTTCGCGACACGCCGGTGGTGCTGTTCGGCTTGATTGGCCTGGGCGTGTTCCTGGCTTTTCTTCGCATACTCCGGGGCGCGCCGCCGCTGCCACCGCTGCTGTT
Source organism: Dyella japonica DSM 16301 (assembly GCF_001010355.1). Classification (GTDB taxonomy): domain Bacteria; phylum Pseudomonadota; class Gammaproteobacteria; order Xanthomonadales; family Rhodanobacteraceae; genus Dyella; species Dyella japonica. The sequence goes on along the minus strand of NZ_JPLA01000041.1, from coordinate 84,877 downwards.
GTTGATCAGCCTGGCCACCATCCCGGTGGTCGTCATGGTGGCGCCGGCCCAGGCAGGCATCCTGCCACTGGCCTTTATCCGCAGCATGGCGGTCGCGCTGCTGGCGATCTGGGTGGTATACGCCGCATGGCCGCTCACGGCAGCGCCAAAGCCACCGGCCAACGCCGCACCGGGCAGGCAGTCGCCGGTGGCCATGGCCTTGGCCGGCGTAGCCATCGTGATGCCCTTGATGCTGGTCTATCTGCTCTTTGGCCTGACCGATGTGCTGCCGGTAATGATTGCCACCGTGATGCTGGTGGCCAATTTCGATCTGCAGCGTGGCCGCGCCCACGCCATGGGCATGATCATCGGCAACTTCGCCGGTGGTTTGCTCGGCTTGCTGATGCATACGCTGTTGCTGACCTCACCCAGCCTGCCCTTCCTCGCCGGTCTCCTGCTGGTGGCGCTGCTGGGCTTCGGCCAGCGCGTCTGTGCCGGCGGACCGGCCGCTGCCGTGGCCGTGCTGGCGTGCAATGCGATGCTGATCATCCTCAGCACGTCGATTTCCTCCGACACCGGCACGCTTTGGCTGTGGCTGACTCGCGTCATCCAGTTCGCCCTCGCCGGTGCTTTCGCGGTGGGCATGATGACGCTGGCCTGGCACCGCGCGATGAATCGACCGCTGGCGAAGCATCCTTCCGCCAGTCGTTGATGTTCGCTCGCTTCGATGATCCGTAGTTCCAGCGATGCCGACGCTGGCGCGACAACCCCACGGAGCGGTACATCGCAGCGCTGCGGTCGCGCACAAGGTGCGCTCCTACAAGGGGGGGGCGCAGGTCTGCCGATGGCGGGGCAAAGCTGCCGGTCCCCTCATTTGTAGGAGCGCACCCTGTGCGCGACAACCCTACGGAGCGGTGCACCGCAGCGTGGCTGTCGCGCACAGGGTGCGCTCCCACAGACAAGAAGTGGCGCCCATCGTGTGCGTCGCTATATTTTTATACATATACGCATAAAAAGGCTTGACATCCGGTCGCTACTCATTATTATGCGTACTTGTACACAATAAGACGCGCCCAGCAGGGATGCCGACTTGATGCAGGGAGCCAGCTCAAGGCGCTGATCGCCACTCTATCGGAGCCCTAACCATGAACGTCACACAATCATCTACGTTTTCAGCCAAACGCCTGCTCGCGACTGCCCTGATGCTGGGGGCGACCGTGGTCGCTGGTCCGCTGCTGGCGACAGAGAACACGCAGAGCAACGCAGCACCGCAAGCCGCAGCGCAGACTCGCAACAGCGAGGCCCTCGAGGTGTCCAGCAGCCGCATCAACGGCCGCATCGATTGGGACGTGGACTACCCTTCCCAGCTCGCGCCGCAGCCTGTTCATACCGCCAGGCACGCCGATCACGTCGCAGAGTCCGCAGCGGCGGCTGAGTCGACTCAGGTAACAGTGCGCTGAAACCTGTGAGGCCGCGATTGAACGCGGCGTATCACCACGAACGGCACGACGGGTCTGAAGCGATGGCGCGCGAGTGTGTTCTGCCGCCGCAGCGGTAACGCGCCATCGCAGGCAAGGATGCCTGACCGAAACCGCAAGTAAGCACGAGAGCGCCACCTGGCAGCACCATGGCGCCGGCACGCCTTCAACAGCGCAGGGTCACGCCCCGGCTTCGCGCGTCTTCAATACCTCAGGTTCAACTCCGGCACACCCGGCCGATTGAGCTCAAACAGATCCTGAAACTCCTCTTCGCTGAGCTCGTCGGGCGCATACACGGCCACCGGATCCCATACGCGGTCGGTGGTCTGCGGTTGGCGGGGGCCGCCGCGCAAGGAGAACAGCACGCCATCGCGCTCAAGCAGTTCGGGCGCTTCTTCGACGTGTTCGGTTTTCACGTCGTGGGGGGCAACAAGGAACACGGCGAAAATCATGGGTCACTCCTCGTGCAACTGCATCAGGCCGTCGACGACCGATGTTACCTGCTTGCGCGTTGGGGTGCCGACCATGCGACAAGCCGCTCCTGCGCACAGCGGCGATACCAAAGTATGAGTGACACCTTGGTGCAATGGTGCCGGTCGGGTGGCCTGCCTATGGTGCCCACTCGGGTGACAGCGTCTTTCGGATGCAGGCTCAGGCGTGGCGTCCCTGAGAGCGCATTCTTCGGGAAGCATCCGGCGCAAGCCGTCCGGCAAACCGCAGCACTCCATCGAGGCCTGACACCATGGCACTTAGCAGGTTGCCGGTTGTTCCTGCGAGCTTCTTTGGCATCGTGCTTGGCATCGGCGGGCTGGGCAATGCATGGCGTGCGGCGCATCAGGTCTGGCAACTGCCCGCGTGGATCGGCGAGACACTGCTCGCCTTGGCCGCCGTGGTGTGGCTCACTTTGTTGGTGCTGACGTCGGCCAAGTGGATCTATGCGCGACCGGCCGCGCTCGCTGAACTGAGCCATCCCGTGCAGAGTTGCTTCGTGGGACTTGCCGGCCTTACCACCATGGTGATGGCCGGCGCCGTATTGCCCTATTCGCGCGACGCCGCGCTGGTGCTCTTCGTGCTCGGCTTTTTGCACACGGTGAGTTTCGCCGTGTGGCTGACCGGCACGCTGTGGGTGGGTGGGCGCGACAAGGCATGCACCACCGCGGCACTCTATCTGCCGGTGGTGGGCGGGTCCTTCGTGGCGGCAGCCGTGGCGGCCAACCTGGGTTACGCCGACTGGGGCGAGCTGGCGTTTGGCGCCGGTGCGTTCACCTGGCTGGCCATCGATGCGGTGTTGCTGCATCGGCTCTACACCGCCGACGCGATGGCGCCGATGATCCGCCCTACCCTGGGCATCCAGCTGGCGCCGCCGACCGTCGGCGCGATCGCGTACATCAACCTGAGCAGCGGCCCGCCGGACCTGTTCATCCACGCCATGCTGGCCTATGGCCTGATGATCGCGGTGGTCCTGCTGCGCCTGCTGCCATGGATACGTGAGCAGCCGTTTTCAGTGAGCTACTGGGGCTTCACTTTCGGGGTAACCTCGCTCACGGCGGCACCACTGCGGCTGATCCAACATGGCGAGACCGGTCCGTTCGCCCTGATGGCGCCGTATCTGTTCGTCGGCGGCAACCTGGTGATTCTTGTCATGACGGTGGCAACCATTCGCCTGCTCGTGCAGGGAAAACTGGTGTCTCCGAAGTGAGTCGATGCCATGGGCGCTGGCCTTGGGCCAACCGCTCTTGATGTGTGCGGAGTCGTTATCCATGAGCCACGTCGTATCCGTCAATGTCGGCCTTCCCGCAGACGTGTCATGGCGCGGCAAAACCGTTCGGACGGCGGTCTGGAAACGTCCCGTGGGCGGACGCGTGATGGCGCGCCGCCTCAATCTCGACGGTGACGGCCAGGGCGACCTGCAAGGTCACGGCGGCGTGCATCGCGCGGTGATGGTCTACCAGGTCGCCTCGTACCGCTACTGGGAGCACGTGCTGCAGCGAACGCTGGGCGAATACGGCATGTTCGGCGAGAATCTGACGGTGGATGGACTGGCCGATGACGATGTCTGCGTCGGCGACCGTTATCGGATCGGCGGGGCCTTGTTCGAGGTATCGCAGCCACGCGTCACCTGCTACCGCGTCGGCATACGCATGGACGAGCCGCGCATGCCTGCCCTGCTCGTCTCGCATCGCCGGCCCGGCTTTTATCTTCGGGTGATCGAGGAAGGCGAGATCGGCGCGGGCGACGAGATCGTGCGCGTCGAGCGCGGACGTGCCGGCATGACCGTGGCCGAAGTGGATGGCTTGCTCTATCTGCCCGATCATCCCAAGGACCGCCTGCAGCTTGCAGCCAGCGAGCCTTCGCTCAGCCCTGGCTGGAAGCAGTCCTTCGATGCCTTGCTGGCCAACACGGCGGGACTGCCAGGCAACGCCGGGCTCGCTCCGGTGATGGCGCCGGCTGCATGGCCCGGCTTTCGCACGCTGAAGGTGGTGAGCGTGGTGGAGGAAAGCAGCGAAGTGAAGTCCCTGCTGCTGATTGCGACCGAGCCGCCGTACCTCGCGCCGCCGGCCGCAGGATCGTTCGTCGTCCTGCGCCTGCCTGCAGCCGACGGTGGCAGTGCAGTCACGCGCAGCTATTCGATCTCCAATATCGGTGAAGACGGCTGCTATCGCGTGAGCATCAAGCGCGGCTCCGGCGAGGGCAGCCGATATATCCACAGCCATGTCCATGCGGGCGACCTGATGGAGGTCAGTGCGCCACGTGGGACGTTTACGCTGCAGGCAGGCGACGATCCGGTGGTGTTGGTGAGCGCGGGCATCGGTGTCACGCCGGTGCTCGGCATGCTGCATCAATTGGCGGCGGAAGGCGTGGCGGCCAGGCGCGAGGTCTACTGGATCTACGGCGCGCGCAACGGCGCCGAACGTCCGTTTGCATCGGAAGTCCGCCGTTTGCTCGGCGAACTGCCCCATGTCCATGCGCTCGTAGCCTATAGCCAGCCTCGTGCTGAAGATCAGTTGGGCCGCGATTTCGACGTCGCCGAACGCATCAGTGCAGCGACGATCCAGCGACTGGGAGTGCCCAGCAACGCGCAGTTCTATCTATGTGGCCCAACCAGCTTCATGTCTGACCTGATGGATGGACTGGCAGCGGTGGGCTACGCGTCCACGCATCTGCACACGGAGATCTTCGGCAGCGTCGGGTCGATCACGCCGGGCATCGCTGCGGGCCCCGCCAGGTCGCCGCATCCGCCGGCAGGTCCCGCAGGACAAGGTCCCACGGTCTCCTTCAGTCGCAGCAGCCTGGCCTTGCCCTGGTCCGATCGCTATCAGAGCCTGCTGGAATTTGCCGAAGCCTGCGATGTGCCGGTGCGCTGGTCCTGCCGCGCCGGTGTCTGCCATACCTGCGAGACCGCACTGATTGCCGGCCAGATTCGCTACGACACCGAGCCGGTGGGCGCCCCCGCCGATGGGAGCGTGCTGATTTGCTGTGCGCGCCCCAGCAGCGACATCGAACTTGATCTCTAGGGCCGCGCACCATCACCCGTTTATTTGCGCCGTGGCACAAAGCCTGGCACGCCGGTCTCCACCACCGCATTCAAGCGAATGGTCGTGGTGATGTCATGCTTCATCTGTTGCATGGCCTCGTCGGGCAGCGAGGCAATGTCGAAGTTCTCTTCGATATGCGCCGGGTTGGTCGACGTGGTCAGAAACGCCGTGCCGCGCTGCGCCGCCCAGGCCAGTGCCACCTGGGCCGGCGTCCTGCCAACACGCTGCGCGATGCCGGTGATCACTGCATCGTCGGTGATGCGCGGCTCCATGCCATGCCCCAGCGGCGCAAACGCGAGCAGCACGATGCCGTGTTGCTGGCAGTATTCGAACAGTTCCCATTCGGGCAGATACGGATGGCATTCCACCTGTACTGCCGCGGGCTTGATGCGCGCCACCTCGACGATTTCCTTGAGCTTGGGCAGGGTGATGTCCGATAGCCCGATGGCGCGACACTTTCCTTCATCCACCAGGCGCTCCATCGCGCGCCAGGTTTCCACCAGGGTCACGCCGGTATCGTAGATCGGCTGGTCGTGCGCATCGCGCGGGTCCATCTCGTCGCCCGGCTGGAACGCAAACGGCGTGTGGATCAGGTACAGATCGATGTAGTGGAGCTGGAGCCGACGCAGGCTCGCCTCGAACGCTGGCCGTACGCGTTCCGGACGATGATTGGTGTTCCACAGCTTGGTGGTGACAAAGAGCTCTTCGCGCTTCACGATGCCGGCCGCGAAAGCCTCCTGCATCGCTGCACCGACCACATCTTCGTTGAGATAACGTTCTGCGGCGTCGAGATGGCGGAAGCCGGTTTCCAGCGCCGCCTTGATGGCCTGTTTGGCGGCATCGCGGTTGGCGATCAGTGTGCCGAATCCGACCGCGGGCATCTCGCCGGTGCCGTGAGCCAGTGGAATGGTGGTGTAACGAAGAGGATCGGAGGTACGCATGTCGTGCTCGCTAGTCGGATGCGCGGCTTGCGCAGGGCAGCCGCGGCGTGAGTTGAGGATGTCCATCGGTGCAGCTGCTCAGGGCTGGTTGCGTGACGCCACGCGCTGTTCGGAGACGCCATTGGCATTGCCACCCAGGGCGATCGAAAGCTGCACACTGTCCAGGTGACGTGCCGTCTGTGCCTGCACATGGCCAATCAAGGCGCGCTGATAAGCACGCTCGGCATCCAGCACCTGCAGCACGCCGATTTCGCCCACCCGATAACCCTGCTGGTTCAACTTCAAGCTGGTCTCGGCCGCGCTCAAGGCGCGCTCCTGCGCTGAGTACTCTTCAGTGTCGTGGTTGATCGCCTGCAGCACGTCCGCCACCTGGCCCAGCGAGGTGATGACGGTTTGCTGGTAACCCGCGAGCGACGCCTTGTAGCCGTCCACGGCGCCGCGACGGTTGGCCTTCAAGGTGCCGCCGTCGAAGATCGGCCCGGCCAGCGCGCCGGCGATACCAAACAGGGTTCCGATGCCAGGGCCAGCCTGGGTCAGCGACGCAGACAGGGTCAGATGCGGATACATGTCCGCCGTGGCCACGCCAATTTCGGCGCTGGCCGCATGCAGCTGCGCCTCGGCCTCAAGGATGTCGGGGCGTTCGCGCGCCAGCTCCGAGGGCAAACTCAGCGGCAGGCTTTCGGGCAATGCGAAATCGCTGAGATCGAAATCCGGCGCCGTCCAGTCACCAGGACTCTTGCCCACCAGTATCGACAAGGCGTGCCGCGCCACATCACGCTGCTGCGCCAGCGGCGGCAGCAGGGTTTCATCCTGCGCCAGCTGGGTGGTGGCCAGCGCGATATCAACCTGGGTGGCTGTACCCAATTCGTGGGCCTTGCGCACCAGCTCCAGGTTCTTCTGGTCGTCGGCGATCAACACCTGTACCGCCTTGATCTGTGCACGAGCCGAAGCCAACAGGATGGCCTGGCTCGCCACATCGCCGGTCACGGTGAGATAGGCCGCATCGAAGCGATGCTGCTCCAGCTCGGCGAGCGCCGTGCGCTCCTCGACCTTGCGCCTGGTGCCGCCGAACAGGTCGAAGTCGAAACTCACCTGCGGCCCGACCGCATAGAAATTGGACGTGCCGACACCGGATCCGTTGCCGGACTTCTGACGGCCGCCTGTGGCGCCGAACCCCACTTGCGGACTCAAGGCGCCGGCAGTGGCAGCGACCGCTTCATTGGCCTGGGCGATGGTCGCGTCGGCGGCCTGCAGGTTGAAATTGCCGGCGATCGCCTTGCGCATCACCTCGTCGAGTTTGGCCGAGCCCAGTGTCGACCACCAGTCGCCCTGCATTTTCTTGCCAGGCTCGACATGCGCCGCGCCTGCCGTCGGATGACTGGCGTCGAGCGCCTGCTCGGCCTGCGCATCGTAGTGCCCGGTGGTCGGCGCCGCCGGCCGTTCAAAGTTGGGCCCCACCATGCACGCGGACAAAAGCGCGGGCGCGGCAGCGGCCAGCAGGAGCGTGCGGACAAAACGTCCCGACGCGGTTGAATTGAGCGGTTTCATGCTGTGACTCCAGAATTTCAGATGCCGGTACGCGGCTTGCGCAGGAACAGAGCCAGCGGACTGACGATCAGCATCGCGATCATCAAGAGCTTGAACTGACCGATCACCGCGACCAACGCCGCCTGGCCGGTCACCAGCTCATTCATCATGGCCAGCGCCTGCCCCGTCAGAGGCCCGGTGCGGTACGGCCTGAGGTTGCTGGCGAGCGCCAGGTGCATGCTCTGTGTGTTGCAGTAGAAGTAGATCTGCACGATGGCGATGCCGATCGTGCTGCCGTACAAGCGCGACAGGTTGAACAGCACCGTCCCTTCCGCGCGGAATTGGGGATCGAGCGTGCTGAAGGCAGCGCGCGTGAGCGCCGGCATCAGCATGCCCAGGCCAGCGCCTTGAATGGCCCCCGCCGCCGCCACCGGCCACCAGTCCATCAGGGGCGAGTAGCCCAGCATGCGCCAGTTGCCGTAGACCACCAGCGCCAGGCCACCGAGGATCAGCCAGCGATTGTCCAAACGCGACGGTGCGCGCCAGGTCAGCAGCAAGGCCGCGACCAGGGCGACGCCGCGCGGAATGCTCAGGTAACCGGCCGTATCCGCCGGATAGCCGAGCAGTTCCTCCAGCATCGGCGAGGTCAGCGCCAGCGTCGGCAGCAGCACAAAGCCGAACGCGAAGAACATCACCGTCGCCACGCGGAAGTTGCGGTCCTTGAACAAGGCCTTGTGCAGGAAGTGATGGTCCTTGGTCAGCACATGCGCGATGTAGAGATAGAAACCCAGCGCCGAAGCGATCGCTTCCGCCCAGATCTCCGGCGAGGCAAACCATTCCAGGCGTTCGCCGCGGTCGAGCATCATCTGCAGGCCGGCGATGCCCATGGAAAACGTCACCAGCCCGAAGAAGTCGAAGTGCTCCAGCTTGTGCAGCTTCTTTTCCTTCAGGTACACACTCATCGCCACAGCAATGAACGCAGCCATCGGCAGGCTGAAATAAAAGATCGCATGCCAGCCGACGTATTCACCCAGCCATCCACCGATCGCCGGGCCGCTCAAGATGCCGAGCAAGGCAATCACGCTCCAGGCCATGCCGATGCGGCCGTGGCGCAGGGGCGGCAGTTCGTGCAGCAGGATCGCCATCGACAGCGGCGCCAGCGTGCCACTGGCGGCGCCTTGCAGGATGCGCGCCGATACGAACTGCAGCGGCGTCGTCGCCAGCGTGTCGAGGACCAGCGCAAGACTGAACAGCGCCAGCGACACCAGGAACACCCGCTTCCTGCCGAAGCGGCCGGCCAGCCAATGCGTCAACGGCATCACGATGGCGCTTGCGGCGATATACGAGGAGAACACCCAGCCAATCTCATCGTCCGTCATCGACAGGCCGCCCTGCACATGCAGGACCGCCGCGTTCGGGATCGAGATATTCACCGCCTGCATATACGTCGCCAGCAACGCGGCGGCGACGAGGCTCCCATGCGCCCGCACCTCGCTGTTGTGGTCGTGGGCGGTGTTCACTGCCCTGCTCCCGCAGCACGATGGGTCGCCTGGGCTTGCTGGCGCGTGTCCACTTGCGCGGTGACGCTCATGCCCGAGTACAGCGGCCAGTTCGGATCAATCGCATCCAGTTCCAGGCGCACCGGCAGACGCTGCACCACCTTCACCCAATTGCCGGTGGCGTTTTCCGGCGGCAGCAGCGCGAATTCCGAACCGGTGCCCGGACTCATGCTCACCACATGCGCCTTGAAGCCATGCCCGGGATAGGTATCAACATCGATCGTCGCCGCCTGGCCGGGCCGCATATGGGTCAGACCGGTCTCGCGAAAATTCGCTTCGATCCAGACATGCCGGCTCGACATCATCGAGAACACGGTGGCCCCGCTGCTGACGAAATCACCGACCTGCAGATCGTCCACCTTGGTGACCACGCCATCGTCCGGCGCCAACACGCGGGTATAGGAAAGATCGAGCTGCGCACGATCCAGTTGAGCCCGCGCCTCGCGCACGGCCGGATGCCGATCGGCCTCGATATTGGGATCGCCGTTCAAGCCAGCCACGGTGTTGGCGACATCCTGCTGCGCCGATGCAATGTGCTGACGCGATACCTGCATGTCGGTCTCGGCACGCTCGTAGGAGGCGCGCGAGGCGAAATCGGAGGCGAGCAAGGCCTTCTTGCGCGCGTATTCGCGACCGTCGAAATCTGCCGATGCCTTGGCCGATTCCAGGTCGGCCAATTGCCGGCGATAGGTCGCCTTGAGCGCTTCCACCTGCAGGCGCGCGCTGTTGAGACGCGCCTGCGCCTGCTCCACCGCGATGCGATAGGGTTCGGGATCGATTTCGAACAACAGCTGGCCGGCCTTGACCGGCTGGTTGTCGATCACCGCCACCTTTACCACCTGGCCGGGAATGCGGGCATTGATGGACACCTTGGCGGCTCGCACGAAGGCGTCGTCGGTCGACACGTCATGCGCACCGTGGAAGTATCGGGCACCGCCACCGACGATCAGCAGCAGCGGCAGCGCCGCCATCAGGGGCCAGCGCAGCCGCTCCTTCAGGCCCCGACCCGCCGTCTCGGCATGACCTGAGCCCAGGCCATCGCTGGTTTCATCAAACTGCTTACGCATGACTGGTTCCTATTGACTGGCACGGCATGGAGGCTTTGCGCCATGCCTGTTGAATTTTGTACTTATCAGGATAATAATCCCGCTATCGACGAGAGGTCAAGTTTTTTATGCGATCAAGTACAAAAACAGCAAAGACCGAAAAAAGGCCCCGCGGGCGGCCCCGTGCCTACGAACCGGAAACAGCGCTGCGCCAGGCCGCCGAGGCGTTCTGGAAGACCGGCTACTCGGGCACGTCGCTGGACGACATCTCCGCCGCGACCGGCATGAACCGCCCCAGCCTTCGCGCGGCGTTTGGCGACAAGCACGACATCTACGTCAAGGCCTTGAACGACTACTGGGAACGCAAGTTCGAGCTGATGCACAAGGCCTTCGCCAGCGGCGGAAGCCTGGCCGAGACCTTGATGAAGGTTTACGACGCCGCGCTGTCGATCTATTTCTCCGGCGACGACCAGGTGCTGGGATGCTTCGTGGTCGGCACGGCGATTACCGAGGCGCCCGGCGATCCACAGATCCAGAAGTTGGCGGCGGATGGCTTTCGCAAGCTCGATGCGGATTTCGAAGCACGCTTCAAGCTTGCTCGCAGTGCCGGTGAGTTGAATGCGGATGCCGATCCCAAGGCGCTCGCCCTGCTCGCCTCCGCCACCATGCACTCGCTGGCCGTGCGCGCCCGCTCCGGCAGTTCAAAGACTGAGCTGCGCAAGCTGGCGCAAAAGGCAGTCAGCGTGATGTGCGAGTGACGGTCGGCTCGTGAGCAGGCAGCTACCCGACCTCCTGGCCGATGGGCTCAAGGTGGTGTTCTGCGGCATCAACCCGGGCATGACGGCGGCCACGGCGGGTCATCATTTCGTGAGCGGAAGCAATCGTTTCTGGCGTGTGCTGCATCTCGCGGGATTTACGCCCGAACAGATCGCGCCCGCGCAGGACCGCAGCATCCTGCGCTACGGCTATGGTCTGACGACGGTTGTGACGCGGGCGACCGCAGCCGCCGATGAGCTGGCGCCGGCGGAATTCACCGCGGCCGCCGCGGCATTCAAGCGCAAGATCGCCCGCCACGCCCCGCGCTTTGTGGCCTTTCTGGGCAAGGCGGCCTATGCGGGACTGTCCGGTCAGCGCGAACTCGCCTGGGGCAGACAAGCCGACACCTTCGAAGGCGCGATCGTGTGGATACTTCCCAACCCCAGCGGCAGAAACCGGGCCTTCACGCTCGACGGCCTGGTGGACGCCTACCGCGAGCTCTATCTGGAAATGACGGTGGCCTCGGCACACAGCGCGCGGATGGAGAGTTAGGGTGGGTCAATCGACAACCGCGCCGATCAGCTGGCCAGGCAAGCCCCTGTCGCGTGTCTTTTTCCAGCGCTCCGCCACCACGCTGGCGCCGCGTCTGCTCAACAAAGTCCTGGCCTCCACCGATGGCCGGGCCGGACGCATCGTGGAAGTGGAAGCCTATCTGGGCGCCATCGATCCAGCAGCGCACACCTACCGCGGAAAAACGCCACGCAATGCCGTGATGTTCGGCCCGCCGGGGCATATGTATGTCTACTTCACCTATGGCATGCACTGGTGCAGCAATTGCGTCAGCGGTCCGGCGGGCAGCGGCTGCGGCGTGCTCCTGCGCGCGCTGGAACCTGTGCACGGCCTCGCGCAAATGCGTGCAGCACGCCCAAACACCTTGGTCGATCGCGACCTGTGCCGCGGGCCCGCCCGCCTCACGCAGGCGATGGGTATCGACCACGCCCAGAACGGCATCGATCTGGTGGAGGCCCTCGACGGTTTCGCCATCGTCGACGACGGCATGGCGCCGCCCAAGGATCCGCTGGTGAGCCTGCGCATTGGCATCAGCGTGGGCAAGGAGCATCCCTGGCGATGGAGCGTGCGCGGCAGCCCTTATGTATCCGGCTCCTCGGCGCAGCGCGGCTGACGCAACAAGCGCGTTAACAACGAATCCACGCGGATTGCATCGCGGCTAACACACGGCCGCGTAATATCACTGTGCGCTTCAACCACAAGCCCTCCAGGCACCGCATGTCTTGGCGACGCTACGGTAAGCGCAACGGGGCAGTGTCCCAATGCTTTTCCTGGGACCCACTGCCCCTCTTTATTGGCGCGGCGCGCGAGCCAGTTCACTTTCCAGGCATGGCGCTCGTCATCGCAGGCGCAACGTCTCGATGCGTCGCGCGCCACTGCGCCAACGCGAAGGCGTGGATATGCTGATCCTTGCCGCTGTAGTAGAGCGTGGCAAGATCGGGCGCAAGCCTCGCTTCGATGCCCAGCGGGCCCAGCGGCTGCGGCGTACTCCAGCCCTGCGGCGTGGCGACGCTGATGAAGAGCGCGCTGCCGCTCGCCGCCGCAGGCGACCGCGACGAGCTGAACACCACGAAAGACTGATCGGGCGCCACGGCCGGATCGTAGTCGCCGGCCGTCCCGTCGCTGAAACTCAAGGGACTCGGCGGCTGGAATCGACCGTCCTGCCAGCGGCTGAGATACAGCCGGAACTTGCCGCTGCTTGGGTCAGGCTTCATGAAATACAGGCTGCCATCGGCCGCCACGGCCGGCGAGAAAATCGCGTTGCCGTCATTGATGGTGTCAGGCAAACGCTGCGGCACACCCCACCCTTGCGCAGTGCGATCCACCCGCCACAGGTTGCCGCCACGCCCCGGCCTGGGCTTGCCCATGAAGTAGCCGTCCAGCGCCGCACCGTCGTTGTGAGCCGGACGGTTGGACGCAAACACCACGTACGAACCGTCCGGCGCCATCGCCGGCTCCAGGTCCATCCACGATGCCGAGAACGGAACGCGTGTCGCCGGCATCCAATCCGCCGCGCCGCGTTCGGCGACATAGAGGTGCCGCTCGGCGCCTTCGCCACGGGAGAACACTACCGATCGCCCATCCGGCGCGAATGCGGGCGAGGCATCGTCGACCAGTTGCCAGGGATCGGCGGCGTGGACGGGAACAGCGATCAGCAGGGCAACCAAGAGGAACGACGTGCGCATGATGTTTGACCGTTGGGAGAGTCACCAAGGCTAGGGACGATCCCGCCGAACGGTCTACGCATCTGTGCTGACCGGCGTCGTCCGGGTGACCAGCGGCCCGTGCTGCATGTCCAGTGGTCTTCAACGACGATGCGCGACTTGCACGCCGCTTAGGTCACCACGGCGTCGACGATCGCCATATCCTCTTGCGTGGTGGCGCCGCCGCTGACGCCCAGGCCGGCGACGACCTGGCCGCTCTCGCGGATCGGCACGCCACCGCCCATTGCGGTAAAGCGTCCACAGGCCAGCGTGAGCAAGGGGAACAGATCCTGTCCCGGCTGCACCAGCGGGAGAAGATCGGCGGTGCGCACCTTGATGAGCGCCGACGTATACGCCTTGCGCTCGGAAATCTCGAGCGCGAACAGCGGCGCATCATTCATCCGATGCTGCAGGATCAGGTTGCCGTGCACGTCCATCACGGATACCGCTACCGGCACCTTGACCCGTGCCGCTTCGGCCTCCACGCGTTCTGCCAGGGCCTTCGCCGTCGCAAGCAGGTCCATAAGATTCTCCTTTGGATAACTGTCACTGACCCAGCTGGCCGATGTGATAGGCCAGGCGTTCTTCGATATCGCCCGGCTGGTGGAAGCCCTTCGCCATCAGCGCCTTGATGCTCTGCTGCGCGTGCTCGCGGCCAATCGACGCCATGCATGTATCCCAGCCGGCGCCAATCTCCACCTCCGGCGGCAGCTGCGTATTGACCAGGCGCTTGGTATTGGCCAGCGCCCACTTGTCGAAGCGCGAGATGCGCAGAGCGAGCGCCTCGACGAAATCGTCGAGTTCGGCATCAGGCAAGGCGCGATTGACGTAACCGTAAGCAGCCGCCTGATCGCCGCTCAGGTCTTCCGAGCTCAGCAGCACTTCCAGTGCGCGATTGCGGCCGATCAGCTGCGGCAGGCGCGCCATCGGTCCGCCGCCAGCCACCAGGCCGACGCCGGCCTCCCATTGCGAAATGATGGTCTTCTCGCGACTGGCGAAACTCATATCGCAGGCAAGCGTGAGTTCGCTGCCGTTGCCGGTCGCGCGACCGCGTATGAGCGCGATCGACGCCACCGGTGCATGCGTGAGGCGTACCAGCACATCGGGCCATGGCGGCAGCCCGGTGGGACCGTTGGGCATGCTGGTGAGGTCCTCGAACCGCGCGTTGAAATCGGAGTGGTTGAGGAAGTAGCCATCGACGGCACTGTCAAATACCACCACGCGAACCTGCTCATCCGCTTCGATGGCCTCGATCACATGCTGGAAGTCCCGCACCATGGGCGGACCCATCACGTTGATCGGCGGATTGTCGATGGTGACACGCCAGTAAGCGGGCGTACGCCGCGTGATGCGCAGCTGCGCGGAAGGCTTGCTGTCATTCATGGTGGCTCCTGTCGCAGGCATGGGCGAAGGGAGGCGACAGTGTCCCGCCGGCCATGGCGCCGGACCAGCACACTTTGGTATCGGCACGACCATGGTATGCATGCGCAGCACGGCGATTTCGCCACGCCGATGGAGCGACACCTTGGTGCAATGGCATGCAGGAGGCTGGCTGCCTAGCATCGCGCTTCGACCGAGCGGACGACGATGTTGTGGGAGCGCACCCTGTGCGCGACAGCTTTTCGCGATGACGTCCGGGACCGTGGTACATCGAAGCGTCGCAGTCGCGCACAGGGTGCGCTCCCACACGAAGCCCGGCACCTCGAGCCACCAAGGAGCCATGCATGAGCCTCGTGCAAGAGCATCACGAAACGACTACCGAAGCACCAAGCCCACTCACCTTCGACATGAAGATCGAAATCGTGGTCCTGCCGGTTTCGGATGTCGACCACGCAAAGCGCTTCTACGGCGCGCTGGGTTGGCGGCTCGATCTGGACTTCCGCAAGGGCGAGGACTATCGGGTGATCCAGTTCACCCCGCCAGGTTCGGGGTGCTCGATCATCTTCGGCAAGAACGTCACCACGGCGGCGCCGGGCTCGGCGCGGGATCACTACCTCATCGTGGCCGACCTCAAACTGGCGCGCGAGGAGTTGATACGCCGCGGTGTCGAGGTGAGCCAACCCTTCCATGACGCCGGCGGCGTGTTCCACCATGCGGACGACCAGTGCGTGGTCCGCGGCCTCAACCCGACGCGACAAAGCTACGCCAGTTTCGCCTCGTTCAAGGACCCCGACGGCAACGTCTGGCTGCTGCAGGAGATCACGGCGCGCCTGTCTCCCGATCTGCAGCTGGGCGACACGCGCTTCACCAGCCAGGTGCTGCAGGCCATCCACGGCGGCTAACGCACCGGCCTAGTCGTCCATGGCTGCCATCGGTACCAGCAGTCCACGCTTGAGCGTGCTCAGCGCCACGCGCGTATGGAACCGCCGCACGTTCGCGTTCTCGGCGATCATGCGTTGCATCGATGCTTCGAAATCATCGACGTCGCGTGCGATCACGATCAGCACGTAGTCGCCCGCACCGGTGACGTACCACGCCTCCTGGATGAAAGGCTGGGCGGCGATCCATTGCTTGAGGCTCGCCAGCAGCTCCGGCCGTTCGCGCTCCACTTCCACGTCGACGATCATGGTCAAGGGGTGGCCGACGCTCATCGGATCGATCACCGCCACTTCCGCCGTGATGATGCGTTCGTCGCGCATCCGCGCCATGCGTCGCTGCACGGCCGAAGCCGACAGTCCCACGTCCGCGCCGATCAATTCGGCGGGACGTCGCGCGTCTTTTTGCACAATGGCCAGGATGCGTCGATCGATCTTGTCCAGCGGCGTGGCCATGGGCGCGAAATCTCCGTGAGGCGGGGAAAAATCCTGTCTTGCCTTGCTCAATCGCGGTCTGGCCGCGCGAACGCACCCTAGCATAGCTCGCACCGTCCCCCACCCAAGAGTGCGCACGTCCCATGAGGCTCCTGTATCAGTCCCATTCGCCCTATGCACGAAAAGTGCTGGTTGCCGCTCACGAAATCGGCCTCGCCGAGCGGCTTGAAGTGATCCATCACGAAACCAGCCCGACCTTGCGCAACAGCGCGGTATTTGCACTCAATCCGCTGGGCAAGGTACCCGTCCTGATCTGCGACGACGGTGCGGTGCTTTTCGATTCCAGCGTGATCTGCGAGTACCTGGATGGCTTGCACCATGGCCACCCGCTTTTTCCCGCCGAACCAGGGCGGCGCTTCATGGCATTGCGACATCAGGCCATAACGATGGGTATCGCCGATGCGGGCATCGCAGTGCGATGGGAAACCACGCGCCGGCCCGAAGCGTTTCGCTGGGCGCCGCTGCGCGATGGCCATCTGCAGAAGATCGAGGCTACCTGCGATTTCCTGGAGGCGCATCTCGGCGATGGCTCGGTCATCGATATCGGTGATATCGCATTGGCCACGGCACTGAGCTGGGTCGAATTCCGGCAGGTCTATGCTTTCCGCGACGGCCGGCGGCGCCTGGCGGCCTGGCACGAACGCATGAGCGAACGCCCCTCGATGATGGCCACGCTCTTCGCAGGCGACACCGTCGACACTGCGCCGACTACTGATTCAAGCACGGGAGACTCGCATGCGCTGGCCATGGCGTGATCTGCTGTTCCTGCATGGCCATATCGTCGAACCCTCGCTGACGTCTGCTGACGTCGCGGAGGAAAGCTCCGCCAACGAAAAGGAAAAGCCGCCGGCCCCAAGCTTCAGTCGACGCAGCCTGGCTGCGCTGCGCCTCTGCCTGGGCATCGGCGATGGCGCCATCCGCACGCAGTGAATCGACCAAGCATCGCTGCAGGCGCAAGTGAGTCGTCGCGCGCAGCCGTTACCCGGCCCGATGCGGCGCGAGCAGGCTCGTATCCTGGCGATTTGCCCAGCGGTTCAACCAGGCGCACAGCACCAGCAGCACGGCGGTGACGAAGAACACATCGCGCAGGCCCACCCAGGCACCGATCTGGCCGCCGATCAGCGGCCCGATCACCTGACCCGCGAATTGCGCGGACTGCAGATAGCCCAGGGTCTTGCCGGTCTTGCGATCCTCCACCAGGGCGCGCACACCCTTGGCCACCGCGGGCAGCATGCCGGCCATCGACATGCCCATCAGGCCACGCAGCACCGCCAGCTGCCACCACTGCGTGACAAAGGCCTGCGGCACCATCAGCAGCGCAGTGACCAGCAGACATCCGATGATGACCTTGTTGCTGCCCACACGATCGGCCAGGGATCCAAGCCGTGCTGAGGTGAGCATGCTGCCGAAGGCGGAGGCGGCCATCACGATGCCGGCCATGCGCGCGAGATGTTCGTGCGGCACGCCAAGCTGGGCGATATAGACGGTGATGATGGGCTCGATCGACATATTGGCGAGCAGCACCATCATGGCGGTCACCAGCAGGGTGACGATCAGCCCCTTGTGCGCCATGCCGGTGGCATCGTCGCTGCCGCCCGGCGGTGGCCGGGTATCCCACTCATGGTTGAAGTCTTCGCGTACGAAAAAGATCGTGACCAGGGCCGCCACGGCAATCACGCCGCCGCCCACGAAGAACGTGCCGCGAATACCGACAAGATCAGGCAGGAAACCGCCCACCAGCGGACCAATCAGGCTGCCGGACAGCGCGCCGATCGACAGCACGCCCAACGCCCAACCCGATCGCTCGCGCGGCGCCTGCGTGCCGACCATCACGGTGGCTGCCGACGCATAGCCGCCCACCAGCCCCGCCACCAGACGCAGCAGCACCAGTTGCGTGACGGTGTGCGCGGTGCCGATCAGCGACATCACCACCGCCATGCCGATCGCCGCACGCACCAGCATGGGCTTGCGGCCGTAACGATCGGCCAGATGACCCCATAACGGCGCGGTCAGCGCGGTGCCCAGGAAGGTCGCGCCAAAAGCGATGCCGGACCACTGCACGATGGCAGATGGTGTACGCGCGCCCAGCTGCTCCACGTAGAGCGGCAGGAACGGCAACAGCATGCTCAGGCTCACCAAGGTGGTGAACGAACCGAACACCGCGATGGCGAGATTGCGCTTCCAGTACGCCTCGTTGCGTTCGGCATAGCTGGCGGCGACACGATTCACTTCAATGGAAGGCTGGGTGGCAACGATCTGGGCAGACATGCGTTCACTTCGATGGCGTGGCATCGGCGACAAGGCGCAGATGTTCCGCGATGGCGCGATCAATCGCGCCATCGCGACCGTTATTTCTTTTCCGCAGCGCGTTGCGCTCGGAACTCGGCAGCCGGCAAGCCGCCCCAGCCCCAGTTCTCCATCTCGACCTCATCGATGACGACGAAGGTCGAATCCAGCGGCTTGTGCAGCACGTCCAGCAGCAGCTGGCTGACGCCCTTGATCAGCAGCGCCTTCTCTTCCGCGGTCACTGCGCTGCGACCCGGCGCAGAACCCTCGCGGGTCACCTTGATGTTCACGATCGGCATGGTGTTCTCCTTGAAGTAAGGCGGGGTGGACACAGTTCCACCCCGCTGCAACGACCAGGGATGGACGTTTGTCCACCCCTCGTGACGACTTAGTGACCGGCGGCCTGGCCACCGTCGACGTGCAGGATTTCGCCAGTGACGAAGCCGGCGTTGTCGAGGTAGATCACCGCGTCGGTGATGTCGGAGATCTCGCCCATGCGGCCCACCGGATGCAGGCCTGCCAGCGCAGCGTGCGTTTCCACGCCATGCATCGGGGTCTTGATCACGCCCGGGGCCACGGCGTTCACGCGGATGCCGCGCTTGGCGTATTCGATCGCCAGCGAGCGCGTAGCAGCGTTCAGGCCGCCCTTGGTGAGCGAAGCGAGCACCGACGGCACGCCGTCGATGGCGTGGTCGACCAGGCTGGTGGTGATGTTGACGATGTGGCCGCTGCGCTGCTTCTCCATCTCGGCGATGGCGAACTGCGTGATGTGGAAGAAACCGTTGAGGTTGACCGAGATATTGTCGGCGTAGTCCTGCTCGGTGAACGCGGTGAACGGCTTGGCGGTGAAGATGCCGGCATTGTTCACCAGCGTGTCAATGCGACCAAAATGCTTGATCGCTTCTTCCACCACGCGCTTGGCGACGGCGCGGTCGCCGATATCGCCGGCCACCGTGATCACGTCCGGATCGCTGGACGGCTTGATAGAACGCGAGTTGGCGATCACGCGGTAATTCCGGTCACGGAACGCCTTGACCAGGCCCGCGCCAATGCCCTGCGACGCACCGGTGATGACGGCGACTTTCTGCTGATTGCTCATGAGGGTTTACTCCAGATTGGGATGGGGGATTCAGTTCAAGACTGATCGGCTGTGTTTGCCGACACCCACAATTTAGGAGCCCAACAGGCGTTGGAGAATTCCTGCTACTCGGCAGACACTCTTCCGCGTGGCGGTTGAATGGGGGCCTGAGGCGCCGATGCGGCGTCCTTGGCCAGGCAGGCGAAGCGCGCGCGCAGGCGCGGCAAGGCGAAGTCGACGAAGGCCCTCACCTTGGGCACGGCAAGGCGCCCGTACGGCGACACGATGTTGACGGGGAACGGCGCTGGCTCCTCATCGGCCAGCAGCACCTGCAACTTGCCCTGCTTGATTTCCGGCGCCACGTGGTAGGACAGCAGGCGCGTCACGCCGTAGCCGTCCACCGCCGATTCGATCGCCGCGCGGATATTGTTGACCACCAGTCGCGCGGTGAACGACACCGAGCGCGACACCGAGGAGCCTTCCAGCGGCGGAAAACTCCACGAATCCATGCCCATGTTCTCCATCGCGATGATCTGCTGCTTGCCCAGATCGGCGATGCCGGCAATGTGCGGATGCGTGGCCAGGTAGCGCGGCGACGCCACGATCACTCGCCGCACTTCGCCGATGGGATGCGCCACCAGGGTGGAGTCGGACAGATGGGTGATGCGCAGGGCCAGGTCCATGCCTTCTTCGACCAGGTTGACCGGCCGTTCGAGCAGATGCAGCCGCACATTCACGGTAGGGTATTCGTCCATGAAGGCGTCGACGATGGGGCGCAGGATTTCCACGCCGGAAAACACCGTGGCGGAAATGGTCAGCGTGCCGCGCGGCACCGAGCGTTCGCCGGCCGCATTGCGATCGGCTTCCTCAAGATCCGCCAGCAGCTTGCGGCAGGCGATGGCGTAGCGCTCGCCTGCTTCGCTCAACTTGATCGAGCGCGTGGTCCGGTGCAGCAAGGGCACGCCCACGTGGTCTTCGAGAAACGCGATGGCGCGACTCACCGCCGCCGCGGAACGCCCGGTCTTGCGGCTCGCGCCGGCGAGGCTGCCCTCGTCCAGTGCGGCGACGAACACCTTCATGGCATCGATACGATCCATAGGACGAGCCTTGCCTGTCAGCGCGAAAACCGGGGTCGGGAAAGTGTCCTACAACTGTTCGGATCGCGGCTAGCAGCGGCGGGCCGCCCCGCTCAGCCGGTGGCCTGCCGCCATTCGCCGATCAACACTTGCATCAGCGACCGCGTGGACATGGCGCGCGCCAGTGGCGCACCCTGCCCGGCCCAGTGTGCGCCATAGCCAGCCTCACCGGCGGCGCGCCCTGCCGCATTCAGCGCCTTGCCTGCGTCATAGGCGATGGGATAGTCGGGAATGTCGGCGTCGGGCACGCTCGCCCCAAGTCGCGTGAACAGACTTGCCAGGCTGCGCGCCGGGCGACCAGAGACGGCGCGCGTCATCACGGTCGCGTGGGCGGCATCGCTGGCCAGCGCCTTGCGATAGCCGGCATCGGCGAGGGATTCGTCGGTGGAGACAAATGCGGTACCCAGTTGCGCCGCCGCTGCGCCCAGCTTGAGCACCGCAGCGATGCCCGCGCCGTCCATGATGCCACCCGCGGCGATCACGGGTATGCGCACGTTTTCCACCAGCAGGCGGGTCAAGGCTAACGTGCCCAGCTGGCTGTCCTCAGCGTCGGGATCGAACATCCCGCGATGACCACCCGCTTCGTAGCCCTGCGCAATCACCGCGTCGATGCCGGCCGCTTCGATGGCCTTGGCTTCGCGCACATCGGTGGCGGAGGCCATCAAGTAAATGCCGGCACCGCGCAGCGCCTTGAGCTGTTCTGCCGTGGGCAGACCAAAATGAAAACTCACCACGGCCGGCCGTTCGGCCACCAGCATGGCGAGCATGTCGTTGTCGACCAGGAAGGACGTGTAGATCTCGCCCAGCGACGATGGCGGCGTCGCCCCGAAGCGTTGGAACTCCGGTGCGAGCCGTGCAATCCACGCTGCCTGCTTCGCGGCATCGGCGTGAGCCGGCCGATGCACGAACAGATTCACGTTGAGCGGGCCCTTGCTGAGCTGGCGAAACGCGTGAATCGCGTCGCGCGCCTTGGCCGCCGTCATGGCGCCCGCACCCAGCGAACCCAGGCCGCCGCTGTCGCTCACCGCCGCCGCCATGGCCGGCGACGAAATGCCGGCCATCGGGGCCTGGATGATGGGCACGCTCATGCCGATCGCACGGAGCAATGATGAAGACGCGGCATTCGCCATGACGGACCACTCCTGGCTCTTTGGGGACATACGGGACTTTACGCGCCCCGTATGTCACCTCGAAACCGTCAGCGCCGGCAGGCAGTCTTCCATCGAGCGGAAGAATCAGCGCTTCAGGCCTTGGCTACACCGTAGCGCGACGCAGGCTGCGCATGCGACAGGTTGGGCATCAGCTTCTGTCGCGCATCTTCATAGGCGCTCCAGTCGCCCGCATCGGGCAGGGCCGGCACGGTATACACCTCGCCCTGGTCGAGACCGGCCAGCGCGGCGTCCACCATATCGGCAGCCGACATCACCCACGACGGCGGCAGGTTGGTGACCGGATGGCCGAGCACATCCCAGAATTCGGTCGCGGTAGCGCCCGGCAGCACGGCCTGCACGCGCACGCCCTTGTCTGCAAGTTCGTGCTGCAGTGAACGGGTGAATGCCAGCACATAGGCCTTGCTGCCGCCGTACACGCCGTTGAGCAGCTCCGGCGCCACCGCCACGATCGAGGCGATGTTGATCACCGTGCCCTTGCCGCGCTCCACCAGGCCGGGCACCACCGCATAGGTCAGGCGCGTGAGCGCATTGACGTTGAGCGAAATCATCTCGGACATGCGCGCCACATCCGACTGCAGCAGCGGCGTGGCGGCGCCGAAGCCGGCGTTGTTCACCAGCACGGTGATGCTGCGGTCGGTGCGCAGCAAGTCTTCCACCTTGGCCAGATCAGCAGCATCGCTGAGGTCGGCAGGAAAGACCTGCACGGAGCGGCCGGTGGCGTCGGTAAGGCGGCGCGCCAGCTCGGTCAGGCGTTCGCGATTGCGCGCCACCAGGATCAGGTCATGGCCGCGGCGCGCCAGGCGCTCGGCGTAAATGGCA
This sequence comes from Dyella japonica DSM 16301, assembly GCF_001010355.1. GTDB lineage: Bacteria > Pseudomonadota > Gammaproteobacteria > Xanthomonadales > Rhodanobacteraceae > Dyella > Dyella japonica. The sequence continues at coordinate 62,481 of NZ_JPLA01000041.1, read as the reverse complement.
CCAATGCCCGAGGAAGCGCCGGTGATCAGGGCAGTGCCCTTGGCTTGCGTCGTCATATCGATACTCCACAGCGTCCGGCGGGATGCCGGCGTCTGGAGAACGTTGTATGCTCGTCGTCATAAGACTTAAATGTCGTATATGCCACCTTTTAGGCCATAGCGAGGCCAAGCCATGCAAGTCATTGGTTTTGTGATGTTTCCTGAGTTCCAGGCGATGAGTCTGGCAGCAGCGTCGGCCTTCGAATTCGCCAATATCGAGCTGGGCGAGACGGTTTATGACGTGCGCTTTCTGTCCGAAAGCGGCGCGACCATCCGCAGCTCGTTCGGCATGACCACGCAGAGCGAGCCGTTTTCGACGCAGCCGATCGACACCTTGCTGATCTGCGGCGGCGTGGGTGTGCCCGAATCCACGCCCGCCCTGCTCCACTTCATCCGCGAAGCGCCCGCCCATACCCGGCGCATCGCGGCGATCTGCACCGGGGCATTCCTGCTGGCCGAAACCGGCCTGCTCGATGGACGCCGCGCCACCACGCACTGGCTGCTCGCGCGCGACCTGGCCGAACGCTTTCCCAAGGTGCTGGTGGAAGAGGACCGCATCTTCATCATCGACGGGCCGATCTGGACCTCGGCCGGCATGAGCGCCGGCCTCGACCTGGCGCTGGCCATGGTGGAGAAGGATCTGGGTGCCGAAGTCGCGCGGCAGGTGGCGCGCAAGCTGGTGCTGTATCACCGGCGCGCGGGCGGACAGTCGCAGTTCTCCACCCTGCTGGAACTGGAGCCCAAGTCGGACCGCATCCAGAGTGCGCTGACTTACGCCAAGAGCCATCTGCAATCGGCGCTGTCCGTGGAGGAACTCGCGGCAGCGGCGAACCTCAGCGCACGCCAGTTCAGTCGCGCGTTTCGCGCCGAAACCGGGCAATCGCCGGCGAAGGCAGTCGAGCATCTGCGCCTCGAAGCAGCGCGACTGATGATGGAGCAGACGCGCCATCCGGTCGAAGTGGTGGCGCGCGAAGTGGGCTTCGCCGATCGCGAACGCATGCGCCGCGCGTTCCTGCGCGCCTACGGCCAGCCGCCGCAGGCGATCCGGCGACAGTCGACGCCGCAGGAAGTGGATGAGCTGACCACCGCCTAGGAGGCGCGGCTGGCGTCGCGTGCGTGCATGCGGCCGTAGGCCCCGGGCGGTGTGCCGTAGCGAGTCTTGAAGGCTCGCGCGAACGCCGCTTCCGAGGCGTAGCCGGCCAGTTCCGCCGCCCTGCCCGCCGACAAGCTGCCGGCGCGCAAGGACTGCGCGGCCACCGCCAGTCGCACGCCATTGACCCACTCCATCGGCGTCATCGCGCTGATCTCGCTGAAGTGCCGCGCAAAACTGGCGCGCGAGACATGGGCCAGCTCCGCCAGGCTTTGCAGCGTCCACGCCTGCGCCGGATCCTTCAGCACCGCGTCCACCACGCTGGCCATCCGTGGATGGGCCAGCAGCCCGAGGATGCCCAGCTGCAATTGCCCGCTCGCCGTCATGCTGCGCAGGATCAGCGTGAACATCGCACCGGTGACCATCTCGATCACGGCGCTGCCGCCGGGCAGTGTGCCCCCCGCTTCATCGCGCAGAACCTGGATCAGCCCCAGCAGTGCATCGCGGCGATCGGTGCGCACATGCAGGACCTTGGGCAAGCCTGTCCACAACGCATCTGTCGCACCCGATAGCTCGAACTGACCGCACAGCATGTCCAGTGCGGGGCCCTCGCCGCCATGTTCGATCAGGGTGACCCGTCCCTTTGCGCTGCGGCGGTTCTCCAGCACCGGTCGACGACCATCGGCGTCGGCCACGACGCTGCGCAGGATGTGTGCATCGCCATAGGGAAACAGCAAGACATCGCCGGGCGCCAGCACGGTGGTCTGGCCATCGATCTCCAGCTCGGCGCTGCCGTTGAGTATCACGTGGTACGGCAGATGGTTCGGCGGCAACGGCGGGTGATCCAGCGTCCACTCCCCGGCAAAGCGGCATTGCAGCTCCACCGAACCGGTGGGTGCAATGGCGTGGACCAGGCGATCAAGACCATCCATCGGCGTGAGACTCCGGAGCAAGAGGTTGAGACGCGCGTGTGCGGACGAAGGCGGGCCTCGTTCCTATCATTTTCACACGGTCAAGCTTCTCCCACACCGGTTTCACCACCTTATCCAGGAGTACCTGTCATGAACCGTCTCACCACTCTCACCAACCTCGCCGACGCCCCGGAAGCCTCGGCCGCCCTCTTCGCCGGCATCAAGAAGGCCATGGGCAAAGTTCCCAACGCTTACGCCGCGGTCGGCAGCAGTGCGCCGAACGTGCTGGCCCATGTGCTGCAGACCAACGCGGTGCTGAAGCAAGGCGAGCTGTCCGCGCTGGAACTGGAAGCGATCAACCTGGCCGTGAGCGAAGCGTCGCAGTGTGACTACTGTCTGGCTGCGCACACCATGACCGGCAAGATGGCTGGCTACACGGCCGAGCAGATCCAGCAGCTGCGCAAGGGTGGACTGGAAGGCAACCCGAAGATCGATGCGCTGGCGAAGTTTGCACTGACCCTGGTCACCACCAGCAACACGCTGTCCGCCGAGGCCGTGGCCAGCGTCAAGAACGCCGGCTACACCGATCGACAGATCCTCGAAGCCATCCTCGCCATCAGCGCGATTCTGTTCACCAACATGGTCAACCGGGTCAACGACACGGTGCTCGACTTCCCGAAAGCAGCGTAACGCCCTGGCAAGGCCGCGACCCACGTCGCGGCCTTGCAGGTTCAAATGGTCGAACCGTCCTGGTCTTCCTCGGAGCGGCCCATGCAGGCGGGATGACCGCAATGGCATTGGCCTTCCAGGTGACCCGAAGCCTGCGCCTGGCGGCAATGGGCACTGCAGAACTCGCCCCGCTTCTCCACATAACACTGGCAGGGTGGATACGCGCATTGAAAACCGGTCGGCATGGCCAGGCTCCGGTGACAGAAGTCACTAGCGTAGGCTTGGTTGTCGGCGCATAGGTCATGGCCGCGTCAGCAAGGCGTTGCTGTTTCGATACGTTCAACTTCGACGGCAGGCATGTCCATCCGCCGTGAATGCCACGTTTGGACAACGGTACGCGCACGACAAGGCGATGCACACACGCGTGTCACACGTCCGCGAATGCGCTGGCACTAGGGTCACGCCACTCCCATGCGGATCAAGGTGGCAGCCATGAAACAACCGTCTCTGTTGATCGCCGCGGCGCTGTTGCTCGCAGCGCCGGTGTGCAACGACCTGTGGGCGCAGGCCGCCACCACGGGCGCGTCGCCATCGGCCAAGAGCCCGGTGTCCGACCAGGAGTTCTTGACCAAGGCCTCGAGCGATGGCGCGGCCGAAGTGCAGATGGGTCAACTGGCGGTGCAGAAGGCATCGTCGCCGCAGATCAAGGATCTCGCCCAACAGCTGGTGAAAGATCACAGCGCCGCCAACAAGCAGCTGGCGGCGCTGGCCAATCGCAAGCACGCCAACGTGGTCCTGCAGCCGCAGCCCTCCAACGTGATGGACAAGCTGCAGTCGCTCAACGGCGGCGATTTCGACAAAGCCTATGCGTCGGCCATGGTGGGTGGCCACCAGAAAGCCATTGCGCTATTTGATTCCGCCTCGCACAGCAGCGATCCGGATGTCGCCGCTTTCGCAAGCTCGACGCTGCCCACACTCAAGCATCATCTGCAGATGGCGCAGAAGCTCTCGCCGGAGCAGCCGCTAAGCACACCCTGAGCTGCCGCGCGGCAGCAGCAGACCACGCGATCCCGCAAACCGGGATCGCGTGGTCATCGCGTTGGCGCCGTCAGTGCGTCGACGCGGCCGGCGCCGGCGAACTTTGCGGATACGCGGGGCTGGGCGTCATCGCGCTGCTGCTGGACGCAGGCGTCGTGGCAGGTGTTGCCGGCGATGGCGCCGCTGCGGTACTGGCGGGTGCGGGCGGCGGCGTCGAGGCGTTGTCGTCACCCTGATGACTGCAGCCGGCAACGGCTAGCAATGCGAGCACCAGCGGCGCACAGACCTTGCGGGTCGAGAAAACCATGTCTTACCTCCATGGGCGTTGGGTCAACTGAGGTGATGCGATGCGCAGTGATTCACTGGCCGATTTGCCTTGCCGCTTATCCCGTGCAACGGCCTTGCGCGTTCTTGCCTCGGGCATGGGGCGGAATCCCGTTCAAGTGTGTCTCAACGTCTAAGCCACGGGATGTGGAGCTGGCGTCATCCTTTTGCGCAACAAGGGAAAACATTCAGTGGACACTCATGCTGATGCGCTCCCGGTCACACCGTGCCATCGCGCCGTTAACACCTGTCATGCAAGGCTTTGCGCGCCGAGCCATCCCTGCCGGAGAGAGCCATGAGCGCCCTTGTCGTTGCCAAGTTCAGCAATCAGTTCGGCGCGGCCTCCGCGTTCGACAAATTGATGTCGCGCGGCCTTCCCCGCCGCAAAGGCGTGGTCCAGTGCGATGAAAGCGTGGGTGGCTGCGCGGCAAGCGCCAGTGCACCGACCAGCGTGGTGTCGCGCCTCAGCCACCGCGGCGAACGCGAAGGCAGGCAGCATCATCTGCGCGAACCGGCCAGCCTGCCGCCGGCAGTGGAGATCGGCTTCGCCGTGCTTACGGTGGAAATCGACGACGATGCCCAGATCGAAGAAGTGACCGAGATCCTGCGTGGGCTGCATGCCGTCGATGTGCACGTGCTGCCGAATGAAGCGCTGCAGGAAGACGATGCATCGCTGTGGCCCGAACAGGCCATGGGCAGCCAGTCCGACGTGGACCGTGCGATCTTCGCCTCGCAGCAAGGCAAGCCGCGTCTGCATTGAACCACTCAGATCGCCGGCGGCGGATCGTATCGGGCCAGCCCCTCGAGCACCGGAGCCAGTGCCTTCGTCAGCTTGCCCAGCAGGCGATCGATCTCGGCCGGCGGCGCCCCTTCCCTGCAGGCCTGCTGCAACTCACCGGCAGCGGCCGCCACATCGATCGCGCCGATATTGGCTGCCGATCCGCGCAACGTATGGGCGATGCGATAGGCCGCGGACGCATCCGCGCCCTGCGTCGCCTGCCGGAATGATTGCTCGAAGTGCGCATGGCCCTCGAGAAAAAGATGCAGCAGCCGCCGGTACAGCGAGGCGTTGTCACCGCAGGTGCGCAGCCCGGCCGCCTGGTCGATGCCCGGTAGCGAAGGCGAATCCGCTATCGCTTGTTTGGGTGCTGGCGATGCTTGCTCCGTTTGCCGTGGTTTGATCCAACGCGCCATGGTGGCGAACATATTGCGGATGTGCAGCGGCTTGGTGATGTGGTCGTTCATGCCCGCCGCGATGGCTTTGTCGCGGTCGGCAGGCAGCGCATCGGCCGTCATGGCGATGATGGGCAGCGAGGTGAGATGCAGCTGTTCGCGGATCGCCCGCGCGGCGGCGTAGCCATCCATCACCGGCATCTGGCAATCCATCAGCACGCCGTCGACATTCGCATCTTGCGCGAGCCGCTCGACCGCCTCGCGTCCGTTGACGGCGGTCAACACATCGATGCCCGCGCGTCGCAGCAGCTCGGTGGCCAGTTCGCGATTGAGCTCGTTGTCCTCCACCAGCAGCACGCGGGTGCCGGCGAGCGATACGTCAGGTTGCGAGCGCTGAGCTGTCGTTGCGGCCACATCCGCACCCGGTGGGGCAAGCGCCTTCTGCAAGGCCTCGCGCAAGCCCTTCGGTGTCACTGGCTTGGTCAGCACGCCATGGGCGCAGGATGCTTCGATCGCCGCGTCGTCGCCATGGACAAAAGCCATCACCAGCAGCTGCTGCGCTGACGAGGCAAGCGCGGGTGGATGCACTCGCTCCATAAAGGCACGGAAGTCGCGCAGGCGGGCATCGACCAGCACGATGCCGTAGGGGCGCGCCGTCTCGCGGGCATCGGCGAGGCGCTGCCCGGCCTGCTCGCCGCTGGCAACCGCCTCCACCTCGAAGCCCAGGCCGCGTGCCATGCCGGCAACCACGCCCCTCGCCAGATCGTTGCCGGCAACGATGAGCAGGCGGGTGCCTGGCGGCGCCAGCCACGGCGTCACGCCCGCACTTTCGGGCGCCACGCCCACGCGCAACTCCACGTGGAAAGTGGATCCCTGTCCGGGTGAGCTGTCGACCCAGATGGTGCCGCCCATCATTTCCGCCAGCGTCTTGGAGATCGCCAGACCCAGCCCGGAGCCGCCGTATTTTCGCGTGGTGGACGAATCGGCCTGCACGAAGGAATGGAAAATGCGCTGGCACTGATCCTCGGTCATGCCGATGCCGGTGTCCTGCACACGGGCATGCAGGATGACCTCCTCGCCCTCCACGCCCGCCTTGTCGATGCCCACCACGATGGCGCCGCGTTCGGTGAATTTCACCGCGTTGTTGCCAAGGTTGACCAGGATCTGGCCCAGCCGCAGCGGATCGCCGAGCCAATGCCGAGGCAGATCGGCACCGTACTGGAACAACAGATCCAGCCCCTTCTCCTGCGCCTTGAGGCCGATGATGCCGGCGACCTGACCGATCACCTCGTCCAGGTTGAAGGCCACCCGCTCCAGGCTCATGGCGCCGGCTTCGATGCGCGAGAAGTCGAGAATGTCGTTGATGATGCGCAGCAGGTTTTCCGCGGATCGATGGATGTTCTCCAGATAACCACGCTGCCTGACATCCTGCGACGATTCCAGGGCGAGATGGCTCATGCCGATGATGGCGTTCATCGGCGTGCGGATCTCATGACTCATGTTGGCCAGAAAGGCGCTCTTGGCCCGGGTGGCCTCCTCGGCCACTTCCTTGGCATGGCGGATGGCGGCTTCGGCCGCCCTCGCTTCGGTGACATCGAGCAACCAGGCAAGCACGCCCGCCTCGCCGTCGAAGTCGATCGGCAGGAAGGTGGCGACCATGTCGCGTTCGCGACGCTGCGCATCGTGCATGCGGATCTCCTGGTTGGACACCGAGCCCTCGCGCTCCAGCGTCGCCCAGATATGCGCACGCGCCGCGGTTTCCACGTAGATGGGCGCCGTGCTGTCGCCGAGCCCGGCGCCGAAGGTCTCGACGAATTTCGGATTGGCGAAGCAGATCCGTCCCTGCGTGGAGACCGCAATGCTGATCGGCGAGTTGTCCAGGATGCTCTGCAGGCGCTCCTGGCTTTGCACCAGCGCCATTTCCATCATGCGGCGCTCGCTCACGTCGCGCACGGCGGCGCAGACGCAGCGCCCCTGCCCGTCCAGTTCGGGCAGGAAGGACAGGCTGATCTCCACCGACAACTCGCTGCCATCCTTGCGCCGGCCGCGCAGATCGACATTGCCGCGCCCCATCTTGCGACTGAGGCCCTGGGCAAAGAAATCGCCGCGCAGCCCCAGGTGTCTGCGGTCCATCCCCGCAGGCACCAGCTGCTCCACCAGGACGCCGTCGAGTTCGCCGTGGGCATAACCGAAGATGGCTTCCAGACGCGGGTTGGCCAGCAGGATGCGCCCATCCTGATCGACGATCATCATGCCGTCGGGTGCCGATTCGATGATCCCGCGATACCAGGCACGGGCGGCCTCGATGGCGTGCTGCGTGGCTTCCAGCTCCCTGGTTTTCTCCGAGAGCGTGGTCGCCTGTCGCGCGGCCAGTTCCGCATGTTCCTGGCTCCTGGCCAGCAGGCTGCGCAGATCCGCGGCGCGTTCGAGCAGATCCACATTCATCGCCAGCAGCGGCATCAATTCGTCCAGCAGCTCCTGCTGTGCCTCATTGAACGACGACAGGCTGGCCAGTTCCACCACGCCCAGCACTCGATCGTTACGCACGATAGCCATCACCACCAGGTGGTTGGGTGTGGTCTCGCCCAGGCCGGTGGCAATCTTGAGGTAATCCGCCGGCACCTCGCGCAGGCTGAGCGTCTTGCCGTCCAGCGCGCATTGTCCAACCAGCCCCTCGCCCAGCATGACCAACTCGCGTGCATCGGCGGCGGCGTAGCTGCCCGTCAGACGCAGTCGCTGCATGCCCGCTTCGAAGATATAGAGCGCGCCATGCTTGATGGCCAGCAAGGGCGCCAGTGCGCAGAGGAAGCGATGGGCCAGCGCATCCAGCTCGGTCAGCGACTGCAGCTCGCCGGCAATCGCTGCGACGTGCGTCTTCACCCAGCGCCGTGCGGCCATCTGTTGCGCCTCGTCCCGCAGGGTCACGATGGCGCGCGCCAGATCGCCGGCTTCGTTGGGATACTCCGTATAGGGCACCGCGATATCCAGGCGCCCGGCGCTCAACGAATCCAGTGCGCGTCGGAAAGCGGTGGCAGGTCGCCGGATGGTACGGCTGATCAGGCTGCCGAACAGGACGCCAGCGACCAGCCCCAGGACCAGCAGCCAGACGGTGAGTTGCACCCCGAACAGGTAGCGGGCGTTGGCGTTCTTGACCTCTTCGTCGGCCCCATCCCGCTTGAGGCGCTCGACCCGCTCGAGCGCATGTTTGGCTGCCTCGTCGGCGCGTTGAAATTCCGGCGACACCATCAGTTCGGCGGCGGAGCGTCCGCTGTCCGTCTTGGTTTCCAGCAGTTCGGCAATCGTATCCACCCGCCGCTCATAGTCGGCGAAGGCGAGCTCGAACTCGGCGAGGCTGCGCACAATGGCGTCGCGGTAGATCCTCGTCCTGGCCAACTCGATTTCGCGCCGCACCAGCGTATGCGCACCGGCCAGCTGGTGCAGCGCCTCCGCGCGGCCCGGGCCCTGGCGCATGAAGACGGCTTCCCGCAGATCCTGCCCCATGTCGGCCAGAGCAGCGCGCGCCGCCTCGATATGCAGCAGGCCTTGCATGTCCTGCTCGTAGAGCCGGCGCATCTGCTCTTTCTGCAGATGCTGTACCCCGAGGCTGTACACACCCAGCAGTATCATCAGCAGAAGAATGCCGCCAAACCCCAGCTGCAGCCGTCGACGCAGAGGCTGTCGTTGCAGGCGTTCAAGCAGCGTGCTCATGGCGTAGCGTCAGCTCGCCAGGTGATGCGCCGAACCACTGTGGGAGGCCTCGTCATCGGCAAAGCGATGGGCTATTTCGCGAAACGTGTCCTGGATGGAAAGAAAGGCATCCACGATGTCGGGGTCGAAATCGATCCCACGCTTGGCGGCAATCGCGGCCGTTGCCGCTTCGTGCGTCATGCCCTGCTTGTAGACGCGCTTGCTGATCAAGGCATCGTAGACGTCCGCGACCGCCATCAGGCGAGCCGCGACGGGAATCGCATTCCCCTTGAGGCCCTCGGGATAGCCGCTGCCGTCCCAGCGCTCCTGATGGCTATAGGCCATCTCCTTGGCGATGTGCAGGAACGACACCGGCGTGGTCAGACGCTCCTCGGCCCGCTGCAAGGCATCGCGCCCCAGCGTCGTGTGCGTCTTCATGATCTCGTATTCCTCCGGCGTCAGGCGTCCCTGCTTGAGCAGGATGCGATCGGGTATGCCGATCTTGCCGATGTCGTGCAGCGGCGCCGACTGGAACAGCATCTGGCGGGTGACTTCGTCCAGCGCCGCAGCGAAACGCGGATGATCCTTCAGCCTGTCCGCCAGCGCCTTCACATAATGCTGCGTGCGCCGGATGTGGTTGCCGGTTTCGTTGTCGCGTGTTTCGGCCAGCGAGGTGAGGGCGACCACGGTGGCCTCCTGGATCGCCGTCACTTCGCGCGTGCGACGCGAGATCTCCTGTTCGAGAAAGGCATTCTGGTCGCGCAGGAAATCCGCCGCCGCCCGCAGCCGCAGGTGATTGGCCACGCGCGCCATCACCACCGGTGGATTCACCGGCTTGGTGATGTAGTCGACGCCGCCCAGCACCAGTCCGCGCGTTTCGTCCTCGGGCGCATTGAGCGAGGTCAGGAAGATCACCGGAATGCCGCGCGTCTCGCCATGGGACTTCAGCTGGCGGCAGACATCGAAGCCCGAGATGCCGGGCATCACCACATCCAGCAGGATGATGTCCGGCTGTTCGGCGACGGCCATGTGCATGGCAGCCTCTCCATCCGGCGCCTCGATGACCCGATAAAGCGGCTTCAGCAGTTCGCAGAGGATCATCCGGTTGTCGGGGGCATCGTCCACCACCAGCACGGTGGGGACACCGGTCATGCCAGTCGCACCCATGTCAACGCTCCTTCCGCATGCGGTGTGATGAGTCGTCGTGGTTGCAGGCCATCAGGCATGTCCAGTCCCCCGCGGCGAAACCCGCCGATGCCGCACGGACGCGGCGTGCGCGCGCCGGTTTCCCATGCGGAATAAGCGCGCAACCGACGTGAAGATCGCGCGTAGGTCAGCGTCGTCTGCGACGACGTGGCGGAATCTGCGTCTACCTAGGGGAATTTACTTAGGTTTATGCACGTAGATGTTCGCTAGCACCCTGCGTATCCAAGCGTATGAAATAGCCAGGGTCGAAGCGTCGCGGGACGCCGCCAGCGCAGGCGAATCCCGTTCCCCACACGGCCTGGCGAACGGGCGGAGAACAGCATGGGAACGATGGCGAAAATCAAGCACGAGATGTTGAAGATGCTGCCGCCCACCATCTTCTTTTTCGTCATGCTCAATATCGTGCTGCTGATACGCGCGTTGCTGACGCGGGGCACCGGCCTGTCCCTGCCCACCTTTGCCACGGTGCTGATTTCCGCGCTGATCCTGGGCAAGGCCGTGCTGCTCGCCAACATGCTGCCCTTCATCAACCGTTTTCCGGAGAAGCCGCTGATCTGGAATGCGGCCTGGAAGACCGTGATCTACACCATCGTCGCCACGTTTATCCATTACCTGGAACGCCTGCACGAGTCCTGGAAAGACACGCACACGCTCGCCGCGGCCAATCACGACGTACTCACCAACACGGTCTGGAGCCACTTCTTGGCGATCCAGATCCTGCTGCTGGTGTTGATCTTCAATTACTGCGTGTTTGCCGAGCTGGCGCGCGTGATCGGCATCGAGCGGCTACGCGCCATGTTTCTCGGACCCATGCCGCCGAAGTCGAGCGTCGTCGGCGACGCTTAGGAAACGGCAGCGTTCGGGGCTTCCACGACGGTCACGGTGGCGCTGCCCTCGGCGATCGCCAGGCATTGATCGGCCACCGCGGCCACGCCGGCGCGATGGGATACCACGATCAGCACGGTCTGCGACAAGCGGCGTTTCAGCACGGACAGCACGGCCAGTTCCGACTCCGCGTCCAGCGCGCTGGTGGCCTCGTCCAGCAGCGCGATGGACGGCCCGTGCAGCAACACCTGGGCCAGCAGCAAGCGCTGCAGCTCACCGCCGGACAGGCGGCTGGACGAGCTGTTCAAGGTGGTATCGAGCGCAGTGGATGCATCGGCGAGGCGCTTGCCCAAACCCACGTCGACCAGCGCCTGCAGCATCATCGCCTCGGTGGCCTCCGGTGCCGCCCACAACAGACATTCGCGCACGGTGATCTGCCACGGCCGCACGCTCTGGCTCACGTAGGCCGCCTTGCGCACGAGGGCGGCGTAGCTGGCGAAGTCGATCGCCTTGCCGCCAGCCCGCGCACGGAACAGCGCGGGCGTCACCATGCCGGCCAGTACATCGACCAGGCTGCTCTTGCCGATGCCCGAATCGCCGCAGACCAGGGTCAGTTCGCCGGGCACCAGGGTGAGTTCGCGCAGGTCCAAGGCTGTGGGCTGCTCAAGCCGAAGCTGATGGATATGCAATGGCTCGTTCAAGCGCGCCGAGGTTGCCGCCACCGGTGCCCGGTCCGCAGCCATGCCCACATGGCGCAGCCACAGTTCGAACGCCGGAATGGACGAACGCACCTGCTGGAAACCTTGCCGGGTGGAGACCAGATAAGGCAGCAAGCGCCCCAGCAACAGGCATACCGCGATCAGGGCGGCGCGGTCCACGCCGTGCCATTGATTGGCGATCAGGAAGATCGACGCGATACCGATCGCCGCCAGCATCTCCAGCACCAGCCGACCCGACGCGATCAGCTCCTGCTGCCGTCGATAGCCGCGGCCGAGCCGCTGCGCGATATCGGCGTAATGCGCCTTCTCGGCGTCTTCACGGCCAAAGGACCGGATATGCCGCCAGCGCCGCGGGAAATCCTCGCTGAGCCAGAACAGGCGCGTGAGGTCAGCCACGTATTGGCGGCTCACCACCACCTGCTCGCGACTGGTGATGCGCGCAGCAATCAAGGCGAACGCCACCACGAACGGCACCGCCAGCAGCAGCGGCGGCGACAGCCACAGCGCCATGCCCAGCGTCACGGCGGCCGTCATGCCGGCCACCAGCAACTGCAGCAGCGCGTTGAAACCCTGGGTGACGACTTCGATATTGTAGGTGAGCACATTGGCCACCTCGGCCGAGGTGGCATCGGACAGCGACGACAGCCGTGCATCGATCAGGCGAGCGTGCACCGTCTGTCTGAGCGTCATCGCGTAGCGTCCGCTCAGTCGTGCTCCCACGCGCGCGGCCTGCCAACGCAACAAGGCGAACACCGCGGAGGCAACAAGGAAGGCGATGGCCTGTGTATCGGGTCGCCCGCGCACCAGCCAGCCAAAACCCGATGGCAGGGGCTGCCCGGGTTCCACCAGCGGCACCAGGCAGATCGCGGCGAAATTGCCGATCAACGCGCTGCCCAGCGACAACGCGACATACCACGCGATGCCGCCGGCCCCGAGGCTGGCGAGCGTGGCAAAAAAAGGCCGCGACAGGCCACGTAACTGCTGATGCGATCGTGCGGTCCCGTTCTGCATGACTAACGGACCACACGACTTCTTACACGCGCCCGTCGCGGCACAGGTGGCACCTGATGACAGTGCAGAAAAACCTCTCGATCCGCTTCAGCTCCCATGCCCATGGGTGCGCGGCGGAGCGCGGAAGGTTGCATGGCGCGACGGTTTGCTCAGTCCAGCAGCCGCATCAAGGCGTCGACCGAGTCGCCGGGATGGCGGCCGCGCCGAAGCTCGTAGGCTCCGCGCTGCCGGATGGCGCTGACGAACGCGTCCCACCCTGGCTGCGACGCGGCGTAGGGCTGCTCGGCGCGCAGGCGGCTTTCGATCTCGTGATCGGGCATGGCTTGCACGAGCGCCTGCGGATCGTCGGCCAGACGAGGGGAGGCGAACACCACGCAGGCCAGTTCCAAGGGCTCTGGCGCCAGCTGACCGTGCCCGTGACGCAGGTCCACCTCGAACTTCTCCACGCCGCTGCGGCGACGGATGACGGGCGACTGCTCGATCCAGTCGCGCAGGCGCTGATCGTCGACGAAACGCAGGGCGTCCGCCTGCACGTGCAGGTAATTGGCGACACCGGTGACCTTCCCGCTGGCCGGATGCACGAACACCGCATCCTCGGATAGGAAGTCCATGCCGCGCAGCAGGCTGTGCAGGGCCAGCGTGGACTTGCCTGCGCCGCTGGCGCCCATCACCAATGCTGCCCTCCCATGCCAGCCCACGCAGGCGCCGTGCAGCGGCGCCAGCGACAGCGCACGCGTGGCCAAGGTGAACACGGCGAATTCGATCAGCTCATAACGCAGGTGATAGGGGCGCACCAGCTGGTCCGCCGAAGCCACCACCAGCGCGCGGCGCTGCTCGGGAAACAGCACCGCATAGTTGCTCGCGTCCATCACGCCGCACAGGAAACCGGCACCCGACTGCATGCGCACCGGCGGAGGTTCCTGCGCCGATGGCTCGGCACCGGCCGGCGCGAGTCGCAGCTCGACGTGAAAGCCCGGTGACGCCATCGGCAGCGTGTGCGCCGGCAGGCCCGCATAGGCCATCGCCACCACCTCCATCAAGGCGGCGCTGTCACTGCTGAAATGAAAATGGCCGCCCAGCACATGGACGTCCATCGCATACCGTTCAGGCATGCGTTCAAGGAAGGGGTCGGGGCTGAGGTCGCCCGTCAGGAGGTCCAGGGTCGCGGCCATCGAGTCATTCACCTAGGTTGCGGCGCTGTGATAGCACAAGCCTTCACGCGGCGACATCGAAATATTTTCGAAACAGCCCGCAACCCCCGCGTCCCTGCCCGGCACTCACCTGCGACGAGCTTTGAACGCAGGAGACCGCGCCGTCGGTCTGCCGTGGGACTGGCTCACCTATTGAGGCTCTTCCAAGATGCTAACGATTCAGGTCGGCCACTCCTACTTCCTGCGGTTCGACCGCAAGCAATGGGAGCGTGGCAAGCCGTATCCGCCGCTCGCGACCCTGCATGTCGCCGCTCTGTTGCGACGCATGGGCCACGAGGTTTCGCTGTTCGACTCCATGCTCGCCGAAGGTGTGGACGAGTTCGACACGTCCTTGCGCGCCGCGTCGCCCAAGCTGGTTGTCATCTATGAAGACAACTTCAATTACCTGACCAAGATGTGTCTTGGCCGCATGCGCGATGCGGCATGCGAGATGATCGCCATGGCGCATGCCCAAGGCGCCCGCGTGATCGTGGCCGGCTCCGATGCGTCCGATCAACCGGAAGCCTTTCTTGCTGCAGGCGCCGACGCGGTGCTGATCGGCGAAGGCATCGCGCCCCTGATCGAACTGATCAATCGCCTCGACAAAGATCCGTCGATTCGCACGCAGGAGTGGGTGGCCAATCTTCCTGGCGTCGCCTCGCGCAGCGGCGGTCAATTGCAACTGACCCGCGTCGGCGCCGTGCCGCCCGATCCGCGCATCGTCGGCCACCCTGCCTGGGACCTGGTCGACATCGAGCGTTACCGCACACTGTGGAAGGAACGCCACGGCTACTTCAGCCTCAACATGGCGGCGTCGCGCGGATGCCCGTTCCGCTGCAACTGGTGCGCCAAACCGATCTGGGGCAATCACTACAACCGCCGCACCGCCGAAGACGTGGCCGCGGAGATGAGTTACCTCAAGCACACCTTCCAGGCCGACCACATCTGGCTGGCCGACGACATCTTTGGTTTCCATGTGGATTGGGTGGAAGCGTTTGCGCAGCACGTGAATGCGTCCAACGGCTCCATTCCCTTCACCATCCAGACTCGCGCGGACCTGATGAGCGAGCGCATGACCGCCGCGCTGAGCCACGCCGGCTGCAAGGAGGCATGGATCGGCGCCGAGAGCGGCAGCCAGCGCGTGCTCGATCACATGAACAAGGGCACCAAGGTCGAGGAACTGATCACGGCGCGCGAGCGACTCGGCAAGGCAGGCATCCGCGTCGGTTACTTCATCCAGCTGGGCTATCTCGGCGAGCAGCTCGAGGATCTGATGGCGACGCGCGATCTGATCACCCGCGCCGCGCCCGACGACATCGGCGTAAGCGTGTCCTATCCCCTGCCCGGCACGCGCTTCTACGAACAGGTGAAGGCGCAGCTCGGCGAGAAGACGCATTGGCAGGACAGCGACGATCTCGCCATGATGTTCCAGGGCGCCTATGACTCGGAATTCTACCGGCACGTGCGCGACCTGCTGCACGAACAGGTGATCGTGCAGCAATGGAAAGTGGTGGGCCAGGCCGATCGTCATCGCACCGCAGCGCATGCGCTCGACGCGCGCTGGGACGCATTGGTCGCCACCGAGGCGGTGCACCGCACCGGCGCCGCGGAGATCACGCTGCGGCCGCGAACGACCTGTCATGTGTGATGCCTCCGCCATGTCCGCCTCGATGCCACCGCTGGACATCATCAAATCCGGTCTGCAGCACACCACCGAGAAGCTGGCTGCGGAGCTGGCCCACCCCAGCGGCGAAACGCCGGGCTGGACCGAACTCGAATGGCAGCTGGCCACCGCGGTAGCCGCTGCGCACGGCGTGGCGCCGCTGTTCTCGATCCAGCCACGCTGGCAGAACCCGGGATGGACCCGTTTCACCGAGAGCCAATACGAACACGTGGCGCTACGCCATCAACGCATCGCTGCCTTGCTCAAACGGATCGATGCCGCTGCGCGAGACGCGGGCATCGCGCTGGTCGCGCTGAAGGGCTCGGCCTTGCATGCGCTTGGGGTCTACTCACCGGGCGAACGGCCGATGGCAGATATCGATCTGCTGGTGAGCGACACCGATGCCGATCGCGCCGGTGCTCTGCTGGAGGCGCTGGGTTACCTGCAGTCGTATGCCTGCTGGAAGCACCGCGTCTACAAACCGGTCAACGGTCAGCCGACGGTAGGACTGGGCGAGCATCGCGACACGCCGATCAATATCGAGCTGCATACGCGGATCCAGGAACGCATGCCGGTGGCGACGGTCGACATCACCGATCGCATCTATCCACGCCACCCGGTGCCGGGCATCCAGCCCTATCCCTCGCTGGGCGCGTTGATGTGCCATCTGTTGCTGCATGCCGCCGGCAATATCTGCAGTCGTACGCTGCGCCTGATCCATCTCAACGACATCTCGCTGCTGGCCTCGCGCATGCTGCGCAACGACTGGCATGTCCTGTGGGATCACGACAACGGCGACGCGCCATGGTGGGCCCTGCCGCCGCTGCAGCTGGTCTCGCGCTACTACCAGGGCGCGGTGCCCGCTGCCCTGCTCTATGAATTGGAGTTCGACTGCCATGCCCTGCTGCGCAGCGTCTCGCGCCACCACACGCTGACCCAGGTGTCGTGCTCGGAACTGTGGCTGCATGCATGGCCGGGTCTGGAATGGGTGCGCTCGCTGCGCGAAGCAGGCCACTATATGTTCAACCGCATCCGCCCCTCCAAGGAGGCGAAGCAGGAGCGCGACGACATGATCCGCACCCAGCTGTGGCTGCAGGGCTCGCCATGGGTGAAGTCGCGCCAGCTCAGCCGCATCGTCACCCTGCTGACCCGATCGGTGCCGCGCATGGACACCATGTACGTGGTGCGCGCCGCGCTGGCGCAGACCACCACCACGTGGGCTCAGCGCCCGGAACCGGCCGTCAGCACCTGCAGGTAGAGCGCCTCGAACGCGCGGGCGGTGTAGTCCGCGTCTTCGGTGATGGCACGGCGCTGCGCGGCTACCGCCAATCGCAGGCGCAGCTCGTCGTCGGCCAATACCTGCCGGATCGATTCGGCCAGCGCCTTCCAGTCGCCCACCGGCACGGCCAGTGCGGCGCTCGGCGACCATTCCGCCAAATGACCCACGGCGGTGCCGACGGTAGGCAAACCCATCACCGCCGCTTCCAGCAAGACCAGCGGGCCGGCCTCATGACGCGAGGACATCACCAGCACGTCGGCCGCTTCCATCATCGGCCGCAACTCGCGCTGCGTCTTGAAGCCGTGGAAGTGCACATGGCCGTTGAGCCGCAGTTCGCGGGCCAGACGCTGGATCTCGCCATCGAGCGTATCCACGCCCACGATATCCATCTGGAAGTCCACACCTGATTCGGCCAGCACGGTCAGCGCCCGCAACAGGGTCGATTGGTCCTTGACGCGATTGAGGCTTGCCACATGGATCAGGCGCGCGCGACCGGTGCGGCGGCAGCGCGGCGGCAACGGCGGCCAGGCGCGCAGATCGACGCCCAGCGGTACGCGGCGGGCGCTCAGGCCCAGCGCCTGCAGCGAGTCGATGATGGGCACGCTCGCCGCCGTCACGGCATCCGCACTGCGCAGCACCAGCGCCTCGCGTATGCGCCCTTTCAAGCGCTGGCGGCCGCCATAGCCGATGTCGTGCAAGGCCACCAGCTCGCCACCGGCGATGTGCACGAAACTGGGCAGGCGCAGCAACAGCGCCGCGGCCACCGCCACGAAACTGCATGAACCGGAGAAAATCGCCTGCACCAGGTCGAACGGCGCGCGGCGATGCTCGTTGCGTATGGCCTGGATCGCGCGCAGGCGCGACCAGCCGTCGCCGATATTGTGGATATGCGCACCAGCCAGATGCCAGCAGTCGGCCGACGCTTCCTGCCGCAAGGCGAACACATGCACCTCATGCTCGCAGGCCAGCCTGCGAATCAAGGCCAGCAGCACCGGGATCACGCGGAACTCGCCGCTGCGATCGACGCCACCGGGAACCACCAGCGCCAGTTTCATGCCGCGCCTCCGCGTCGCCCCGCATGCAGCTGCGCATACGCATCGGCCCAGCGGCGACCCACCGCCTGCAGTGACAGACTCTGGTCGAAATGACGGCGCACTTCGGCGGGCGATGGACGCAGCGTGGCGCTGCGCAACAAGGCGCTGGTCAAGGCCTTGGCGTCGCCACGCGGCCATAGCTCGCCCACCTCGCCCACCAGGGCGCGAAACGAAGGGATGTTGGTCACTACCGGCGTCGCGCCGCAGGCCAGGGCCTCCAGCACGGCGTAACCGCAGCTTTCCGCATGGCTGCCCGAGACGTAGATATCGGCAGCGCGCATCAACGACTGCACCTGCTCGTGAGGCACTTTGCCCAGCAGGTGCACGCGCCCCGACAGGCGTGCGTCGCCATCGATGCGCCGCTGCACCTGCGCCAGCAATGGCGCACTGCCGAACGCGCACCACAGCTGCAGGCCAGGCAGCCGGGTCGATGCCGCGGCGATGCCATCGAGCACCGTCAAGGGATCCTTGCCCGTCTGCAGATGCCCGACCCACACCACGCAGGGATCACCGTGCAGACCTGTCTCGGTTCGCGCCTGGGCACGACTGCCCGGTGTGAAGCGGCTGGTGGACTCGGGTATCACGAACAAGCGCTGCGACGAGCTCAACAGCCCGGCCGTCACATAGGGGCGCGCGAGTTCCGGCGCGGTGAAGGCGACGCCCGCCGCGGCGGCATACCAGCGCCGCCAGCGCAGCCGACGCCAGCGCGGCGGCATGCGATCGGCGTGATCCTGCAACAGGATCGGCAGCTGTGGCAGCTCGCGCGACAAGGCGTATGCATCGCCGGCCGCGCCCAGGCTGTGCACATGCACCACGTCGACCTTCAGTTCGCCAAGCAACTGCGCGATGCGCCTGATGCGATCGGCAGCGTTCCCGTTGTGGCCGGCGACGAAGTGATAGTCGACGCCATGGCGCTGAAAACTCTGCGCGTGCGCCGCCAGCTGAACCACGCTGACCCGCGTGCCTGCACTCGCGGCGATCTCGGCAATGTCCACCAGCGACGGCCAGGCTTGGAGGATGTCGGCCGGCATAAGGTCCACCGGTGCAGGAAAGAAGTTGATCTGCGCGACATGCAAGGGCACGGGTCAGAGCCCCGACACTTGAGGCATGCGCAGGCGCACCAGGCGGTTGGCCAGATTCAGCTCCCACGGCCGGTCGTAGCGACGCATCCGGTAGCGCCACGAGGCCGCCGCGGACAGCGTGCGCTTGGCCCAGGTCGGTGAACGCAGGTCCTGCACGGTCGGATAGCGGCAACGCAGCACGGTGACAAAATCATGGATGCGCTGACGCAGCTTGTCGCTCACCCACGGCGCATCCGCATGGCAGGCGTAGTCCACCCACTGCTTTTGCGTCCACTCCTCCGGTGTCGCGGGAAACACCAGCGGCTCGCCATGGCGATCGAGCAGCGGCGTGGAGGCGCGCTTGCCGCGATCCTTCTCATGCTTGCTGCTTTCCGGCAGCGGCGTGTAGACGTAGACGATGATTTCCGATTGCGGATTGACGCGCTTGAGTTCGCGGATGAACTCGAAGGTGTGTTCGGTTTCCTCTTCCGAATTCTCCGGCGGCGCCACCATGAAAGACAATTCCGGGATCACCCCGTGGCGCCGGCACAGCTCGGCCACCGCCAGCGTCTGGTCCGGCCGCGTGCCCTTGCGGATTTCCTTGAGCATGGCCGGGCTGGCCGACTCCGCACCGATATAGGCCATGCGCAGGCGACTCTTGCGTACCAGCTTCCAGGTGCTGTCGGACAGATTGAGCAAGGCATCGGCGCGCGCATAGCACCACCACGGCAGCTCATAGCGCGCCATGATTTCCAGCAGCGGAAACATGTCCTGCTCGCGGTCGAAGAAGTTGTGGTCGAAGTACTGGATGGAATCGGCGCCCAGCTCGTACTTCAGATATTTGAGGTCGCGTTCCAGGCGCGCCAGTGGCGGCAGCGCGGTGGCGCCGCCGAACATCGCCGCCACGCCGCAGAACGTGCAGCGAAACCGGCAACCTACCGAGGCCTGATGCGCGGCGGTGCGACGACCGAGGAACGTGCGCGCCAGATAGCGTCTCGGATCGCCGAGCTTGTCGTAAGGCAGCACCGTCGGCGGTCCGTTGCGCGAGAACGGACGACTCGCGTTGTTCACCAACTCGCCGTCCTTCAGCCACGACAGGCCGTTGATCGTCGAGAGCTTGTCCGCGTCGCCCGCATGCAAGGCGGCGACCAGTTCCGGCAGGCTGTCCTCGCCCTGCCCGCGTATGGCGTAATCCACGTACGGCGCCCGCAGCGCGGTCTCGGTGTAGAGCGTGGGAAAATAGCCGCCCCACACGATCGGTACGTCGGGTCGATGATCGCGGATCGCGCGCGAAACCGCGATGGCGGGCTCGATCTGCGGACCGCCCATCACGCTGATGCCGACCGCCGTGCATTGGCCTTCATCGAGCGCGTGCAGGGTCTGCTGGACGAAGTCGCGCTCCACGTTGCCATCGATGATGCGACTGCTGCCCGCACGGTCGAGCGAACTCGACAAATGCAGCAACGACAACGGAAACCGCGCGCTGGAAGGCGACGTGATGGTCGGGTTGATCAACAGCGTGTGCGGCGCGTGGTTCATGGGCGGACGAGTCGTTGCGTTGATCATGGCTTGCGCCACAACTGGAAAATAAGGGCGACCGGCACCTCGAGCGCCGCGCGGTCGAAATGCGCACCCGGCGGGATATCGGTGGGATCGAGCATGGGTTCGAGCACGCAGCCGATATCCAGCCCCAGCCGCGCGCAGGCGACATGCCAGTGGCTGTACAGATGCGCCGTGTGGCGTACGGCATAGCGGCGGCCGTCGGCCTTGAAATCGCGCAACCAGCCCAGCGCGTGGCCAATCGGATGCACGTCGCTGCACAAGACCATGCCGCCCGGCTGGGTGACGCGGCACAGTTCGGCCAGCACCGGCTCCAGTTGCTCGACATGCCCCACGGCCAGCCCGCAGATGGTCAGGTCGGCCCAGGCGTCGGTGACCGGCATTCGGTCCAGGCTGCCCTGCATCAGTTCGATCGAGGCGCGTCGACGCACGTTGCCCAGTTCGTCGTGCGCACGCATCAGCATATCGGGCGACAGGTCCACGCCGACCACGCGCGCAGCGCCGCGTTGCACCGCATGCCGCATATAGCGTCCGGTGCCGCAGCCGGCATCGAGCACGTTACGCCCACTGAAATCCTGCGGCAGCAGGCTGAGCATGGCGCGCTCCTCGGCGAGCATCACCGGGTTGTGCGCGCGTGCCGGATAGCTGGGCGCCCATAGCGCGTAGGCGTCGGACGGATCGAGGATGGGAGTGTGGTGCAACATCAGCAGCGCGCCTCGACGGTCAGAACGTTGATCGGCGCGTGGCGCACCGTGGCAAGTTCGAGCCCCGGCTCCAGCGCCAGCAGCTCAGGATCGGCCAGCGCCTTGGCCAGCAACTTCGGGCGGCCATCCAGCAGCACCGACACCGTCTCCACGCCCGCCACCGCAAACCAGTCGGCAAAGTCGGTATCGGCGATGCGCGGCCGCCCGTCGCGCACCACCGCACGGATGTCGCTGCGCTCCAGCGCCAGCAGCGCAGCCTGCGGATCGCCGCCGCGGTCTTCCACGATCAGCAGGTCGGCATGCGCGCCGGCCTGCAGGCTGCCGTGCCATGGCAGGCGCAGCAGTCGCGATGCATCGGTGGACACCAGCCCCAGCAGCTGTTGCGAAGTCAACTCGCCGTGCGTCGATGCAGCGCGCAGTTCTTCCAGCAGGTCGCGCGAACCGCTGAGCCGCGAATCGGTGCCCAACGCCAGACGCCCTGCCTCGGCCAGCCGGCGCGGATCCAGCGTGCAGCCGAGCAGACGTTGATTGCTGGTGGGACACCACACCACGCCGGCGCCGCGTTCGATCACCCGATCGATATCCTGCTCGCGCATGCCCACGCCGTGCACCAGCACGCTGTGCGCGGCCAGGCAGCCCAGCTCGTCCAGCTCGGCCAGTTCGGCCTGCGCCGTGGCATCGCTGCCTTCGGCAAGGTGGATCATCCAGGGCCGGTCTACCGGCGTCTGCGCGAAGCTCTGCTGCACCGGCGGACCATACGAGCTCCAGCCCAGTGCGTAGCTCCAGCCGTAGTCGCGCAGCAGCGCCACCGGAAAATCCGCGGCGTCCAGCGCCTCGTGCCAGGGATCGTGGTGCGCCACGCAGGTGGTGCCGGCCAGCAGGTTCTTCAGTGCGCCGTGACGCAGGCGCAATGCCTTGGGCACGCGCAAGGCCGCCAACACCGCCGCATCGCTGAAGTGCGACTGGAACGCCTCGATCCACGCATAGCTGTTGGGAAACACCTGCGTGCCCGCCAGCGGCGGCACCGCATTCACCTGCAGGTGTTCGTGCGCATTGATCAGGCCGGGAAAGATCAGGTGATCGCGCAGGTCGATGCGGTGCGCCCAGGCCGGCACCGAGGCATCGATGCGGCTGCCGCGTATCCGCAGTGGCTCCCGCGTGATGCCTTCGGGCACGACGCATGCCGCTCCGCAGAGACTGGCATGGGTTCGGGCGAACCAGGCGTCCATGGCGTCAGCGCTTGCGCATCACGATGAGGAAGTGATCGCCCATGTCGCGCAGCAAGGGCAGCGCACCGAGGCGATCGTCCAGACGGCCCAGCTTTTCGTACCAGGGCTTGCGGCGGCGGTAGTAGTCCACCAGGTAGGGCGGCGGCATGAACAGGCTGAGCGCGCGATAGTCGTCCAGCGTGAACAGATCGGCGAACGCCCGATAGAACTCGCGCGGCAGGTAGTAGTAGGTCCAGATCGTATGCTTGTTCATGCCCACCGCGGCAGGCCCGCGCGTACCGCGCACACTGGCCCGGCGGAAGCGTCCACGCATGGCGTAGTGCCCCATTTCCCACGGGCAGATGCGGCCGATCACCGAGAAGATCAGTTTCCCGCCGGGCTTGAGCAGCCGGGCGCACTGTTCGGCCACCGCGTGCAGGTCGGGCGCGCAATTGAGCGGACCGAAATTGGAGTAGATGCCGTCGAACTCCTCCTGCAGCTGGTCCAGCTGCTGCACGCCAAGATGCCTGGCCTCGACATGCGATTCCAGGCCCGCCACGGCGGCGCGCGAACGCGTGCGGCCCACCATCGCCGGCGACCAGTCGGTGGCCACCACCTGGTATCCGCGGCCGGCGAATTCGAGCGCATCGATGCCGGTGCCGCAGCCGATGTCGAGCAGTTGGCCGTTGGCGGGCACTTCGCGGCTGACGGTGTTCCACAGCGTGACGCGCATGCGCTGGATCAGCTCATTGTTGCCGCGCGGCCCGTCATAGTCGGCAGCCACGCTGTCGAAGGCGCGCTGCGTGTCCAGCAGCTGCGCCTCGTTCAAGGTGGCCTCCAAGGGGCGCCGGCTCGCTTGTTCCATGGCTGATTCCAACAGTATTTACAGGTTGATCGATGCGGCCGCGCATGCGGTCCGTTGTAGGTGCCCTCAGGCGTGCGTTTGGTTGAATGAGACGGTGGCGACATGCGCGCGACGCAGCGCATTGCGCACAATCGCAGCCAATGCGCCCAGCGACAGGCCAAACAGCACGCCCATGCCCCAGATCAGTGCGAGATTCGGAGACGCCGGCCCCTGTGGCACATAGACCGGCCACATCAACGAGGTCTGGTAGGTGAAGTTATGGGCCAGGCGAACGTTGAGCTCGCCCTGGGTCTGGCGCAGCTCGCGGATCTGCGCATCGGTGGCCGTCAACAGCATCGAGGCGACGCCCGCGCCCTGCGCGTCCTTGTCACGGGTACCGACCGGCGTGGCCGCCTGCAACAGCTGGCTGCGTTCGGCCTCAGCCGCCTTCAAGTCCGCCGTCACCTGTTCCAGGCGCGCCTGGGTCAGCGCCAGCGGCTTGGCCATCAAGGCCTGGTGCACCACCTGCAGCTCCGCCACGGTGGCCTCGGCGAACTGGCGTGCCTGCTCCGGCGACCAGCCGCGCACGCTGAACTTCACCAGGGGTCCCGCATAGGGCAAGGGATCGAGTTTCACGCTCTTGCGATACAGCTTCGCTTCCGGCGCATCGTCCTTGATGCCGAGATTGGCCAGCACATGATTCTGGAACGGCACCAGCTGAAGGCGTTCAAGCACGCGCGCCAGCGGTTCCACCTTGGGATCGGTGCCTTGCAGCGCCGGCACCTGCCCGATCTGGATGAACGCCGTGGCTTCCCACTGCCGCCGAGCCGTGTGCGTATAGGCAAACACCGCCAGCAGCACCACCAGCAGGCCGGCCAGGAACCACGCCCACTCGCGCGCCAGGATGTGCCAGAGATCCAATACGTAGACTTCATCGTTTTGCATGGTGGCGTGACTCATGGAAGAGAGGGCGGGACCACGCTCGACAGCGCGTGGGCATAGGGGTGTTGGGGGCGGCCCTGCCGACGGTTCGGCAACAGCGCGGCGATCAGCTGCATCAGCAGGCACAGCACAATGAAACCGGCATTGGTCCAGGTGAACGCCTGCGGCGCGAACGGCGCCATCAGGCAGGTATAGGACACACGCAGAAAGATCAGCCAGCCGAACAGCGGTACGGTGGGCTGCAGCCGGCGCACGCTCCACAGCAGCAGCGCATACAGCGCGATGATCGAACCTACCGCGCCGACGGGGCCGAACGCCATCAGGAACGGAAAGAACTCCGTACCGACATTGATGTTCGCGGCATCCAGCGGTATGCCCGTGCCGGCCGTGGCGATCGAGCCGGACATCGGCACCAGCTGGTTGATCAGGAAATGGCTGTCCGTGTAGTGCTTGGCGAGGATGGAGCCGAAGTTGTACGGCCCCGCGCTGGCGTACAGCAACAACCACTTCACGCCTTGTGGCGAGGCCTTGTACAGGTCGCTGAAGGGCAGCGTCACGTAGTCGAGCGTGCCCGAACGCAGGATGCCCAGCACCGAAAACACCACCGCCCCGCCCACCGCCAACACCGCCACGGTCTTCCAGGGCAACGGACGCGCATCGTCGCGACGGAACAGGATCACCAGGGCCATCGCGAACAGCGCGGCAAAGATGCGATTGCGATCGATCACCAGCACCGGAAACAGCAAACCCGCCACCACCAGCGCCACGCGCAGCCACTTGCTGCGTGCACACAGCAGGCCGATTGGCGGCAGCACCCAGCACATGTCCGACACGTGGCGGATATGGTCGCGGCCGCCCTCCATGTTGGCGTAGGACGAGGGCGTGGAGAACAGCGGGATCGGGAACAAGGTGAGATCGAGCAGACAGAACACCACGATCAGGCCGGCAAACAGCAGCGCGATCAGGGCGTCGCGGGTGCCGACATAATCACGATGGCGGAACACGGTGCTGCGCGGCAGGCGTATGCCGGCCACCGCATCGAACGCGAAGATGGCGATGGCCATCACCGCCAGCAGCAGGATGCCCTGCAGATAGTCCGGCGGCAGATCGTAGCTGAGCAGGGTCAGGCCGCAGGTCAGCAGCAGCGGCATGCTCAGGTAGAACGCCGGCAGGCGCAGCAGCTGTTTCATGCGCGCTCCAACTGGTGGTGCGGCCAGCGGCTGCGCGTGCGCGACCTCAGCATCAGCAAGGCGTAGCCCGCCATGTGCAAGCCCACGGCCCACACCCGCCGCTCGAGGAAGGCGATCTTGGCGCCCATGTGATGCGACTGCGCCAGCAGCAGGGTGCGGTACGGCTCCTCGAACATCGCCGAGCGGCGGATCGCCACGTCGCGCGCCTCCATCAGGTTGTGGATGCGCGTACGCACGTCGCGCGTGCGGCTGAGGTTGCCGCCGTGGATGCGGTAGGCGCACACATTGCAATCGATGAAGCCGATCGCATCGTGCGCGGCCAGGCGCAGGAAGAAATCCCAGTCGTCGATGCGCAGCGTCTCGCTCCAGCCGGCCACGGTTTCCAGCGCACGGCGACGCACCAGGGTCACCGGCCCGCCGACGGCCCATTGCGTGATCACCGCGCGGCGGATGCCCTCGGCACTGCGATACAGCGCCTTGTCCGCATGGTGCAGGTCGCGCATGCCGCTGTCGTACAGGCGATGGCCGTCCTGGTCCACCACTTCCGAATCGCCGATCACCGCCCACTTGTCGGGATGCGCCAGCAGGTAGTCGACCTGCGCATCGAGCCCGCCTGGCAGCAGGTAATCGTCGCTGGCGCCCAGTCGCAGGAATTCCCCACGCGCCCGCGCCGCCAGCTCGTTGAGCGTGGCCGCCACGCCCTTGTTGGCGCGGCGCACGTACTCCACCGGCACCTCGTTGCCATGCCTGGCGATCCAGGCGGCGATGCGTCGGCCCGTGTCGTCGGTGGAACCGTCATCGATGATCACGATCTCTTTGCACGGATACGGATCTTCCAGCACGCTGTCCAGGCAGCGTTCCACGAAGCGCTCGTGGTTGAACGCGGGCACCAGGATGGAGACCAGCGGGATCCGCGCCCCCGTCGACTTGGCGTCATTCATCGTCATAGCTCCCTCAGATAGCGGCGAACCACGATCACGTTGAAGACCAGGTACAGCGCGTAGTTCACCGTGAAGGCGTACATCGCCCCGACCAGCCCGAAGCGCGCGGTGAACAGGTACACCAGCACCACGTAGCTGATCGCAAACGCGAATTCGGAGGCCACGAACAGCCGCGTCATGGCTTTGGCGAGCATCACGTAGGAGAGTACGAACGAGGCGATCTTCACCACGTCGCCGACCAGCTGCGGCGCGTACAGGCTGTTGGCGGCGGAGAAGTCCGCACTGAACAGCAGCGCCGTCACCCAGCTGCGGCAGACATAGACGCCCACCGCCAGCAGCAGCACGACCGGCATGATGTAGCGATAGGCGAGCCGCAATTCCGCCAGCAGCGGCGCGCGTTCGTGGGTCGAGGCGAGCTTGGGCAGGTAATAGACATTGATGGCAGTGGTGAGGAACAGCAGGTAGGCGTCCGACACCTTGCTCACCGCCTGCCAGTAGCCCACCTGCCCCCAGCCGAACTGCGCGGCCAGATGATCGCGCACGGCGATATTGACCAGCGGCGGCACCAGCGCCGAGGTCAGCGTCATCACCGAGAAGGTGGCCAGCCTCAGCGTCATGTCGCGATCGAAGCGGATGCGCAACATGCCGCGGTGGAAATACGGGCTGCGCCACCAGGCCGGCAGACTCACGGCGAGCACCAGCAGCTGGCCGATCACCAGCGCCAGCAACGCTCCGTAGAGCTGCAGCCAGCGCGCCAGCAGCAAGGCCACCACGATGCTGAGCAGCGAACCGAGCACCTGCACAAAGGCCAGGCGCTTGACGTCCATGAAGCCGTTGATCACGGCAAGGATGTAGTTGACCAGTGCAATGCCCAGCTGCGCCGCCGCCAGCACGGCGATCAGCCCCTGGTAGCGGATATCGCCAAGCAGCCACACCGCCAGCTGCCGGCTGAGCAGCAGGCCCAGGCACCCGATCAGGCAGGACGCGCACAGCGCATACCACAGCGCCGCCGACAGCAAGCGCGACAGCCGTTCGGGATGGTCGCGATATTCGGCCACGTACTTGACCACGCCCGCACTGATCCCGCCGCCCGCCAGCACCGCCAGCATGGACATCAGGCTCATGAACTGACCCAGCCGCCCCACGCCCTCGGGCCCGGCCATCCACGCCACCAGCTTGAGTATCACCAGGCCCGCGAGCAGTTTTGCCGCGGTGGCGAAGGAGGCATAGAAGCCGGCGCGCAGGATGTTCATGGCGCACGCTCGAACGTGTTGCAGGCGGCGATCACCCGCTCGATCGACGCGTCGTTCATGGTCGGCCCCATCGGCAGGCTCAGCACTTCATCGTGCAGTTGCTCGGTGATGGGCAGGCGCAGCTCATGCAGCGCCGGGTACGCTGCCTGCCGATGCGGCGGCACCGGATAATGCACCTGGCTGTGCACGCCATGGCTTTCCAGATGTCGCCGCAAGGCGTCGCGCTGGTCGCAGCGAACCACGAACAAGTGCCACGCGTGCCGCTCCGCGCTCTCGACGCGCGGCAACACGATGTGCCGATGTCGGATCCCGGCGAGATAGCGACTGGCCACTTGTCGGCGGATCGCCACTTCTTCATCCAGATAGGCCAGCTTCACCCGCAGCATGGCGGCCTGGATTTCATCCAGCCGCGAATTGGCGCCCAGGTACAGGTGCTGGTATTTCACTTCCGAGCCGTAGTTGCGCAGGGCCTTCACGCGCGCGGCGAGCTCGTCGTTGTCGGTGACGATGGCGCCGCCATCGCCCAGCGCACCCAGGTTCTTGGCCGGGAAGAAGCTGAAGCCGGCCGCATCGCCGAACGCGCCGGCGCGCCGGCCTGCGCTGCTCGCGCCATGCGCCTGGGCGGCGTCCTCGATCAGCAGCAGGCCATGTCGATTGGCCAGCTCCGATAGTGCAGCCATATCCGCCAGCTGGCCGTACAGGTGCACGGGCATGATGGCGCGCGTGCGCGGACCCAGCGCCGCCTCAACGCGTTGCGGATCGAGGTTGAAGCTTGCCGGATCCGGTTCCACCAGCACCGGCACCAGCTGATTGGCGGTGATCGCGAGCAAGGTGGCGATGAAGGTATTGGCGGGAACGATCACCTCGTCGCCGTCGCGCAGCGCGCCGAGTTCCTTGTAGCCGCGCAGGATCAGCGACAAGGCATCCAGGCCATTGCCCACGCCCACGGCATGGGCCACGCCGCAGTAGGCCGCAAACTCGCGCTCGAACGCGGCGAGCTCCTCGCCCATCACGTACCAGCCCGAATCGATCACGCGCGACGCCGCCGCCTTCAGCTCGTCCGCGTAACGGGCGTTGACTTCGCGCAACGAAAGGAAGGGCACGTCCATCACAGTTCCCACTCGTAGATATCGTGCACCACGCCGCGTGCGCCGAACGATTCCTTCTGCGCGATCAGGCCGCTGTTGAGCACCGTGCCCTCGTGTTCGGTGGAGATCCCGAAACTCAGATAGCTGCGGTCCGCATAAGCCTCGGTGACCAGGCTGCCGAGCAGCAGGCTGAGCGCATCCACGCGCCTGCCCTCCTCCGACGCGGCGAGGTATTGCGTATGCACGGTGCGGCCAAAGTCGTAGACCAGGGCGCCGGCCAGCAGCACGTCGCCTTGCCGCGCTTCGTGCAAGGCGATCTGTCCCGGGAACCGCGAGCACAGCAGTTCAAGCTCGGACAGGCTGTGCGTGGGCACGGCTTCGTGCCGGCGCAGCACCTCGCCCAACAGCGCGTGATAGCCGGCGAGATCGTCACTGCGACGAACTTCCACGCCCATCGCGCGCGCCCGCCGGATCGCCCGGCGGCGCGCTTCGGAGAACCCCACGGCGTGCTGCAGCGGCACCACCGAGGAGATGTCGCGCCGCTTCAGGCTGGCGCCAACACGCTGCAAGGCGTAGAGGTCCTCTTCCGACGGATACGCATGGAAGATATGCGGCACAGCCTTGTAGATCAGGCGATCCACCGCGGCCTGGCGGTAGTGCTCACCCAGCATCTCGAACACCGACAAGGTGGAATCGGCGCGCAGCTCGTGGGTGGTGATCAGGCCGGCATAGGTCAGGCCGCCGTGGCTGGTGACCACGTTGTCGCGACGACTGGCCGGAAACACGGCCACGATTTCGCTGCCGCGCTCCACCACCAGCGAACTGTCGATGAAGCGATCGGCGTGATAATCCATGTAGCCGCGTCGATGCAGAAAGTTGCCGTTGCGCGAGCGGCCCACCACGGCGTCCCACGCGGCGGCGTCCTGGGCGCGATAGGGGCGCAGGCTAAACATGCGCGATCCCCGCCATGGGCTGGTGCGACACCGCCACGCCGAAACCATCCAGGCCCATGTCGTTCCCGTTGTAGAACATCAAGACGTCGTCGCCGCGTTCGATCAGCGCCGGGTAGCACAGGGTCCGCGAGTCCCAGCCGCGCTCGGACAAGGCGATGCCGAGCGCCTCGTCGCGGCGTTCCCAATGGATGCCGTCGTCACTGAAGGCCAGGCCCGGGAAATAGTCGCCGCCGACGTTGCCGCGGGTGAAATACATCGCGTAGCGGCCGTTCACGCGATACACGCGCGGCCGCCCGATGCGGTACTCGCTGCCGCGAGGCTGCAGGCAGACGTGGTCCTCGCCCGGTATGCGCGAGAGGTCGCCGGTGCTCACGCAACGAATGTGGTAGCGGGGAAATGGACGCCCGTCGATGACTTCCCAGTCGTCACCCACGGCATACCACAGGCGCCATTCCCCGCCGTCAAACATGGCCGAGTGCACGGCCGCGATCGTGCTGCGCCCCGGTGCGCGATCGAGGATGGGGGTTTCCTGCACGCGCACGAAATGCTCGCCACCATCGGTGGAGACGGCCAGGCCGGTGAAGGCCAGGAACTTCGCCCGCGCCACGCGCTGAAAGCCCACGTAAAACATGTGCAGTCCACCGGGAGCCTGCACGATGTCGCCAAGGATCATGCCGTTGTCGTCGAAGCAGCCGCCGCGCCCGATGTCGAGCGCGGGCTGCGCGCTCACGCGCAACACCTCAGACGGATCGCTTGCGCTCACGTCGACATAGCCGATGCGGCTCACGCCGTCATCGTCGCGAAACCCCGCATAGACACGGATGGTTTCCTCGTCCAGCCGCCACGGCGTTGGAGTCAGCGCGGAATGGCGCATCCATCCGCCCACGCCCTGCCGCGCGGTATCAAATACCAGCCCCTGCTTGCGCCACGCCGCCATGGGCGTCAGAGCCTCACGTCGAAACTGGATCGGTCCGGCACCGCCTTGGCAGGCGAGCCGACGTAGATGCGCCCTTGCTCGGTATCGCGATGCACCAGCGCACCCGAACCGATCACGTTGTCCGCGGCCACCTTGATGTGGTCGTTGAAGGTGGTGTTGACCCCGATGAAGCTGCTCTCGCCGATTTCGCAAAAGCCGGATATCACGGCATGCGAAGCGACAAACACATGATCGTGCACCACGGTGCGGTGACCCACGTGGTTGCCGCTCCACAGGATGCAGTTGTTGCCGATGCGCACGAATGGCTGGATCACGTTGTTCTCGAAGATGAAGCTGTTCTCGCCGATCTGGGCATTGCGCCACACGAAGGCGCGCGAGCTCACATAGGTGGCGAAGCGGTAGCCGCGCCGCTTGGCGTCGAGGTAGAAGCGCGTGCGCAGCCGATTGAGCTGGCTGGCCGGAATGGCCACGAAGGCATCGAACTCCGCCGCGGGGTAATGCGTCTCCAGCTCTTCATAAGGCACCACCGGCCGGCCGGCCAGCGTGGCATCGGTCAGATACTGTTTTTCGACACTGAAGCCGGCGACTTCGTAGTCACTGTCGTGCTCGAAGTATTCGCAGGCGATCTGCGCCATCTCGCCCGCCCCGATCAGGACTAGGCGCTTTGGCATGCGACCAGTTCCGTGGCGAACACCGCACCGCGCACCTCGCGCAGGAATTCGTCGTAGTCGGTGATGTAGTCGGCAGGGTCATACAGATGATCGGCCAGCACCATCAGCACGCAGTCGTCGCTGAAGTCGTAGAGCTCGCGCCACACCATGCGGCCGAGCAGCAGGCCCTGCGACGGATCGTTGAGCACCACCTCCACCGGCCCGGTGCCGTCATCGAGCAGGAAGGTGACCGAACCGCGCACGGCCACGGCGAGCTGGTGCAGATGGCGGTGCGCGTGCTTGCCACGGTGGACATCGTGCTGGGTGGCGAAAATGTAATAGACGCGACGAATTTCAAAGGGCACGTTGCGGTCCTGCTCGAGGGCAATGAGCATGCCGCCGTGATCGCCATGTTTCTGCAACTGGACGTGTTCGATTTCCATGTTCTCGGCCGTGGCTCGGTGGCCGTCGACGACGACCCACGCAACTGAGTGCCGGCCCCATCGTCAAAGGTTGCGTCACGCCTGGACGTCAGATCCGCGACAACCTTTCCGCGCCTGCCCGGCACATACCCGCACAAAGCGAGTTTCATTCCACGCGTCTTCCTGTCCCCAGGTCGTTCCCGGAGGGACGCGTGCGAGGTGGATGCCCCTGATTGAGATGCCGAGGTCTGGACATGGAATGGCAGAAAGACACGCCGCCAGCAGCGCAAGCCGACGCGACGCCCAGCGTCGACCCAGGCCTGCCGGAGGAGCTGCCAACGCGGCCACGCGCCCTGGTCATCATGCATTGGCTGACGGTGTTGTTCCTGATCGTTGCCGCCACCTTCATCCTGTGGCGCGACCAGGTGGACGGCCGCAGCCCGCGGATGTGGCTGCTGGAAGGCCACCGTCACTTTGGCCTGTTCATCCTGTTGCTGTTCGTGGCCCGCGTCGCGTATCGCTTCCGCGTCGGCAAGCTGCCTGCCGAAGGCAACACCTCCGCCCTGCTCCGGCTCGCGGCCGGTTCGACCCATGTGGCGCTGTACGTCCTGCTGCTGGTCCAGCCGCTGCTGGGCTGGGCACTGAGCAGCGCCGAGGGCAAGCCGGTGCATTTTCTCGGCCTCACCCTGCCCGCGCTGGTGGCCAGCGACGAAGACCTCGCCGACACCTTGACCACCTGGCACCAGGACGTGGCCTGGGTGCTGCTTGCCTTCATCGTGCTGCACGCGGGCGCCGCGCTGTGGCACCACTTCGTACTGCGTGACCGGACGCTGCGCATGATGTTGCCCAAGCGTCGTCGCTGATGAGCGTCGCAGCCCGCCCCTGCCGCCGCACCACCCGAGACAAGGAGCTTTCATGTCGCCCTCTCTGACCCGAATCCTGCAACGGGCCGCGTACGCACCGTGGGCGCTGCTGATCGCATGCCTGATGCTGGCCAGCCACAGCGCCCATGCCGTGCCCGCCTATGCGCGCCAGACCGGCAACGCCTGCGCCGATTGCCACGCCGGCGCCTACGGCCCGGCGCTTACGCCGTACGGCATGCGGTTCAAGCTCAACGGCTATACCGATACCGACGGCCAGGGCACCAAGATTCCGGTGGCGGCACAGATCACCGGCGCGCACAACGTGCCCGCGCGCGGCGACAACACCACCCAGCTCAGCGAAGTGGACGTCTATCTCGCGGGCCGTATCAGCGATCACCTGGGCGGCTTCGTCAAGGTGGAGACGGACAACACCGGCAACGACCACTACAACACCAAGCTGAGCAATCTGGACCTGCGCTTCGTGGCGAAGGACCTGAAGGTTGCCGGCAAGGACACCATCGTCGGCGTGAGCGTCAACAACAGCCCGGGCTTCGACGATCCGATTTCCTCGCTGCCGTATGCCTCGGGCCTGGGCCCGCCGGCCGTGTCCGGCACCCTGCTCAACCTGTCCAGCGCGCACTCGCTTTACAACAAGGTGATCGGCGGCAGCGTGTATGCCCTGTACAACAATAACTGGTACGGCGAAGTGGGCACCTACAACACCATGCCGACCTCGGTGCAGGATCACCTGGGCTTCAACCCGGCCAGTGATCCGGGCCATATCAGCGATACCGGCTATTTCCGCTTCGCCTATATGAAGGACATGAAGCGTCAGTTCTTCTCCGCCGGCGTGGTGGCGCTCACTACCAAGCGCGCGTTGCCGCGCAATGGACCCAGCGACGACATCACCGACCTGGGCTACGACCTCACCTACCAGTTCCTGGGCAATCGCGAGAACATCATCCAGGCCAGCTACGTGAACATCCTGGAACAACGCGACTATGGCAGCACGCCGGTGGTCAACGGCATCGTGGCCAAACCCAACGGCAATGCACGCGACCAGACGCTGAGCGTGACCTACACCTTCAAGCAGAGTTACGCGTTGCAGGTGGCGCATCTGATCAGCACGGGCAGCCAGGACGCCGCGCGCTATCCGCCCTATGGCAAGCCCGACAGCACCGCCAACATGATCACCTTGTACTGGACGCCGTTCGGCAAGGACGAGTCGTTCACCTCGATCGCCAACCTGAAGCTCGCCGCTACGTGGTACCGCTTCACGCGATTCAACGGCGCCAGCTCGAATATTTTCGGCGCACCGCCCGGCGCGCTGATCACCGATGCGAAAGACCTTAATGCCTTCACCTTGAGCGCAAGTCTTGCGTTCTGACACCCCTAGGAGCCTGGACGTGACCAAAGCAAGGCTTGCAAGAGCGGCGCGCTGCGCCTTGATGACCGGCATGTTGTGCTACGGCGCGGGCGCCTTGCCCGCGCTGGCCGGTGATGCCGATGCCGGCAAAGATGTGTTCAAGCAGGAATGCTCCGAATGCCACAGCCCCAGGGAAGGCAAGAACAAAAAGGGACCGAGCCTGTTCGGCATCGTGGGCCGCAACGCGGGCAGCATTTCCGACTACAACTACTCCGACGCACTGAAGAATGCGAAATGGGTGTGGACCGAGGACAAGCTGCACTGGTACCTGTCACAGCCTGCAAAACAGGCCAATCCCGGCACCAAGATGAAGTATTCGGGCCTCAACGATGCCAAGCAGCTCGACGACCTGATCTCCTATCTGCAATCGAACCATTGAGGACACCGCGTCAGGTGTGTGCACAAACGCCTTCCTCCTACTAACCTTGGACGGCGCCGACGCGGCTCGCTCAAAGGACCGATGTTGCAGGTCGATTTTTTAGCCAGTGATTGCCAGGCACCTCTTCCCGCGGCGGGCCAGCTTCCGCGGCGTGCGGGTATGGGTGCCTGAAATGGCGATACCGCGACAGGTCCATCGTCGCCTTGCGCTCGCGGCTCTGGCCACGGGCGCCGGGCTGCCGTGGGCGGTGGCGCAGGCGCAGAGCGCGACCTGGAGCGGCACCGTGGCGCTCAGCTCCCAACTGGTGGACCGCGGACTGGCGATTACGCCCGATACCGCCATCCTCCAGGCGGCCGGCTCGGTGAGCCTGCCCTCGGGCTGGGTCTTCGGTGCCTCGGCCAGCGGGGAAATACGGGACCTCTCGCCGTTGTCCGAAGCCTTCGTGCAGGCCTCCCATTACTGGCGGCTGACACCGGACTGGCAATTCCAGGCCGGGCTGATCTACTACGACTATCCCAGCCGCGGCGGCGGCACCTTCAATCGGGTGGAAGCCAGCACCAACTGGCTCTACCGCGACGTGCTGACCCTGGGCGTCACCGCCATCGAGCCCGTCGGCAGCACCAGCCACAAGCTGCGCGGCGCCGCCGACGTGGGCTTCCACTGGCCCTTGCCCTGGCAGTTCTCGTTTTCCGCCGGAGCTGGCTACGCCCAGGCCCAGGTGCCCTACTACCTCACCTACCCCAACGGCCACCGCAGTTACGGCTATCACGGCGGCGACCGCGTAAACTCCTATGGCTACGGGCATGTGGGCCTGATCTGGGGCCAGGGACCGTGGCGGGTGGAGCTCGACCGCATGGTGGTCGACCACCGCATGCGCGAGGAAAACCTGGCCGCCTCGCCTTGGGTGGCCACAATTTCCTTCACTTTTTGATCACGCAACCATTTGGAGCGGATCGGGCACTTACGTGGTGTAACCCCATGGGTAGTTCCAGCCATGAAAGACGCCGATATCGACGCTGACGAGACGGACCGCCTGCTGCTCCAACGCATGGTGGCGGGCGACCGCGCCGCGCTGGCGACGCTTTATCGCAGTTATCACGGACGTTTGTGCCGCTTCCTGTCGCGGCTGACGCGGCGGGCCGACCTGATCGAAGAGGTCATCAACGACTGCTTCTGGATCGTCTGGCAGAAGGCCGGCAGCTTCAAAGGCGAGTCGCGCGTGTCCACCTGGATCATCGGCATCGCCTACCGCTGCGGCCTGAAGGCGCTGCGCCAGCGCGGCGACGAACCGGTGGACGACGAAGGCATGCCCGAAGACCGCATGCCCTCGCACGATCCCGGCGAGGACCGCGAACTGCGCGACTGGCTGAGCAAGGGCATGGAGCGTCTTTCCGCCGATCAGCGCGTGGTGGTGGAACTGGTTTATGGGGTGGGCCACACGCTGGACGACGTGGCCGCCATCATGCAATGCCCGGTGGGCACGGTGAAGGCGCGTCTGTTCCACGCCCGAGTGAAATTACGCAACGTACTGCCAGCCTTGGCTGGTGACCAGCTCACGCAGAAAGAGAGCGTGCCATGAAGTTGACGAAGGATACCGACAGGGACTGTTCCCGAGCCTGGGAAGCGATGCCGTGGGTGCTGCAGGACAGCGCCCCGCCGGAGCAGAGCGCCTGGCTCACCGAGCACCTTGCGCAATGTGAGGCCTGCCGCGAGGAATTCGCGCAGCAGAGCCAGTTGCGGCTTGCACTTGCGCTGCCCACGGACGTACAGCTCGATCCGGAGGTCGGCCTCAAGCGCCTGCTGAGCCGCATCGACGACGAGGCCCAGACAACCACCGCGCACGTGCGCAGCGGCACCTGGTTCACGCGTGCACTGGTGGCCGCCGTGCTGGTACAGGCGCTGGGCATCGGCGTGCTGGGCGTGAAACTGTGGTCCGAAGACGCCGTGCAACCGTATCGCACGCTCAGCCAGCCCTCGCCGATGGCGATGCCTGGCGCCATCCACGTGGTGCCGGACGCCAACATGAAGCTGGCCGACTGGGACAGCCTGCTGCACTCGCTGCAGCTGCAAGTGGTGGGCGGTCCCAATGATGTGGGTGCGTATACCGTGGTGCCGGAGCATGCGACGGCCACGCAGGACACCTTGCAGCAGCTGCGCGCGATGCATGGCATCCGCCTGGCCGAACCGGCCACCGCGAGCCCGTGAACACCTGCCCATGAAGATCCGCGCCCTGCTGCTACTGCTGGCCATGACGGTGTTGGGCGCGTGCACGGCGGCGCGCCCTTCCTCGTTGCCGGGCGCGACGGTCCGCCCGGGCGCCTCCGGCAGCGACCACGTGGCCAGCATGAACAGCGCGCGCGACATCGTGCTTGCTGTCGCCAACCCGCAGGAGCCGCCGCCGACCCACGCGGGCTCCAGCATGCTCGGCTACGCGCCGCCGTCCACCTACGGCAAGGGACAGCGCGCCATTTCGATGCTCGACAGCATGCGCGAACATTATGGCTGGCATGAAGTGGCCGGCTGGCCGATCAAGGCGCTGAGCCTCTACTGCATCGTGCTCGAACCGCCCGCAGGCATGAGCCGCGACGAGTTGCTCGCCGCGCTGGCCAAGGACGAGCGCGTGGCGCTGGCCCAGCCGCTGCAGGATTACACCGTGTATTCCGCGCAGAACACCGACGGCGCGCACAAGTACAACGATCCGTATGCGGACCTGCAGCGCGGCTTCGTCGAGACCGATGCCGCGCTCGCGCACAACACCAGCCAAGGCGATCACGTCCAGATCGCCATCGTCGATACCGGCATCGACACCGCGCACCCGGATCTGCAGGGCCGCATCCACGACACCAACAACGAGGTCGACGGCGACGATGCCGCGTTCATGCGCGACGCACACGGCACCGAGGTCGCCGGCATTATCGGCGCCATCGGCGACAACCATGTGGGCATCGTGGGCATCGCGCCCAAGGCCACCATCAGCAGCTACAAGGCATGCTGGTATCCCACCACGCTGCAAGCCGGCGCGCGCTGCAATTCGTTCACCCTGGCCAAGGCGCTCGCCGCCATCCTCGACACCGATGCGCGCGTGATCAATCTCAGCTTGGGCGGTCCGTCCGATCCGCTGCTCAACAAGCTATTGATGCAACTGCTGGAGGAACGGCGCGTGGTGGTCGCCGCCATGCCGCCCGATGGCAGCACGCGCGGATTTCCCGACAGCTCGCCCGGGGTATTGGTGGTGCGCGTGAGCGGCCCGACGCCCGCGCCGCCAGGCGTGTTGAGCGCGCCAGGCAGCGACATCCTGACCACCCAACCCGACGGGGGCTACGATTTCACCTCCGGTTCGTCCATGGCTGCCGCTCACGTGAGCGGCATTGTTGCGTTGTTGCTGTCGATCTCGCCGAACCTGGATCCCAACAGCATCCGCGAACTGCTGCTGAGCAGCAGCAAGCTGGTCGGCGGCATGCGCCAGGTCGATGCCGCCGCGGCGGTCGTCGCGCTGCGCAAGAACCTCAGCACCTCGCGGCGTTGACGTCACACCCGTTTTCTCCCTTATCGCGGATCCCCACCGTGAAGCAGATTGCCGAAGCCCCCTCCTGCATGCCCGACGTCGCCACCCAGCCCTATCTGGGCGGCCCACTCGACTGGGTCGGCATGGCAGGCATCGACGCTCCCGTGCGCATCGACGCAGGCGACGGCGACATCCAGCAGGTGCATGCCCGACTGGACGCCTTCGTCAACCTGGTGCGCACCGACCGACGCGGCATCCACATGTCGCGCCTGTATCTCCTGATCGACGAACACCTGGGCGCCACGGCGCTCAGTCCGTTCACGCTCGAACGCCTGCTGCGCGCCTTCCTGCATTCGCATCAGGAGCTCGCCGACCGCGCGCGCATCCGCCTGCGCTTCGACCAGCTGCTGCCGCGCAAGGCACTGCGCAGCGATTACTACGGCTGGCGCAGCTATCCCGTCACGCTCGAAGCCACGCTCGGCCACGAGGGTTTCGAGCTGAGCCTGGCCACCGACATCACTTATTCCTCCACCTGCCCTGCCTCGGCGGCCTTGTCGCGCCAGTTGATCCAGCAGCATTTCGCGCAGGATTTCCCGGCGCATGAGCCCTTGCAGCATGACGACGTGTTCGCCTGGCTGGGCAGCGAGCAAGGCATCGTGGCCACGCCGCATGCCCAGCGCAGCGTGGCGCATGTATCCGCACGGATCGCGCACGGCGCGCCGCTGGATGTGATCAGCCTGATCGACCAGGTGGAAGCGGCGCTGGGCACGCCGGTGCAGACGGCGGTCAAGCGCGAGGACGAGCAGGCGTTTGCGCTCGCCAACGGCGCCAACCTGATGTTCTGCGAGGACGCCGCGCGGCGCATCCAGCGCGTGCTGGACGCCGACGATCGTCTCGCCGATTTCCACGTGCGGCTGGAACACCAGGAAAGTCTGCACGCGCATGACGCCGTGGCGTACGCGAGCAAGCGTCGATAGGCACGGCGAGAGCCAAGAGCGGCCGCGCCGCTCTTCACATCTCGTTGGCGAGCGTGGGTATGGACTGGGTGGACGCCTGTGTATGGGCAGGCTCCCACCGAGACCACGCGCATGTCCGACCACGTCTACAAGTCCATCGAACTGACCGGCTCCTCCAAGACCAGCTGCGACGACGCCATCCGCACCGCCATCGCGCATGCCTCCAAGACGATCCGCAATATCCGCTGGTTCCACGTGATCGAAACGCGCGGGCACGTGGATGAGGGCAAGGTTGCCTATTGGCAGGTGACGTTGAAGGTCGGCTTCACCATCGAATAGCCGGCCGCGGTGTCGGCGGCAGCTGTGTTGTCATAGCGAACCGATCACGCGGCTTCCGCCAGCGCCGCGTGATAGCTGCGCTTGAGATCCAGGAATTCGATGCTGCGCTCCGCCCGCAACCACTGCGGCAGCTGCGCCTCATAGGCCTGCCGGTACGGCTTGCCCAGGTGATGCTGCATGAAATGCTCCCTGCTGCATGCCCACACTTCGTACAGCACGAAGGTGTCCGGATCGTCCGGCGGCTGATGCAGATAGGTGGTGACAAAGTCCGGTTCACCCGCCATGGCATCGAGCACCTCGAGCAAACCCTGTTCGAGGTCGCGTAC
This sequence comes from Dyella japonica DSM 16301, assembly GCF_001010355.1. GTDB lineage: Bacteria > Pseudomonadota > Gammaproteobacteria > Xanthomonadales > Rhodanobacteraceae > Dyella > Dyella japonica. Next base: position 23,017 of record NZ_JPLA01000041.1, on the reverse strand, counting down.
GTGGTCGTGTCTGGCCGGCAGTCGAACGATGAAGGCAATCGTCTCGCTCATGGGGATGCTCGCTGGATCGAAAGGATGGGGGTGATGCATGATCGGATGCGCGCGATGCCAACACGTCCGGCCCCGTCGATGAACATGTGCGACTTCGTCGAACAGGGCCCGGCGTGGACTTGCGATTGACACGGACAGCCTCAAGCTGACTCGGGTAGGTCGGCTCGACCACACGTTCCCATCCCCCTTCCGGAGTCCATCGCATGCAAATCGACCTCACCGGCCGCACGGCCATCGTCACGGGTTCCACCGCCGGCATTGGCCTGGCCATCGCCACCGGCCTGGCCGGCACCGGCGCCCACGTGGTCGTCACGGGCCGCACGCAGGCGCGCGTGGACGAGGCCATCGCCGCCATCAAGAGCAGCGTGCCGAAGGCCACGCTCAGCGGCGTGGCCGGCGACCTGGGCAGCGCCGAAGGTGCGCGCCAGCTGATCGCGCAGGTGCCCGAGGCAGACATCCTGGTCAACAATCTGGGCATCTTCGAGCCCAAGGCGTTCTTCGATATTCCCGACGAGGACTGGACGCGCTTCTTCGAAGTGAACGTGCTCAGCGGCGTGCGCCTGTCGCGCCACTATGCGCAAGGCATGGCCAAGCGCGGCTGGGGCCGCATCCAGTTCATCTCCAGCGAATCGGGCCTGCAGATTCCCGCCGAGATGGTCCACTACGGCACCACCAAGACGGCGCAGCTGGCCGTGTCGCGAGGCCTGGCCGAAACGCTCGCCGGCACCGGCGTGACGGTGAACGCGATCCTGCCTGGCCCGACCCGCTCCGAAGGCGTCGGCGATTTCTTCGCAAAGATCGCCAACGATCAAGGCATCTCGCAGGATCAGGTGGAGCGCGATTTCATCCAGACCCATCGCCCGTCGTCGCTGATCAAGCGTCTGGCCACGGTCGAGGAAGTGGCCAACCTCTCGGTCTATCTCGCTTCCGAACAGGCTTCGGCCACCAATGGCGCGGCGGTGCGCGTGGATGGCGGCGTGGTGCGCTCGATCGCCTGATCGTCAGCTGCTACGGATGCCCGCGATCGTGTGGGCATCTGTGTCGGGTGAGCGGTCAGCTCTGCGCCAACAACCACGCGGCGCAGCGGTCGATATCGCCTGCGTCATGCCAGCCATGCAGGGCTATGCGCAGATAGCCTTCGCGTGTGCTGGCGCTGATGCCTTGCGCGTCGGCGGCGCGAAGGAAGCGTTCGCAGTGTTCCGCCGAAACAGCGAACGACAGGATGGATCCCAACCTGCCGGCAGTGACGAGTTCGTCCAAGCGGCGCGCTTCGTCAGCCCACGCCGGACTCTGCGCCAAGGCGGCCAGCAGGCCGCGCTGCAGGCCCACGATGTGCGCCTGCAGCCTGGCCGCACCGCCGCTTTCCACCAGCAGGCGGATGGACGACGCCAGCGCGGCGCATGACACGATCGACGGGCTGCCTGCTTCAAGGCGCCGCCCGTCGGTGGCCCATAGCGCGTCGCTGGTCGCCTGTGCACCGCTCTGCGAAAAATCATCCGGCGCGGAGAGCCAGGTACCCAGCGGTATGAGTTGTTGACGGAAGCCGCGCTCGGTCCACAGCAGCCCCTGCCCCTGCATGCCGAGCAGACCCTTGTGCCCGCCGCTGGCAAACGCACTGACGTCCTCCAACGAAGTCGCCACCGTGCCCGCGCCCTGGATGCCATCGACCACCAGATGCACGCCGCGTGCGCGGCAACCACGCCCGAGCTTTTCCAGATCGAGACGGATGCCATCCTGATAGCGCACCCACGACACCGCCATCACGCGCGTGCTCGGGGTAATCGCATCGAGTAAGCGCTGTTCCGGTTCGATCCTGGCATCCGGCGCCACGGAAGGCTGGGCGAGCTGGCCTGTCCACAGCTCCACTTCCCTGCACCGCACGCCCTTGCCGGCCAGCGCCAGCCACGGCAGTCGATTGCTGGGGAACTCGCCGGCGGGAATCACCACCTCGTCGCCGGCCTGCCACGCATAACCCAAGGCCACCGCTTCCAGGCCGGTGGAGGTGCAGGTGACCAGGCTGATGTCCTGCGTATCGACGCCCAGCAGCGTGGCGCCGATCTCGCGCAACGAACGCTGCACGTCGAGGAAGTCCTCGTTCCAGCGTACCTCCCAGGGCCGCAACTCCGACGCCATCAACGCTCGCACCGCGGCGGCCGAGGCGCGCGGCAAGGGGCCATCCTTGCAATGCGAAAACCACTGCACGGTGGGCGGCATGTCGAACAGCTCGCGGGAAATCAGGGGGGCCATCGGCGGCACAGCGCGTATTCCTTGATGCGGTAGAGCCGATGGCCGTCCATCTCCGATGGGCGCGGCCGCGGCAAACAGATGGCGCACGCTAGCACAAGGATTTTCGATGGATCGCTCCGCCAAAACGAACGGCGTTCACGCGGTCTCCACGTCCAACGCGTCCGCTGCACGTGTCCGCAGTCCGCCGGGCTTGTCCGGACACCGTCCGCGGACACTGCCGCTGTTGCGCGATGGTGCGCAGAAATGGCTTGGGAATGCGGGTTTCAAGCGATGGCCACGGTTGGCACGGGGCTTGCCATATACCCAGTGAAAGCCACCCAACCCCGTGAAGGAGTACGACCATGAAATTCGAGAACCTGATGCTGCACAGCCTGTTCGCCGCCTGCATGCTGGTCTGCGTGCTGACCCTGGGTGCGATGATTGCCGCTCCGATCTCCACCAACGCCGCTGTCGCCAGTGCAGCACCGGTTGCCACCTCGGCACAGCCGGCCGGTTGAGACGCCCGCTTGCGCACCGCGCTGCTCACCATTGCAAGCACGCACAGTCACGCGAGCGTGACCCGCACCGACTGCTAGCCCCGGGGCATCCCGGGGCTCGATAGACGCAAACGCCAGATCATCTCACTGGCCGCCGATGCAGCTACGCGCAGGATCGCAGGCGTGGCGGCTGCGTCGTCAGGAAGCTCAGCGCGCGACAGACACCTGCCGGCTCAGCTCGGTAAGCCCGTGACGTTCCATCGTGGCGTAGACCTGCTCCCACCACCAGCGGCTGTCCGCACGGTCGATCGACGATGACGGCACCTGGACCAGCCGCTCGAAGGCAGCCCACAAGTCTTCTTCCGGCGCATCGCGCATGGCCAATCCGTTGAGTTCCTCGTCCAGCTCGGCAAACATCGTTGCCCATTGCTCTTTGGAGTAACGCACGTTCTTGGGACCTCGGTCGAAAGGCGATACCGTTGCACCGGTCCCTTTCTCGTCCATTTCGTCGCCCGCATGGCGCGATTCCCGCCGCTCAGCAAGCGCGCTGCAGCAAGCCGTGACGCCCGTTTGGCTTGACGTCGACTTCACTCGCAAAAGTGGACTCTTTTTCGGCGTGTCGTGCGACCGGCGCTGTCTCGCAACGCTGGGTTTCGCAGCCAATAACCCGCCCGGCGTTGGCTGTTCCCCGCGCCCGGATCGGATGCCACGCCAGCCACAGGGATCAACGAGTACGGGAGACGGTCACGTTTCCACGTCGTCGTGCGCGGCTGCCACTCGCCATCAACGTTCCATCGCTCCACTCCTCAACTGGCGTCGACGACGCCAGGTCTCCGTCCCGCGCAACTCAACCAACAGGTGCAAGCACATGGGCAGCAGTACGATCACCACCAAAGACGGCGTCGAGATCTATTACAAGGATTGGGGCAAGGGCCAGCCCATTGTCTTCAGCCACGGCTGGCCGCTGTCGGCCGACGACTGGGATGCACAGATGTTGTTCTTCCTCGATCACGGCTATCGCGTCATCGCGCATGACCGTCGCGGCCATGGTCGCTCCACGCAGACCGAAGACGGCAACGACATGGACCACTACGCGGCCGACCTGGCCGCGCTGACCGAGAAACTGGATCTGCACGATGCGATCCATGTGGGCCACTCCACCGGCGGCGGCGAGGTGGTCCACTACGTGGCCAACCACGGCATGAAACGCACCGCCAAGGTCGTACTGATCAGCGCCGTGCCGCCGATCATGCTCAAGACCAAGGACAACCCCGATGGCCTGCCGATCGAGGTGTTCGACGGCTTCCGCGAGGCGCTCGCGGCCAACCGCGCGCAGTTCTACGTGGATGTCGCCTCAGGGCCGTTCTACGGTTACAACCGCCCGGGCGCCAAGCCGCTGCAGGGCATCATCGACAACTGGTGGCGCCAGGGCATGATGGGCGGCACCAAGGCCCACTACGACTGCATCAAGGCCTTCTCCGAAACCAATTTCACCGAAGACTTGAAGAAGATCGACCAGCCCGCCCTGGTTCTGCACGGTGACGACGACCAGGTCGTGCCGTACAAGGACGCCGCCTTGCTGTCGGCCAAGCTGCTCAAGAACGCCACGCTGAAGATCTATCCGGGCTACCCGCATGGCGCCTTCACCATCCATCACGACGTGATCAACAAGGACCTGCTCGAGTTCTTCAAGAGCTGATGCACCAGGCAGCCCCTGCGCCCGGCGTGGGGGCTGCTTTCATCGCGGCCGCGGCACGCCCTGTGACCGCAACCACAGCGTGCTCACAAATACCGGCGGATAGTCTGGCGCACGAATGCCCGGGGGTTCTATGGCAGTGTCGGCTCCGCTATCCATCGACGAAGGACGACGGCTCGAGCGCCTGCTTGAGCTGGGCGTCCTGGATACCGAAGCGGAGCCCTTGTTCGATGCCCTGACCAAGGCGGCCTCCCTGCTGACTGGCGCCCCGATCGCGCTGATGACCCTGGTCGACGAACAACGGCAATGGTTCAAATCCAACGTGGGGTTGGAGGGCACCCGCGAGACTTCGCGCGCCGTGGCCTTCTGTTCGTACACCATACTTGGCGACCAGCCCTTCGTCGTGCCCGATGCGGCGGAAGATCCGCGCTTTGCCGACAATCCGCTGGTGACCGGCGCCCCACATATCCGCTTCTACGCCGGCGCGCCGATCACCCTGAACGATGGCCTGCGCATGGGCGCGTTATGCGTGATCGATCGCCAGCCCCGGCGCTTGTCCGGGGAGCATGCGGCCATCCTGCAGGCGCTGGCGATTGCCGCCGCCGAGGCGTTGGAACAACGCAAGGCCGCGCTCGAGCGCAGCGAGTCGCTGCACCGCGAAGCCTTGCTGCATCGCCTGCTGGTGGAAGACCGCACGCGGCTGGCGGCGATCCTCGATGCGTCGCAGGCAGGCACCTGGGAATGGAACGTACAGACCGGCGAGATGCGCTTCAACGAACAGTGGGCCAGCATTCTCGGATATGCGCTGGAGGATCTGGATCTGCTCTCTTCCAGCGTCTGGCGCGACGTGCAGGCGGACGAAGGCGGCATCATCCAGGGTGCGCAGCGTCGCCTCACCCATCCCGACGACTTGCCGCAGATGGACGCATGCCTGCAGGAACACCTGCGCGGCGAACGTCCGCTGTTCGAAAGCGAAGCGCGCCTGCGCCACAAGCATGGCCACTGGCTGTGGGGCCTGCTGCGCGGCCGCGTCATCAGCCGCACCGACGACGGCAAGGCGCTATGGATGTATGGCACGCTGGTGGATGTGTCTGAGCGCAAGCGCATGGAGCGCCGCCTGCATGAAAGCGAGGCCTTCCTCGATCGTTCGGGACGCGTGGCCGGCGTGGGCGGCTGGCAGCTCGACCTGGCCACGCACCAACTCACCTGGTCGGACCAGACCTGCGCCATCCACGATCTTCCGGCCGGCCATATCCCCACGCTCGGCGAAGCGATCCACTACTACGCCCCCGAAGCACGCGAGCAGATCCAACAGGCCGTGGCCAGAGGTGCCGAGGACGGCAAAGGCTGGGATCTGGAGCTGCCGATGATCACCGCCAAGGGACGCCACATCTGGGTTCGCGCCGCGGGTGCAGTCGAATTCGAGCATGGCAAACCTTGCCTGCTGATCGGCGCGATCCAGGACATCACGGCACGCAAGCAGGCGGTGGAATCGGTGCAGCGCAGCGAGCGGCGCTTCCGCAAGCTGTTCGAGGAAAGCCTGGGCCTGATCTGCACGCATGATCTGCACGGCACGATTCTTTCGGTGAATCCGGCGGCGGCGCAATCGCTGGGGTATTCGATCGGCGAGCTGCTGGGACGTCCGTTCAAGGAGATGATGGATCCGTCGTTGCACGGCAGTTTTGACGCCTATCTGCGCCGCGTCACCAGCGAAGGCGTCGCGCATGGCCTGCTGCAGATCAAGTCCAAGGACGGACGAAACCTGGTCTGGCAGTTCCACAATTCGCTCGATACCGAGGACGAGGAACCCTATGTGCTCGGCCACGCGCTGGATGTGACCGAACGCATGCGCCATGAAAGCCAGCTGCGCGAATGGAGCGTGCGCGATTCGCTGACCGGCCTGTTCAATCGACGCTACCTGGGCCAGGTCTCCGAACAGCTGAACCATAACGAGCGCTGGGGCTGCATCGTGATCGACCTGGAGGGCTTCAAGTCGGTCAACGATACGCATGGCCACCAGCGCGGCGACGAAGTGCTGGTGGCGATGGGCCACTTCCTCACCATGCATGTGCGACCCGACGACATCGTGATCCGCTCCGGCGGCGATGAATTCGTCGTGCTGCTGCCGCACGCCGGCGAACAGGAAACGCTGGCCATCGTGCGACGACTGGAAATGGCGCGTGCCAGCGCGCCCAACCGTTTCACCATGGGGTATGCCATACGCATCGGTGACATGCCGCTGGACGCCGCGCTGGCCAGCGCCGACAGCCAGCTCTATCGCGTGCGGCGCGACCGCGGCTACCAGGGACGCTGAGCCCGCTGCCTGCGCTCAGCGGAACAGGTTGGTCTTGGCCAGTTCGATCAATTCGTCGCCCCGCCCATTGATGACCGTGCGCAGCGCCCACAGGCTGAAGCCCTTGGCCTGCTCCAGCTTGATGCTGGGCGGCATGGCGAGCTCCTGCGGGTTGGTCACCACATCGAGCAAGGCCGGGCCATCGTGCGCGAGGATGTCCTTCACGGCGGCAGGCAGATCGCCGGGATCTTCCACGCGTATGCCATGCACGCCGACGGCACGAGCCATCGCGGCAAAGTCGGGATTGACCAGCGAGGTGCCGGTTTCCAGATAGCCGCCCGCCTTCATCTCCAGCGCCACGAAGCCCAGCGTGTGGTTGTTGAACACCACGATCTTCACCGGCAATTTCTGTTGCACCAGGGTGAGGAAATCGCCCATCAGCATGGCGAAGCCACCGTCGCCGGAAAGGCTGATCACTTGTCGGCCCGGATAGGCAGCCTGCGCGCCGATGGCCTGAGGCATCGCATTGGCCATCGACCCATGCACCAGCGAACCGATCAGCCGGCGCCGGCCATTCATGGTCAGATAGCGCGCCGCCCAGATCGATGGCGTGCCCACGTCGAACGTGAACACTGCATCGTCCGTGGCAGCTTCGCTCAGCAGTTTGGCGAGGTATTGCGGATGGATCGGCTTGCGGCCGGGCTTGCCCGTCGCCAGTTCGTCCAGCCCCTCGCGCGCCTTGCGATAGTGCGCCACGCAGGCATTGAGATGCGCTTTATCCTGCTTCGCCTTCAGCTTTGGCAGCAAGGCCTCGATGGTGGCCGCCACATCGCCCACCATGCCCAGGTCCAGGCGCGCGTGCTGACCAAGACTGCCCGGGCGAAGATCCACCTGCGCGATTTTTGCGTCGGTGGGATAGAACTGCCGATACGGAAAACCGGTGCCCAACATCAGCAACGTGTCGCAGTTCAACATGGCGTGATAGCCGGAACTGAAACCGATCAGGCCGGTCATGCCCACGTCGTAGGGGTTGTCGTATTCCAGGTATTCCTTGCCGCCAAACGCGTGCACGATCGGCGCCTGCAGCGTTTCGGCCAGCTTCACCACGGCGTCGTGCGCGCCTGCGCAGCCGCGACCACACAGCAAGGTGATGTCCTTGCTGCTGTTGAGCAGCTGCGCCAGCGCATCGACGTCCTCCGGCGCCGGACGCACCACCGGCGGACGCAGCGCGATCGACGGCCCGGCCGACGGCTTCGCCTCCAGTTCCAGCAAGGCCACGTCGCCGGGTATCACCACCACCGCCACGCCGCGCATGCCGATCGCGGCACGCATGGCGCTTTCCAGCACGCCGGGCAATTGCTCCGGCGTCGACACCAGTTCGCAGTAATGGCTGCACTCGCGAAACAGCGATTCCGGGTGCGTCTCCTGGAAATAGCCGCGACCGATTTCCGCGCTGGGGATCTGCGCCGCAATCGCCAGCACCGGCACACGCGAACGATGGCAATCGAACAGGCCGTTGATCAGATGCAGGTTGCCAGGGCCGCAACTACCCGCGCAGACCGCAAGATCTCCCGTCAGATGCGCCTCGGCGCCGGCAGCAAATGCCGCGGCCTCTTCGTGCCGCATATGGATCCAGTCGATGTCGCCACGTGCCCGCAGGGATTCGGTGATGCCGTTGAGGCTGTCACCCACCACGCCATAGATGCGGCGCACGCCGGCGACATGCAGTGTTTCGGTGACGACATCAGCCACTTTCGTACGTGCCATAACCCGACCCCTTCGATGGAGAACCCGCGCCACAGATGGCGCAGCAGTCCAACGAGTATCGCGTCGAGCGCGTGACAGCCATGTCAGCCTCGCCACGCATCCGCATCACCCATGTGGGCCATGCGGATGCGTGCCTGCGGGTTACTTCGAGATCAACAACAACAGCGACTGCCCGCACTGTCCATACGTCGTTCCGCCGCCGCCAATCAAGGCTTCGCTGCCGGGCGATGCGAAGGTATTGGCGCCATCGTTCCAGTTGCAGGTGTCGGTGACGCGATACCACTGCGTGCCCGAGGGCGGCGCCGGCAGCGTGAAGGTCACGCTGCCCGACCAGCCGTTGTAGGCGATGTACATGGAGTTGCTGTCGCCCAGCGACGGACCATTGATGGTGTATGCAAGCGCGTAGTTGCTGGTGTTGTTCCAGTAGTTGGTATCCGCCACCGCGCCGCTGGGCTGGTACCACACCACCTGGCTGGCCGAATACCAGCTGGCCGGACGCAGGGCGGGATGGGCCTTGCGGAACGCAATCAGCCGCTGGGCAAAGGTGTAGAAGTTGCTCTGGTCCGTGGTCCAGCTGTTGGTAAGCCAGTTCGCGCTCGAGTCCAGGTTATAGGCGTTGTTGTTGCACTGGAGCGTGCGCAGGTATTCATCGCCGCCCTGCATCAGCGGCGTGCCGGCCGACAGCATCTCGAAGGCCATGCCGGTGCGCGCAGCGCGGCGCTGGTCAACTGCGGTGCCGGTACCGACGGACATGCCCTGGTCCCAGCTGAAGTTGGTGCTGGTGCCGCCGTCGGATGGGCCATAAGGCCATGCCTGGCTGTTGCTGGAACCGTTGCACGAATAGACGTCCTTCAGCGTCATGCCGTCATGCACGTCGATGAAGTTCACCGAGTTCCAAGGCGAACGTCCACTGGCCTGGAACAGGTTGGACGAACCGGAGAAGTCGTTCGCATCCTGGGTGATATGGATGGTCATGCTGCCCAGTTCGTTCTGCGCCTGGCGCAGGCTGTCGCGGAACACGCCGTTCCATTCGGACCATCCCGGCGGAAAGCCGCCAAGCTGGTACGAATTGCCACCGATGGCCCACGGCTCGGCAAACAGATCCAGGCCGCTGCCGCCACTCGCGGGGCGCACGCTGAACTCGCGCAGGATACGGTTGATCGCGACATTGGAATCAGCCGCATCGAAGTTGTAGCCGCCGTTCGGGCAATTGGGTGCCGCCGAGGTGTACGCACCGTTGAGGCAACTATTGCCCAGCACCGAGGCGAGATCGAAGCGGAACCCGTCCACGCCCATGGTGTTCGCCCAATAAGCGAGCGAGTCCACGATCAGGTTCTGCGCCACCGTGTTGTAGGTGTTGTAGTTGGCGCCGATGCCGGTGTTGTCGTAGAAATATTGATTGCCTGAAGTCAGCTCGTAGTACGTGGCGTTGTCCAGGCCACGCCAAGAATAGATCGTTGCCGTGGTCGGATCGTTGCTGGTCCAGGTACCGCCCTCGGCGGTATGGTTGTAGACCACGTCCATGTACACCTTGATGCCGGCGTTGTGGAAGGCCTGCACCATCGCCTGAAATTCCGCCGTGGGGCCTCCCGGTGCCTTGTTATAGGCATAGCGGCGATCCGGCGAAAAATAGCTCTCGGTCATATAGCCCCAGTAGTTCTGGTTGGCATCCGAGTTGGGCACGACATCGTTGGCGTCGTTCTGGGTTTCCTGCACGGGCAGGAATTCCACGGCGGTGACGCCGAGGCTGGCGAGGTAGCTGGCCTTGAGCCCTGCCCCGTAATAGGTGCCGCGATACTGCGCGGGTATGGAGGTGTCCTGCTCGGTGAAGCCGCGCACGTGCACTTCGTAGATCACGTCGTCCTTCTGCGCACGCGTGGGCTTGGTGCCGGTGCTTTGCGTGCTCGCGGGCAACACGACGCCCTTGGGTGCGTAGATGCCGCTGTCCGTCGTGCGATAGCTCGCTCCGGAAGCGAACACGTTGCCGTTCTGGCTGGACGGGTTGAGCGGATCCTGACTCACTTCCTGCGCATACGGATCGAGCAGCAGCTTGTTGGGATTGAAGCGATTGCCGCTGGCGTCGACATCGGACACGAAACCTGCCTGCGAGCCCTTGCCCCAGCTGCTGCTGTACGGCCAGTTCGGTCCCCAGGCGCGGTAGCCGTAATACACGGAACCGGTGATGCCCGCCGCCTGGATCGACGACACCGGTACCGTCGCCGCCCAGACGCCGCTGCCGACGGAACTGAGCGTGTAGGTCGCCGATTCCTGCGCGCCATAACCGCTGGCGTACAGGTACAGCACGATGCGCGTGGCGCTGGACGAGTAGACGCGAAAGGTGATGCTGGTCTTGGCCGCGTTGTAGCTGGCGCCAAGACTCATGCTGTTGATGGCCGCGTGGGTCGATGTTGCAGGCACGCCGGCGAGCGCCGCGCAGGCCAGCAGCGCGGCGAGAATCTTCGAGCACTTCATGGGTGAGCCTCCATCCTGCTTCGTTGACGATCAGGTCGAACAGCAGCAACGCCATGGGGCACATCCCTGCCACGGCTGGCGGACTAGCGAACACCACTGTCGTTCGCAACTAAAGGCTCAGCCGCGCGCACTCCCCACGCGCGGCAGCCATCGGGCGGCAGTGCGTCGCATCGTAGAAAGCATCGCAGTGCAGCAACCAGCGGCTGCATACGTATTCATTGCGAACACGGTCCGCAAAACCGTCACTCGCCGGCGGAGCGCTCCCAGCGGGCGAGCTGTTCGCGCAAGGCGTCGTTGTCGGCCTTGAGCTCCGCCACTTCGGCCTTGAGCTCGGCGACGCGGCGTTGCAGGGTCGGCACGTCCTCGCCCTCGCCTGCCTCGACCACCGGCTTGGGTTTGCGCTTGGCCTCGCGCACGCGCTTGGCGGCCTGTTTGAGTTCGTCGTCACCCGCGCTGGCTGCGGCGCGCTGCTCATCCTCCGGCAAGGTCGCCACTGCCGCCGCCGCATTGATCGACAGCACGCCGGACTTCACCGCGGCCACCACTTCCGGCGCGGCCTGCTTCTGGATCTTTTCGATCATCACCACCTGGTTGTTGCTCAGCCGCGCCTCGCGCGCGATGGCCTGGCGGCTCGGCAGCGGCTCGGACTTGGCGGGCGTTTCGGTGGCCGGCGCAGCTTCGGATGCGGGCAAGCTCTCGGTGGTAGGCGCGGCGTCCTGTTCCGCCGGCTGCTTGCGCGAGCGACGTTCCTGCAGGATCTCGCGCTTGCGCAGCGCCAGCACGCCGCGCTGGAAGTCCGACACGCTGCGGCGCCCGAGGTGTTGCTCGATCATCCACAGGTGCACGTCTTCCATCGACTGGAAGCGCGTGTTCTGCACCGTGTTGAACGGCAGCTCGTGCTTGCGGCAGATGCCATAGCGATTGTGTCCGTCCACCAGGACGTTGCCCCACAGCACCAGCGAATCGCGGCAGCCTTCCGCGAGCAGGCTGCGTTCCAGCGCCTCGTATTCGTCCGCGGTGAGCGGGTCGATATAGGCCTTGAGTTCTTCGTTGACGACGATGTCCATGGGGGCGTGCTGCAGCGGGCAAAGGGGCGGCATTGTAGAGAACCTGGCCGCTCGTTTCGCGGCTTGCGCCGGGCGGCGGAACGTGCACAGGTATGGGCGAGGCCGTCGCGCACAGGGTGCGCTCCCACAGGAGGGGCATGCGGAGGCCGGGATGGCTCTGCTACCTTGCTGGCTTTCCGACGAGGGGGATTCCATGCTGCTGCGCCATTGCCTTGCCCTTGCGCTCGCTGTCTCGCTGTCCGCCACGGTGGCGGCCGACGAAGCGAAGCCTGCCCATACGCCCTCGCCCAGGGAATTGCTGGCCAAGTCGCAGGCACAGGAGTGGCGCACGCCCGACCCGCAGAACCTGCTGGTCATGCAGCTGCCGCAGGGTCGCGTGCTGATTGAGCTGGCGCCCGATTATGCGCCGCTGCATGCCGCCAATATCCGCACCATGGCGCACGAGCACTATTACGACGGTCTCGCCATCGTGCGTGTGCACGACAACTTCGTCACCCAGTGGGGCGATCCGGCCAGCGACGACCAGGGCGATAAGAGCAAGCTCAAGTCCCTGGGCTCGGCCAAGGACAAGCTGCCGCCGGAATACACCCGCCCCTACGATGCCAAGCTCCCTTTCACGGCCTTGAAGGATGGCGACTTCTACGCCGCGGAAGTCGGCTTTTCCGAAGGTTTCCCGGTAGCGAGAGACAAGGCCAGCCAGCAGGAGTGGCTGACCCATTGCTACGGCATGGTGGGCGTGGGCCGCGACATCGATCCGGAAACCGGCAGCGGCAGCGAGCTGTATGCGGTGATCGGCCAGTCACCGCGCGCACTCGATCGCAACATCGCCGTGGTCGGCCGCGTGTTGCAAGGCATGGAGTACCTCTCCGGCCTGCCGCGCGGCACCGGTCCGCTGGGCTTCTATGAAAAGCCCGAGCAGCGCGTGGCGATCGCTTCCGTGCGCCTCGCCGCCGACCTGCCCGCCGACCAGCGTCCCCATGTGGAAGTAATGCGCACCGACAGTGCCACCTTCGCGGCTTTGGTGGATGCCAAGCGCAATCGCCTGGATGACTTCTACCGATTGCCGGTGCACAAGGTGGACCTGTGCAGCGTGAGCATTCCGGTGCGCGAGGCCAAGACGTCGCATTGATGTAAGTGAACCCGCGCCAGCGGTCCTCACTACACAACGACACCCCCTTCACCCGCCGCATTGGCAGGATGGCGGCGCCATAGGGCGTCGGGAGCCACGAATGCGGCGGGGTTGGAAAATAGTGTCATGGATCATCGGCGTCTGCCTGGCGCTGATCGTGGTGTTGTTGATCGTCATCGCCACCTTCGACTGGAACCGTCTCAAACCCACCATCAACGCGCGCGCCAGCGAAACGCTGGGGCGGCCGTTCGCCATCAATGGCGACCTTAGCGTGCGCTGGCGCCGTGAGGAGCGCGCCAGCGGCATGGAAAGCTGGGTGCCCTGGCCGGAGTTCATCGCGCAGAACATCAGCATCGGCAATCCGGACTGGACCGGCCAGCCGCATTTTGCGCAGCTCGATGCGCTGCGCTTTCGCGTTTCGCCGCTGCCGCTGATCGTGCATCGGGTGGAAATCCCGGTGCTCTATCTCACCCAGCCCACTATCGACCTGGAGCGCAACGCACAAGGCCAGGCGAACTGGGAGTTCGCGTTCACCAACAACACGACGCCCTCGGCATGGAAACTCGATCTGCACGCGATCGGTTTCGACCGCGGCCATATCATGCTCAACGACGCGATCAACAAGGCCGATCTGCAGATCACCATGGAAGCACTGCAGCGCGCCATCCCCTATGGCGACATCGTCTCGCAGCAGTCGGCCGACGCGCGCGAGCAGGCCAGCAAGACGGTCGGCGCCAATGCGAAAACCCAGCTGGAAAAGGATGCCGGCACACAGGAAAACCAACCCGGCCACACCAGTGCCACCTACCAGTTTGCGTTCCAGGCCCAGGGCAAATACCAGGGCGCCGCGGTCGACGGCAACGGCAAGACCGGCGGCGTGCTGGCGCTGCAGGAGACCGACCAGCCGTTTCCGCTGCAGGCCGATATGCATGTGGGTGATACGCATATCGCCATGGTGGGCACGCTCACCGACCCGCTGCATCTGGCGGCGCTCAATATCCGCCTGTGGTTCTCCGGCAGCAGCATGGCCAAGCTGTATCCGCTGATCGGCGTGACCCTGCCCGACACGCCGCCGTATGCGACGGAAGGCCATCTGCGCGCGACCTTGAAAAAAGGCGCCAGCCATTTCTCCTACGATCACTTCCGCGGACGCGTGGGCGGCAGCGATCTGGCCGGCGATCTCGCCTTCGACACGGGCGCCGCGCGTCCGAAGCTGACCGGCGCGGTGAAGTCGCAGCTGCTGCGTTTCTCCGATCTGGCGCCGCTGATCGGCGCGGATACCAACAGCGAAAAAGAGCAGCGCGGCGACGCCACGCCGCAGCCCTCGGACAAGGTGTTGCCGGTGGAACCTTTCCGCACGGATCGCTGGCGCGCGATGGATGCCGACGTGACCTTCAGCGCCGAGAAGATCGTGCGCGACACCGCCCTGCCCATCCACGCCTTGCAGACCCACCTGCAGATGGACAACGGCGTGCTGACGCTCAATCCGCTGGATTTCGATTTCGCCAGCGGCAAGATCGACAGCAACCTGCGCCTCGATGGCAGCACCACGCCGATGAAGGGCGACATCAAGCTCAAGGCGCGTCACCTCAAGCTCAAGGAACTGTTTCCCAAGTTCGCGCCCATGCAGACCAGCTTTGGCGAAATCAACGGCGACGCGGCGCTCAATGCGCGCGGCAATTCGGTGAGCGAACTGATGGGCACCTCCACCGGCGAGCTGAAGCTGCTGATGAACGACGGCGCCATCAGCAAGGCGCTGCTGGAGACGGCCGGACTCAATGTGGCGAACATCGTGATCGTCAAGCTGTTCGGCGACAAGACGGTGAAGATCAACTGCGCCGCCTCGGACCTGTCGGCTACCAACGGCCTGTACCAGACCCAGCTGTTCGTGTTCGACACGGAGGACGCCACCATCCGTGTGAACGGCACGGTCAACTTCGCCAACGAAAAGCTCGACCTCGACGTGCGGCCGGAATCCAAGGGCCTGCGCATCCTCTCATTGCGCTCGCCGCTTTACGTCAAGGGCACGCTCAAGGACCCCGATGTGGGCGTACAGCCAGGGCCGCTGATCCTGCGCGGCGGCGGCGCCGTGGCGCTGGCTGTGTTTGCCGCGCCGGTGGCCGCATTGCTGCCCTTGGTCGCCACCAGCAAGGGCGAGCCCGACAATACCTGCGCCACCGTGCTCGAGCAGATGCGTGGCGCATCCAAGGCGCGTACGGCACCGCTGCCGCAGAAAACCAAGGCTGCCGCCACGCACTAAGGGGCTGCCGCAACGCTAGAATGCCGGACTCCCTCTTCGTCGACATTCGTGCATGCAACCGGTCAACAAGGCCCGCTGGCAGATCCATTTTTGCGTGCTGCTCTGGGGCTTCACCGCCATCCTGGGCAAGCTGATCACCCTGCCGGCCATGCAACTGGTGTGGTGGCGCATGCTGCTCGTCTCTGGCGCGCTGCTGCTGGTGCCCCGCGTGTGGCGCGGCCTCAAGGCCATGCCGGCGAAGCTACGCTGGGGGTATGCCGGCATCGGCGTACTGGTGTCCTTGCACTGGTTGACCTTCTATGCGGCCATCAAGCTGGCCAATGCCTCGGTGGGCGCCACCTGCATCGCGCTGGGGCCGGTGTTTCTGTCGCTGGTGGAACCGTGGATCGCCCGCCGCAAGTTCGACCCGCGCGAGCTGTTGATCGGTGTGGCAGTAGTGCCCGGAGTGGCCATGGTGGTGGGCGGCGTGCCGATGGACATGCGCATGGGCATCGTCGTGGGCGCACTCTCGGCGCTACTGGTGGCGCTGTTCAGCGCCTTCAACAAGCGCATGGTGGAACACGGCGACCCGCTCACCGTCACCTGCATCGAACTGGGCACCGGCACCTTGTTCCTCACCTTGCTGGCGCCGCTGTTGCCGCACGCCGGACCCGCCTTCGTGTTGCCCAGCCTGCATGACGCCGCGCTGCTGACCGTGCTCTCCTTCGGCTGCACGCTGCTGCCGTTCGCCCTGGCGCTGGTCGCCTTGCGGCATATGAGCGCCTTCGGCACGCAGATGGTGACCAACCTGGAGCCGGTCTACGCCATCGTGCTGGCGATCCTGTTGCTGGGCGAGCAGCGCCAATTGGACGGCTGGTTTTACGCCGGCGTGGCAGTCATCCTGGGCGCCGTGTTCATCCATCCGCTGTTAACGCGCAAGCAGGCCCCGGCTTCCCAACCGGAGTTGCTCGGCACGGCTGAAAGCCACAATGTGGTTGAATAGGCCGTCGTCGCCACGGTGAAATACGCTGCCGGGTGAACGCTCGCGACGCCCAGCGTCGATCACGGCTTCGGGGAGGTGCTTGCGATGACGCGGCTCGGATTCCCAAGAATCGTACGGCGCGAATGGTTCCTGGCCATCAGTGCGGCCACTGCCCTCGTCTTTCTGCTCTACGGTCCACGACTGCTGGACGGGCTCGATCGCCCGCTGTGGCTCGCCGTCATTTTTGGATGGCTGTTCGCCGTGATCCTGGGTTCCGCGCTGGCCGTGGTGCGACATGCGGAGCACCTGGGCGAACAGCTGGGCGAACCCTATGGCACCCTGGTGCTGACGCTGTCGATCACCACCATCGAGGTGATCAGCATCACCGCCATCATGCTGCACGGGGCGAACAACCCCACGCTGGCGCGCGACACCTTGTTCGCCGTCACCATGATCGTGCTCAACGGCATGGTCGGCCTGTCGCTGCTGGTCGGCGGCTGGCGGCATCGCGAGCAGCAGTACAACCTGCAGGGCGCGAACGCCTATCTGGCCGTCGTCATTCCATTGGGCATCCTGGCGCTGGTGATGCCCAACTACACCGTCGACCCGCACAAGACGCTCACCTTGGCTCAGGAGATCTTCCTCGCAGTGATCTGCGCCGGGTTGTACATCGCGTTCATCGGCCTGCAGACCCGCCGCCACCGCGACTATTTCGCGGCCGTGGAGGACCATGACGAGAGCTCATCGGAGGTGCAAGGCGGCGCAAAGCGCAGCACCTTCCACGCGCTGCTCCTGCTGGCCTATATGGTTCCCGTGGTGTATCTGGCGGAAAAGCTCGCCCACCCGATCGATTACGTCGTGGAAACGATGGGCAAGCCGGCGGCGCTGGCTGGACTGGTGATGGCCGTGCTGGTCGCCACGCCGGAGGGCATCGGCGCCGTGCGTGCCGCGCGCGGCAACCATATGCAGCGCTCGGTGAACATCTTCCTGGGCTCGGTGTTGTCGACGATTGGCCTCACCATTCCGGCCATCCTCATCATCAGCCAGCTCACCGCGCATCCCATCGAACTAGGCCTGCAGCACACCGACCTGGTGTTGTTCCTGCTCACGCTGACGGTGAGCCTGGTGACGTTTTCCAGCGGCCATACCAACGTGCTGCAAGGCGCCGTGCACCTCATCCTGTTCGCGGCCTATCTGTTCTACATGTTCCAGGTCTGAGGCCATCAGCCCGGCGCGGCCAACGTCGCGCGCAGATGGTCGATGAAGGCGCGCACCTTGGCCGGCGGCTGGCGTCCGGGATACACCGCGTAGATGCCGCACACCGGCAAGCTGTATTGCGCCATCAGCACGACCAGCTTGCCCTGGCGGATATCTTCCGTGACCAGATAGTCCGGCAGCACGCTGACGCCCGCGCCATGGCGTACCAGCGCATGTGCCGTCGTCACATTGTTCGCTTGCACGCGTTGGCGCATGCGCACGGTGCGTCGCGTGCCGTCGGGCGCGGTGAAGGTCCAGCGCAGCGGCGTGGCCAGCAAGGTGAGCGCCACCCAGTCGTGCGATGCGAGATCGGTGATGAGCCGTGGCTGGCCGCAGCGCGCGAGATACGCGGGTGCAGCCACCATCAGCTGGCGAAACGTGCTCAGGCGCGTCGAACGCAGATTGGAATCGCGCAACCAGCCCATGCGGATGGCCAGATCGAAACGCTCGGCAATCAGGTCGCTCATGTGATCGTTGAGCACCAGGTCGGCCTGCAACGAAGGATGCTCGCGCAGGAATTGCGCCAGTGCCGGCGCAACCACGGCCGTGCCGTAATCGCCCGTCGCGGTGAGCCTCAAGGTGCCGCTGGGTTGTTCCTGGCTGCGCCCGACCTGGGCGATGGCGGCGTTCGCTTCGGCAAGGATGCTCAAACACGAGGCGTGGAACGTGCTGCCGGCCTCGGTCAACGTCATGCGCCGTGTGCTGCGCGACAACAGCGTGACCCCCAGCTCGCTTTCCAGACGGGCGATATGCTGGCTCACCATCGCCTTGGTCATGCCAAGCACATCGGCCGCCGCAGTGAATGAGCCTGCGCGCACCAGCGCCGTGAACACCGACAAGCGATTGAGATTGACCTCGGCCATGCCGTTCTCCTTACTGTCAACTGAAACTTTACAGTGAATTCCCATTTGATGCGTTTATCTGCATCTGCCGCGGGCGCATGCTGGGCGCTGTTGGTGGTGCTGGCAGTTTTTTCACGGTGCCCGCGTCATCGTCCCTCGCACTCCCCCATCCCCGCTGGAGAGCTCTACCCATGAAGATCGCCTTGTTCGGCGCGACCGGCCATGTCGGCCACGCCATCCTCGACGAAGCGCTTGCACGCGGTGCCGATGTCACCGCCATCGTGCGTGATCCGTCGCGCCTGACCACCAAGGACGACCGCGTCAAGGTTGTCACCGGCGATATCGCCAATCCGGAAAGCTGGCTCGACGCCGTGCGCGGCTCCGATGTGATGATCGTGAGCATCTCCGCCCGTCGCGACGGCTCCAACGATGCGGTGCCGGCGATCGCCGCGACGGTGCTCGACTACCTGCCCAAGGCCGGCGTGAAGCGCCTGGTATGGGTAGGCGGCGCCGCTTCGCTGGAAACCTCTCCTGGTGTGCGGGTGATCGATGATCCGCACTTTCCGGCGGCGTGGAAGGACGAGGCCCAGGGTCAGATCAAGGCACTGGAAGTGTTCCGCCACGACAAGGGCGAAGTGCAATGGACGTTTATCAGTCCGTCGGCGCTGCTGGAGGATGGCCCGCGCACCGGCAAATACCGCGTCGGCAGCGACCAGCTGCTGATGGATGCCAACGGCAAGAGTCATATCAGCGTGCCGGACTATGCGGTCGCGCTGCTCGACCGGGTCGAGAAGAACGATGCGCGCCGGCAGCGCATCACGGTGGGCTATTGAGGCCTCGGGTTTCCAAATTTACTGAGGACACGGGATGCCGACGATGGTCGGCATCCCGTTGCCCAGTTCAAAACCACAAGCGCACGCCGGCCACCCAGGTTGTCTCGCGCGCATGCACGGTCGGCACACCGGGCTCGCTCTGCACATCACCGAACCGCCGCGTCCAATCCACGCCGATATACGGCGCAACTTTGCGGCTGATTTCATAGCGCAGACGCAGACCCGCCTCGGCCTCGGAGAGTCCCGATGCGATGCCGCGCTGCGGATCATCCTTGCCGTAGACGTTGAGCTCCAGCTTTGGGGTCAGGATCAGTTTCTGCGTGAAGCGCAGGTCGTAGCTGGTCTCCACGCGCAGCGCGGTGCGCCCTTGCTCGCCCACATAGAACGTGGCCTGCGTTTCGAACCAGTACGGCGCCAGGCCTTCCACGCCCAGCGCCAGCCACGTGCGGTTCGGCCCCTGCCCAAATTCCTGGCGTACTCCCAGCTGCCCATCCCAGAAGCTGGTCCAGGCATGACTCCACAGCGCCTCGATGCGCGCATCCTGCGTGCCGTCGCTGCCGCGCTCGCCTTCGGTCTTCAACCACAGGCGGTTGATCGGACTGCCGTACCAGCCTTCGGCTTCCCAGTTCGTCGCATAGTCACCCGAGGTACTGCGACTACGTTCGAGACGGTCGACCAGCAGCATGCCGATCGCTTCGTCGTCGTCCATCTGCATCATGTCCTTCATCTGCGATGGCGACATGTCGTGCGGCGCGGTTTGCGGTGGCGGTGGCGCCAGGTGGTCGTTGGGCGGCAGCGCGCTGGCGTCCCGCGTGTTCGTCATGTCATGGCCGGCATGCTGCATGTCGTCATGATTTGCATGCGATTCCGTGGCGCTGCCTTGAGGCATCGGCATCGCCATGCCCGGCATGTCCTGCATCTCCATGCTTTGCGCCAGCACGTTTATCGGCAGTGCACCAAGACACGCCATGATCCATCGTGTAGAAGCCCACTTCATGCCACCACCACTTCGCGGAACATGCCCGCTTCCATGTGGTAGAGCAGATGGCAGTGATAGGCCCAACGGCCCAGGGCATCGGCGCTCACGCGATAAGCAATGCGCTGGGCCGGCTGCACCATCACCGTGTGCTTGCGTACCTGGAAATTGCCGTCCGGCGATTCGAGCTCGCTCCACATGCCATGCAGGTGGATGGGGTGCGTCATCATGGTGTCGTTCACCAGCACGATCCGCACCTGCTCGCCGTAACGCAGGCGCAGCGGCTCGGCGCCGGAATAACGCTGGCCGTCGAACGACCACAGATAGCGCTCCATATTGCCGGTCAGGCGCAGCGTCATCTCGCGATCCACGCGTGGAGCGATCGGCGCATCGACCGCGTGCAGATCGGCGTAGCTGAGTACACGGCGACCGTTGTCGCGCAGGCCCACGCCCGGGTCGTCGAGATTGCTGCGCGGCGTGGGCACGCGCATATCCACTTCGGGCCCGGTCTTCAAGGACTCGGCAATGCCGTGGCCATGCGCCATCGATGACATGCCGCCCATGGCCATGCCGGGCATGTCATGTCCCATGGCGCCGTGATCCATCACGCCCATCATGTCGCCCATGGCTAGCAAAGGGCGGGCGTCGAGCGACGGTACTTCGGCCGTCATGCCGGCGCGCGGCGCGAGCGTGGCCCGTGCATAGCCGGTACGGTCGATGCTCTGCGCAAAAATGGTCCAGGCGCGATCAGCCGAAGGCTGCACGATCACGTCATAGGTCTCGGCCGTACCGATGCGGAACTCGTCCACGCTCACCGGTTCAATGGCCTGCCCGTCCGCCGCGACGACGGTCATCTTCAGGCCCGGGATGCGCACGTCGAAGAACGTCATCGACGAACCATTGATGAAGCGCAGCCGCACCTTCTCGCCGGCATTGAACAGCCCGGTCCAGTTGCCTGCCGGCGTGCAGCCGTTGGTCAGATACGTATAGGCGACCGAGGAAACGTCAGCCAGGTCGGCGGGATCCATCCGCATCTGGTTCCACATGCGGCGCTCGTCCAGGGCCTTGGCGATACCTGCGCTGCCGGCGTCGTGGACAAAGTCGCCCACGGTGCGCTTGCCGATGTTGTAGTAGCCGCTCTGCTTCTTGAGGTTCGTGTAGATCGTTTCCGGATCGAGATCAGTCCAGTCGTTGAGCATCACCACGTAATCGCGCTCGGTCGAATGGCGCTCGCCATCACGCGGCTCGACCACGATGGGACCGTACAGGCCGGTCTGCTCCTGAAAGCGCGAATGGCTGTGGTACCAGTACGTGCCCGACTGGTTCACGGTGAACCGATAGGTGTATTCGCCGCCGGCAGGAATCCCGTCGAAACTCAGCCCCGGCACGCCGTCCATATCAGCCGGCAATACGATGCCATGCCAGTGGATGGAACTGCTCACCTTCAGGCGATTGCGCACACGCAAGGTCACCGTCTCGCCCTGCCGCCAGCGCAGCAGCGGCGCCGGCAGCTGACCGTTCACCACCGTGGCGATGCGCTTGCGTCCGGTGAAATCGACCGGCAGCTCATCGATGTCCAGCTCGAAATGATGGCCGCGCAACTCCGCGGGCGGCGTCGCCATCTGCGCCATCGCATTGCCGCGCCAAAGGCCCAGCCCCGCCGCCACGCCGCCCAGCGCCAGACCTTGTACAAATCGCCGGCGCGGCAACTGAAACCCGCGCGGTTCCTGCTTGTTCATCGCATTGCTCCGTGTCGCGCGTCCGCACGCAGACGCATCGAATCGGCCGACCACTGCCGGCCTGCTGCTTTCAACGGAGAATCTGGCGACCGGTGGCCGCAACGGCGGTTCGTAGACAGGCTGCGGCGCAGCCTCGCGATGCGACTGCCGCGGAGAAGCATCGGACTGCACCTGCAGCACATGCGGCAGCATCGATGCCGGCACATTCGCCGGAGCGTGCGTGCAGCAGCTGTCGGACAGCGCATTCGAGCCATGTGCCGCCATGTGGTCCGGCGATGCGTGCTGCATCCCCATCGTGCCCATGGCCGCCGTCGACGCAGGACAGCAATCGCCCTGCCGCGGCATCGCCCAGGCCACGCTGGACAGCGCCAGCCACGCGCACATAGCCAACACCAGCAAGGTGCGGCAGCGGCGGAGATGGCGGAGCAGGAGGCGGGGCATGGGTGGAGGATAGCGACGGCGCGGGTCGGGGCTCAACTCTGGAGGTGGGTCTGGTTGGGCTGAGAGAGATTCGTGATGGCCGCACATGGCCGGCTCTGGCTTTCCACCTCCGATTCGTCCCTCATCTCTGTCGCGCCGTCTTACCTGTAGGAGCGCACCCTGTGCGCGACAGCCCCGCCCGGGTGTATCGCTCCGTAGGTTTGTCGCGCACAGGGTGCGCTCCCACAAATGGCCGCTCCGCCCATATCCCAACGAGACACCCGCCCTTTGGCTCCAGATGTGGCTCCAGATGTGGTTCTTGATTGTGGTTCTTGATGTGGCTCTTGACCCCCGGGGTCCCCGTATGACGCGGCGGGCGGGTGGAGGAAAGCCCGCAGGGTGGCCGCATGGATGCGGCCAGTTTTTCGACAGGACAGGGATGTCCTGTCGAAAAACCCCGGAGCCCGCCCGCGCACCTGGAGGGCCGAAGGCCCGGAAGGCGCGTCATCCGGGGGGCCCTTTCTTTTGGTT
>NZ_JPLA01000040.1 GCF_001010355.1 Dyella japonica DSM 16301 | reverse complement strand
GGGTGCGCTCCCACAGACCAGCAGCTGCGCGCTACGACGCCGCGCCGACAAACCCCATCTGCCGCCACGCCTCATACACCGCAATCGCCACGGTATTGGACAAATTGAGGCTGCGGCTATTGGCCCGCATCGGCAGCCGCAAGCGCTGCTCTTCGGGCAGCGCATCGAGCACCTCCCCTGGCAACCCAGCCGTCTCGCAACCAAACAGCAGCGCGTCGCCTTCGACAAAGCGCGCATCCACATGCGCCACCCGGCCGCGGGTGGAAAACGCAAAGACGCGGGGCTGACCGATGCGCTCAAGGCAGCTGGCGAGATCGTCGTGGACGGCCAGCTGCGCGTATTCGTGATAGTCCAGGCCTGCGCGGCGCAGGCGGGCATCGTCCAGCTCGAAGCCCAGGGGGCGGATCAGGTGCAGCGAGGCGCCGGTGTTGGCGCACAACCTGATCGCGTTGCCCGTATTGGGGGGTATTTCCGGTCGGTAGAGGATGACATGCAGCATCCGGCCATTATCGGGTCTGTCCGTGGACCCGTAAAACGGTGAGCGTCCTTGCTCAGCCGTTGGAGAGGCGCGGGCACACCACGCCGTCGGGCGGCAGCGCGCAAGCGGTCGGGGCGATCAGTTGGCCGGCGCTGCCCGCGGCGGCGAGGCGAATGGCTTCGGGGGAAGCGTTCACCATGGCACCCAGCACGAGTCCGCAAACCAGCAGGCAGGCAACGAAAAGGCCGCGCAGCATCAAGGCTTCGAATTTCATGATCATGTCTCCGATGAAAGGTGGGGTAGTCCTGCACGGTATCTATGGCAAGCCCCGTGCCAAGCCTTGATGTCGACTCAAGTGGCTGTTATTGCGATGAATTTTGTCGGCCTGCGATCAGGCCGGGGCTGTCCGCGGACAGCGACCGGGCGTGGCCGGACAGCAGCGGACACCCGTCCGGACGCCACGCATCCCGCACGGTCAGGTTCTTGCGTCGAACGAAGCGCCGTGGCGGTTGTCCACCATGCCATTGGTCATTTGCCAAGGTTCCGGGCCGTGGCTAGCCTCGGAATGTTCATTCGTCAAAAAAAACAGGAGTGTCGTGATGGCAAGAAAGCCCCTCGCCCTACTCGTTGCAGGAGTGCTCAGCATGTCCGCTGGCCTGCCCGCGATCGCGCTGCCCCAGGCGGCGGCTGCCGAGTCCACCCAGGCAGTTCCTGATATCGCCTTTACCCGCTTCACCCTGCCCAACGGCCTCACCGTGGTCGTGCATGAGGACCACAAGGCGCCGGTAGTGGCGGTGAGCATCTGGTACCACGTGGGTTCGGGCGACGAGCCCAAGGGCAAGACCGGCTTCGCGCACCTGTTCGAGCACCTGATGTTCTCCGGCTCGGAGAACCACAAGGGCACGTACTTCCAGCCGTTCGAGCTGGCCGGCGCCACCGACATGAATGGCACCACCTGGTTTGACCGCACCAATTACTTCGAGACCGTGCCGACCACTGCGCTGGACATGGCGCTGTGGATGGAATCGGACCGCATGGGCCACCTGCTCGGCGCGATCGGCCAGAAGGAACTCGATACCCAGCGCGGCGTGGTGCAGAACGAGAAGCGCCAGGGCGAAAACCGTCCCTACGGCCGCGTGGACCAGAACATCCTGTCCAACACCTATCCGGGCAACCACCCGTACCAGCACGACACCATCGGCTCGATGGCCGATCTCAACGCCGCCTCGCTGGGCGACGTGAAGCAGTGGTTCCACGACTATTACGGCGCTGCCAACACCACCCTGGTGCTGGCTGGCGACATCACCGTGGCCGAAGCCAAGGCCAAGGCCGAGAAGTATTTCGGCGACATCCCCGCCGGCCCGCCGGTGCCGCGCCAGCAGGCGTGGATCACGCCGCTCACCAAGTCCACCCGTGGCATCCAGCATGACCACGTGGCGCAGCCGCGCATCTATCGCACCTGGGTGGTGCCGCAGCTGGGCACGGACGATGCGATCCAGCTCGACCTGGCTTCCACTGTGCTCGGCGGAGGCAAGACCTCGCGCCTGTACCAGCGCCTGGTCTATCAGGACAAGCTGGTCGATGACGTGTCGGCCAGCATTTCGCCGTTTGCGCTGGCCAGCCAGTTCCAGATCCAGGCCGACATCAAGGATGGCGTGGACCAGGCCAAGGTCGAAGCCGTCATCGCCGAAGAGGTGAAGAAGTTCCTCGCCGAAGGCCCGACCGCCGACGAACTGGAGCGCGCCAAGATCGGTAACCGCGCCGGCTTCGTGCGCGGCCTGGAGAAGGTCGGCGGCTTCGGCGGCAAGGCCGTCATTCTCGCCGAGGGCCAGGTGTATCGCGGCGATCCGGGCGCCTATAAGAAGGACCTGGAACGCGCCAACGCCGCCACCCCGGCTAGCGTCAAGGCCGCGGCCGACAAGTGGCTCAGCAAGGGCGATTACCTGCTGACCGTGCTGCCCGCCGGCAAGGACTTCAACCCGGACAGCGAGGACGCCAAGGTGGTCGCGCTGGGCCCGCAGGCTGATCGCCCCGCCGCCAAGCTGCCGGCCAAGCATGAGTACACCGTGGCCAAGAGCCAGGTGGACCGCAGCTCGGGCGTGCCGCAGGTGGCGCAGTTCCCGGACCTGAAATTCCCGGCGCTCGAGCGCGGCAAGCTCAAGAACGGCATCGAAGTGATCCTGGCCGAGCGCCACACCATTCCGGTGACGCATGTGCAGCTGATGTTCGATGCCGGCTACGCGGCCGACCAGGGCCGCAAGCTCGGCACCGCCAGCTTCACCACCACGCTGATGAACGAGAGCACCAAGGATCTCGATTCGGTGGAAGTGGCCAAGCGCAAGCAGCGCCTGGGTGCGATCACCCGCATCGGTTGCGGGCTGGATTCGTGCTCCGCTTCGCTCAATGCCTTGAACGACCAGCTGCAGCCGTCGCTGGCGCTGTTTGCCGACATCGTGCGCAACCCGGCGTTCAAGGCCGAGGACATCGAGCGCATCCGCGGCCAGTGGCTGGCCGGCATCGCGCAGGAAAAGACCCAGCCCACCGCGCTGGCCCTGCGTACGCTGCCGCCGCTGCTCTACGGCGCCAACCACGCCTATGGCATCCCGTTCACCGGTTCGGGTACGGAAGCGGCGATCAAGGCGATGCAGGCATCGGACCTGTCGACCTTCCAGAACGACTGGCTGCGCCCGGACAACGTGAAGATCCTGGTCGCCGGCGACACCACGCTGCAGCAGATCATCCCGCAGCTCGATGCCGCCTTCGGCGACTGGAAGGCGCCGTCCAGCGCCGTGCCGAAGAAGAACATCGCCACCGTGGCCGCCCAGCCCAAGCCGCGCGTGTTCCTGATCGACAAGCCCGATGCGCCGCAGTCGCTGATCCTGGCCGGCCTGCTGGCACCGTCGAGCAAGGCGCCGAATGAGCTGGCGATCGACGTGGCCAATGGCGCGTTCGGCGGCAGCTTCACCTCGCGTCTGAACATGAACCTGCGCGAGGACAAGCGCTGGGCCTATGGCGCCTTCAGCTTCATGCGCGATGCGATCGGCCAGCGTCCGTTCCTGATGTACGCCCCGGTGCAGACCGACAAGACCGCCGAGTCCGCCCACGAAGTCGCCAAGGAAGCCAACGAGGTGATCGCCGCCCGTCCGCTCACCGAGCAGGAAGTGGACAAGATCAAGGACTCCAACGTGCGCGGCCTGCCGGGCAGCTTCGAGACCGGCTCGGAGGTGCTCAGCGCGATGAGTGAAATCGTCCAGTACAACCGTCCGGACGATTACGTGCAGACTCTCAAGGCCCGCACCGAAGCCGTGACCCAGCCTGATGCCGAAAGCGCGATCAAGGAAATCGTCCAGCCCAAGGCGCTGACCTGGGTGATCGTGGGCGATCTGAAGAAGATCGAGCAGCCGGTGCGCGCGCTGAATCTTGGCGACGTGCAGGTGATCGACGGCGACGGCAAGCCGGTGGCGGCCAAGCCGTCGAAGTAAACGTGAGATTTTGTGGGGAGCTGTTCACGTCCCCGGGTTAGGATGGAGGCCGGGCGGGGGACCGCCCGGCCTTTCATTTTCATGTTGCGGAGCTGCTCATGCGTAAGACCCTGCTGTTGCTCGTTCCCATCGCGCTGCTTGGCGCGTGCACCTATGGCATCACGCTCGACGACGCCGGGAAGAACGTCCGCACGGCGTGGAGCGGCGATGTGTCTTCCTGCCGTGACCTGGGCAAGGTCACCGTGTCCGTGATGGATCACGTCGGCCCCATCGATCGCAACGACATCAAGGTGCGCGACGAGCTGGAAGTGATGGCGCGCAACGAGGCGGCCAAGATGCACGCCGATACCATCAAGCCGATGGGCGAACCCACCGACGGTTCGCAGCCGTGGGGCGCCTACCAGTGCGGCAATGCCCAGCTGGCGCCGTCGGCTCGTCCGGCCAACCCGGCGAATCCGAATACGAATCCGGCGCCGAACGGCACTGCACCGGGCGGGTTCGAGACTTACCCCGCCAAGGGCAACTGAGGCGCGGCTGGCGCGCTCGGTTCACGGCAACGCCTCGGCCATCGCCGGGGCGGCGGGCAAACCTCTCGCCAGCTTTACCTTAAAGGCGCCCTCGTGGCGCCTTTTTCACGCGCGCCGTTCGACGCTCTTGCATGCCCTTCGGGGTGGGCATAAAATTCAGTTATATATATTACATATATGTACTAATTGATCGGGGCGCCATGAGCAGTTTTCTTCCGACCGAACAGCGGCTGGCGGTGACCCGCCAGCGCTATCCCGCGTTCCCGCGGGACCCGGCCGTGCTCATCCGGCTGATCCGGCACATCTACAAGCGCGTGAACGACGACGCCAACGCGATGCTGCGTCCGTACGGCATCAATCATCCGGAATACAACCTGCTGATGATGATCTACGGCACCGAGGGCAACGCGATGCATCCCACCGAGCTGGCCGATGCGGCCGGCGAGAAGCTGGCCAATATCACGCGGCTAACCAATGAGCTGGCCGACAAAGGTCTGATTGCACGCCAGGCCAGCGACGAGGATCGTCGCAAGGTCACGCTCACCTTGACCGACGAAGGCTTTGCGCTGATCGAAAGTTTCCTGCCCGATGTGTGCGCGCTGCTGGAGTGGCAGGTGGAGGGCATCTCGCAGCGCGACGTGGCGCAGCTCGAACGTCTGCTCAAGAAGTTTCTCGATCAACTGGAGCGAGCCTGATCATGTCGGCCGTGCCCACCGACATCTCATCCTGGCGCCACCCGCCGTGGTTGCGCGACTTCGCCGCCGAAGAGAGCCAGGCCTGGATCTTCGTGGCGAAGAGTCTGGTCGCGTTCTATCTCGCGGCGTGGCTGACGATGGTGTTCCAGTTGGAGCAGCCCGCGACCACGATGATCACCGTGGCCATCGTGATGCATCCGCAAAGCGGCACGGTGCTGGCCAAGAGTTTCTATCGCGCGCTGGGCACCTGCACCGGCAGCCTGTTCGGCGTGTTGCTGATGGCGGCGTTCCCGCAGCAGCGCGAGCTGTTCCTGCTGAGCCTGTCGATCTGGGTGGCGCTGTGCGCCGGCGGTGCGGTGCTCTACCGCAACTTCATGTCCTACGGCTTCGTGCTGGCCGGCTATACCGCCTTCATCGTGGTGCTGCCGGCGATCGACCATCCGACGGCGGTGTTCGATTCGGCGGTGGGCCGCGTGAGCGAGGTGATGCTCGGCATCATCGTCTCCGGCCTGGTCAGTGATGTGATCCTTCCCGTGCGCTTGCGCGAGGTGCTTCGACGCATTTCGCGCGAGCATTACCAGCACTTCATCGATTTCGCGCGCGGCAGCCTGGGCGGCGCCATTCCGCGCGAGGACATGGAGAAGGCGCATCTGCGCTTTGTGCGTGCGGCGGTGCAGATCGAGGACTTGCGTTCCTCGGTGATCTTCGAGGATCCCGAAGTGCGCGCGCGCAGCAGCCGCATGCAGCTGCTCAATCTGCGCTATATGGCGGCGGCCACCAGCTTCCAGTCGCTGCACCATCTGATCAATCGCCTGCAGCGCAGCAACCACCCGCGCACGGCAGCCGCGCTGATCAAACTGTATGGGCCCATCGGCACGGCACTCAGTCCCGATCCTTCCGAAAAGCCGATGCCGCGTCTGCTGGCGACGCGGATCGAGGCCTGCGAGGCCGAGCTGCCGGTGCTCGCGGCGAAGTTGCGCGAAGATTTGCGGCAGGACCCTAATCTGCTGCTGGAGTTCGACAGCGGCACCACCTTGGTGCGCCGCTTCGCGGCCGAATTGCGCGACTTCACTTCGCTCGAAGCGACGCTGCGCGAAACCCAGGGCGTGGTCGGCGGAACGGTCGAGCGCGTGGATTTCAAGCGCGCCAACGACTACGCCTCGCCGCTGATCGCCATCGTGCGCACCTTCCTCACCATGGCCACGCTGAGCGTGTTCTGGATCGAGACCGGCTGGACCTTCGGCCTCAGTGCGCTGCTGCTGGCCACGGTATTCAGCGGCCTGCTGGCGACTTCGCCCATGCCGGTGCTGGCCACCGCCAATACCTGGGTGGCTTACGCGATCGGCTTGGTGGCCGCCTACTTCGTGGTGTTCGAATTGATGCCGGGCAGCGATGGCTTCGTGATGCTGATCCTGGTGACCGCGCCACTGCTCGCACTCGGGCCGTATCTCACGACGCGCAATGCCACTTTGCCCGGCGTGGGCGCGGGTTACTCGCTGGGCTTCGTCTATATCCTGGCGCTGAAGAACCCGATGGTTTATGCGCCCGATCGCTTCCTCAACGACAGCATCGCCGCGCTGTTCGGCCTGATGATGAGTGGCGCCGCGTTCATGATCATTCCCACGGTGATCGGCACGCAGTGGCTGCGTCGTCGCCAGCTGGTGCAGTTGCGGCGGCAGGTGGTGTTTGCCGCCACCGCGCCGATGGACGGGATTCTCTATCGCTTCGAAAGCGTCAATCGCGATCTCTATCAGCAGATCGTGCAGTTCACGCGCCAGGGCAGCGAGGAGTCGCGCGTGCTGTTTTCCTGGGCGCTCGCCGTGCACGACAGCGGCCGCGCCGTGATCGAGTTGCGCCAAGACATGTTGCATACGGGGCTGCCGCCACCGGTGAGGGAAGCCATGCAATACGCCGTGGATGCCTTGGCGCAGCTTTACGACGCGCCTGACAAGGCTCGTTGGATGGCGGCCGATGGCGCCGTTGACCAAGCCATCACGCTCACTACGCAGACACTGCCGCAGGCGCGGGCCAGCTGTCAGCCGGCGCTGGCAGATCTGCTGCTGTTGCGCACGGCCTTGCGCGACGACGAATCCGCGCTTGCTCCCTATATCGTCAAGGCACCGGAGATCGCCCATGCCCCGTGAAGTCGCCCTTGCCGATGCCCTGGTGCCGGGCCTGCTGCTGATCTACCTGGGCTGCCTGCTGGTGCTGTGGGGCATCGACACCCTCATTGGCCGCTACGGCCTGTATCGCTACGTGTGGCATCCCTCCCTGTTTCGCGTTGCCGTGTTCTTCGTGCTGTTCGGCGCGGCTGGCCTGCTCCTATATCCCTGACCTATGAAACTCGAACCTCAAGCTGTGCTTCGTTTCGCCATCACGACGGTCGTCGTGATCGTGGCCTTGCTGCTGTGCCATGCGCTGTGGCGGCACTATCTGTATGCGCCATGGACACGCGATGGCCGCGTGCGCGCCGAGGTGGTGCGCATCGCGCCGGACGTCTCGGGCCTGGTCACGCGCGTGCCGGTGATCGACAACCAAGAGGTGAAGAAGGGCGAGGTGCTGTTCGAGATCGATCCGCAGCGCTTCCAGATCGCCGAACAGCAGGCCGAGGCCAATCTCAACGCAGCCAAGGCCGCCGCACGCGCTGCCGGCGCGAACATCGACGCGGTGCTGGCCAGCGCAGCCGCGCGCAAGGCCGAATACGACATGCGCCAGGAGCAGGCACAGCGCCGCCAGGATTTGGCCGACGTGGTGCCGAAGGAAGAGCGCACCGACGCCCGCTCCGCCGCGGTGACCGCGCGTGCCGTGTGGGAACAGGCGCAGGCCAGCGGCCATCAGGCCAACGCCGCGCGCGAACAGGCGGAGGCCGCGGTGGTGCAGGCGCAGGTGGCGCTCGATCGCGCCAAGCTTGACCTGGAGCGCACCGAAGTGCGCGCGCCTGTCGACGGCTACGTGACCAACCTCGACGTGCGCGTGGGCGACTACGCCGCCACCGGCAGTCCGCGCCTCGCCCTGATCGATCGCCATAGCTACTACATCTACGGCTATTTCGAGGAAACCAAGCTGCCGCACCTGCGCGTGGGCGATCCGGTGGACATCCGCATGCTGAGCGGCGGCATCCGCCTCAAGGGTCATATCACCGGTGTCGCACGTGGCATCACCGATCGCGACAACCCGACCGGTCGCGACCTGCTGGCCGACGTCAATCCCACCTTCAACTGGGTGCGCCTGGCGCAGCGTGTGCCGGTACGCGTCGACATCGATGAAGCCAGCGAGCCGAAAGGCCTGATCCTCTCTGCCGGCATGACGGTGAGCATCGACGTGCAGCCGCGCCGCGTGCTCGACAAGGAACGCTGAGGCCCGTGCAGGAGCGCACTTGTGCGCGACCGCTTGACGCAAACGTCACGCCAATCTGGCGGTCGCGCACAAGTGCGCTCCTACAAGATGGGGGCCGGATTGCTAACATGTGCCCCCTATGAATCGACCGCTACCCTCGCCACGCAACCTTGCCCGCCGCCTGCTTTCGTTGGGTCGGGGGCGTGGGCTCGATCTGTCCGGCCAGGCGAGTTTCGCCGTGCCCGCGCAGGCGATCACCACGTTGGCCGGCCCGACGGAGTTCCGCGACACGCTGCTTTCGTTGATTGCGCAAGCGCGTCGCCGCATCGTGCTGGTGGCGCTGTACCTGCAGGATGACGATGCCGGCCGCGAAGTCATCGAAGCGCTGCATGCGGCGCGAAAGGCCCATCCGGACCTGTCGGTGGAAGTGTATGTCGACTGGCATCGCGCGCGTCGCGGCCTGATCGGCAAGGGTGATAGTGAAGGCAACGCGGCGATGTATCGCGACTACGCGCAGCGACTGGGCGAAGGCGTGGTCATCCGCGGCGTGCCGGTGCAGAACCGCGAGTTGTTCGGCGTGTTGCATCTGAAGGGTTTCATCATTGATGACGCGGTGCTCTACAGCGGCGCCAGCCTCAACGATGTTTATTTGGCCAGGCACGGCCGCTATCGACTCGATCGCTATCACTTGATCCGCCACCAGGCGCTGGCCGACAGCATGGTTGGCTATGTCGATGCCCAGTTCCGCGGCCGTGATGCCGTGCCGCGGCTGGATCGCCTGCCGCTGCCGCGGACGCGTGATCTGCAGGAGCCCATCCGTCGCCTGCGCCAGTCGCTGCAGCAGGCGCAATACGAAGGCATCAGCGAAGCGCCTGGCGATGGCGACGTCGCGGTGATTCCGCTGGCCGGTTTCGGGCGCAATGACAACGCACTCAACGAAACGCTGCTGGCCTTGTTGCGTGGCGCGCAGCGGCGCGTGATCCTGCTGACGCCGTACTTCAACTTGCCGCGCCAGGTGCGTGTGGTGATCGGTCACCTGCTGCGTCGTGGCTGCCAGCTGGACATCATGGTCGGCGACAAGACGGCAAACGATTTCTACATCCCGCCGGAGCAGCCGTTCAGCCGCATCGGGCTGCTCCCGTATCTGTACGAAGCGAACCTGCGTCGCTTCGCGCACGACCATCAGGGCGCCATCGACAGCGGACAACTGAATCTTTGGCTGTGGCGCGACGGTGACAACACGTATCACCTCAAGGGGCTGCTGGTGGACGGCGAGTTCGCCGTGCTGACCGGCAACAACCTCAATCCGCGCGCGTGGGCGCTGGACCTTGAGAACGGCCTGCTGTTGCGCGATCCCTCGCGCAGGCTGTTGCCGCAGCATGAGGCCGAATGGCAGGCCTTGCGCAGGCATGCCACGCGCCTGGCGCATTATCGCGACCTGCCAGGCGTGCGCAGCTATCCGCCGGAAGTGCGCAAGCTGCTGCGGCGCATGCGACGTATGCGCTTGGATCGGTTGGTCAATCGGCTGCTCTGAGGCGTCGTCAGTCCCTGTGGGAGCGCACCCTGTGCGCGACAACCTGACGGAGCGGGCACGACGAGGCGCCGCAGTCGCGCACAGGGTGCGCTCCCACACGGGACGCCGTACGACGATGGCAGCTCAGCCCGCCAGCCGCTCCAGCCGCAACGCCAGCCAGCGCGATACATCTGGCCACTCGCTGTCGATCACGCTGTAGCACACCGTGTTGCGCAGGCTCCCATCGGGGCGGCGCTTGTGGTTGCGCAGGACGCCTTCGCGTTGCGCGCCCAGGCGCTCGATCGCGCGCTGCGAATCGAGATTGCGATGGTCGGTGTGGAACTCCACCGCCACGCAGCCCCAGGTTTCGAAGGCGTGCTGAAGCAACAGTCGCTTGCACGCGGTGTTGAGGTGACTCTTCTGCCAGCGCTTGGCATACCAGGTGTAGCCGATGGCGGTGCGGCGCGGGTCATCGACGTAGTCATAAAAACGCGTGCTGCCCACGATCTCGCCGCTGCTTTTCTCGCGCACGGCGAACGGCAGCATCAGGCCGGCCTGCTGGCCTGCCAGGGCCTTGGCGATATAGCTGGCCGTCTCGCCGTAGCCGGGCGCGCTGGTGAACCACAGCTTCCACAGCTCGCCGTCAGCGGCTGCGGCCTCGAGGGCCGGGGCGTGGTCGGGGGTGAGGGGTTCGAGGGCGACGTAGGCGTCTTCCAGCAGGACAGGCGTCAGCGCGGGCATCGGTGCTCCGAGGGAGGTCTTAGGCGTCCAGATCGGGGATCAGCCTGCTTTCCAGCCGGGCGATATGGTCCTTCAGGAGCAGCTTGCGCTTCTTCAGGCGGGTGATCTGCAGCTCGTCGCGGCTGAGCGACACGGCCAGGTGCTCGATGGCCACGTCGAGATCGCGGTGCTCCACGCGCAGCTCGGCCAGCAAGTGGGCAATTTCGGCTTGGTCCTGGACCTGCATGTCGGTGCGAATGGCTGGGGAAAACACACGCAGTGTAGCGCTGCGCGACCCCAAGAGACTGCCTCGGCCGGTCAGATCGTTACAATGGGAGGCCGTCCCGTTGCCCACCGACCATGTCCGCCCAGCCCGACGCCACCCGCAAGCAGCACTACGAGGCCGCCAAGCTGGCCAAGCGCCTGCGCCATCAGGTGGGCCAGGCGATTGCCGACTTCAACATGATCGAGGAGGGCGACAAGGTGATGGTCTGCCTGTCCGGCGGCAAGGACTCCTACACCCTGTTGGATGTGCTGCTGTCGCTGCAGGCCAAGGCGCCGGTGCGCTTCGAGATCGTCGCGGTGAACCTGGACCAGAAGCAGCCCGGTTTCCCTGCCCACGTGCTGCCGCAATACCTGGCCGGGCGTGGCGTGCCCTTCCATATCATCGAGCAGGATACGTACAGCACGGTCACCCGGGTCATCCCCGAGGGCAAGACCATGTGCAGCCTGTGTTCGCGCCTGCGCCGCGGCGCCCTGTATCACTGGGCGGCGGCCAACGGGGTCAGCAAGATCGCGCTGGGCCATCATCGCGACGACATCCTGGGGACGTTTTTCCTGAACCTGTTCTACCAGGCGCAGCTGAAGGCGATGCCGCCCAAGCTGCGCTCGGACGATGGCCGCCACGTGGTGATCCGCCCCTTGGCATACTGCAGGGAAAGCGATATCGCCGAGTACGCCCAGGTCAGGGAATTCCCCATCATCCCCTGCAATCTCTGCGGTTCGCAGGAAAACCTGCAACGCAAGGCGGTTAGGCGCATGATGGAGGACTGGGAGCAGACCCAACCCGGGCGCGCCGAGAACATTTTTCGCGCGCTGGGCAGTGTGCAGCCCTCCCAGCTCACCGATCGCAAGCTGTTTGACTTCGCCACGCTGGGCGCGCGCGAAGGTGTTGCCCGCGCCGAAGCGCATGAGTGGCTTGCCGGTCCGCCGGACGAGTCGTGAATCTTTCAACCTCCGAATCGAGTAACGCCGTGTCTCTCTTTGCATCCGTTGAAATGACCCCGGGCGATCCGATCCTGGGACTCACCGAGGCCTTTGTGGCCGACACCCGTCCGGGCAAGGTCAACCTGGGCGTGGGCATTTATTACGACGAGCATGGCCGCATTCCGCTGCTGCGCGCCGTGCAGCAGGTGGAGCAGAAGCTGGCCGAAGAAGCCAAGCCGCGCGGCTATATCCCCATCGACGGCCTGCCGGCGTATGAC
Source organism: Dyella japonica DSM 16301 (assembly GCF_001010355.1). GTDB lineage: Bacteria > Pseudomonadota > Gammaproteobacteria > Xanthomonadales > Rhodanobacteraceae > Dyella > Dyella japonica. The sequence goes on along the minus strand of NZ_JPLA01000040.1, from coordinate 6,969 downwards.
CTCGCTACCCAGAAGCTGGTGTTCGGCGAGGATTCGCCCCTGCTGGCGGCCGGCCGCGTGGCCACCTCGCAGACCGTCGGTGGCAGCGGCGCGCTGCGCGTCGGCGCCGACCTGCTCAAGCAGATCCTGCCGAGCGCGAAGATCGCCATCAGCAACCCGAGCTGGGAAAACCACCGCGTGGTGTTCGGCGCAGCTGGTTTCGAGGTGCTCACCTACGCCTACTACGACGCCGCCACGCACGGCCTAGACTTCGCCGGCATGCTGGCCGACCTGGGCAAGCTGGAGCCGGGCACCGTCGTGCTGCTGCACGCCTGCTGCCACAACCCCACCGGCGTGGACCTCAATGCCGAGCAGTGGCAGCAGGTAGTGGACCTGGTGAAGGAGCGCGGCCTGCTGCCCTTCATCGACATGGCCTACCAGGGCTTTGACGAAGGCATCGACGCCGACGCCACCGCCGTGCGCCTGTTCGCCGCCTCCGGCATCGACGCCTTCGTAGTGGCCAACTCGTATTCCAAATCGTTTTCGCTGTATGGCGAGCGCGTCGGCGCGCTGTCCATCGTGGGCAAGACGCGCGACGAAGCGCTGCGCGTGCAATCGCTGGTCAAGCGCACCATCCGCTCCAACTACTCCAGCCCGGCCACCCACGGCGGCCTGCTGGTGTCCACCGTGCTCGGCAGCACCGAGCTCAAGGCCATGTGGGAGCAGGAGCTGGGCGAGATGCGCGAGCGCATCCACGCGATGCGTGCCGGCATGGTGGAGAAGCTGGCCGCGGCGGGCGCCTCGCATTTTGGCTTCATCCAGGAGCAGGCTGGCATGTTCTCCTACTCGGGCCTGAGCAAGGCCCAGGTGGACCGCCTGCGCGAGGAATACGCCATCTACGCCATCGGCACTGGTCGTATCTGCGTGGCGGCGTTGAACCGCGGCAATTTGGATACGGTGGTCAATGCGGTGGCTGCGGTCAGTCGCTGAGCCAGCCTCAAGCCCTCATACTCGTCATCCCGGCGCACGCCGGGATCCAGCGCCTCAGTGCGTGAGAAAGCGATGCGGCATCATCGATGCGCATCGCACTGGATCCCGGCCTGCGCCGGGATGACGGCAGAAAAAATACGGATACCGAATGTTCTTCCGCAATCTCACGCTGTTCCGCTTTTCCCCCGCCATTGCCGACGACCTCAACCGCCTGGACGAAGCGCTCGGCGACCATCGTCTGCGCCCCTGCGGCCCGCTGGAAATGGGCACCAAGGGTTTCGTGCCGCCGGTGGGTCGTGGCGATGAAGCTCCGCTCACCCACGCAGTGAACGCCTGCACCATGGTCACCGTGGGCGGTGAGGACAAGCTCCTCCCCGGTTCGGTGGTGAACGACGAACTTCACCGCCGTGTACAGAAGATCGCCGAAGAAGAGGGCCGCAAGGTCGGTGGCCGCGAGCGCAAGCGCATCAAGGAAGACGTGCTCAACGAGCTGGTGCCGCGTGCCTTCATCCGCAGCTCGCGCCAAAGGGCCTACGTGGACAAGAAGAACGGCTGGCTGGTGCTCGATACCTCCAGCCGCAAGTCGGCCGAGAACACGCTGACGCAGATCCGCGAAGCGATGGGCAGCTTCCCCGCCGTCCCGCTGGCCCCGGAAGAGGGCCCGCGTGTGCTCATGACCGACTGGCTGGCCAACGGCAACCTCCCGGCTGGCCTGGCCCTGGGCGACGAGGTGGAGCTGCGCGACCCGGCTTCGGCCACGGGCGCCATCGCCAAATGCCGCCGTCAGGACCTGGATGGCGAGGAAGTGAAGGAGCACCTGCGCAACGGCAAGCAGGTGTTTCAGCTCGGTCTCACCTTCGATGAGCGCATGAGCTTCGTGCTCGGCGAGGACCTGATCGTGCGCAAGCTCAAATTCCTCGATGTGGTCACCGAGGAACTGGGCGACAGCCATCCCGACGCGGCCGCTGAGGCCGACGCCACCTTCACCCTGCTTACCCTCGAGGTCGAACGCCTGCTGGGCAAGCTGGAGGAATGGTTCGGCCTGCCGCGTCCCGCCGAGGCCTGAGCCGCTCCGTTCAGGGTTTTCCGTCCCGACCGTACGGTCGGGACGGTCATCGCATCGCCTTGCGAAGCCTGCATGCTCCCCCCACATTTCCTTTGGGACACTGAGTCCCTTTCGGACATCAGTCGGCGTGGACGCCATGCAGTCAAGGCGGGGACATGACGCAGCATCTTGAAGGCGATTGGCTGGAACTGGCCACCGCGAGCGGCAGCACCATCCGCGTGCTCAAGGCCGCCCATCCACGCGCGCGCCGGTTGCGGCTGACGGTGACGCCCAAGGGTGCGCGCGTGTCGTATCCGCATGGCACGCATCCGGCCCAGGTGAGCGCGTTTCTTCGTCATCACGCCGACTGGCTCGAACGCAAGCTCGACGAGCTGCACCTCATCGTCAAACCGTTGCCGCCGCTGCGCGTGGGCACGCCTACGGAGTTTCCGCTGCGCGGCGAAACCGTGCAGCTGGATTGGGCGGAAGGTCCGTATCCGCGCGTCGATGCAGGCGAGGGCACGCTGACGCTGGTGATACCCCGTCCGCATACACGCGCGGTGCCGGTGGCGCGCGGTCTGCTCGCCTCGTATTTCGAAGCGCAGATCCGTCGCGATGTTTCGCGTTGGCTGGCCGGCTACGTACCGCAACTCGGTCTCGCACCGACGGCACTGCGCGTGCGGCCGATGAAAAGCCTGTGGGGCAGCCTGGACACGCGCGACCGCATCAATCTCGATCTCGCGCTGGCGCTCGCGCCGCCCAACGCGTTGAAGTACGTGCTCGCCCACGAGCTGTGCCATCTGAAGGTGCGCAGTCACGCGCCGCGTTTCTGGGCGCAGGTGGAACTGCTGTTCCCCGAATGGCGCGAACAGCGCGACTGGCTGCGCCTCAATGGCGCCTGGCTGAAGACCGAACTCGATCGCCTGATTGCCGACGTGGCGGATTGATGGTGGGCCGCGTCTAGCGCGAACTGGGCGGCCCAAGCGAAGTATTGACTCAGGTCGCGGCGGGACCGCCGCGACCTGACGTGCTTGCGTTGTAAAGCGCATGCGTGGAATCTGGGCAGCGCTTGGAACCCAGGGGAAATCGCATGGAACTGCCGATCGGCCCGTTCATCAAGGCCATGTGGGTGATATTCACGCTGTACTGGTTGTGGGGCTGGCGCCGCGTCAAGGGTGCGCAGCGCAAGGAGCCGATACTCCCGCGCCTGCTCAAGTACTGGTTGCCGCTGATCGTTGCGATCCTCCTGATCGGCCCGGGCGACTGGTATCGCGACAGCTGGCTGGGTGCGCGCATGTATCCGGGCAGTGATGCGGTGGCGGTGCTCGGCGCGCTGCTTACCATGCTCGGTGTCGGCTTCGCCTGCTGGGCGCGGCATGTGCTTGGGCGCAACTGGAGCTCGGTAGTGCAGGTGAAGCAGGATCACGAGCTGATCCAGAGCGGCCCTTATCGCTGGGTGCGCCACCCGATCTACACCGGTCTGTTGCTGGCCTTCTTTGGCACGGCGATGGCGATCGGCGAATGGCGCGGCGTGATCTGCGTGGTCATCGTCGCCGTGTCGTTCTGGTTCAAGCTGAAACTTGAAGAGCGCTGGATGCGCGAGAACTTCGGTGCGGCTTACGAGAGCTATATGCAGCGAACGAAGGCGCTGATTCCGGGCGTGCTGTAAACAAGGCCGGATGGCCTGAGGCCATCCGGCGCGTCGAGCTTAGTGCGACAGCGTGAACTGGGTGAGGATGCGCGCCGTCTCGTCCGGCTTTTCCATGATCGGCATGTGATTGCAGCCGGTCATCATGCTGGTGCTGATCGCGGCCGCGTTCTTCAGGCCGTTGCGCAGGCTGTCGAGCGCCGAGATGTCGATGATCTTGTCGTCATGGCACCACAGGCCCAGCACCGGCATGCCGAGCTTGTCGAGGCGGTTCTGCAGCGACAAATACTGCGAGGGCTCGCGCAGTTCGTTGAAGGTCTGGTTGATGAAGGCGCGATTCTCCTGGTTGCGCTTGATCAGCACATCCTGGAAACGGCCGGGAATATCCAGCGGCTTGGCAAATGCCCAGGCGGTGGCCTTGGCGAACTGCTCGCGGTTGTCGAACACGAACGGGTTCTTGCCGGCCATGGCTTCGCGCGAGAATTCGTTCTCGTTGGTCTTCAGGCCAAACGAATCAAGCAGGGCCAATTCGGCAACATGCTCAGGATGCTCGGCGGCGAACACACCGGCGATGGCGCCGCCCATCGAATGACCGATCAGCACGACTTTCGGCAGGTTCAGCGCATCGACAAAACCCTGCAGGCGCGCCACCTGTGCGTCGATGTTGTAGCTGGCGCCCTCGACGCGCGAGGACTCGCCCCAGCCTGGCAGATCGGGCGCGATCACGTGGAAATGCGGCGTCAGCAATTCCATCTGCTTGAGCCACACCTCCTTGCTGGCCGCAAAGCCGTGCAGCAGCAGCAGGGTCGGGCCCTGGCCACCTTCGTAGTAAACCCACTTGGTGTCGCCGACCTGCACCGAGTGCTTCTCGACATGCGCGACCATCGCCTGGCGCTTGATGTCGGCGCTCACCAGCCACTGCGGCGCGAACAGGTACGAACCGCCCAATACCACCACCAGCAGACCGGCCACGTAGCCGAGGAATTTCAGCCGGCGCAGGGCCAGCCGCTGCCATAGCGGGCGCGTGGGAGCGGGCGTGGTGGTGGTCGCTTTCTTGGAAGTCATGGGTGAACCAATGATGGGGATCGCAGCTATCGATGGCGTCGCGCGCCTCCCTTTGCAAGGAGGCGCGCGCGGAACTTACTTGCTGGCGCCCTTGTTCGCCTTGGCGAACACGGATTCCACCGCTTCCTGCGTCAACGGGTGATAACCGCTCTTGGCCTTCGCATAAACCTGCTGTGCATAGGCCAGGCCCTCCGGCGACTTCACGAAGGCCTTGTACAGCGGCATGGTGAGGTAGAGACGGCCGATGCGCGTCATGTGCTCGGCGGCGGCCGGCCACACGTCCTTGTCGCCGGCGGCGATGGCGTGGCTATACCAGCGCATGCCGATCTCGGCGTTGGGCGTGCCGGTGAGATGCCAGGCGGCGTCGATCTGCTTGATCTTGTCCAGCGGCGTCACGTCCGGCAGGCCGTCGAGGAAGTACATCCATTCCTGCGTGTTCCAGCCCTTCGCATCGAGCTTGTCGGCCGCGAGCGAGCCGGTGAGGAAGGAAGTGCGTTCCTTGTCGATCGCGTTGAAGCGCGGCGAATCAGGCAGCGGCGCATCCTTGGGAATGCCCGGCTCATACACCCACTGCTGCACTTCGTCCCAGCTCATCTTGCCCGGGTTCTTGTCGAACAGATTCGCCTTGAGGTAGTCGAGCATCTGTTCGGTGTCGATGCTCTGGAACGCGAAGTGCGCGAAATAGCCCTTCAGATACGCATCGAAGGTGTCGCGGCCAAAGCGCTGCTCCAGCGTGCGCAGGAACCAGCTGCCCTTGTCATACGGCACTTCGGAGATCGAATCGTCGGCGCCGATGCCGGGCTTGGGCGCGAGGCGCTGCGCGTTCGGTGCGATGGACTTGTCCCGGATCGACTTCTCCAAGCCGCGCGCAGAGATCAGTGCTTCCTCGTCGGCCAGCGTCTTGCCATACACCGCTTCGGTGATGCGGCCCTGCACGTAGGTGGTGAAACCTTCGTTGAGCCAGATGTCGCGCCATGCGGCGCTGGTGACCAGGTTGCCCGACCACGAGTGCGCGAGCTCATGCGAAATCACCGAGACCAGGCTCTTGTCGCCCACCAGCAGGGTCGGCGTGGCGAAGGTCATGTTCGGGTTTTCCATGCCACCGAACGGGAACGACGGCGGCAGCACCAGCAAGTCGTAGCGACCCCACGCATACGGGCCGTACAGCGATTCGGCAGTCTTGATCAGCTTCTCGGTGTCTTCGAATTCCTTGGCCGCCTTGCCGACCACGCTGGGCTCCGCATAGACGGCCGAACGCGGACCGGTTTCCTTCGCCGCGATATCGCCCGCGGCAATCGCCAGCAGGTACGAGGGAATCGGATGCGGCTGGTTGAAGCTGAAGTCGCCATTCAACGGATGGTTCGCGTCGTTGATGGCGCTCATCACCACGCGCACGTCCTTCGGTGCAGTGACATGGGCGTCATAGGTGAAGCGGATCGCCGGCGAATCCTGCAGCGGCACCCAGGAGCGCGCGTGGATGGATTCGGACTGCGAGAACATGAAGGGCAGCTTCTTGTCCGCCGTCTGTTCCGGCGGCAGCCACTGCAGGCCCGAGGCCGTGGGCACGGTCGAATAGACGATGCGCACCTGCGCGGGATGCTGCGGCGCGGCGATGGTGAGCTTGCTGCCCAGCTCCTTGTCGCGCGGCGCCAGTGCGTACTTCAGCGCGCTGGTCTTGCCCGCGGCGTCCACGGCTTCGATGCTGGCGATCTTCAGATCGCGCGTATCGAGCACCAGCGACTGCGCCTTGGCGTCCTTCCAATCCAGCTTCAGCGTGGCCCGGCCATCGAGCTGCTTGTGCGGAAAGTCGACCTTCAGATCCAGGTCCAGATGCGTCACGCGGACCTGGTCGGGCTGGGCATAGGAATGCGGGTCGGCGGCGAAGGCGCTCAGCGGCAGCGCGAGGGCGCCGAAGGCGAGGAGGTGAAACGGGCGCATCGGGGAGGCTCCAAAAGCAGGAAGGGGGAGTATGCCATTGGAGGGTTGGGGGGCGCGGGTGTGGGAGGTCACTGTGTGAGGGGCTGTTTGGCGCGAAGCTTGGCTCCCTCTCCCCGCAGGGGAGAGGGTTGGGGTGAGGGGTGGGTGCTCGCGGGAGCATCTCTATTTCGTCATCCCGTGCGCATGGTTGTCGCGATACCGCGACCTGGCTCGCCTGCCGCGGGCTTCCGTGCCGCTGCCGCGGCCCGGGTTACTTTCTCTTGCTTGCCCAAGAGAAAGTAACCAAAGAGAAGGGCCCCCCGGA
>NZ_JPLA01000004.1 GCF_001010355.1 Dyella japonica DSM 16301 | reverse complement strand
TGTCCTGTCGAAAAACTGGCCGCATCCATGCGGCCACCCTGCGGGCTTTCCTCCACCCGCCCGCCGCGTCATACGGGGACCCCGGGGGTAGAGCCACATCAAGAGCCCAAAGCCCGTTGCGCCGGGCCGCTACTTGTAGGAGCGCACCCTGTGCGCGAACGCCGCCCGCAGGGCGGCCTGTTAGGCCGCGGTCGCGCACAAGGTGCGCTCCTACAAGGGAGGACGCAGGCGTGTGGTGGCGCATCAACGCTGCCGATCGGCTCTTTGTGGGAGCGCACCCTGTGCGCGACAAACCTACGGAGCGATACACCCATGCGTGGCGTCGCGCACAGGGTGCGCTCCCACAGACAGGCGGCTGGATGTTGAACTCAGTGCGCGGGTGGATTGAGGGTCAAGGCCAAAGCGAAGCGAAGCCCCAAACCAAAACTACAACTGCTTCCCACTGATATCCGGCAACCCCGTCTCCAGATACCAGTGCTTGCTCTCGGCGTCATAACTCCACGTCTGGTGATCCGTCACCGTGCGCTCGGCCTGGGTATTCACGTTGACCAGGTTGATCTTCACCGTCTGCTTCACTTCGAGCTGGCCATTGGGCACGACGCCGTTGCCATCGTCGTAACCGCTGACCTTGTATTGCTGGTAGCGGGACATCTCCAGCGGCGAGATCGGATGGGCCTCGCGCACCTTCGGGTCCACGAATACCAGGGCCGCGTTGAAGTCGCCCCAGCGCACCGCGCTGGCGTAGGCGTTGAGCGTGGTGGTGAGGTCATCGTTGCGCTTGTTGGTGGCACAGCCACCGAGCGCAAGCATGGACAGGGTGACGAGCGGGATCAGGACGCGGCGCATCTGGCATTCCCCTTGGACTAGGGCTGCATTGTGCCCAAGGCGGATGACTTTTTCATACGGCGTCGGGGGAGCGCCGCTTGGCCACGAAACGGGCCTCCAGCGTGGCGGCGGGCTTGCTGCCGATGCCCGGGACCTGGCAGGTCACCTCGATGCGGGCGCGGCCACGCGAGGCCAGCGTGTCGAAAAAGGTGACCCAGTCCGCACCTTCGGCCAGGCGCGCCTCGCTGACGAAGCCCTCCCACACCGGTTCGAGGTAGCGCACGGTGGATTCGCCGACGAAAAGGTCGCATTCGAGTCCGCGCATGCGCAGTTCCAGTTCGACCAGGCCCCAGCCATTGAGCGTCATCACGCTGACCAGGCTGCCGCCGAACGCGCAGCCCTTGTCGTTGATGTTCGGCCCGAGCGGGGCGGCGAGGGAGAATTGCTGCTCGTCGCAGCCGTGCAGGTTGACGTCCATGGTCTGCGCGAGGGGAATTTCATCGCGCATGAAGCTGACCAGCTTGCGTGCAAGTGTGTGTCGTTCGGTGCTGCTCATCGTCGCGGGGTAGGCGTGGGGGAACGCGTAGTTTACGCACCCTGAGGAGTCAGCACCGCTACTGCCCGGGGCCGCTACACTCGCGGGCAACCCCGGAGAGGCCCATGAGCACGCGATCCCTGACCCCTGCCGAGCCCTCGCTGGACGGACGCACCGTGGTCATCACGCGGCCGGCCGGGACGGGCTCGCCGTTGGCGCGACGGGTGCGCCGGATGGGTGGGGTGCCGCTGCTGTTGCCGGGCTTGTCGCTGCGTGCGGTCGATGGCGCGGCGGCGGTGGCCGTCGATCTGCGTGCCGCACTGAACGATCAGCTGCTGATCTTCACCAGCCCGGCCGCCGTCCGCTTCGCTGCCCACCTGGCGCCGTTGCGCACCGACGCTACGGTGCTTGCGGTGGGCCAGGGCACGGCTCGGGCCTTGGCGCGTCATGGTGTCGACGCGCTTGCTCCGCTGGTGCGCCAGGACAGCGAGGGGCTGCTGGAGCAACCGGCGCTTGCTCACGTGCAGGGCCGTCGGGTGGCGCTCATTGGTGCGCCGGGCGGCCGTGGCGTGCTGCGCGCGGAGCTGCTGGCGCGTGGCGCCCAGCTGCGCGAGGTGCACGTCTATCGTCGCGGCACGCCGCGCTGGCAGCGTCGTCAGCTCGATGCCGTCCGGCAGTTGCCGGCCGATGCGCGCGTGCTGCTGTCCAGCGCCGAGGCGTTGGACAACCTGCAGCAGGGCTTGCCTGCCGATGCGTTCGCGCAACTGATCCAGGCTGTCGCCATCGCCAGCAGCGAGCGGCTGGCCGAGGCCGCGCATGCCGCCGGCTTCGAGCGCGTCGCGGTGGCGGCCTCGGCGCTTTCGGACAACCTGCTCACGGCTGCAGCCCGTCCCTAGCTGTTTTGCCGCGAGCCCCAGGCCTTCACGCCCGTTTGATGCGAGCCCCCCGGCGTGGGCTGTTAGCATGTCGCGCATGAGCCAAGACGACTCCTTCCTCGATCGCGGTGCGCCTGCGGGCGCACGTTCAGACACTTCCCCTCGCGCAGCGCGCGCGACGCCGCCGGCCAAACGCGGCAGCGGCACGCTGGCGGTGGCGCTGCTGATTTCCCTGCTTGCCCTGGGCGGCGCCGGCTATGTGGGCTGGCGGCAGTGGCGGCAGGAGCAGGGCAATGCCGCCGGCAATGCGGCGCTGAGCGGACTCAAACAGCGCGTCGATACGCTGGAGAGTGCCTTCGGCGCCAGCGACAGCGAGCGCAACCTGCTGCGCCAGCGCCTGGGCGACGCCGATCAGGTGAACCGCTCGCTGCGCGAGGAACTGCTGAGCCAGTCCGAGCGCACGCGCAATCTCGAAGACGCCGTGACCAAGCTGTCCGAAAAGACCTTGTCCGGTCACGACGCCATGCTGCTGGATGAAACCGAATCGCTGCTGCGCATGGCCAAGGAGCGTTACGACCTGTTCCATGACGCGCAGGGCGCACTGGCCGCCTATGCGCTCGCCGATCAGGCCCTCGCCGCGGTCAACGACGGCGCCTTCTCCGGTCTGCGGCAGAGTGTGGGCGCGGAACGCGAAGCGCTGAGCAAGACGCAGACGGTGAACGTGGACACCGCGCTGACCACGCTGAGCAATCTGCGTGCGGCGACCATGGAGCTGCCCCTCAAGCCACTGGACAGCGCCGCGACCGACACCGCCCCGGGCGGCTGGTCGCGCATCATGGGCGCCCTCGATCAAGTGGTGAAGGTGCAGCGCACGAATGGCGCGCCGCTGTCGGTGGCCGATGCGCGTTTCGCACGCGAGCTCGCTTCGATCGATCTGGCGCAGGCGCAGGCTGCCTTGCTGGCGTCCGATCGTGACGCCTATATCGCGGCGCTCAAGCGTGCCGATGCCGGCATCGTGGCGCAGTTCGACACCCACGCCGCGCCGGTACAGCAAGCGCGCACGCAGCTGGCCAGCCTGCTGGCCCAGCCGCCCGGTGCGGCGGTGCAACTGGGTGCGGCGCTGGGCGAGCTGCGCAATCTGCGCGCCGTGCATGCACTCAAGCCCGCGGCCAGCAGCTCGGCCGGAGCCAAGTCATGACGTTGTGGCGCTGGATCCTGCTGCTGGTGATCGTGGCGGCACTGACTGCGTTCGGCTGGCACTGGGTGGCGGAAGACCCGGGTTACGTGCTGGTGCAGCTGCGCGGCTGGCAGGCGGAGACCACCGCAGTGGCCGCCATCGTCATCCTGTTGCTGGCGTGGGCCGTGCTGAGCGCACTTTGGTTTGCCGTGCGCTGGCCGTTTGGTGCGTTCACGCGCCGCCATCGCCGGCTCAGCCGCCGCAAGATGAGCGACGGCCTGCTTGCGCTGATGGAAGGTCGCCATGGCGACGCCGAGCGCGATCTGCATCGTGCCTCGCGTCTGGATGTGCTGCGCGGTCCTGCCTTGCTGGCGGCCGCCGAGGCCGCATCGCGTCGCGGCGAGAACAGTCGTGCGCTCACCACGCTGGATGACGCCGCGCAGGTCGCGCCGCGTGGCGCCCGCGTGCTGCGCGCCCGCGTGCTGCGCCGCGAGGGGCGTCCTGCGGAAGCTGTGAATCTGCTCGCTGCTGATGCGGATGCCGGCAGCCTCACGCCCGGCGGCTGGCGCGAACTTGCGCTGGCCGCACTCGCCAGCGGCGATACGCGGCGGGCGCGCCAGGCCTTGGAGCCGCTGCAGAAGAGCGGCTCGCTGAGCACCAAGACCTTCGCCGTATTGGAAGGCCAGGTGCTGGCCGCATCGTTGCGCGGCGCCTCCGACGCGGCCGCGCTCAACACGCTGTGGTCGCAACTGCCCAAGACGCAGCGTCGCGTACCGGCGGCGGTGGACGCTTATGCGCGCCAGGCGGCCTCGTTCGGCATGGTGTTGCCGGCGATGGACGAAGTCGAATCGGCGCTGCGCCGCGAGTGGTCGCCGCTGTTGATCGAAACCTATGGCGCGCTGGGCGGCGAAGATATCGAAGCGCGCCTGCGCCGCGCCGAATCCTGGCTCGATGCGCATCCCAATGATGCCGCGCTGCTGCTCACGCTGGGCCGCATGTGCGTGCGCCAGGGCCTGTGGGGCAAGGCGGCGCAGTATCTGGAACGATCACTGGCTCTCACGCCCAGCAGCGGTGCGTGGGAATCGCTGGGCGACGTCTACGCGGGCCAGGACGATGCCGCCCTGGCCCAGCGTTGTTACCGCAATGCGCTGGCGCTGGCGCGGGGCGAAGCGATCGCTCCGTTGCCACAGAGTGTGCGTGCGTCGCGTCTGGACACGCGCCCGATCGCGGTGGAAGAACGCAGCGAACACGGCGTGCCGCGCCTGCCTGAGTGATCCCGTTTGCCGCCTGCGCCTTCCAGGGCGCAAGGCGGCGCATCAACTTGCCGAAATGGCCCAGGTGATGAAGCCGGCATTGATCGCCGTGAACACCAGCGCCACCAGGAAAATGCTATCGGCCAGGCGTTCCAGGCGATGGTTGCGGCCCAGGCTGCGCGTGCGCAACGCCCAGTACGAAAGCAGGCACGAAGAAAGATAGAGCATCGAGTTGAAGGCCAGCAGGTCGTCGCCGAGCAGATCCTCTTTGCGCAGTGAAATCACCACGCGAAGAATGCCGATCACGGTGAGGCAGACGCCGACCATCGCGGCCGAAGCGGTGAAGATATGCACGCAGATATCGTGATCCAGGCGCGCGCGCTGGCTTTCGGAGCTGCTGTCGGAGATGTCGGTCATGGCCTGGCCTGGGTCGAATGCTTCGAAAGAGGGAGCCCCAGCGCCGGCCAGCGGTTCCCGTCGAACCTTCCTGCGTTCATCGGCCAGATCATAAGGCGACTCAGCCGCCCGGGCGCACCCACCAGCGCTGCACGCGCTCGGCCAGCATCACCACGGCCAGCGAACAGACGATGCCCAGCGCCACTTCACCCACGCGCGTGAGCGCGATCAGCCAGAACGAACCGGTGTGCGGCACCAGCATGATGATGGTGGTGGTGGTGCCGCTCAGCCGGCCCGCGCTGCCCACGCCCAGCAGCCAGCAGGCGGTGATGGCGACTACGATCGCCACGGCATAGGCGCTGAACTGTTCGCCCAGCAAGAGCGTGGCGCTGAAACCTACGATGCCGCCCACCAGCGCGCCGATCAGCTGGTCGCGCGAGGAGGAGCGGGTGTCCAGGTAGGTCTGCTGGGTCACCGCGATGGCGGTGATGGCCGCCCAGAAGGCCTGCTGGGTATGCAGCAGCAAGCCCAGGCCATAGGCACTGCTGGCAGCCAGCAGTGCCTGCAGGGCGAACCAGAGGCCCTGCACCAGCCGATGCGTCCATGGCTGGTGCCGGTACACATAAGCCAGTCCTTGCTGGACGTCGACCAGGCGTCGCAGGTTGTCGCGCAGGGAAGGCTGGTCGCTCATGGTCGTGGCTACAGCGGTGTCAGGTTGGCATAGGCGTAGACCAGCCACTTGCTGCCGCTGTTGGCGAAGTTGACCTGGATGCGCATATGCGCGCCGCTGCCCTCGGCCGTCACCACGATGCCTTCGCCGAAGCTGGGGTGGCTCACGCGCTGCCCCAGGGTGAGCGGCATGCTTTCTTCCAGCGACTTCGAGCCGCTGTTCGGGCGCGCGCCGTAGAGCGGACGGCTCACCTGCACGCGCGGACGCACTTCATCGATCAGTTCGGGCGGAATTTCCGCCAGGAAGCGTGACGGGCGCGCGAGCATTTCCACGCCGTGCATGCGGCGCGATTCGGCGTAGGTGATGAACAGGCGTTCGCGTGCACGGGTGATGCCCACGTAGGCGAGGCGGCGTTCTTCTTCCAGGCGGCCTTCGTCTTCCACCGAACGTTGGCTGGGGAACAGGCCTTCTTCCATGCCGACCAGGAATACCACCGGGAATTCCAGGCCCTTGGCCGAATGCAGCGTCATCAGCTGCACGCAGTCGTCCCAGGCTTCTCCCTGACCTTCGCCGGCTTCCAGCGCGGCGTGCGAGAGGAAGGCCGACAATTCGCTCAGGCCGGCTTCTTCGTCATCGGGCGTCAGCTCGAAACGGCTCGCCACGTTGACCAGTTCGTCCAGGTTTTCCACGCGCGATTCGGCGTTGCCGCGGCTGTCTTTCTCGTAGAAGTCGCGCAGGCCGGTGTGGGTGATGGCGTGGTCGATCTGTTCGGCCAGTGCGAGCGCGTCGCCCACGCCTGCGCCCGCGAACGCCCGCGCCATATCCTCGATCATGGTGAGGAAAGCCTTCACCGCGTTCTTGGCGCGGCCGGCGAGTTCGCTGCCGCCGCTGAGTTCGCTGAGCGCGGCTTCCCACATGGAGCTGCGTTCGGAGCGCGCTCGGCGGCGCAGCACGTCCAGCGTGCGGTCGCCGATGCCGCGTGGCGGCGTGTTCACCGCGCGTTCGAACGCGGCGTCATCCTGCCGGTTGGACGAGAGGCGCAGATAAGCCAAGGCATCCTTGATTTCCGCGCGATCGAAGAAGCGCTGCCCGCCGTAGACGCGGAAGCGGATATCCCGCTGCATCAGCTGTTCTTCGAAGTTGCGCGACTGCGCATTGGAGCGATAGAGGATCGCGCAATCGCGCGCTTCGCCATGCTCGCTGACGTATTCGCGGATGCGCTCGATCACGAAGCGCGCTTCGTCCTGCTCGTTGTACGCGGCGTACAGCGCGATGCGCTCGCCTTCGCCGCCATCCGTCCACAGCTGCTTGCCCAGGCGGCCGCCGTTGCGCGCGATCACGCTGTTGGCGGCCTTGAGGATGGTCGAGGTGGAGCGGTAGTTCTGTTCGAGCTTGATGGTCTTGGCGCCGGGGAAATCGCGCAGGAACTGCTGCACGTTCTCGACCTTCGCACCGCGCCAGCCGTAGATGGCCTGGTCGTCGTCACCCACCACGAACACCTGGCCAGTCGGACCGGCGAGCACGCGGATCCACGCGTACTGCAGCGTGTTGGTGTCCTGGAATTCGTCGATCAGCAGGTGGCGCCAGCGATCGCGGTAGTGATCGAGGATGGCCGGATTGTGCAGCCACAACTCGTGCGCGCGCAGCAGCAGTTCGGCGAAGTCCACCAGGCCGGCGCGGCGGCAGGCTTCCTCATACGCCTGATAGATCTGCACCAGGGTGCGCGTCATCGGATGGTCGCGATGCTCGATGGTGTCCGCGCGCTTGCCTTCGTCCTTCCACTGGTTGATCTGCCAGGTCGCCTGACGCGGCGGGAAGCGCGCCTCGTCCAGGCCCAGACCGGCGATCACCCGCTTGATGATGCGCTGCTGGTCATCCGCGTCGAGGATCTGGAAACCTTCTGGCAGGCCCGCCTCGCGCCAGTGACGGCGCAGCAGCCGGTGCGCGATGCCGTGGAAGGTGCCCACGGTCAGGCCTTGCGTGCCGCCCGGGATCAGCTGATCCAAGCGCGCGCGCATCTCGCCCGCGGCCTTGTTGGTGAAGGTGACGGCCAGTACCGACCACGGCGACACGCCCACCACCTGGGTGAGCCAGCCGATCCGGTGGGTGAGCACGCGCGTCTTGCCGGAGCCGGCGCCCGCGAGCACGAGATAGTGGCCGGGAGGCGCGCAAACGGCTTCGCGCTGCGCGTCGTTGAGCTTGTCGATCAGGTGGGAGACATCCATCCTGCCTATTGTACCGGGCAGGGCAACATCGGTCCCCCTCACCGTCATTCCCGCGAAAGCGGGAATCCAGTGCCTTTCTTACGTCACCTAAAGGCGCTGGATTCCCGCTTTCGCGGGAATGACGGTGAGGGGAATGAACCTCGACGGCGTGTTTTGAACTGAAGCTCAGGGCCTCAATAGTTGAGCCCCGGGCTCAGAAGGTGCCAGCAGGCCGCGAAGGCGATGGCGGCGATGCAGGCCAGCAGCAGGAGGAGGCCCGAAATGCGCCGCCACCAAGCGCCCCCATGCCACGCGCGCACATTTTCCACGACCACCGACACGCTGGTCAGCAAGGTGAGTACGCAGATGACGAACAGGAGAAGCAGGCGCAGCTCAAGGTGGGGTGAGCCGAGCCTCGGCAGCATTAGGTACCAGCCACCGGCGCAAAGCAGGTAGAGCACGGCCGTGAATCGGCTGAGGCGATACCAGGACCCTTCATTCTGCGGGAGGGCAAGCGAGGTGTGGCGCTGGCTCGCCCACGCCATGACTGGCCAGGACAATGCAATCAGTGCAAAGCACCCAAGGATGAGCAAAATCACCCCTCTGACGGTCTCCGGCGATGCACCCGTGGCAGGCAAATAGACCTGTGCCGGCGAAAGCGTATCAGTCGACAGCATGCGTACATTGCCATCGCGGACGACAGCGCCAAGGTGAAGGCCCGAGGCGTCATCCACCCAAAGATACGGTTTCACCTCGCGCCAATGCGCTGCTGCGAACATCGGCGTATTGAGCGATCCATCGGCGCCGATACTGATGGTGTTTTGTTGGAACAGGTCGCGCAGTGCGAGCACGTTGCTGTGCGATGAGATGCTGGATTCGTAGCGACCTGCCAGCTGCGCGGCGTGGGCTTTGTCTGTACCGATCGTGGCTGGTCTCAGTTCTGGAAGCGGTGGGAAATAGCGCGTCACGAAGCGTGACAGCAGTGGTCGCAGCAGCCGTGCCGCATCTCCCCCGGCAGTTGCAATGAAGATGCCCGTGTGATGTTCGGGTACCAGCGCCAGCAGGCTATGTGAGTCATCGAAATCGCCCTGGTGACCGAGTATGGTCGGTTCGCCGGTATCTAGTTGGGCGAATCCAATCGCCATGCCCGGCAGACCTGGAATGGCTGCTCGACGATAAGCCTGCATCTGCTGCACGCTCGCCTGTTCAAGCAGTTGTGCGTTGTCTGCTCGGCCATACTGCAAGTGCGCGATCATCAGCTTTGCGGCGTCCTCGCCGCTGATGGCCAAGCCTAGCGCAGGGGTTGGTACGACCAGCTTCACAGTGGATGTCGGCTCTCCCGCCACTCCTCCATCTGCGTTACCGGACCACAATGACCTCGACTGCCGAAACGTGCTGCGCCGCATTCCCAGCGGTTCGAACACGTGTCGCTCAGCATATTCATCGAAGCGCTGGCCCGATACACGCTGGACGATGTAGCCAGTCAGAGCCATGCCGTAGACGGAGTACGCAGGTACCTTGCCTGCAGGATAGACCCGAGCTGGGAGCCACCCGCCGTGATGGATGCCTAGCTCATCCCTGTCAACTCTCTTTGGGTCTGTGATGTAGAGCCCTTTGCGCATTTCTTCGAAGCCAGCTGTGTTCGTCAGCAGGTCGCGCAGTGTCACCGGCTTTCCGTCGAGTGCTGGGATGGTGAAGTCCAGGTAGCGGTTGACATCGGCATCGAGGTCGAGCTTATGTCGTTCGACTAATTGCATGACGGCGGTGGACGTAACGATGCCTGACACTGCGCCCACGCGGAACATCGTCGTGGCCGGATCGACCGGCTTCTTCGCCTCCGCATCCGCCTCACCGTAGCCCTTGGCATAAAGGATCTCGCCGTCCTTCACCACCACCGCCACGGCGCCGGTCACCGCGCCCTGCTGCATCACGTGGTTCATTTCGCCATCGAGCCAGGGCTGCAGGCTGCGGGCATCGAGTTCGGAGGCACCCAGTTGGGTGACGGTGGCGTGCTTGGCTTCCGGCAGCGGCGTGATCTGGATCGGCGCCTGCGCCCACGCACTCGCGGGAAGCAGCATCAGGACGAGCGCTGCAGCGTATGTCCGCGAACGGAGACGGCTCATCACGGTGGACGCGATGGCGGGCATGCGGGACTCCTTGAAGCGGACGCGGCGGGGACGATGGGCAAGTATGCACCGCCCCTTGTGGCGTGGCGTCTGCGCGGCGTCAACGCGCGTCAGGTGGTTTTCAGCTGGAAGCGTGCGCTCAGTCGCGTTTCATCTGGGCGACGAGATCGGCCAGTTCGCGCACCGCCGCTTCGGACACCTCGCGCTGCGGCGTGATATCCGGGTTGTTGTAGTTGCCCGCATCGCCGATCACCTGGACCATGATGCCGTCCGTGCGTGGCACCACGCTGAGATTTTGCGTACGCAATCCGTACGTGACTTCGGGCTGCGGGATCAGCCTTGCCGTCTGACCGCGCACGGGGATCACCGTATCGTCGTTGAACAGCGCGCGCGCACCGTAACCGGTGGCATTGACCAGGGTGTGCTCGGGCAGCTGTTGCAGCTGCTCGGCGTGTTCGAATTCGCGGATCTCGATCTTGCCGCCGGCCGCAAGATATTCGCTCATCAGATAGTTCGCATAGCTGCTGATGTTGAACATCAGCGTGGTGTAGCGGCGCACGTGGGGCTCGGGGAAGGGATGCTGGCCCGGCGACAACGCCACGGGGCGCGGGGTGAGATCGCGCACGCGGTCGGCGAACTCGCCGTACTCCGGTTCGTCCGCCACCTCGCCGTGAAACTTGCCGAACGGCGCGTCCGCCAGCGAATAGCCGTCGATCCATTCGATCGGCTGGCCCGGCAGGCCTAGCAGGCTCTGGTAACGCGCGTAGGAGAGCCGCGTCATCATTTCCCAGCGATCAGCCAGGGCCGGCGCATGTGCGGCGTCGCAGATGCGCGAGTCGGGTGTCCACAGGCCGGAGGCGCGCATGGAAAACACATCCGGCGGCAAGGCCTTCGCGTAGATGCGCGTGGCCAGGCCGGCGCGCTGGGCGAGCAGGGCAGTGGTCAGTCCAATCGCGCCGCAGCCGATCACACCCAGTTCGCGCGCGCCGCTCGCCTGCACCATCTGCAAGGCCAGCGTGCCCGAGCCCCACGACAACGACCAGCCGCTGCCGCCGTGGCCGTAGTTGTGCACCACCGTTTTCTTGCCGAACTTTTCCAGCTCGATGCGCGGACCGGCTGCGCGGAACGGACGCGTGCAGACATAGACGCCGGTGATGCGGTCGGTGCTGGCGCGGATGGGGGCCAGTGAAGGCGAGCACGCCGTGCTGCCCGGACGCGATTTCACCGCGGGCGTGGTGCACGCAGCCAGTCCTGCCGTCGAGGCCACGGCGAGCGTGGCGCTGGCCTGGCGCAGGAATTGGCGTCGTTCCATGGGCGTTCTCAGCCGGGGAGTAAAGGGCGAATGCTACATGGTCGTCA
Source organism: Dyella japonica DSM 16301 (assembly GCF_001010355.1). Lineage (GTDB taxonomy): Bacteria > Pseudomonadota > Gammaproteobacteria > Xanthomonadales > Rhodanobacteraceae > Dyella > Dyella japonica. The sequence continues at coordinate 90,441 of NZ_JPLA01000004.1, read as the reverse complement.
TTCCGGCCTGCGCCGGAATGACGGGCAAAAGGCATCAGCCCTTCTTCATGAATCCGCCTAGCGCCAGCAGCGCACCTACCACGATGCCAGCCACACCCACCCACTGCGGCAGCGCCTTGTCATGCGTGGCGCTGACCTTGGCCGAGCCGATCTGTACGAGGGTGTCGGTGGTCTGATAGCTGCCATGGCCCATCAGGACATAGATGCCGCCGGCCAGCAGAAGAACGCCGAGAATGATCAGCACTGCACGCATGGAAAACTCCTAGCAAAGGTGGACGGGGCGAAGAATCGCTAGAGCGCGTCACGCCACTGTGAAACCGCGCCAAGTCATTGACGCACCACCATAGGAGCAGAGGAAAAGGGAAAAGTCGACGGCGGCGTGAAGACGTATTGCCGCCGTCGAGAGGGGTAAGCGGATCTTTATTCCACGCGGGCGAACAGCGCACCGTGGCCAGGCAGGCTCAGACCATCGACGGTCGCCGTGCCCTGGCTCAGCCCGTGGCCGTTGACGGCCGTGAGCTTGCCCAGGCCGGCCAGCGGCAGTGCCACCGCCGTCTTGGACAAGTTGAACGCGACCAGCAGCGTCTCCTCGCCGTGCTTGCGGGTGAAGGCGAGCACCGGTTCGGGTGTGTCGATGAACTCGATCTTGCCCCAGCGCAGCGCCGGCTGCGTCTTGCGCCAGGCCATGAAGTGGCGAAAGCCGTTGAGCGTGGAATCGGGCGTGGCGTCCTGCAGGGTCACCGCCAGCGCGCGATGCTCGGCCGGCACCGGCAGCCACGGGTCGCCGACGCTGAAGCCGGCGTTGATGCCGCCATTCCACGGCATCGGCGTGCGGCAGCCGTCGCGGCCCTTGAAGGTCGGCCAGAAGGTGATGCCGTAGGGATCCTGCAGCGATTCGAACGGCACCTCGGCCTCGGTCAGGCCCAGTTCCTCACCCTGATACACGCACACCGATCCGCGCAGCGAACACACCATCGCGCTCAGCAGGTTGGCCAGCTTCGGCGACGCGTTGCCATTGCCCCAACGGCTGAGCACGCGCGACACGTCGTGATTGGAGATGGCCCAGCACGGCCAGCCTTCCAGCATCTGCGCCTCGAGGTTGCGCACCGTGTCGCGGATGTAGCCTGCGCTGAAATCATCGGTAAGCAGCTCGAAGCTGTAACCCATGTGCAGGCGGTTGCCGCTGGTGTATTCGGCGGTGGTGGCGAGCGAGTCTTCCGAGGAGATTTCGCCGATCGCGGCGACGTCCTCGTACTGATCCATCAACGCGCGCAGTTCTTCCAGGAACGCGATGTTCTCCGGCTGCGTGTTGTTGTAGTAGTGGTATTGGAACGCGTACGGGTTGTCCGGGCTGAAGCCGCGGCCCACGCGTTTGTCCTCGGGCTTGGGCGGGTTGTCGCGCAGCTCGCGGTCGTGGAAGCAGAAGTTGATCGCATCCAGGCGCAGGCCGTTGACGCCCTTGTCCAGCCAGTACTTCACCTCCCCGAGCACGGCGCGGCGCACGTCGGGGTTGTGATAGTTGAGATCGGGCTGCGAGGTCAGGAAGTTGTGCAGGTAGTACTGGCCGCGGCGCGGTTCCCACTGCCAGGCGCAACCGCCGAACAGCGAGAGCCAGTTGTTCGGCGGCGTGCCGTCGGCCTTCGCATCGGCCCACACGTACCAGTCGGCCTTGGGATTGTCGCGGCTTTCGCGGCTTTCCTTGAACCAGGCATGCTCCATCGACGTGTGGCTGAGCACCTGGTCGATCATCACCTTCAGGCCGAGCTTGTGTGCCTTGGCCAGCAGGCGGTCGAAATCCTCATTGCTGCCGAACAGCGGATCGACTTCGCGATAGTCCGCGATGTCGTAGCCGAAGTCGGCCATGGGCGAACGGAAGAACGGCGAGATCCAGATCGCGTCCACGCCAAGGCTCGCGACATAGTCGAGCTTGTCGACGATGCCGGGCAGGTCACCGACGCCATCGCCGTTGGTGTCCATGAAACTGCGTGGATAGATCTGATAGGTGACGGCTCCTCGCCACCAGGGTGCTTCACTCATTCGCTTGTCCCGTTCCCGCCCAAAGCCTGCGTCGCGCGCAGATCGCGCCCCGATAGCGAAGCGCGGGGGGCAGCTTAAAGGCAGAGTGCGAAGCGGACGCTTCGACTGCATACGTATTCAGAAAATCGTGATATTGCGATGCAGCAGGTGGCAAAAAGATGCGTTGGCGAGCAGGAAAACTTGCGCCGGGCGATCCGCGCTGATGCACGAAAACCCGCGCCATCATCGACTTTCCGAGTGCCGAGACGGCTGGTGGCGCACCGTACGCAGACGACGGGCGTGAGACGCGCACCCCTTAGAATTTTGTCAAAGGTGCACAAAAAAACCGGGTCATGAATACGTATGCATAGGCCTGTTCGGGGTTTTTTGCAGCCCTACCATGGCCGCCACGCGACGGGGCCCTCCGAAGATTTCTCGGCTTGCACTGGCGCGTAGCCCGCGGCGGTCTGTGGGGATCGCTGCGGCAACTACAAAACCAAAGATGAAGTGCAAACCCGTGGGAGGGGAAGACGGTGGAACTGAAACGTAATGTGCTGGCCCTGGCGCTGGCGTCCGGTCTTTGTTTGACGGCGAGTATTCAAGCAGCGCCGGCGGATGCGGGCGCAAACGCGACCGGCACTGCCGCCGCCAACAATCCGCAAGACGCAGGCCCGCAGACGGCTCCGTCCACCAAGAAGGACGATCAGGGCAAGCCGACGCAGGACGAGCAGCTGGCCAAGAGCCTGTCCACCATCACGGTGACGGGTTACAACCAGGGCATGGAAAAGGCGATCGACTATCAGCGTTACGCCGATACGATCCAGAACGTCATCACCCCGGCCGACATCGGCGGCCTGCCTGACCAGTCCATTGCCGACGCACTGACCCGCCTGCCGGGCGTGTCCGCCGAGCGCATCGCCGGCCAGGCCTCGCAGATCAATATCCGCGGCCTCTCGGGCAACTTCATCCAGACCACGCTCAATGGCCGCGAGCAGCCGTCCACCAGCGGCAGCAACTACATCCAGTTCGACCAGTACCCGTCCGAGCTGATCAACATGGCCACGGTGTACAAGTCCTCGCAGGCTTCGCTGATCACCGGCGGCGTCGGCGGCACCATCGGCATGGAGACGGCCAACCCGCTCAATGCGCCGAAGGAACAGAACCTCAACATCGACGCGCGCGGCAGCTACAACAGCCAGGCGGGCGATGTGGCTGGGGCCAACTCCACCGGCTATCGCGTCAGCGCGGCCTGGCAGGGCAAGTTCCTCAACGACACCCTGGGCGTGGGCCTGGGCGTGGCGCAGATGTACCAGCCGCATGTGGCCGAGCAGTTTGTCGGCGAAGCGTCCGATGGCAACAAGGTCACGCTGCCCAGCGGTCAGCAGGCGTACCTGACCCAGGGTCTGCAGCTGCAGCAGAACGGCGGCACCGAGCGTCGCACCGGCGAAGTGGCCACCATCGTGTGGAAGGCCACCGACGAACTGCAGTTCGGCGCGGATGCGTTCTACTCCAAGTACAAGAACACCTCGTTCGGCTACGGTTTCCGTTCGCAGAACATGTACGGCAACCAGGCGCTGATCTCCAACGCGGTGCTCGGCCCCTACGGCACGATGACCGGCGGCACGATCACCAGCACCGGTGGCGGCAACTTCTCCAACGAGACCACGGCCGACAACTACTCCACCGACACCAGCGTGTTCTCTGGTGGCCTGAACATGAAGTGGAACCACGACCGCTGGCACGTCAACACCGACCTGTCGCTGTCGCGTGCCAGCAGCAACGAGATCAACGTGGACACCACGGCCGATCCGTACACCGGTCTGGGCACCGCCAACCCGCAGCTGATGGGGCAGTCCACCACCTACCAGCTGGCTGGTCGCAGCCTCGGCACGGTGTCGTTCGCCAATCCGGGCGCGTACACCAACCTCAACGACCTGGCGTTGTCGCGTTACGGCGTGTACCCCTACATCTATCACGACAAGATGAAGGCGTTCCGCACCGACGTGAAGTACGACCTGCCCAACAGCGGCTGGTTCTCCGCGCTGGAAGCGGGCGTGTACGTCAACAACCACACCTACAACGCGGACCGCGAGGTCTACGTGTATGGCAATGAGTGGGGCGGTTCCGGCACCACGCCGCTGACCATTCCGTCCAGCGCCGCCAAGGTCACCTGCTGGAGCGGCAAGTTCTCGGGCTACCCGTGCTTCATGCAGCTCAACGGCCCGGCGATCCTCGCCGCGCACGGCATCGTCGCCAACCCGGTGAAGAACATCACCGACCAGAGCTGGTCGGAGATCCAGAGCGGCTCGGTCGACGAGAAGACCCGCGACGTCTACTTCATGGCGGACATCGATGCGCAGGACGTGTTCGGCCACGAGCTGACCGGTAACGTCGGCTTCCGTTACTCGCACCAGTCGCAGTACAGCAATGGCCTGCAGCAGGTCGGCAATGGCGCCGGCGTGCCGATCACCGACGGCAACGGCAACACCAGCCTCGACTACGCGCCGCTCACGGTCGGCAAGACCTATTCCGATTGGCTGCCGTCGCTGAACCTGATCTACCACTTCACCGACGAAGACCAGATGCGCTTCGCTGCCGCCAAGGTGCTCGCGCGTCCGCCGATCAACCAGATGCTGGCCGGCTCGGGTTCGTGGGTGTCGACCGCCGGTGGCCAGAACTATTACAACGTCTGGGGCGGCACCAGCCCGCTGCTCGATCCGCTGCGCGCCACGCAGTATGACCTGACCTACGAGCACTACTTCCAGGATTCCAGCGGTCTGGTCAGCGCCGGCGTGTTCTACAAGGACATCAAGTCCTTCGTGCAGGCCGTGACGTACAACAACTTCGACTTCGCTTCGGCAGGCATCCCGGTGCCGACCGATCCGACCACGGGCAAGCCGTACCTCAACGGCGAGTACCAGACGGCGTTCAACGCGAAGGGTGGCGAAGTCACCGGCCTGGAAATGTCGTTTGCCAAGAACCACATCTTCCCGGGCATCTGGGAAGGTCTGGGCGTGCAGGCCAACCTCGCGCTGACCCATAGCACGGTGAGCAACCCGACCACGCTGGGCGGCCCGACCTCGTATATCGGTCTGCCGGGTCTGTCCAAGCGCGTGGCCAGTGCGGCGGTGTTCTACGACTACGGTCCGTTCTCGGCCCGACTGTCCGGCAACTACCGCTCGAAGTTCGCCTCCGACACGCAGATGTCGGTGACCAACCAGATGGTCACCTTCGCCGCCGAAACGGTGTACGACTTCCAGGCCTCGTACAACATCACCGACCAGTGGAGCGTGGTCTACCAGATGCTGAACATCAGCAATCAGCCGACCCGCACCTACTTCGGTTCCGACCCGTCGCAGACCGGCACGATCCAGTACTTCGGTCGTACCAGCTACCTCGGCGTCAACTTCAAGCTGTAAGCCACGCTCGCGCCGGCCTCCGCAAGGAGTGCCGGCGCGATGCTATCCGGAGCCGTGTGTTCTGCACGGCATCCACCCACCGCGAGGCCCGGCGTAGCGGTCACCGGCCCGAAGCGAAGTCTGCGTTCCGGTGTACTGTCTCCCGTCGAAGGCCAGCGGCCTTTGCATGGAGATCGGCATGTCGCGGAACCGCACTTTCAAGCCCCTGGCCTTGTTCACCGCACTCGCGCTCGGCGCGGGTTTCCTTTCCGGCGCACACGCGGTTGACGCGACGCCGCCGTCTGTTTCGAACACGCAGCCATCGTCGGGCGTCTACTACGAAATCTTCGTGCGCGCCTGGTACGACACCAACGGCGACGGCATCGGCGATCTCAACGGCGTCACCGCCAAGCTCGACTACCTCAAGTCGTTGGGCATCAGCGGCATCTGGCTGATGCCAATCAACAACTCGCCCAGCTACCACGGCTACGACATCACCGATTACTACGGCATCAATCCGCAGTACGGCACCACCGCCGACATGGAGCATCTCGTTGCCGAAGCGCACAAGCGCGGCATCGCAGTGACCATGGACATGGTGATCAACCACAGCGCCAAGGAACACCCGTGGTTCGTCGATGCGCAGAAGCCCGATGGCGCGCACCGCGACTGGTACAGCTGGACGTCCAAACAGCCCGACCTCAAGGCCATCAGCGCCACCGATACGCCGATCTGGCATGCGGGCAACGACGGCTGGTACATCGGCGTGTTCGGCGGTCATATGCCCGACCTCAACTACGACAATCCGGCCGTGCGCGCCGAGATGATCAAGGTCGGCCAGTACTGGCTGGGCAAGGGCGTGGACGGTTTCCGCCTCGATGCGGCCAAGCACATCTACGTCGACTTCAAGTCGGACGTGCACAGCGCCAAGGCGCTGGAGAAGAACGTAGCCTGGTGGACCGAATACCACGACGCACTCGCCAAGACGCATCCCAATGTGACCTTGGTGGGCGAAGTCAGTGCCACCTCGCCGAAGGAACTCGCGCCCTACCTCAAGCCGCTGGGTTCGATCTTCGACTTCCCGCTGGCCGAGCAGTTGATCGTCAGCGCGAAGAGTGAGCATGCGGGCCAACTCGGAAGCCTGCTGAAGGCCACCTACGACGCATACAAAGTGGCGGGTGACACCCCGCACATCGACTCCACCTTCCTGTCCAACCACGACCAGGAACGTGTGATGAGCCGCCTCAACGGCAACGTCGACCACATGCGCATGGCCGCGGCCATGCTGCTGACCCTGCCGGGCCGGCCGTACATCTACTACGGCGAAGAGCTGGGCATGGAAGGCAAGAAGCCCGACGAGAACCTGCGCGAGCCGATGCGCTGGACGCGTGAAGCGGGTCCGGGCGAATCGCGCTGGAAGCCTTCCAGCGTGAGCCAGGGGCAGGCGGTGTCCGTGCAGGCGGAGCAGGATGATGCGACCTCGCTGTACAACACCTATCGCACCCTGATCGGCTGGCGCGCCCAGAACGGCGCGCTGCGCGACGGCGACCTGACCGTGGTCGCCACCGGCCTGCCCAACGTGGTCGCCTACTGGCGCAACGACGGCAAGCAGAAGCTGCTGGTGGTACATAACCTTTCCGGCAAGAGCGCAGTGTGGAAACCTAAGGGGGATCTCCTGCCCAAGGATGCCGCCGTGCAACTGACCACCCAAGCCCACGCCACACTGGACCATGGCCATCTCCAGCTCCCCGCCTACAGCACCGTCGTGGTGCGCTGATGCGGCCGCGCCTGCTTGCACTGGCGCTGTTGGGCGCCATGGCCATCACGCCGCCGGCCATGGCCGTGCGTAACGACGCCAGCGCCGACCGGCTGGAACTGAGCCTGCCCCAGGGCAAGCTGGAACTGCGCCTGCTGGCGCCGGGCATCGTGCAGTTGCGCGTGGACGGCACGCGCGAACCGGCCACGCCGGTAATCGATCAGCAGGCCAGCTTCGACCCGGTCGAGGTGACGCGCGAGACGCAGGGCGACAAGCATATCCTGCGCTCGGCGCAACTGGCCTTGCGCTGGAATCCGCGCCATTCGCAACTTCAGGTGGAAGACCCCAAGGGCCGCGTGCTGCTCAGCGCCGATCTCTCGCACGCGATGGACGGCCGCTGGTCGCTGACGCATGCCAAGGGCGATCCGCAGTACGGCATCGGCGGCCTCAACGCCTTCGATGCACAAACCGGCAACTTGCTGCGCAACGGCAAGCAGATCGCCACCGCCGGCAGGCAGGGTCATACCGGCGCCCCGTTCGTATGGAGCACCGCCGGTTACGGCGTGCTTGCCGATGCGGAGCCGGCCCAGTTCGACCTGTCGGCCACCCGCATCGGCATCCAGGCCCCGCACACGGCGGTGCACACCATCTACCTGCTGGTGGGTGCGCCCGATGCGCTGTTCGCCCAGCTGCGCCAGATCAGCGGCGCCGCACCGATGTTCCCCAAATGGGCGATGGGCTTCACCAACAGCCAGTGGGGCATCGACCAGAAGGAAGCGCTGAGCCTGGTGGATACCTACCGCGCTAAGCACATCCCCATCGACAACTTCACCTTCGACTTCGACTGGAAGGCCTGGGGCGAAGACATGGGCGAATTCCGCTGGAACACCGACAAATTCCCGGACGGGCCGGACGGCAAGCTCAAGCAGCAGATGGACCAGCGCGGCATGCGCATGACCGGCATCATGAAGCCGCGCGTGCATGTGGATACTGTGGAAGGGCGCGAGGCCACCGAGCGCGGCTACTGGCTGGCGCAGTCGAAGCTTGCCCCGGACTACTTCTCGCACAAACCCGTGCGCGACGTGGATTTCGACAAGCCGGAAGTGCGCACGTGGTTCTTCAACGACGCGCTCAAGCATTCCTTCGAGACCGGCATCGTGGGCTGGTGGAACGACGAAGCCGACGACAGCGGCGTCGACACGCAGTTCCTCAACATGCAGCGCGCCTTGTACGACGGCCAGCGCGGCATCAGCAACCAGCGCGTGTGGTCGATCAACCGCAACTACTATCTCGGCTCGCAGCGCTATGCGTATGGCGTGTGGTCCGGCGATATTCAGAGCGGTTTCGCCAGCATGGCGGCGCAGCGCCAGCGCATGCTCGCCGCGTTCGACGTGGGCGCGATGCACTGGGGCATGGACGGCGGCGGCTTCAAGGCGCCGATGCCCGTACCTGAGAACTACGCCCGCTGGATCCAGTTCGGCGCGTTCACGCCGGTGTTCCGCGTGCACGCCGACTTCGGCCAGAAGCGCCAGCCGTGGGTGTACGGGCCGATCGCCGAAAAGGCCGCGGCCGAAGCGATCCGCCTGCGCTACTCGCTGATTCCCTATATCTACAGCTACGAGTACCACGCGCATGCCGACGGCGTGGGCCTGGTGCGGCCGCTGCAGTTCGTGTATCCGAACGATCCGGCCCAGCGCGATCGCATCGACGCGTGGATGTTCGGCGATTACCTGCTGGTCTCGCCGGTGGTGGAGCAGGGTCAGACGGTCAAGCATCTTCAGCTGCCGCACGGACGCTGGATCAACTGGTTCGATGGCAAGGCGTACGACGGAGATCGCGAGATCACGCTCAGCGTCGATGCCGCCCACTGGAGCGATATCCCGTTGTTCGTGCGCGAGGGCGCCATCATTCCGCAGCAGCCGGTGATGGACCATGTCGGCCAGCAGCCGGTGACGTCGCTGGACGTGCAGGTGTTCCCGTCCGATCGCGAAACGGCTTTCAACGTCTACGAAGACGACGGCGAAACCTATGGCTACGAGCAGGGGGCTTACTTTCTGCAGGCGCTGTCCGTGCGTCGCGAGGGTAGCGTGGTGAACTTCCAGGCAGCGGCGGCGAGCGGCAAATTCAAGCCGGCGTTGCAGGATTACGTGCTGGCCATCCATGGGGCTCCGGCCCATGCCGTGAGCAGTGATGGCAAACCGCTGCCGGTGCTCGGCAGTCTCGATGCCTTGCGCGCATCCACCAGCGAAGGCTGGGCGCAGGGCCGTGATCGTTTTGGCGAGGTGACGTACGTGAAAGTGCAGGCAGGCAAGGCGAAGAACATCCAGCTCACCACGTCGGCGGTGCAGCCGTGACGGGTGCGTCCATGCGTCGTGCGCGCCTCGCGCTTGCCTGTGCAGCGTCGCTGCTTGCCGGCGTCGCGCACGCCCAGGCAGTCAATGCACAAGGCGAGGTGAGCTGGCTCGGCAAGACCGCCAGCATGAGCAGCGAAGCCCATGGAAGCTTCGTGCTCCACGCGCCGGCAGGCGATCGCAGCATTGCCGCGCAGAAGTTGTCCGTGCACACGGCCAGCCCGCTGTTCGACGGCCTGTTTGCCATGGCGCAGGACGACCTCAGCCACGACGCCGTGGCCGCCATCAAGGACGGGGCCTACGACCATGGCAAGGAAATCCCCTGCCATTGCTACGCCACCGGCGAAAAGTGGCCGTACGTATGGACGCGCGATCTGTCGTATTCGATCGATCTGGCGTTGTGGCGCCTCGACGCCGATCGCGCGCGCGAATCGCTGCGCTTCAAGTTGTCCGATGTGCGCGAGCCCTCGGCCACGCCAGGCCTGTACGTGATGCAGGACACCGGCTCCGGTGGCAGCTGGCCAATCAGCACCGATCGAGTGGTGTGGTTCCTTGGCGCCAAACATCTGTTGGGTGACAAGGCGTTTGCCGACGACACCTGGCATGCGCTGAAGGACACGCTGGCGCAGGATCGCCTCTACGTCTTCGACAGCACACTCGGCCTTTATCGCGGCGAGACCTCGTTCCTCGACTGGCGCGAGCAGACCTATCCCGCGTGGACCGAGAAGGACGTGCGCTATATCGGCGAGTCGTTCGCGCTGTCCACCAATGTGCTGCACTACCAGGCCTTGCAGCTGGCCGCGCAACTGGCAGATCAGCAGCGCGATGCCTCGGCGAAGGACTATCGCGCACAGGCCGCTGCCTTGAAGCAGGCGATCAACGCGCACTTCTGGCGCGCCGATCGCGGCATGTACATGAGCTATCTCGGCCCCGAAGCCATGCCGGTCGACAGCTACGATCTGCTCGGCATCGCACTGGCGGTGACCAGCGGCGTGGCTGATACCACCAAGGCCAAACAGTCGCTGGCCAACTATCCGACCTGGCAGGCGGGCAGCCCGGTGATATGGCCGGAGCGCAAGGATCAGCCGATCTATCACAACCGCGCGATCTGGCCGTTCGTGAGCGCCTATGCGCTGCGTGCCGCGCGCACGGTGAACGACGCGCCGCGCATCGCGCACGAGATGGATTCGATCCTGCGCGGCGCCGCGCTCGCCTCGTCCAACATGGAGAACTATGAGCTGGTCTCGCAGGCCGTGCATGTCGACGAAGGCAAGCTCAGCGGTCCGGTGGTCAACTCGCCGCGCCAGCTGTGGTCGGTGGCGGGTTATCTCGACATGGTGGTCAGCGGCGTATTCGGCCTGGGTGACGATGGGCGCATCGAACCGAAACTGCCAGCGTCGTGGGTGGCGCCGTTGTTTGGCGACAAGCAGAAGATCACGCTGGATCTGGCCGGCCAGCGGATTACCCTGGTGCGCCCGGCCAAGCTCGACGGCGATCTGCTGGTGGCCCAGTCGCAGCATCGCGATGGCGACGAAACCACGGTGCAGCTGAAGGCGATCCACAGCGATGCCAAACCGCTGCGCACCGATGCACCGCTGTTTGCTGCGGACATGCCCGATGCACCCGCGGTTACCGAAAACGGCAATCGCTGGCAGGTCGGCTTCCAGGGCAAGGGCATGTTGTATCTGGACGGCCACCGCGTGGGCCCGATCGACGGCAGCCTCACGTTGCCCAAGGGTGACACGCGCCAGTGCTTCCAGGTCACGCGTGTCGGAGACGGCGGTCTGGAATCCTTGCCCAGCATGGCGACCTGCAAGGGCGAGGAGTCGCGTCTTGCCGGCCCAGGTCCGTGGCAATGGAAAGCGCCGAAGGACGGCAGCTACAGCGTCTCGTTCGACTATGCGAATGACCATGGGCCGATCAACACCGGCATTACCGCCGCAGTGAAACTGCTCGACGTCTCCTGCGATGGTGCAGCGCCACAGCGCGTACCGGTGGTGATGCCGCATAGTGTGGGCACGCAGCGCTCCAGCACGGCCACGTTCACGGCACGGGCGGGTGCGCTGTGCCGTTACCGACTGGACCAGGGATTCAACATGAGTGACTTGCGCCACAACGCGCACTACACCGGTGAGCAGGGCGGGGCAACCGGCCCGGTCAACGATACCAAGGTCGAGGCCATGCTGGTGTCGCCGTCGCCGGTGATAGCCAAGCCATGACACGCAAGCCCGAGCTGTCGTTCTGGCAGATCTGGAACATGTGCTTCGGTTTCCTGGGCATCCAGTTTGGTTTTGCCTTGCAGAACGCGAACGTCAGCCGCATCTTCCAGACGCTCGGCGCGGACGTCGGCGATATCCCGGCGCTGTGGATCGCCGCGCCGTTCTCGGGCCTGCTGGTGCAGCCGATCATCGGTTACCTGTCCGACCGCACCTGGACGCGGCTGGGCCGGCGTCGCCCGTATTTCCTGATCGGCGCGGTACTGACCACGCTGGCGCTGCTGTGCATGCCCAATTCGCCGGTGCTGTGGGTGGCGGCGGGGCTGCTGTGGATCATGGACGCCTCGATCAATATTTCGATGGAGCCGTTCCGCGCTTTCGTGGGCGACCAGCTGCCGCCGCGCCAGCGCCCGGTGGGCTACGCGATGCAGAGCTTCTTCATCGGCGTGGGTTCGGTGGTGGCCTCGCTGTTGCCCTGGCTGCTGGCCAAGCTGGGCGTGAGCAATGTGGCCGGCGAGGGCGCCATTCCCGATACGGTGAAATACGCGTTCTATCTCGGCGGCGTGGTGTTGCTGGGTTCGGTGCTGTGGACCGTGCTGACCACGCGCGAATATCCGCCGGGCGAGCTGGAAGCGTTCACCGACAATCCGGTGGAGACCACTGCGAGCAACGCGTCGGGAGCGTGGCGTTTCGGTGTGCTGCTCATCATCGCCGGCGCCGCCTTGCTGGTGGCGATCCGCCACTATGCGCTGGAAAAAGAGCTGTACTTGCTGGCAGGCGGGCTGGCGCTGTTCGGCACGCTTTTTTCGTGGCTCTCCATCACGCGCAGCCGCGGCATGCTCAGCCAGGTGATGGGCGATCTCTACAGCATGCCCGAATCCATGCGCCGGCTCGCCGTGGTGCAGTTCTTCTCCTGGTTCGCGCTGTTCGCCCTGTGGATCTACACGACCGCCGCGGTGACCTCCGTGCATTACGGCACCACCGATGTGCATTCGGCCGCCTATAACGAAGGCGCCAACTGGGTGGGCGTGCTGTTTGCGGCATACAACGCGTTTGCCGCCGTGGCGGCCGCGGCGATCCCGTGGATGGTGCGTCGTTGGGGCCTGCGCATCAGTCATCTGCTCAACTGCGCGCTGGGCGGGGCGGGCCTGCTGTCGATCCTGGTGATCCGCGATCCGCAGTGGCTGCTGTTGTCGATGGTCGGCGTGGGTTTTGCGTGGGCCTCGATCCTGTCGCTGCCGTACGCGCTGCTGTCGGACAACCTGCCGGCGTCGAAGATGGGCGTCTATATGGGCATCTTCAATTTCTTCATCGTGATCCCGCAGCTGATGGCGGCCAGTGTGCTGGGCCTGCTGCTGCGGCTGTTCTTCCACGGCCAGCCGATCTGGGCGCTGGCGATGGGCGGCGCGAGCCTGCTGGTGGCCGGGTTGTGTACGTTGCGGGTGGCGGAGCCGTCGACGCGGTTGGACGCAGTAGAAGCGCATTGATCTCCCATTGTAGGAGCGCACTTGTGCNNCACAAGTGCGCTCCTACAGTGGGGTTTCTTCAGCGTTTGACGCTGGATTTGCGCACGATCAGCTTCGCCGGCAGCATCCCGCTCTGCGCGGGCTCGCCGCGAATCAGCGCTAGCAAATTGTCGACCAGGATCTCGCCGGCGAGCTTGGTGTCCTGCAGCACCGTGGTGAGCGGCGGATTGACGAAGCTCGCCATCGGGATATCGTCAAAGCCGGCCAGCGCCACATCGTCCGGCACGCGCAATCCGTGGTCGGCGAGCGCGCGCATCGCGCCGAAGGCAATCAGGTCGCTGGCGGCGAACACCGCATCGAAACTCACGCCGCGCGCCAGCAGCGTTTCCAGCGCGTCGTAACCGGAACGCTCGGTGCTCTCGGCGTTCACCTGCAGCAGGGCTTCCGCATGCAGTCCGGCGTCGCTAAGAGCGCGCGAATATCCGCGGTAGCGATCGAAGAATTCGGGATAGTGGCTGGAGGCGTCGCCCAGGAAGGCGATGCGCCGGCAGCCTTGCTCGAGCAGGTGGGCGGTGACCTCGCGGCCGCCGCTGAGGTTGTCGCAGCCCACCGAGACGTCCGGCTGATCGGGCAGCACCGCGCCCCAGCGCACGCAGCGGGTGCCCTGGTCCACCAGCTTCTGCAGCTTGTCGCGCGTGGCCAGGTAATCGCCGTAGCCAAGCAGGATGATGCCGTCGGCCTTCATGCTGTCCGCATAGTCGGCATGCCAGTCGCGCGAAAACTGCTGGAAGGAGATCAGCAGGTCGTAGCCGCGCTGCGCGCTGGCGCGGGTGATCGAGCCCAGCATCGAAAGAAAGAACGGATTGATGTGGGACTCGTCGGCGGTCGGGTCCTCGAACAGCAGCAGGGCCAGCGTGCCGGTGTGCTTGGCGCGCAGGCCCGAGGCGTTCTTGTCGACCTTGTAGTTCAGCTCATCGACCGCGGCCTGGATGCGCCGGCGCGTCTCCTCGTTGACCAGCGGACTGCCGCGCAAGGCGCGCGACACCGTGGACTGGGAGACCCCGGCCAGGTGGGCGATATCGAATGAAGTGACTTTTCCCTTGATCTGCACGCAGCGGTGACTCTTGAGTCAGTGCGCAGATCCTAGCGGCTTGTGTGCTCGCTGTCCTTTCATGCGTCCGGTCTGGACGCCAGGCAAGAAAAAGCCCCGAGGATTAGGGGGGAATCCTCGGGGCCGGGGTGGAAAGCGAAACCCAGGGGAGAGGTTCGCTTTACCGTTTGGGCTCGTCCAGGGAGGTGGCGAGCCCGCGGATGCCGTTGCGTGCATCCGAGTATTAAGAACGCGCCAGACGGCGAAAGTTGCACTGCGTCATCGGGTTTTGGTTAGGAGGCGTTCATTTGACGAAAATCGAACAATTCGGAGCGCCAAAGGAAACCTTTGTAGGAGCGCACCCTGTGCGCGACAAGCCAACGGAGCGGTGCACCCGAGCGTGGCGGTCGCGCACAGGGTGCGCTCCTACAAGGAGGGGCCGGCGCGACGGATGCGCGCCCCCAATCTCACCCTCAATGCGCCTCATCCCAGTTCTTGCCCACCCCCGCCTCGACCAGCAGCGGCACGGACAGCTCCGCCGCCCCCGACATGCGTGCGACCACGCCGGCGCGCACCTCCTCGACCACATCCTGGCGCACCTCGAACACCAGTTCATCGTGCACCTGCATCAGCATGTGCGCGTCGTCGCGGGGTTGCAGCCAGTCGTGCACGGCGAGCATGGCGCGCTTGATGATGTCTGCCGCCGTGCCCTGCATCGGCGCATTCACCGCCGCGCGTTCGGCGCCGGCGCGCAGCGCCTGGTTGCGCGACTGCAGGTTTTCCAGATACAGGCGGCGGCCGAACAGCGTTTCCACATAGCCATCGCGATGCGCCTGCTGGCGCGTCGCCTCCATGAAGGCATGCACGCCCGGATAGCGCGCGAAGTAGCGCGCCATATAGTCGCTGGCTTCACCGCGATCCACGCCCAGCTGACGGGCGAGGCCAAACGCACTCATGCCGTACATCAGGCCGAAGTTGATCGCCTTGGCTGCGCGGCGCTGGTTGGCGCTCACGTCTTCCGGCTTGAGCCCGAACACTTCGGCGGCCGTGGCGCGGTGCACATCGCCACCTTCCTTGAACGCCTTGACCAGGCCCTCGTCGCCGGACAGGTGCGCCATGATGCGCAACTCGATCTGCGAGTAGTCGGCCGCCAGCACCACCCAGCCCTGCGGCGCCACGAAGGCCTGGCGGATTCGGCGGCCTTCCTCGGTGCGAATGGGGATGTTCTGCAGGTTGGGATCGGACGAGGACACGCGCCCCGTCGCCACCGAACCCTGGTGATAACTGGTGTGCACGCGCCCGGTGCGCGGATTGACCATCTCGGCCAGCTTGTCCGTATACGTCGAACGCAGCTTGGCCAGTCCGCGATAGTCGAGGATCAGGCGCGGCAGAGCGTGATCGTCCGCAATCGCCGCGAGCGCTTCCTCGTTGGTGGACGGCTGGCCGGTCGGGGTCTTCACCTTCGCGGACAATCCCAGCTCGTCGAACAACACGGCCTGCAATTGCTTGGGCGAATCGAGATTGAACTCGTGCCCCGCGCCTTTCCACGCTTCCTGCTGCAGTTCCAGCATGCGCTTGCCCAGCTGCTGGCTCTGCATGCGCAGCTCGCTGACGTCGATCAGCACGCCGCGCTGTTCCATCGAGGCGAGTACGGGAATCAGCGGTATTTCGATGTTTTCGTACACCGAGCGCAGCGACGGCTCGCTCTCCAGCTTCGGCCACAGCGCGTGGTGCAGGCGCAGCGTGATGTCGGCATCTTCGGCGGCGTACCGACAAGCCGTATCCAGATCCACCTGCGAGAACGGGATCTGCTTGGCGCCCTTGCCGGCGACCTGCTCGTACTTGATCGTTTCCACGCCCAGGTATTTGCGCGCCAGCGAGTCCATGTCGTGGCGCGTGGCCGTGGCGTTCCAGATATACGACTCCAGCATGGAATCGTGCTTGAGGCCGCGCAGATGGATGCCGTAGTTGGACAGGATATTGATGTCGTACTTGGCGTGCTGGCCCATCTTGGGACGCGTCGCGTCCTCGAAGAAGGGCTTGAGCGTGGCGAGCACCTGCTCGCGCGACAGCTGCGCCGGCGCGCCGGGATAGTCGTGCGCCAGCGGCACATAGCAGGCGTGGCCCGGTTCCACCGACAGGCTCAGGCCCACGATATCGGCCTGCATCGAATCGATCGAGGTGGTTTCGGTATCGAACGACACCAGTGGCGCGGTGGCGATCTTCGCCAGCCAGCTTTCGAACTGGGGCTGGGTGGTGACCAGTTCGTATTGGCCGGCCATGGCAAGATTCGCCGCGTGCTCGGGCTCCTGTGGGAGCGCACCCTGTGCGCGACTGGCCGTGCCGGTAGCGTTGCCGGAAACCGCTCCGCCCGCGTCGCGCACAGGGTGCGCTCCCACAGGAGGTGTTGCGCCGGCTTCGGCATCCATATCCTTCAACGCCGCCTTGAACTCATAGCGCGTGTACAGCTCGCGCAAGGCCTCGTCATGCCGCTCGCGGAACGTCAGCTGCGACACCGACTCCTCCAGCGGCACATCCAGCTTGATCGTCACCAGGTCGCGCGACAGCGGCAGCTGCGGCAGCGCGGCGCGCAGGCTCTCGCCGATCTTGCCGCCGACCTTGTCGGCGTTGGCGATCAGATTATCGAGCGTGCCGTATTCGGCCAGCCATTTCGCCGCGGTCTTGGGGCCGCATTTGGGCACGCCCGGCACGTTGTCGACGGTATCGCCGGTGAGCGAGAGAAAGTCCACGATCTGCGAGGGCTGGACGCCGAACTTGTCCATCACCCCGGCGCTGTCGGTGGTCGTGTTGGTCATGGTGTTGACCAGGGTGACGCCGGGGCGCACCAGCTGCGCGAGGTCCTTGTCGCCGGTGGAGATCTCCACCTCGATGCCTTGCGCGTGCGCCTGCTCGGTGAGCGTGCCGATCACGTCGTCGGCTTCCACGCCGGCCACGCGCAGGATGGGAAAACCCAGCGCGCCGACGATGGCGAGCATGGGGTCCACCTGCGCGCGCAGATCGTCCGGCATCGGCGGGCGATTGGTCTTGTACTGGTCGTAGAGCTGGTTGCGGAAGGTGGGTCCCGGCGCGTCGCTGACAAAGGCCACGTAATCGGGCTTGGCCTTGAGCGTAGCGCGCAACATGTTCACCACGCCAAACAGCGCGCCGGTGGGCTCGCCCTGCGAATTGGTGAGCGGTGGGAGCGCATGGAAGGCGCGATAGAGGTAGGAGGAACCGTCGATCAGGATGAGCTTGGCCATGCCGCAATTGTCGCACGCGTGCACCGGACTGCACGGTGCTGCGTTCAGGCGTGGCGCAGCGCCCCAGGGACGCTTCACGAGCCGTGCGGTTCTGCGCTGATATGCTCCACATCCCACAGGAGGCCATCATCATGAAACCCGTCGCTTTGCTTGCCGTTCTTGGTGTGGCCATCGCGTCTAATGCGTTTGCCCAGTCGTCCGCCAGCCAGTTTCCGCCGGCCCCGCCGCCGCCGGGCATGAACGATCCGGGTGTGAAGGCCACGCCTCCGCCGCCGGCGCCCAAGGCCGCGGCGCCCAAGTCCGCCGCCACCAAGAAATCGGCATCGGGCAATGTCTCCGCGGACACCGAAGCCACCCTGAGCGCACCGGCGACTTCGACCCCGGCCACCTCCGATGCCCAGCCGCGCGACGCGAACGGCAATGCGCCGCCGCAGGTGCGGGTGCACACCGAAGGCGACCAGACCATCCAGGAATACAGCCGCAGCGGCCAGGTCTACATGGTGGTGGTGACGCCCAAGAGCGGCATCCCGCAGACCTATATGGTCGACCAGAAGGGCGCCTGGACCAACCAGGCCGGCGAGCCGGTGAAGCCGGTGATGTACAAGGTCATGGAGTGGGGCAAGAGCAAGTCGGCGGAAGACCAGGACAACGGCGGCCAGTAAGTCCGTGCGGCTGCCATCGGTGAGGTCGGTATGAACCTGCGCGAGAGCTGGCTGCTGTTCGCGCTGGGCTCGGCGTTCTTCGCCGCGCTGACGGCCTTGTTCGGTAAGCTGGGCGTGGCGGGGATCAACTCCAACCTCGCCACCTTCATCCGCACCATCGTGATCCTGCTGGTCACGGCCGGCATCCTCAGCCTGCGCAACGAATGGGCGCGCCCCACGGGGCTGCCCACCAGCAGCTGGGTCTTCCTGGTGCTGTCGGGCATCGCTACGGGGCTGTCGTGGCTTTGCTATTACCGCGCGCTGCAGCTGGGCCCGGTGAGCCGTGTCGCGCCGATCGACAAACTGAGCGTGGCCATTGCCATCGTGCTCGGCGTGTTGTTGCTGGGCGAACAGCTGAGCTGGTCGCTGGCGATCGGCGGCGGGCTGATCGTGCTGGGCGCAATCATCATCGCGGTGTTCTAGCGCTCGTCCAGTTCCGGGTAGTGGCGGAAGATGCCGTCCTCGTTGAATGGGATGCGCCGCTCGGAGGCGAGATAGGCCGCGATATTCGGCCGCTCGGCCACACGGTCCTGCAGCGCACGCAGTTTCGTGGTGCGGCGGCGGATGGCCTTCATCGCGTTGGGAAACGCATAGTCCAGCCCTGACATCAGCTGGAACAGCGACAGATCCACATACGAATGGCGCCGTCCGATCGCGTGGTGCCCATCGCCGCGGTCGAGCACCTGCTCGAAATAACCGAGGAATTTCGGGATGCGTGCCGCGCAGAACGCGTTGGCACGCTGGCGTGCTTCGCCGCGTTGCTGCTCGTAGTACAGGTCGCCGGAAATCGGGTGATGCGTGTCGTGCGCCTCGGCGACGATATCGGTGACGGTCTGCTGCAGTTGCATCGCGTACCGCTGAGCTGCTTCGGAAGCGGGCGCCAGGCCATGGCGCGGCCCCAGGTACGCGAGGATGTTCGCGGCCTGCGCTATCACCTCCTTGCCCGCGCGCAGGAAAGGTGGAGCAAACGGCAACGCGCCGGGCTGTTTGCCCTGGAGAAACGGCATCATGGCGTGGTCGCCTTGCTCGCGCGCGACATCGTCGTAATCGGCACCGGCATCTTCCAGCGCGAGGCGGACGAATTCGCCGCGTCCCTGGATGCCGCGCCAGTAGTAGAGCTTGTAGCGCATGGCGAGAGTCCTCGGGAGAAGGTCGCGAGGCTAGGCAGTGGGCGTTCAACGAAGCGTGATTGCGGCATCGCCTCGATCATCACTGTTCGATCCACCCCCAACTGTGGGAGCGCACCCTGTGCGCGACAGGCCCTCATGATGCTGGAACGATTGGTTTTCACCGAGGCGCCAGTCGCGCACAGGGTGCGCTCCCATAAGGAGGGGCGGTTACATCGTGCCGGTCAGCTCGCGCAACTGCTCCCACACCAGCGTCGCCAATGGCGACAGCGACCGCTGCCTGCGTTTGATCAACACCACCTCGCGGCTTTCCTGCGGCGTCAGTGGTCGCGTCACCAGCGTGGCAGGCGGCGGTGCCAGCGCGGGACTCACGCTGATGCCGAGCCCGGCCTCGACCATGCGGAAGGTGGTGAACGTATGCCCGGTCTGCTGCACGATATTGGCCTCGATGCCGCGGCTGGCCAGCGCGTGATCGATCAGGCGGCGGCTGCCGGACGAATAGTCGAGCAGGATCAGTGGCTGCCCCTGCAACTTGCGCCACGGCACGCGCTCCAGTTGCGCCAGCGGATGATCGGGCCGGCATACCAGCACAAATGGATCGCGCAGCAGGCGTTCGCTGTCGAACTCGCCAGTGAGCGGCGGATCGATGGCCACCCCGAAATCCACTTCACCGCCGCGCACGCTGTCCAGCACCATGGTCTGCGCCTGGTCGTGCAACTGGATGGTGAGCTCGGGATAGCGCGCGGCGCAGTCGGCGATGCACCGGGGCATCAAGCCCGCGGACAAGGTCGGCACCGAGGCCACGTGTACCTTGCCGCGCTTTCGTTCGCTCTCCGAGTGCAGGTGCGAGAGCACGCCCTCCAGTTCGTCCAGCACGCGCCCGATCGCGCTTTCCAGATAGCGGCCGGCCTCGGTGGGCAGCACTTCGCGGGTGGTGCGGTCGAACAGGCGGATGCCGAGCTCCGCTTCCAGATCCGCGATGTGGCGGCTCACCGCCGGCTGACTCAGGTGCAGGCTCTCCGCCGCCCGCCGGAAATGCTGCTGGCGGGCCACGGCAAGAAAGGCACGGAGCTGGCGCAGGCTGATATTCATGCCAATACTGTATCAGTAGATCAGATAAAACGATTTGATTAATCAATGGGCTGGCGGTCCAATAAGCCCATTCCCCGATTGCGCGTGCCACGGCCATGTCCCTGAGTCGCTTCCTGCCCGACCGCTTTACCTGCGCCCTGATCGTCACCGTGGCACTGGCCAGCCTGCTGCCCTGCCGCGGCACCACCGCCAGCGTGTTCAACGTGCTGACGGACCTGGCCATCGCGCTGCTGTTCTTCCTGCACGGCGCCAAGCTCTCCCGCGAGGCCGTGGTGGCCGGCATGACGCACTGGCGATTGCACCTCACCGTGCTGGCCAGCACCTTCGTGCTGTTTCCGGTGCTCGGGCTGCTGCTGCGCCCGGTGCTGTCGCCGCTGGTGACGCCCTCGCTCTACCTAGGCGTGTTGTTCCTGTGCACGCTGCCGTCGACCGTGCAGTCCTCCATCGCGTTCACCTCGATGGCGCGCGGCAATGTGCCGGCGGCGATCTGTTCCGCCTCCGCCTCCAGCATGCTTGGCATCTTCATCACGCCGCTGCTGGTGGGCGCGATGCTGGAATCGCACGGGCAGGGCGGCATGAACTGGGATGCCATCGGCGCCATCGTGCTGCAGCTGCTGGTGCCGTTCGTGGCGGGGCAGATCGCGCAGCGCTGGATCGGCCGCTGGGTGGAGCGCAACCGCTCGCTGCTGTCCTTCGTCGACCAGGGCTCGATCTTGCTGGTGGTCTATACGGCCTTCAGTGCAGCGGTGCTGCAGGGCTTGTGGAAGCAGATTCCGCTACCGGTGCTCGGCGGCCTGCTGATCGTCAACGCCGTGCTGCTGGCCATTGCACTCATCGTCACCCGCTACGGTGCGCGTGCGCTGGGTTTCAAGCGCGAGGATGAAATCACCATCGTGTTCTGCGGTTCCAAGAAGAGCCTCGCCAGCGGCGTGCCGATGGCCAAGGTGCTGTTTGCCGGTCATCCGCTGGGCACCATCGTGCTGCCGATCATGCTGTTTCACCAGATCCAGTTGATGACGTGTGCGGTGCTGGCGAAGAAGTATGCGGAGCGGATGGAGACCCATCGCCGCAAGATCGGTGTCGCCACGGAAAGCTGAAACGCGAACGGGCACTGCAAGATCCGCGCTTAAAAAAAGGGCGTCCTTCCTGGACGCCCTTTGCTTCTACCCGATGATTTCCTGATTACCAGCCCATGCCCACGCCCACGCCGACCGAGCTGTCGCCCCCGGTGACCGAGGCACCGACGGTGATGTTGGCGCGCTTGCTGATGGCGCGCTGGTAGCCGACCGAAATGGCCTTGGCACCGTTGGAGAAGCCCGTGCCGGCGCCGAAGCGGTTCTGCGTCTCGATGCCGCCGAGGCTGGCCGCCATCGTCATCATCGAGGTGCTCATGGCGTTGCCGCCGCTGATGCGCTTGTTGACGTTGCGGAACTGGTCGTCCATCTGCTGCTGCATGCCGGCGACCTGATTGGCGACGTTGCCCACCTGCTGGTCCGTATAGCTGTTGGCGCTGCTGGTGGCCGAGCTGCTGGCCTGGTTCATCTGGGCGACGTTCACCGCATCGGTATCGACCGTGCCGGCCTTGACGTTGGTGAGCTGACGCTCGTTGCCCTGCGAACCCACCGACACGGTGTCGTCACGATCGGCCACCGATCCGCCGCCGATCGCGGTCGAGTGCTTGCCGGTCGCCTTCGCCGCTGGCGCACCGGCATCGTTGGAGGCGATCGCCTTCGACGTGCTGGTTGCCTGGGACACGACCGCATTGAGCTGCCCCACGTTCACCGCATCCGTCTCACCGACGCCGGCCGCCACGTTGTGGATGGCCGTGCCGCTGGCGGCCTGGCCGTTGCCCAGCGTGACGCTGCCGTGGTTGGCCGAGCCGTCCGCGTTGCGGTCGTAGGTCACGGCGGCATTGGCCGTGCCGTCGCCATTGATCACGCCGGCGGCCTTCAGCTGTGCCACGTTCACCGCATCCGTGTCGGCGGTGCCGGCCTTGACGTGGGTGATCTGGCGCTCGTTGCCCTGCGAACCGACCGACACCGAGTTGTCGCGGTCAGCCACCGAACCCGAACCCAGTGCCACCGACTGCTTCGCCGTCGCCTGCGCACCGCCACCCATGGCCACCGACTCCTGGCCCGAGGCCACCGAATCGGCGGCCGCCGAGCTGGCGTGGAAGAACTTCACGCCGTTGCCGCCGGTGGTGATGTTGCTGATCGACTGGCTCAGGTTGGCGATGGACGCCGCGTGGTTGGCAATGTCGGCAGTGTTCTGCGCCACCCGCTGGTTGGTGGCGAACAGCTGGCTGCCAGTGACGGCCTCCTTGCTGGAGGCGCTGACCTCACCCTCGGCCACGCCCGCCAGCTTGCGCTCGCCGTCCGTGCCGGACACGTCGACCAGCTTGCCGCCAGTGTCCTTGGCCACGCTGACGACCTTGCTGCCGGCGTCCTGCTTGACCAGACCCAGCTCGCCGTTGGCGATCTGGTTGGTGATGCTGCTGACGCTGCCTTCCACATTGGTCACGCGGCCGCCCAGCGAGGCGATGTCCGTGGTGTTCTGGGTGACGCGGCCGTCGATGTTGCTGACGTTGGTGGTGAGCGTGCCGATGTCGCCTTCGTTGGTGGTGACGCGGTGGTCCAGTGAAGAGATATCCGTGGTGTTCTGGGTGACGCGGCCGTCGATGTTGCTGACGCTGGTGTTGATCGTGCTGATGTCGCCTTCGTTGGTGGTGACACGCTGGTCCAGCGAGGAGATGCTCGTCGTGTTCTGGGTCACGGCCGCATTGGTCGCGTTGAGCTGTGACATGTTGACGGCGTCGTTGCCGTTCACGCCGGCCTTCACGTTCTTCAGCGTACGAGCGTTGCCGCCCTGGTCGGCAAAGTCCACCGCTGCGCCATCGGTGGCCTTGCCCACCGTCAGGTCCGCGCCGGCCGAGGCCTGTTGCACCATGCCCACCGAGCCGCTGTTGATCTGGTTGGTGAAGTTGCCGATGCTGCCTTCCACGTTCGTCACGCGGCCGTCGAGCGAGGAGATGCTGTTGGTGTTCTGGGTGACACGGCCGTCGATGTTGCTCACGTTGGTGTTGATCGTGCTGATGTCGCCCTCGTTGGTGGTGACGCGGTGATCCAGCGAGGCGATGTCCGTGGTGTTCTGGGTGACGCGGCCATCGATCTTGCTGACGTTGGTATTGATCGTGCTGATGTCGCCTTCGTTGGTGGTGACGCGGTGATCCAGCGAAGAGATATCCGTGGTGTTCTGGGTGACGCGGGCGTCGATCTTGCCCACGTTGGTGTTGAGTGCGCCGATATCGCCTTCGTTGGTGGTGACGCGCTGGTCCAGCGAGGCAATGTTCGTCGTGTTCTGGGCCACGGCCGCATTGGTCGCATTGAGCTGCGACATGTTGACGGCGTCGTTGGCGTTCACGCCGGCCTTCACGTTCTTCAGCGTGCGGGCATTGCCGCCCTGGTCGGCGAAATTCACCGCTGCGCCATCGGTAGCCTTGCCCACGGTCAGGTCCGCACCGGCCGAGGCCTGCTGCACCATGCCCACCGAGCCCTTGTTGATCTGGTTGGTAAGGGTGCTGACGCTGCCTTCCACATTCGTCACGCGGCCATCCAGCGAGGAGATGCTGTTGGTGTTCTGGGTCGTACGGGCATCGATGTTGCTGATGTTGCCCTCGTTGGTGGTGACGCGGTTGCCGAGCGAAGTGATGTTCGTGGTGTTCTGGGTCACGGCCGCATTGGTCGCGTTGAGCTGCGACATGTTGACGGCGTCGTTGACGTTCACGCCGGCCTTGACGTTCTTCAGCGTACGGGCGTTGCCGTTCTTGTCGGCGAAGTTCACCGCAGCACCATCGGTAACATTGCCCACGGTCAGGTCGGCACCAGCGGAAGCCTGCTGTACCAGGCCCGCCTTGCCGTTGTTGATATTGGTGATGCTGGTGTCGAGCGCACCCAGGGCGCCATCCACCTTGCTGAAGCCAGTGCCCACGTCCGCCGCCGCGCCGCTGGTGCCGCCAATGCGGTTGGCATTGGTCAACGCGTAGCTCGGCGCGGTCACGGCGCCAGTCGCGCCGTTGAACGCTGCGCCGCCGCCCAGCGCGTTCACCACCGGGGTGAGCTGCGAGACGTTCACAGCGTCCTTGGCAGCCGTGCCGGCACCGATATTCTTGATCTGGCCCGCGTTATTGATATTGACGATCTGACCGGTCAGTCCGGCGCGGAACCCGATCATCTGGTTGGTGCCGTCGGCGTAGATCAACGTGCCGGCGGCTTCGATCTCACCAAGATCCGACGCCCCGGTCGGCACATACGTGCCGCTGTAGCAGGTGGAGACGACACCCGTGGTGGACAAGGCCTGCTGGGCCCCCGCCGGGTCCTTCGTGCAGAACTGAGCAGCCGAGGCATCGCTTGCGGCAAACAGGCCGGCAAGGCCCAGGCCAACCAAGGCGACGGCGAGCTTGGCTGCCTTGGCGCCCTTCTTGCGGCCCTTGGCCAGCTCCGAAGCAACGACCCAGCGGCCGGTAACAGCGTTCCAAACGATGCGGTAGATGGTGTTCATGGCAAGACCCGAGCGAGGAGAGGAAAGTGATGGCCACTTCCGTTTGGCTTGCCGGACGTCCTTGCCGTCCACGAAGCACATGGTCCGCTCGAGGGGTCAGCCGAAACATAAGAACTGTCTGATCTGCGCCGATATCAGATTTGTCTCAGGTGGGTCTCTTCCAAGAAAAAAAAGGCGCCCGGAGGCGCCTTTTTCTATCGCTGACGTTGGGAATCAGTGCCTGAAATGGCGGATCCCGGTAAACACCATCGCCATGCCGTGCTCGTCCGCTGCCGCGATCACTTCCGCATCGCGCATCGAACCACCCGGTTGGATCACCGCCTGGATGCCAGCCGCCGCCGCCGCATCGATGCCGTCGCGGAACGGGAAGAACGCATCGGAGGCCATCACCGAGCCGCGCACTTCGAGCTGCTCGTCCGCGGCCTTGATGCCGGCGATCTTGGCGCTGTACACGCGGCTCATCTGGCCCGCGCCCACGCCGATGGTCTGGCGGTTTTTGGCGTAGACGATGGCGTTGCTCTTGACGTACTTGGCCACCTTCCACGCGAAGATCAGATCATCGATTTCGGTGGGCGTGGGCGCGCGCTTGGTGACGATCTTCAGATCCTCGGCCTTGACCATGGCGCGGTCGGCGGTCTGGATCAGCAGACCCGAGCCCACGCGGCGGCAATCGTTGCCCGGATGCGCCTTGCTCAGGTCGCCGTCGGCCGGCGGCGGGATCTCCAGCACGCGCACATTGGTCTTCTTGGCGAAGGCCTTGAGCGCGGCGTCCTCGTAGCCGGGCGCGAGCACCACTTCCACGAACTGGCGATCCACGATGGCCTTGGCCGTGGCCGCATCCACCACGCGGTTGAAGGCGATGATGCCGCCGAAGGCCGAGGTGGGGTCGGTCTGGTAGGCCAGGTCGTAGGCACGGCCAATGCCATCCAGGCTCACCGCCACGCCGCAGGGGTTGGCGTGCTTGACGATCACGCACGCCGGCTTGGTGAAACTACGTACGCATTCCCACGCGGCATCGGAGTCGGCGATGTTGTTGAACGACAGCTCCTTGCCCTGCAGCTGGCGGAACGTCGCCAGCGTGCCCGGCGCCGGATACAGGTCGCGGTAGAACGCGGCCTGCTGGTGCGGGTTTTCGCCGTAGCGCAGGTCCATCATCTTCACGAAGCGACCGTTGGCCTGCGCGGGGAACGCGTCATGACCGGCGATGGCGTCGTAGCCGTCGTTGAGCTTGAGCGCGGACAGATAGTCGCTGATCGCGCCGTCGTAATTGGCCACGCCATTGAACGCGGCGACCGCGAGCTTGAACCGCGTGGCGCGGCTGAGGCCGCCATGTGCTTCGATTTCCGCGAGCGCCTCGTCGTACTGGTCCGGCGAGGTGAGCACGCCCACGTCGTTCCAGTTCTTGGCAGCCGAACGGAGCATCGCCGGACCGCCGATGTCGATGTTCTCGATGGCTTCTTCCAGCGTGCAATCGGCCCGCGCCACGGTCTGCTCGAACGGATAGAGATTGAGCACCAGCAGGTCGATCGGCGCGATGCCCAGTTCGGCCATCACCGCATCGTCGGTGCCGCGGCGACCGAGCAGGCCGCCATGCACCTTGGGGTGCAGCGTCTTGACGCGCCCATCCATGATCTCGGGGAAGCCGGTGACGTCGCTGACGTCCTTGACCGGGATGCCCGCCTCGCGCAACGCCTTGGCGCTGCCGCCGGTGGAAAGCAGCTCCACGCCGGCCTGGTGCAGGCGCTGGCCCAGCGCGATCAGTCCGGTCTTATCGGACACGCTCAGCAGCGCGCGACGAATGGGGGATACGGCAGAGGCAGGCATGACGGCTTCCAGGACGGGGAAGCCAGACATTATAGCCGCCTGGAGCCGCTATCGCCCGAAAGCGCCCGATGCGCCAGTTGGATGGCCAAATGCATGGAAGATGCGCGCCCGCGGCGGCGCGCATGGTGCAGCAGTGTTACAGCAGGCCGTGCGCGGCGAGCTTCTTGCGCAAGGTGGCGCGATTGATGCCGAGCACGGCAGCCGCGCGACTCTGGTTGCCGTCGTGCCAGGCCAGCACTTCGCGCAGGAGGGGGCCTTCGACCTCGCGGATGACTAGCGCGTGCAGACCCTCGTCGCATTCCGTATCGCCGATATCGGCGAGATAGCGGCGCACGGTGCGGCTGACGCATTCGCTCAAGGCGCTCTGCGACGACGTCTCTTTCGGAGACTCGCTGGCAGGCAGTCGTACGGCGTTCACGGGCATTTCCCCTCACGTTCTAACGCAGCGACTACGTGGGCCACTGCAGTGTTTATTGCAAATACCGCTGGCGGCGGCTCGCATGGAACGCCGGGTGCAGCACAAGACGAAGGAGCGAGTGTACCCTCGCGTGCCGAGAATTTTAAGTACCCGTTCGGCAGGACGGCTCTGGATCACGCTCCCAAAATGTCCTATGGACAATCGCTTGCATTGGTGGCACGAGATGTGCCTGCGATGGATCCATCGAGCCGCCCGCGGCGACGGCGGGCGTCGCGTCGCGCGACATCAAATAGA
Organism: Dyella japonica DSM 16301; assembly: GCF_001010355.1. Taxonomy (GTDB): domain Bacteria; phylum Pseudomonadota; class Gammaproteobacteria; order Xanthomonadales; family Rhodanobacteraceae; genus Dyella; species Dyella japonica. Next base: position 62,875 of record NZ_JPLA01000004.1, on the reverse strand, counting down.
CGTCTATTCGAAATCGAACTCGAACGCCACGGCCTTGCCGCTGGGATCTTCCACTTCAAGCATCAAGGCCGCGCTGCCGTCCGGCGGTATGCCTTTCTGCAAGGTGGCGTTGTCGCCGAGATACTCCGCCGGCCGCAGCCGCCGCATGGCGAGCTTGCTGCCATTTGCGTCGGAAAGCGTGATCGACACCACCGGATAAGGCTGTGCGAACGATGCGTCGTTGTGCACGTTGGCGGTGATCAGCAGCGCGCCCGGCACGGAGGGATGGGCCTGCACGTCGCGGGCGACCAGGCTCAGCCGCGCCAGGTCCTGCACCAGCGGCAGCTGGCAGCCCATGGCGCCGCAGGCCTGCTGCAGCAGCGGGCCCACCGTGTCGTCGCTGATCAATGCATCGCGCTTGGCCCAGGCCAGCTGCGCGCCCAGCGCCAGCAGCAGCACGGTGCTGGCGCTGATCCAGGGCCAGCGGCGCTTCTTCTCCGGTTTGCGCGCGAAACGCGGCGCCACCACCAGGTGGGCGAACTCGTCGAACACATCGTGGGGCGCGGGCGCCTCGGCCACGGCCGCCGGCTCGGCCGCCGGGCGATAGACCGCCAGATCCAGCCGCGGCGGCGCCTCGGGCATGCGCGGGGTGAGATGCTCGAACGGCTCCGGCGGCAGCTGGTCGCTCAGGCTGGCCAGGGCGTCGAAGACGGTGTCGCAATGTCCGCACACGACCTCGCCGCGCGCCTGCGCAAGCGTTTCCGTATTCAACGAGAACACGGTGAGGCATTCAGGACATTGAGCGTACATGCGGACCGTGCTGACCGGATTGCAACAAGCCTAGTGCACCGCGCGAGACAAATCACCCGCAGGCATGCCGGTATCGTGAACGGTCACTCAGTGGCTCGACGTACTAGCGCGTCGTCGCACGTCGGCCGCTGATGCGCACCCAGTCCTCCTGGGTGTCGACACGCAGCTCATCGAACCACTGGGCATAGCGCGCCAGCAGTTCCTCTTCCTGGCCCTGCAGGATGCCGGAGATGGCGAACGGTGCGCCCGGCTTGGCGGCGGCGGCAAAGGTCGGCGCCAGATCGCCCAGCGGGCCGGCGAGGATATTGGCGATGAAGACGTCGGCGGGCTCGGCGATCAGATCCTCGGGCAGGTACACCGCGAGGCGATCGGCCACTTCGTTGCGCTCGGCGTTGTCCGCCGAGGCGATCAGCGCCTGGGGGTCATTGTCCACGCCCACCGCGCTGGCGGCGCCGAGCTTGAGCGCGGCAATGGCCAGGATGCCCGAGCCGCAGCCGAAATCCATCACGCTCTTGCCCTGCAGATCCAGGCTGTCCAGCCACGCCAGGCACAGCGCCGTGGTGGGATGCGTGCCGCTGCCGAACGCGAGGCCTGGATCCAGCCGCACGACCACGATCTCCTGATCGGCGGGCGGCTCGATGTTCCACGGATAGATCCACAGGCGCCGTCCGAACGGCATCGGCTTGAACTGGTCCATCCACGCGCGCTCCCAGTCCTCGTCCGCCACGTCGCGGAACAGCATCTGCTCCGGCTCCAGCCACGGCAGCAGGTCCCCCAGGGCTTCGCCCAGGCCGCGTCGATCCGTGTCGGCCTCGAACAGCGCATTGAGCGTGATGGTCGGCCACAACGGCAGCTCGCCCACGCCGGGTTCGAAGATGGCCTGCTCATCCGGCGTCTCCGCATCGGCATCCTGCAGCGTGATCGACAGCGCGCCCAGATCATCGAGCGCCTCTTCGACACGAGGCTGCTGTTCGGCACGGACGGTGAGGGAGAGTTCAAGCCAGGGCATGGGGCGATCCTGCGATATCAGGCGTGCATTGTCGCCGAAGTGAGGGCGATGGTGCCTCTCTCTTTGTGGGAGCCCACCTTGTGGGAGCGCACCCTGTGCGCGACGGCGGTCGGTGGTCGCCATGCGGATCGGGAGATTCGGCAGCCCAGAGGTACACCCTTGCTCCGCGGTCGCGCACAGGGTGCGCTCCCACAGGGGATTCGATCGTCTCTACGGTGCCGCGCCCAGAAAGCTCTCGTGCTTGCGGTAATACTCAAGCGCACGCGCGAAATCCTCAAGCGCAGGCGACGGCTGCTGCCGCCGCAGCACCAACAACACCTCAGCGAAATCCGCCGCTTCCAGAAAATGCCGCAGCTCGTGCTGCGCAGCGAACTCAGGCAGCGCGGCGCCGTGATCGGCGATCAGCGCATCATCCTCATCGCCAACATGCGAGAGATACAGCCGGCACGAAGGCTCGGTGATGTTGCCGCGGATATAGACCCAGGCGTAGCGGTCCCAGCCATCGCCTTCGTCGAAGGCCTCGGTGATGGCGTCGATCGCTTCGCGCAGTGTGAGCAGGGCAGACATCGTGGTCAGGCAAACCGGCGAGTCGGCTAGGCGACTCGCCGGCCACACATCAGCCGCCGTGGGCGGCCTTTTCCTTCTGCTCGGCCATGCGCTTTTCCAGGTAGTGGATGTTCTGTCCACCATGCTGGAAACCGGCGTCGGCCATGATGCGCTGCTGCAGCGGGATATTGCACTTCACGCCTTCGATCACCGTCTCGGCCAGCGCCAGGCGCATGCGCGCGATGGCGGTTTCGCGATCCGGGCCATGCACGATCAGCTTGCCGATCATCGAGTCGTAGTTCGGCGGGATGCGGTAGCCGTCGTACAGGTGTGTATCCACGCGCACGCCCGGGCCACCCGGAGCCTCGAAACGCTTCACCGTGCCCGGCGAGGGCAGGAACGAATCGGGATCTTCCGCGTTGATGCGGCATTCGATCGCGTGGCCGTGGATCTGGATGTCCGACTGCTTGATCGAGAGCTTCTCGCCGCCGGCGATCAGTAGCTGCTCGCGCACCAGGTCGATGCCGGTGATCAGCTCGGTCACCGGATGCTCCACCTGGATACGGGTGTTCATCTCGATGAAGTAGAAGCGGCCGTCTTCGAACAGGAATTCGAAGGTGCCGGCGCCGCGATAGCCGATGCGGATACACGCATCCACACAGACCTTGCCGATCTGCTCGCGCAGTTCCGGCGTGATGCCCGGCGCGGGTGCTTCTTCCACCACCTTCTGGTGGCGACGCTGCATGGAGCAGTCGCGCTCGCCCAGGTGGATGGCGTTGCCCTGGCCGTCGGCCAGTACCTGGATTTCCACGTGACGCGGATTTTCCAGGAACTTCTCCATGTACACCTGATCGTTGCCGAAAGCGGCCTTCGCTTCCTGCTTGGTCATGGTGACGGCATTGCCCAGGTGGGCCTCGGTGCGCACCACGCGCATGCCGCGGCCACCGCCGCCACCGGCGGCCTTGATGATCACCGGGTAGCCGATCTCGCGCGCAATGCGGATGTTCTCTTCCACGTTGTCGCCGAGCGGACCGCCCGAGCCCGGCACGCACGGCACGCCGGCGGCCTTCATGGCGCGGATCGCTTCCACCTTGTCGCCCATCAAACGGATCACGTCCGCGGTGGGGCCGATGAAGATGAAGCCCGACTGTTCCACCTGTTCGGCGAAGTCGGCGCGCTCGGACAGGAAGCCGTAACCCGGGTGGATGGCCTGGGCGTCGGTGATTTCCGCCGCGGCGATGATGCGCGGGATATTGAGATAGCTGTCGACCGACGGCGCCGGGCCGATGCAGATCGACTCGTCGGCCAGGCCTACGTGCTTGAGGTTACGGTCTGCGGTGGAGTGCACCGCCACGGTCTTGATGCCAAGACTGTGGCAGGCGCGCAGCACGCGCAGGGCGATTTCGCCGCGGTTGGCGATGACGACTTTTTCGAGCATGGGCATGATCGGTCAGCCGGCTCAGGCGATCACGAACATCGGCTGGTCGAATTCCACCGACTGGCCGTTTTCGAGCAGGATGGCGGTCACGGTGCCGGCCACGTCAGCCTCGATCTGGTTGAACATCTTCATGGCTTCGATGATGCCCAGCGTCTCGCCGGCCTTGACCTGCTGGCCGACCTTCACGAACGCGGCGGCGCCCGGGCTGGAGGAAGCGTAGAAGGTGCCGACCATCGGCGCCTTCACTACATGCCCGGCGGGCAGCGCGGCCTCGGCCGGCGCGACTTCCACCGGCGCGGCGACGGCGACGGGCGCGGCAGCCACCGGTGCGGCCTGCATCACCGGGGCGGCGGTCACGGTGCCCTTGGGCACGCGCGACAGGCGGACCACTTCTTCGCCTTCCTTGATCTCAAGTTCCGCGAGGTTGGATTCCTCGAGCAGGTCGATGAGCTTCTTGATCTTGCGCAGGTCCATGGTTCAAACCTTTTCGTTGAGGCCGCCGCAGCGGCCGGAATGGGAATATGTGGGCGACAGGCCCGGGATTCAGGAGGCGGACGCGCCAGCGCGGTCCAGCCGGTTCAGGGCGGCATCCAATGCCAGCCGGTAGCTGTCTGCGCCAAAGCCGCAGATCACCCCCACGGCGATGTCCGAGAGGTAGGAATGCCGGCGGAACGCTTCGCGGGCATGCACGTTGGACAGATGCAGCTCGATGAACGGGATCGCCACGCCCGCCAGCGCGTCGCGCAGGGCGATGCTGGTGTGGGTGAAGGCGCCCGGATTGATCAGGATGATCGCCGTACCGTCCAGGCGGGCCTGGTGGATGCGCTCGATCAGGGCGTGCTCGGCGTTCGTCTGGAACGCTTCCAGCCCGTGCCCGGCGCTCTGGGCGCGCTGCACCAGCGAGGCGTCGATATCGGCCAGCGTGTCGCGTCCGTAAACCTCCGGCTCGCGAGTGCCCAGCAGATTGAGATTGGGTCCGTGCAGGACCAGGATCTTCGCCACGCCCTTACCTTGGGTTGTGCCGGCAGGGCCGGCGTCCGGCGCGGAGTGTGCGCGTCACGGCCGATGTTGTCCAGTTCGGCGCAGTTCGGCGATGTTTGAAGGAGAAGTTAACGTTAAACCGTGCGGCGACGTATGGCCGCCGAAACCGCATCAGGGCGCGGCTGGGGCGGCCCAGGCCTTCAGGTCGTCGGCGTCCAGGATGCCCCGGCGGCTGAACAGCATGTGGCCGTTCTCGTCCAGAAGCACGCTGTACGGCAGCACTTGGCCGACGTTCCCCAGTCTTACCGAGGTACTGGGGATGTCCAGGCTGCCCAGCAGGATCGGATAGTTCACCGGATGGGCGGCCAGGAAGGCGCGCACATTGGTCGGATCGTCCATCGCGATGCCGACGATGATCGGCCCCTTTTCGCCGACGTTGGCCTGTGCCTGAACCAGCGACGGGATTTCCTTCAGGCAGGGCCCGCACCAGCTCGCCCAGAAGTTGATCAGCACGCGGCGGCCGCGGTACTCGGACAGGCGATGTTCCTTGCCGTCCAGGTCGCGCAGGGCGACATCGGGCGCCATCTCGCCGGTCTGGGCGACCTGCACGCCCGCCGGCACGCGGGCGCGCTGGCTGGCGTGCTGCAGCCAGCCGCCCACGCCGGCGACCAGCACCGCGGCGCCCAGAATGATCCCGTTGCTGCGGCTGATCATGGGTTGGCGGCGACCGGCGTGCCAGCCGCCTTGGTCAGCGCTTCTTCCACCAGCGAGGACGTGAGCACGGTCGGCAGCATGCGGCCTTCGCCGCCATCCTTGGGGAACACCACGTAGAGCGGCACGCCCGGCGAGTGGTATTGCTGCAGGAAGGCGGCGATGGTCGGGTTCACGTCGGTCCAGTCGCCCTTCATGTAAACGGCGCCGGTCTTCTTGAGCAGATCGCGGAAGGCGTCGGTGTCCAGCACGGCGTGTTCATTGGCCTTGCAGGTGACGCACCAGTCGGCGGTCATGTCGACGAACACCGGCGTGCCGGCCTTGCGCAGTTCGGCCAACTTCTCCGGGGAGTAGGCAACCACGCCATCCGTCGCGACCACGGCCTGCGTCGGCGCCTGCACCTTCGACAGATAGAACAGCGGCACGACCGTGAGGGCGAGCAGGACAACCACGGCCACGCGGCTCAACGCGCCACGCGAACGGCTGCGCTCGAACCACCACAGCGTGGCCGACAACAGCACCACGGCCACCAGCACCAGGCCCACCGCATCGGCGCCGCGCTGATGCGCCAGCACCCAGATCAGCCACACGGCGGTGAGGTACATCGGGAAAGCCAGCACCTGCTTGAGCGTCTCCATCCACGCGCCCGGCCGCGGCAGCATCCGCGCCAGCGCCGGCACGAAGCCGATCGCCAGGAACGGCAGGGCCAGGCCGATGCCCAGGGTCAGGAACACCAGCAGCGCATTGATCATCGGCGCGGCAAAGGCGTAGGCCAGGGCGCTGCCCATGAACGGCGCGGTGCACGGGCTCGCCACCGCCACCGCAAGCACGCCGGTGAAGAAGTCGCCCGCATGACCCGAGCGCGAGGCCAGACCCGAGCCCACATTGCCCAGCGAGGTGCCGAACTGCACCACGCCGGACATCGACAAACCGACGGCGACCATCACGCAGGCCAGCACGCCCACCACCACCGGCTGCTGCAGCTGCGCGCCCCAGCCCAGCGCATGGCCGGCGGAGCGCAGCGCGACGATGGCGACGCCGATCAGCGCAAACGTGCAGAGCACGCCCGCCGTATAGAAGAGGGCGTGCGAACGCGCCTTGCTGTGGCTCTCGCCGCTTTCCAGCAGGCCGACCGCCTTGATCGACAGCACCGGCAGCACGCAGGGCATCAGGTTCAGCACCAGGCCACCGCCCAGTGCCAGCAGCAAAGCGGTCAGCAGGCTCACCTGCAGCGGACCCGTGGCCAGGCCTGCCGGCGGCATTTCCGGTGCCGGCTCGGCGACTGCGCCGCTGGTGGGCGTGGCCGCGCTGAGGTCGATGGTTAGCGCGCGGGTCATCAGCGGGTAGCAGATGCCGCCGTCCTGGCAGCCCTGGAAGCTGGCTTCGAGGTTCACCGTCTTGAGCGCGGACGTATCGCCTTCGATGGCCACCGGCACTTCGATCTGGTCGAAATACACCGTGGTCTTGCCGAAGTGCGCATCCTCATGTTCCACCCCGGCCGGCCACTCGGGCTTGGCCAGGCTGAGGCCGTTGGCGTCCTTCAGCTTGAGCGCCGTCTGGTCGCGATAGAGGTAGTAGCCCTTGGCCACGGTCCAGCGCAGCAGCAGGTGCTGGCGGTCCTTGGCGAGCGCCTCCAGGTGGAAGGCTTGTTCCGCGGGCAGGGTGGCCGCGCCGCCGCTCTTGCTGGAACCGAGCTTGCCCAGCGCCGCGCTCATCGCATCGCCGCCACTGGCCACGCCCGCGCCGGCCGGCACCGGCAGGCTCAGCTGCTCGGTATGCGGCGGATAGCAGATCTTCGGATCCACCTCGTGGCAGCCCTGGTACTGCACGCTGAGCTTCAGCTCGGTGGCGCCTGCGGCGACGGTGTACGGCACGGTCGCGTCGACGCCGCGGTGATAGGTCTCCACGTCGCCCAGGTACTCATCGTGGTGCTTCTCGCCGTCCGGAAGCTGCGCCTCGCCCAGCGTGGCGCCGTCCGCCGCCTTGAACTTCATGCGGCCGCGGTAGAGGTAGTAGTCCGGCGCAATTGTCCAGTGCAGCTTCACCACGCCGGGCGTGGAGGCGTCGGCGGTGAGCTTATAGGCCTCGGTCACCGGCAGCAGGCCGTCCAGATCGTCCTGCGCCAGCGCGGGCAGGGCGACGAACAACAGGCACAGCAGGCTGAGGAAGCGGGCGGCCAGTCGGCCAGGGTGGATCAGGCGCATTGCGGCTCCAGCATGGAGAGACCCGCGCCGTGGCGCAGGTGAACCGGGATTATGGCTCAGCTAGCCGGCGGGCCGGGGAAAACCCGCCGGAGCTCAGGAGTGTTCTACAACTACTTCGTTTGACACGGGGCCGCGGTTACGGCGCAGACGCAGCAGACCGGTGGTGAGTGCCACGCCAAGCAGGATAACGATGCATCCGCCGGCCATCGCCAGGGTCACCGGTTCATGCAGGAAGACCAGCCCCCACACCACCCCGAACACCGGGATAAGAAACATCACCACCATGCTGCGCGAGGCCCCGACGCGGGCCATCAACCCGTAAAACAGCACATAGGCGAGCGACGTGCACAGGGCCGCCAGGCCCAGTACGGCCAGCCAGGCCGTCCATCCCGGGGTCTGGGTGGGCCACATCCAGACGGTAAAGGGCAGCAGCAACACGGCGGCGGCGAGCTGGCTGCCCGTGGCGACACTGAGCGGCGTGACACCGCTGCGCAGGCGGCGATGGCTGTAGTGCGCGCCAAAGGTGTAGCAGACATTGGCACCCAGGCAGGCTGCCATGGCCCAGCCCATGGCATGCGAGCCACCACCGAAGCCCACCGTGCCGGCCACCAGCCACACCACGCCGGTAAAGCCGATCACCAGGCCGCTGGCCTGCATCGGGCTCAGCTTCTCGCCCAGCAGCATCCAGCCCGACAGCGCGACCAGCAGCGGCGCGATGGCATCAGAGATGGCCGAAACGCCTGCCGGCAGGCTTTGCGCGGCGAACGAAAACAGCACGAACGGCAGTGCCGAATTGGCGATGCCGACGATGGCGATGTCGCGCCAGTGCGTACGCATCTCGGTCAGTCGCGTGCGTGTCAGCAACGGCGCCGAGCAGATCGCTGCACCAATGGCGCGCATGCCGGCCAGTGCCATGCCGCCGAACTCGTTCGCGCCCATGCGCATGAACAGGAACGAGGCACCCCACAGGGCTCCCAGTACGACGAGGGCAGTGATGTCGGAGGTCTTCATGGTCATTGGCTCGTTCTTTTTGTCCGTCATTCCTGCATTCGCAGGAATGACGGTAGGGGATGGGGCTTCGTATATAGAAGTCTATCCGCCCATCGCGTCAGAACCTGTCAGCAGTCTTCAGGCCTTTGGCGCTGCGCCCTGTCCAAACAACACCCGACGCTCTTCGTCGGACAGCGGCTGCTTGGGCGTGTACGCATTCTCAACGCCCTCATAGGTGCGAACGGTGGCCGGCCTCTGCGACATGGCGATAAACCAGCGCTCCAGGTTCGGAAAATCCGCCAGATTCTGGCCGTGCGCCTCATGCGGCACGATCCACGGATAGCAGGCGATGTCCGCGATGGAAAACTCGCCGGCAATGAACTCGCGCCCGGCCAGCCGGCGATCGAGCACGCCGTAAAGCCGTGCCACTTCGCGGGTATAGCGATCGATCGCATAAGGCACCGGCTCGGGCGCATACACCTTGAAGTGCCCGGCCTGGCCGGCCATGGGCCCCAGCCCTGCCACCTGCCAGAACAACCACTCCAGCACCTCGATGCGAGCGAGGCTGTTGGTGGGCAGGAACCGGCCGGTTTTCTCCGCCAGGTAGATCAGGATCGCCCCGGATTCGAACACCGTCACCGGCGCGCCGCCCCCGGCGGGCGCGTGATCGACGATGGCCGGGATCTTGTTGTTGGGCGAAATGGCCAGGAATTCGGGCTTGAACTGCTCGCCCTTGCTCAGGCTGACCGGGGTGATGAAGTAGGGCAGGCCGGCTTCTTCCAGGAACAGCTTGAGCTTCAGCCCGTTGGGCGTGGCGGCAAAGTACAGCTCGATCATGGCGGGGCTCCCTTGAGTGGATGGTGACAGTGTCGGGCCTTCACTGGTCTTGAAAAAGATCCAGAACAAGGGAAATCTTTAGGACCAGTCAACCTTCCCGGACGCCGCCATGGAACAACCCCTGGCTTTCCCGCTGGATATTCCCTTGCGGGGGCGCCTGCAGGCGCTGCATGGACAACTGCGTGCGGCGATCCTCGATGGCCGCCTCCGCACGGGCCAGCCCTTGCCGTCCACGCGAGCGCTGGCCACCTCGCTGGGACTGTCCCGCAACACCATCGTGGCGGCCTACGACCGCCTGCTCAGCGAAGGCTATATCGTGTCCCGCCAAGGGGCGGGTTATCTCGTCGCCCATGCCGGGCCAACGCAGGCGACCACGCCGCGCTCGACCGGCGGCGAAGAAAAACGCCTGCAACCGCAATGGCGCGACGCGATCTTTCCCTCGCCGATGAATGCCTTGCCGCCAGCGCGCTATGACCTGCGCGTAGGTCTGCCCGATGCCTCGCGGTTTCCCTTCGAAGCCTGGCGAAAATTGTCCGCGCGCGCCTTGCGTTCGTTGTCGCGCACGCCCTCGTTCTATGACGCGGCGACGGGACGCGAGGCATTGCGCGAGGCCATCGCCGGGCATGTGTCGTTCACCCGCGCCGTCACCTGCAGTGCGGCGGACATCATGGTGGTCGGCGGCGCGCAGCAGGCATTCGACCTGCTGGCGCGCATCCTGGTGACGCCGGGTCGCACGGCGGTGGCGGTGGAGGATCCCGGCTATCCGCCGCTGCGCCAGACCTTCGAAGCCGTCGGCGCGCAGATCGCGCCGGTACCGGTGGATGACGAAGGCATCATCGTCGAGCAGATCCCACGCCATGCACGCGTGATCTACGTCACCCCTTCGCACCAGTTTCCCGTCGGCATGGCGATGTCGCCCGCGCGTCGAACGGCCTTGCTCGAGTTCGCGCGACAGCATGAGGCAGTGATCATCGAGGACGACTACGACGGCGAATTCCGTTACGGCGGTCGTCCGCTCGATGCACTGCAGACGCTCGATCGCGACGGCTCAGTGTTCTACGTCGGCACCTTCTCCAAGAGTCTGTTCCCCTCGCTGCGGCTGGGCTATCTGGTGGCGCCCGCATGGGCCATGCCGGCGCTGGCCTGTGTGCGCCAGCTTGGCGATCGGCACAACGACGTGCTGGCGCAGGACACGCTGGCGCTGTTCATCAACGAGGGCCATCTCGCACGCCACGTGCGCAAGATGCGGCGCATCTATGCGGAACGGCGCGAAGCCTTGCTCGAGGCGCTGTCGCGGCACGCCGGCGAGGCCTTGCTCCCGTTGGCCTCGGATGCCGGGCTGCATATTGCCGTACAGCTGCAGTGGCCGGTGGCGGCAAGCCAGCTGGTCAAGGACGCGCAGGCGATCAACATGCGCATCGAAGCGCTAGGTGATTACGCCATCGGCGGCACAGGCCCGAACGGCCTCGTCTTCGGCCTGGGCGGCATGCCGGCCACGCGCATGGACGAGGCTGCGCGCGCGCTGGCCGGTTTGCTGCAGACGTACCGCCCGCGCTGACACTGGTTCCTTGATTTCTGCGAAAACTGGATCTGTTGTCGGACCACTGCTCGGCGGAACATGGCCTCATCTTTCTGAGGATGCCTCGCCATGCGTTATCTGTTCCTGCTCTGCCTGGGTCTGGCCTGCACGCTGGCGCAGGCGTCCGAGTCCGGCCAATCGCGTGCGGAAACGGCGGGCCGCAGCCTGGTCGGCCAGCCGGCGCCGCGCATGGTGGTGAAGACCATCGATGGCCAGACCATCGACCTGGGCGCGCTCTACGGCAAGAAAGCCGTCTATCTGAAGTTCTGGGCAACCTGGTGCGTGCCCTGTCGCGAACAGATGCCGCACTTCGAGCGCACCTACGAACAGGCCGGCCCCGACATGGCGGTGATCGCGATCGACGTGGGCTTCGACGACAGCGTCGAAGAAGTGCGCAAAGTGCAGAAGCAGCTCGGCTTGGGCATGCCCATCGTATTCGACGATGGCTCGCTGGGCGAAGCATTTCACTTGCGCGTGACACCGCAGCATGTGGTGATCGGCCGCGACGGACGCATTGCCTATGTCGGTCATATGGCCGATGAAAAACTCGACGCGGCATTGGCGCAGGCACGTCGTCCTTCGTCAGCCAGCGTCGCCTCCGCTGCGCCGCCGAAGGATGAGCCGCACTACAACGTGGGCGATCGCGTGCCGGCGTTCGACCTGCAGACGCTCGATGGCAAATCGCTGCCGGCCTTCGATGCCGGACGACCGACCGTGCTGCTGTTCCTGTCGCCGTGGTGCGAGTCGTATCTGGCCAAGAGCCGTCCCGCCATCGCGCAGAGTTGCCGCACCGCGCGTGAGCGGGCCGAGGTGCTGGCGCGCGACACCCATGCGCGCTGGCTCGGGATCGCTTCGGGATTGTGGGCCACCCATGACGAACTGGCCGACTACCAGCGCGAACACCACATCGCCATGCCGCTGGCCTTGGACGACTCCGGAGCCATGTTCCGCCGCTTCCGCGTGATGCACGTGCCCACGCTGATCGTGCTGGATGCGCAAGGCAAAGTGATTAGTCGCACGGAAGATGTGGACGCCGCGCTGCCGCTGCAGACATCGGCCACCGTCACGAGGCGCTGATCATGAGAGCGACCCGGTTTCTCATCGCCATGTTGACGCTAGCAGCCGTCGGGGCCGCCAAGGCGACGCAGGACGATACCCTGCTGACGGCAGCGCTGACGCAGGCGCCCGGCCAATCGCTGGAAGCGTTGCGGGTGACCTACGCGCCCGGCGAAGCATCCAAGCCGCACTCGCATGACCGCGATGCCTATGTCTACGTGTTGGACGGCCTCGTGCGAAGCCAGGTGGAAGGGCAGGTCTTGCGCGTTTATGCGACGGGCGAAAACTGGTTCGAGCCCGCCGGCGCGCGCCATCTCGTCAGCGCCAACGCCAGCAGCACCGCGCCGGCCACCATCCTGGTGGTGTTCGTCGGCAAGCCGCATCCATCGCGCCAGTAGTCAGCGATGCGTGCGGTAGCGTTCGAGCGCGTCGCCGAGCCGCTCCCGTAGTGAGGTCAGGTACGGGGCGTAGTGCGTCCACTGATCGATGCCGCCGCGGAAGATCGGCTGGCGCACCTGCTCGGAGCTTGCCGTGCGCACGCTGCGCCGCGTTTGATGGAACGCCAGGCATGCTGGGTCGAACGGCAGGCCGCAGTAATCCAGGATGCGCCGCACATTGCCTGCAAGATCGTCCACCACCTCTTCGTGATGCACGCGCAGCACGCGGCCGGGCAATACGCGGTCCCAATGTTCCATCACGTCCAGGTAAGTGCGGTAATAGCGTGCGATGTCCTCGATGCTGTAGGTGAACTCCTGGCCCGTCGCGAACAGCTGCTTGAGATTGCTGAAGCAGCAGGCCATCGGCTCGCGCCGCGCATCGATGATCTTTGCGTTGGGGAACATCAGGTGGATCAGCCCAAGGTGCCGGAAGTTGTTGGGCATCTTGTCGATGAAATACGGCGCCGTGCCGCGATAGATGCGCGTGTCGCGCAGGTAGGCCTCGCCCATCCTGCGGAACTCGTCCGTCGGCATCTGCGCCAGCACTCCCGGATAGCGTGGGTCGTCGAGATCGGGGTCGCGGCCCTGCAGTTCCAGCACCATGCGCGGGATGTCCGCCAGTTCCTGCGTGCCATCCACCAGCGGATGCGATGCCAGGATCTGCTCCAGCAGCGTAGAACCCGAGCGCGGCAGGCCCACGATGAAGATGGGGTCCGCGCTGGAGTCTCCGGCACCGGCACGTTCGGCGAAGAACGCTGGCATGCACACCTCGATCTGTCGGCGTGTATTGGTTTCCATGATCTCGGGCCGGTAGCGACTCTCCGATCGCTTGAGCGCGTTGCCCTTGTCATAGTGCTGCCAGGAGGCGGCGTAGTCGCCGCGGTCCTCCCATGCCTTGCCGAGCGCAAAGTTCAGGTGATAACCGTCCACCAGCGACGTCGACGGCATGGCCACCTGCGCGAGCATGCCGTCGATTTCTCCGTCGGTGAAGCGGTAGGTCTTGAGGTTCGCCATGCTCCAGTAGGCGTCGCCGAAATCGGGCCGCGCGGCGATGGCAGCCCGGTAGGCATCGATGGCCTCGGCCTGGCGTCCCTGGGTCTTCAGCGAGTGGGCCAGCGACAAGTGCAGGTCTGCTGCCCTAGGCACGACGCGAAGAAGTTCGCGATACAACCCGATGGCGCGATCGTGTTCGCCCAGGCCGACGTTGGCGCTGGCATGCAGGGCGCGATAGTCGAGATGGTGCGGATCGATGGCAATAAGCTGCTCCATCTGCGCGCAGGCTTCCTTGTACCGATGTCGTTCGAACAGCACTTTGGCATAGTCGAAGCGAGCGGCATGGTGCTCCGGTGCAAGCTGCAGCACCGCTTCCAGCAGGATGTCGGCGTCGTCGAGCACCTCGCGCGCAACGGCCACGCGCGCGAGCAAGCGCATGCCTTCCACATCGTCGCCCACACGCTGCAAATAGCCACGAATGACCCATTCGGCCTGCACCAGATCACCGTCGGAGAACAGGCTGGTGGCGTGCACCACCGCTGGGGCGAGGCGCTTGAGCGTCGCCACATGATCGGCGGCCAGTTGCGCGTTCGCCTGGTCACCAGCCATGCGATAGAGCCCCTCCAGCAGATTCCAGCTCGAGGGCAGTGCGGGATTGATATTGACCGCGCGTAGCAAGGCATCGATGGCCTGCGCCGCGTCGCGTCGCACGACGTGGCAGTGGCCGCGCTCTTCGTGCAGACGACTGAAGGCAGGATGGTGCTGCTCGAGCACGATCAAGCTTTGCAGGGCGTCGTCGATCTGCCCCAGGTGACGCTGGCTGCGGGCGAGCAGATGCATCACGTCGCGATTTTCCGGCAGTTCCCGCGCCAGCCCCAAGGCCAGTTGCAAGGCCTGCGGGTGCTGTCCCTCCTGCTGCAGTTGCCGCAGCTGCGCTACCTGCTGTTCGACGGACATGGTGATCGGATCGGTGAGCGCTGCGTTCATGCCTGGCCTGCGGGGACGATGGGGTGGGCTTGCGCCCACCCCATGCTAACGATGCACTCGCGACGGGCAGATGTCAGAACTTGTAGCCGAACTTGACGCCCACCACGCGCGGGCGCAGCGGCACTTCGGACTTGATGAACTGTGCCGACGAGGTGAACACGCTGGCGTGGCTGTTGCTCAGGTTGGTGCCGTAGAGCGACAGGTCCCAGGCGTCCTTGGCGATGCCCAGCGAGGCGTCGTAGGTGGTATAGGCCTCCTGCAGGTAGCGCAGGTCCACCGTGGTCGGGTAGATCACACCTTCGCCGCTGGGATAGGTCGCCGGCTGGTTGTACATCGAACCCATGTGGCTGGCGCCCGCCATGGCGAATGCCTTGTAGGCGCCGTTGAAGGCCCAGTCGTAGCGGGCGCGCAGGTTGAACTGCGAGCGCGGCGAGAAGGCCGGCACGCTGCCCTCTTCGCCGAACGGGTTGGCGAACGGCTGCAGGCCCTGGCCGGCGATCGTCACTTCGGTGATGCACGCGCCGTAGGACGGGGTATTGGGGATGTTGCCCACCAGGCACGGCGAGGTGGTCTGCTTGGAACGGTTGAACGACCCCGAGCCCATCAGCGAGAAACCTTCGGTGATGCGTGCGTCGAACTGCAGCTCGATGCCGTCCACCTTGTAGTCGGGACCGTTGACGCCAAACGTGGTGTTGCCCAGCACCAGCGGGTTGAAGAACTGCATCTGCACGTTGTTCCACTTCATGTGGTACAGCGAGCCGTTGAACAGCAGGTGGTTGTCGAAGAACTCGGTCTTGAAGCCGATCTCGTTATTGGTCAGCGAGTCGGGCGCGTAGCTCAGCGGCTTCTTGTACTGCGGGCCATCCGGGCCGGCGGCCACGGCCTTGGTGGTGCGGTTATAGGCACCGGGGCGGAAGCCCTGCGAGAAGGTGTAGTAGACCATCGCGTCGGGCGAGATGTGCCACACCAGGTTCGCACGGCTCTTGAAGCCGTGATACGAACCGTTGAGGCCTTCGGCCGTCATATTGGTGGCATCGCCGCCCGTGCATTGTCCATTGGGCACGTTCACGCAGTTGGAGCCGGTGCCGTACTGCGAACCACGCTGATATTCGGAGTAGTGGTAGTAACGCGTACCGGCCGTGGCGGTAAGCACTTCGGGAATGATGTCGTACGACAGCGAACCGAATGCCGCGACCTGGCGATAACCACGCTGCTCGTCTTCGCCGAACGCGGTGCTGTCGCTGCGCTGGCCCGGATCCATCTGCGCGGTGCCGGGATACGGCACCACGTTTGCCACGCACGGCGCACCGCCGGCCAACGCGTTGGAAAGATTGACCGGCGTACACGACGGGATCGTCTTGTAGTTGAAGTTCATGTCGTCGAGGATCTTGAAGTCCTCGAAATACAGGCCACCAATGGCGCGCAGGCGGCTGTCTTCCGGCGTGCTGAAGCGCAGCTCGTGGCTCTGGTGCGTGCTCTTGACCTGGTCATTCCAGTAGCCGATCGGCGAATAGCAACGCGGTGTAGTGCCGGCACCAAGACCCGTGCCACCGGTGCAGCTGTAGTACCAGCCGCCCACGGCGCGCGCGTAGTTGGTGTAATCCTGCTGTTGGCTGATGTGGCGGTCGGTGTAGCCGCCGGTGTAGACGACGGAGAGATCGCCGAGCTTGCCGTTCACCGTCCATGCCGTGTTGGAGTAGCGGTCCTTGTCCCAGGCCGGTACGAACACGGTGGTCTGCAGCGGTTGCAGCTGCTGGCCGTCCGAGCTGATTGGATAGGTCGACGACTGGCCTTCCGCATCCATCTCCTGGTAGCTCTGCGCGATCAGCACATCCCAGTCGTCATTGATCTTGTAGAGGCCGGACACGCGCCCGCCCTGATAATCGACCGGATTCCAGTCCTTCCTGGCAACCGCGTTGTTGTTGGCGACCGGACTGCCCGGCACGGTGCAATAGCCGGTGCTGGTGGGCAGGCCGTTCGGGCACAGGCCGCCGGTGGGCTTGATGTTGGCGTAGAAGTTGCCGCCGTCGCTGTTGTTGCGCGTGAACGTGCTCGGCACGTTGTCGATATAGCCGCCGCGGTGGTCGTTGTAGATGACGCCGCGCAGGGCGAAGGTGCCGGGGATGATCGGCAGGTTCAATACCGCACTGGCCGAGTTGTTCGGACCGCCGCCGGCCGTGACGCCCGTGCTGGCCTCCACGTTGCCGCCGACCTTGTTCAAGTTGGGCTTGTTGGTGATGTAACGCACCGCGCCCGCCTGCGCGCCGCCGCCGAACAGGGTGCCCTGCGGACCTTCCAGCACTTCGACGCGCTCCATGTCGACCATGTAGATGTCGAGGTTGCGTGCGGGGAACTGCATCGACTGGTCGTCGAGATACACCGCCACGTTCGGGAACGGCGCAATCGACGCGCTCGACTGGTTGCCGAGGAACCCCGTGCTCAGCCCGCGCATATAGATGTTGCCCTGGCCCGGGCCGTTCGCGGCGAAGGTGACGTTGGGCAGGTACTTGATGATGTCGTCGAACGTGCTGACGTTGAGCTGCTGCAGCGTCGTTCCGGTGAACGCCTGCATGGTGATCGGCACGTCCTGCATGTCCTCGTTGGCATGCTGCGCCGTGACCGTGATGGATCCCAGCGTGGACACCGAAGAATTCTGCGCCGCCGGTGCGGGCGCGGCCGGCGCCGCGTCGTCGGCGTAGGACACGCGAGTGACCGCAAGCGCGGCAAGCACCGCGCAAGTGATGGCATTGATCTTCAAGACGCACTCCCCGAGGTTTGATGTCGCCGATCAGCGTCGGCAGGCTTATGGCTACTCGGGCCGGGAGGCTAGGGAGGGGCGATGAAATGCCCGTGACTCGGACTAGGCAACGAATGCCCGCTGTCTATGCTTTCGAAGGGACGGCCCAGAGCCCGCGCCGCTGTGCGGAGAACGAAGCGTGACGACCGTCACAGCCGTTGCCTGCCGGCCACCCACGCCGAACGCACCACGGGCTCGTGCTTGTGCATGCATACGCGCAGCAGGTCGGCGCGCAAGCCCTCGGCCAGTCGACCCCGGTCGTCGAAGCCCAGTGCAGCGGCGGGCGCCGTGGTGACCGTGGCGATGGCGTCAGGCAGGGCCCATCCCGCCTGCTGGTGCAGGATGAAGGCCCCGGGAAGCAGGCTGGTTGGCATGTAGTCGGACGAAAGGACGTCCAGACATCCAGCGCGCGCCAGCGCCATGGCGGCGACGTTGCCGGCATGCGAGCCACCACGCACCAGGTTGCTGGCGCCGGCAACGATGGTGAGTCCGTGTTCGCGCGCGGCCCGTGCCGCGGCCAATGTCGTGGGAAATTCGCAGATCCTCGCGCCGAGGCGGACAGCTTCCTCCACGTGTTCGAGATCGGTGTCGTCGTGGCTGGCCACCAGTACGCCGTGGCGGCGCGCCAGCGTCATCACGCCATCCAGCTGCAGGTCGCGATGAAGGCTTTGCTGCTGGCGCCGCTGCTCAAGCACGGCGGTGAATTCCTCGTCGCTCCAGGTGATGCCGCTGCGGCTGTAGTACGTGCGGTACTGGCGTACGTCGTGGTACTGGCGCTGACCGGGCGTGTGGTCCATCAGGGACAGTAGTCGCAAGTCCTTGCGCGCCACCAGGGGTTCGGCCAATGCGAGCAGGCCGGGCCAGCTCAGTTCGCAGCGCAGATGAAGGTAGTGCTCGCAACGCAGCAGGCCGTGACTGCGCGTCTCGTCGAGCGCGGCAAGTGCGCGCTTCAGCGTGTCGATGCGACCACCGTCTTCCTCGAGGTCGCCCAACGACATGGCGTCCAACACCGTGGTGATGCCCGCGGCCACCAGCTGGGCATCGTGCGCCAGCATGGCCGGCAGGGCTGGCCACGCCGCGCCGGCGCGTGGCAGCAAGTGCTTCTCGAGATTGTCGGTATGCAGTTCGAGCAGGCCGGGCAGCAGGAAATCGCCCTCGAAATCGATGGCGTCGTGCGGACATGCCTCGCCAGGGAAGAGCTGCTGGATATGTTCGCCTTCGATAACAGCGCCACCGACGGCAACCCGGTCGCCCAGCACCAGGCGCGCACGTGCAATGCGCCATGAACGGCCTTCCCGTGATGTCATGTCTGCGAAAACTGGGCTGTCCATACTTCCCGTCTGATCTCAATCGCCACCCATGCAGTCTGTGTCGGGAACATGCAGGAATGATGGCAAACCTCTTCGAGCCGCTGGACCGGTCCTGCGATGTGCCCGTTTGGCGTCAGATCGAACAGCAGGTATTGCAGCAGATCCGCAGCGGTGAACTTCGCGGTGGCGCCAAGCTTCCTTCGGCGCTGGAGCTGGCGCGGCGCCTCAACGTGAACCGGCACACGGTTCGCCGGGCGCTCGACTCGCTTGAACAACGCGGCGCCATTCTTGCCGACCCCAGCCGCGGCCTGCGCGTGCGCGAGGAGTGCTACGACTACCCGATCGGTCGTCGCACCAGCTTCAGCCGCAACATGCATAACCTCAACGTCAGCTCGGGCAACAAGGTATTGGGCACGGCGCTGGTCATGCCGCCGCAGCGCGTGGCCGAATCGCTGGCCTTGGCGCGCGGCGAACGCGCGTGGTGGATCGAATCCTCCGCGCATGCAGAGGGCCGCGTGCTCGATCACGGCCAGGCATGGTTCCCGGCGGCGCGGTTTCCCAAGCTTGGCGATGTGTTTCAGCGCACGGGTTCGGTAAGCCTCACGCTGGCGGAGTTCGGCATCGCCGACTATTTCCGCAGCTACACGCGGGTGACCGCGCGACTGGCAGGGAGCAGCACCGCGCGCGTTCTGGAGCAATCGCCCGAGCTGCCGGTGCTGGTGGTGGAGTCGCTCAACGTCGACGACAAGAATCAGCCCGTGCAGTACGGGCTGACCTGCTTCGCGGCAGAGCGCGTGCAGCTGGTGATGTCCACCGCCGAGCGCTGAAACTCAGCGTGCCTCGGCGGATGGCATGTCAACCTGCTCGGCACGCAAGCGCCCGTTGACCACCTCTTCGGCCAGCCCGAACGACAGCGTCATACCCAGGCCACCCCCACCCACGCCGTTGACGATGATGACGCCCGGCTCCGCTTCCACAACGAGCTCGCTGCGCCGCCCATCGGTGAGCTTGGCGTAGCTGCCGTGCCAGCTTTGCTTCACGTGCCAGCTCGGCAGGTCCAGCACGCTGCGCAGATAGTCGACAATCTTGTGGTTGATGGCGCTTTCGTCGAATGGCTCATAGGTATGACCGTATTCGTGTGAGTCGCCTACGGTGATTTCGCCCAGCCCGTTTTGCGCTGCCATGACGTGGATACCCAGCGCCAACAAGTCGGCGTACTGATCGGCCAGGCGCTCGCGCAGGCGATCAATGCTGGGCGTGGCGTGGAAGCCGCTGTAGTGCGCCATGGTGAGGCCGCCGCACACGACCGGGCCCAATTCGAACGGTGCGGGCTGGGACTCCAGCCGCAGCATCTGCAGCTTGCACTTGGTGATGGCGAGACGTTCGAACAGTTCCGGATACAGGGTTTCGAAATCCGTGCCACTGGCGACATAGATCACGTCGGCGGTATGGCGCCGGCGACCGCTCCACACATAGGGATGTTCGATACGGGTGATCGTCTGCTTCCAGTGGAACTCGACGCCATAGCGCTCGGCCAGCCACGCCGGCAGTTTGCGGATCGCTTCGCGCGGATCGACCACCATCTCATCGGCGCTCAGCAGTGCGCCACGCAGGCCCGCGGCAACGACGCCAGGGGCGTGCTCGCGTACCTGCGAGACGCTGAGCATGCGGCATGGGCGCAGCCCCTCGTTCATCGCCGTGTATTCGTTCATCACCGCCCACTCGTCCTCGTAGAACGCGGCGATCAGGCTGCCACTGCGCGCATGCCAGGTGTCGGTGGCGTCGCAGAATTCGCGCCAGACCTCGCGCGAGCGCAAGGCGCGCGCATACAGCGGGCCGTTCGGCACGCCGATCGGCCAGATCGTGCCGAAGTTGCGCACCGAGGCGCCCACCGCGCGCTCATGGCGATCGAACACGGTGACGCGGTAGCCGTCTTCGGCCAGTGCACGGGCCATGGCCAACCCGACGATGCCTGCACCGATCACGATCGCGGTGCGTGTTTCCGACTTGCTCATAAACGGCTGCTTTCCATCTCAAGAGGTGACAACGATGCCGCTGCGTGGCCGTTCTGTTGGCCATGCCGCCAGAACCAGCGCGCAGCCAGCGCGGTAAGCACGAGTCCCAGCAGGCTGCTCGCCAGCACCGCGCGTTCGAAGAACTGGATCCAGTTGAGCTGCAGGGCGAGGAGTTGGCGGACCAATAACACCGCCACGCTGCCCAGGTAGCCGGAGGCGTCGGCGATATACATCACGAATGAAGCGGTGCCGCTGATGCGGAAGGTGGCCATCAGCCGCTCGAAGAACATGCCGTTGAGTGGGATGTAGCCCAGGTAAAGTCCAAAGCCCACCAGCGTCATCCACAACAGCGGCGGCAGTTCGCCGTGCGCGAACAACAGCGTGCTCAAGCCCGCGCAGCACAGGCCGCCGCCGATCAACGCATGGTTGAGCATGAAGGCGCGCATGTTGTCGCGCACCAGCGTCAACGACGCGGTGAGCACCAGCACGCCGATGCCGATGGGCGTGTCCACTTCGCCGAACACCGTGGCACTGCGGCCGTAGCCGAGATCGCGAAAGATCTCGGTGTCGAAGTTCTCGCGGAAATCGCGCAGCACGGTGAGCAGCACATACAGCGGCACAATCAACAACAGCCCCGGCAGAAAACGGTGCACGAAGGCGCGCCGGGCCTCGCGATCCATGCGTCCGCGCGGTGCGCGGGCGGCGACGTCCTCGGCGCTGGGTGGCGGCAGCCGGGTGAGCACATGCAGCGACAACAGCAGCGGTGGCACAAACACCAGGCCGGTCAGGAACGGCATCCAGTGCTCGCTCACACCGGCCAGCAACATCGCCTTGCCCACGCCTTTGACCAGGCCCGAAGCAAAGATGAAGCTGGAGGCGAGAATGGCGCCCATCAGCTCGGTCGCCCGGCGCCCTTCGATGTAGCCAAACACCAGGCCCCACACCATGCCCAGCGGCAGGCCGTTGAGGAACAGGAACTCGATGCCCGGCACCGGCGGCGCCAGCGCAAAACCCAGCAGCGCCAGCCACGAAAGTCCAATCAACACGAGGATGGCGACCGCGCGGCGCGATGTCTGCAGTTCGGGCACCAGTCGAATGCCCCAGACCTTGCTCACCGCGTAGCCCATCACCTGGGCAATCACCAGCCAGATCTTGTAGTCGACGCCCAGCCAGCTCATGCCCTCATAACTGCCTGCGCTGAACGGCTTGCGGAACGCGTACATGCACGAATAAGTGCAGAACGCGGCAAATCCCGCGACCAGCGGCAACACCGATGACGACAAGAACCAGGAGGGCGTGTTCGAAAGTGGCGTGCGGCGCATGGCGCGCTCAGGCCGCATGGCCGAGGCGGGCCAGCAAGGTCGGCAACTCGTGCAGGCTGTCGATGATGGCGTCGGGTCGATATGCCACCAACTCCGCCCGCGCATACGCACCGGTGGTGACCGAGACGACGAGGCCGCAGCCGGCTTCGCGGCCTTCGCGCACGTCCACTTCGGTGTCGCCGACCTTGAACACGTGTGTAGCGTCGGCGACACCGCATGCCGCCATCAAGGCACGAATCATGTCCGGCGCGGGGCGCCCGTGGGCGACCAGGTCGGCGGAGATCGACGCATCGATCAAACCGCGCGCGCGCCAGCCGAAGCGTTCAATCAGGCATTGGGCAATGTCTTGCGAGAACGCGGTGTTGAGCGCCACCTTGATGCCGCGGTGGCGCAGCCAGGCGAACAGCTCCTCCGCACCCTCCATCGGCCGCACGGCTTCGTGGGAGCGGTAGCAATCGAGCATGCGCTTCACGAAGTCGGTGTGTACCTGGGCGACCGCCGCGTCGTCCGCTGGCAGGTCGTGCGCCGCCAGCACGCTGCGAATGGCGGCCGGCTTGGTATAGCCCATCAGGGCCCGCAGGTCCGCCAACGACGCGTGGCAGCCAGCTTGCGCCAACGCGTCCTGCAGTGCCTGCGCCACCAGGTCCGGATCGTGGACCGTGGTGCCGGCCATGTCGAAAACCGCCAGTTCGAACGTCATATCGCCTCCCGTGATGGAGACGCATGCTGGCCAGCGGCGATGGCGCGCCCATGACGCGGGCATCGACAGTCGGCACCGACTGTCTAGTCAATGCCGCGCAGCGGGAATCCCGTCACGCGCGGCGCAGGACATCAGCCCGGGTTGCGCACCCAATCGAGGTAAGGCGCATGGCCCTCGATCACCGGCACCGCGATGAGCTCGGGCAATTCATAGGGATGCAGGCTGAGCAGGCGCTCTTTGAGCGCCGGGAACTGCGCCGCGGTGGTCTTGATCAGCAGCAGCTCCTCGTTGTCGGTGACCACCTTGCTCTTCCAGCGATAGGTGGACGACACCGCGGGGATGCGGTTCACGCAGGCGGCCAGCCGTTCGCCCACCAGGGCTTCGGCCAGGTGTTGCGCGCTGGCGACGTCGGGGCAGGTGCAATAGCAAAGCAGCACGGTATCGGACATCACGACCTCGACATCAGTCCGTAGTGGGCGAATTTTTCCAGCACTGCGGTCACTTCCTCGTCGGTAAGCATCACCGGTGTGCCGATCTGCAGCGCCAGGGCGTACTGGCGGGCGAGATTTTCCACCTCCACGGCGCGCCACATGGCCTGCGCCAGCGAACTGCCGAGCGCGATCATGCCGTGGTTGGCCATCAGGCAGGCCAGCCGGCCCTCCAGTGCCTCAACGACCGCATCGGACAGGGCCTGGGTCCCATAAGTGTGGTAACCGGCGCAGCGGATCGAGTCCCCGCCACCCACGGCAATCATGTAGTGGGCGGGCGGGATGTCCTTGCGGCACATCGCCAGCGCCGTCGCATAGGGCGGGTGCACGTGGACGATGGCCAGGGCATCAGGACGGGCCAGGTAGATGTCCCGATGGAAGCGCCACTCGCTGGAAGGTCGCTGCGAGGCCGGCCACTGGCCGTCCCGATCAATCAGGACGATGCCTTCGGCCGTGATCTGCTCATACGGCGTGCCGCTGGGTGTGATCAGGAAACCTTCGCCGCAACGGGCACTTAGGTTGCCCGAGGTGCCTTGGCTGAGGCCGCTGGCGGCCAGCCGGGCCCCCTGGGTCACAAGCTCCTGGCGCAGCGTCGGCTCATCGCTCACAGGCGGGTCCTGGTGGGGGCAGGCCGGCATGGTCGGCCGTCCGGAGGCCTCTGTCGATAGCACGATCGGCGATTTTTCGGCCCGCCGCGCCTTGAAAGCCCCCCGCGCCTCCCCCATTGGAAGACTCAGCCATCGGACGGGCGCCTCTTGCAGGGGAGGCTTGCGTCGTTAGAATTGGCACTCACCTCCGGGGAGTGCTAACAAGCGCCCACCCAGGCGCCGCTCCGGGGTCCCGAATCAAAGTTCAACCATCCAACTGAAGCTGGAGCCCACCCATGAGCAAACTGCGTCCGCTGCACGATCGCGTCATCGTCAAGCGCCTCGAAGAAGAGCGCGTCTCCGCTGGCGGTATCGTCATTCCCGACAGCGCCACCGAAAAGCCGACCCGCGGCAAGGTCATCGCTGCCGGCTCCGGCCGCATCCTGGAAGACGGCAAGGTCCGCCCGATGTCCGTGAAGGAAGGCGACACCGTGCTGTTCGGCAAGTACGCCGGCCAGGAAATCAAGATCGACGGCGAAGAGCTGGTCTTCCTGAAGGAAGACGACATCGTTGCGATCATCGAAGGCTGATTGGCTTGACGGGGCTCAGCGCGAGATCCGCGCTTTGTAGAAGCCCTGTCGCCAGCGTTCCCATCCCTATTCAATTTTTTTGAGGCAAAAAAATTATGGCAGCTAAAGAAGTCCGCTTCGGCGAAGACGTCCGCGCCCGCATGCTCAAGGGTGTCAACACCCTGGCCAACGCGGTGAAGGTCACCCTCGGTCCGAAGGGCCGCAACGTGGTGATCGAGAAGAGCTTCGGCGCTCCGACCGTGACCAAGGACGGCGTTTCCGTCGCCAAGGAAATCGAACTGGCCGACAAGTACGAGAACATCGGCGCGCAGATCGTCAAGGAAGCCGCTTCCAAGACCTCCGACGTCGCCGGCGACGGCACCACCACCGCCACCGTGCTGGCCCAGGCGTTCATCCAGGAAGGCCTCAAGGCCGTTGCCGCCGGCATGAACCCGATGGACCTCAAGCGCGGTATCGACCAAGCCGTCAACGCCGCGGTCACCGAGCTGAAGAAGCTGTCCAACCCGACCGCTGACGACAAGGCGATTGCCCAGGTCGGCACCATCTCCGCCAACTCCGATGCCAACATCGGCGACATCATCGCCACCGCGATGAAGAAGGTCGGCAAGGAAGGCGTGATCACGGTCGAAGAAGGTTCGGGCCTCGAGAACGAGCTCGACGTGGTCGAAGGCATGCAGTTCGATCGCGGCTACCTGTCGCCGTACTTCATCAACAACCAGCAGTCGCAGCAGGTTGAACTGGACGACCCGTTCATCCTGATCCACGACAAGAAGGTCTCCAACGTCCGTGAGCTGCTCCCGGTGCTGGAAGCCGTCGCCAAGGCCGGCAAGCCGCTGCTGATCGTGGCCGAAGAAGTGGAAGGCGAAGCCCTCGCCACCCTCGTGGTCAACACCATCCGTGGCATCGTCAAGGTTGCCGCCGTGAAGGCGCCGGGCTTCGGCGACCGTCGCAAGGCCATCCTGGAAGACATCGCCATCCTCACCAATGGCGTGGTGATCTCCGAGGAAGTGGGTCTGGCCCTTGAAAAGGCCACGATCACCGACCTGGGCCGCGCCAAGCGCGTGGTGATCACCAAGGAAAACACCACCATCATCGACGGCGCCGGCGAAGCCGAGCGCATCCAGTCGCGCATCGGCCAGATCAAGGCGCAGATCGAAGAGACCTCTTCGGACTACGACCGCGAGAAGCTGCAGGAGCGCGTGGCCAAGCTGGCTGGCGGCGTGGCCGTCATCAAGGTTGGCGCCGCCACCGAAGTCGAGATGAAGGAAAAGAAGGCCCGCGTCGAAGACGCCCTGCACGCCACCCGTGCGGCCGTTGAAGAAGGCGTGGTCCCGGGCGGCGGCGTTGCGCTGATCCGTTCGCTGAAGGCGCTGGAAGGCTTGAAGGGTCAGAACACCGACCAGGACCTGGGCATCGCCATCACTCGTCGCGCGCTGGAAGCGCCGCTGCGCGCCATCGTCTCCAACGCCGGTGACGAGCCGTCCGTCGTCCTGAACAAGGTGAAGGAAGGCAACGGCAACTTCGGTTACAACGCGGCCAACGGCGAGTTCGGCGACATGATCGCCTTCGGCATCCTGGACCCGACCAAGGTCACCCGTTCGGCCCTGCAGTTCGCCGCCTCGGTGGCCGGCTCGATCATCACGACCGAAGCGGCCGTGACCGAAGTGCCGAAGAAGGACGAAGGCCATTCGCACGGCGCGCCGGGCGGTATGGGCGGCATGGGCGGCATGGACTTCTAAGTCCTCGCCTCCAGGCATCGCAACAGAAGGAAAACCCCGCCTTGTGCGGGGTTTTCTTTTGGGCGCGAAAAAAATTCCAAAAAAGTGGCTCCGATCATTTCCGTTTTGACTCGCCTGGCCGTCTTAGTCCTTGTCACAGTCACCATGCGGGTCGGCGAGCCTTGAACGAACGGAATCTTCATCCTGGGGAGGAACCCCTGGACGCCGACCTGGTGTTCGCCGCTAGCGGCTGCGCCTATGCGGCGCAACGCTCCCTGGAGCGCGAACTGTGGTGGGCGGGCTCCCCCGACCCGCAGGTGACTGGACCCAAGGAGAGTGCGGCCAAGGAAGGCCACCCTGGGCTCTCCGTATGGTGGCGTTCCCTGCGTGGGCGCACCGACTGGGCAGGACGCCCGGGACAGCGCGCGCTCGCCGCAGCGAAATATATGGCCCGGGCGCTATCGATGCCCCTGCTGCACCAGTGGTTGCTCGCCTTCCTGCAGTCCGATCCGCTATTGCAGGCCTGCGTGGAGCGCGATCCGCGGCTGCAGGAGCGACATCTGCACCGCTTCGTCAATCGCCAGTGGCATCGCGTGGATCGCCTGCTGGCCGTGCAGGCGCACTACCGCCTGTTGCTGCAGCGCTGGTCGACGGAGCTGTTCGAGGCGGTGTACGTGCGCGGTCGCGCCACACTCGGTTCCCTGCGGCTCAAGGACGGCAGCGAGCTGCGCCTGCATCTGCGCCCCGCGGCACCGATGACCTGCGAGGGCGAACTCACCATCGAGTTGACCGACGCGTACGACCGCACGCTGTATCGCCTGGTGATGACGCTGATCGACGACGACACCCTGGCCATTGGCTGCATCCAGGGGCCGACGGGTGTGGATGCACGCGAGTCCGTGCGCGAGCTGACCCGCCAGATGCACGGCATGCGCCCGAAGCAGCTGCTGCTGGTGCTGGCGTATGCCTTCGCGGGCCAGTGCGGGCTGCGCCGGATCCTGGCGGTCGGCAACGTGTCGCATCCACTGCAGGGACGTACGCGGATGTTTTCCGACTACGATGGTTACTGGCTGGAGCAGGGCGGCGTCGCCGTGGAAAGTGGCTGGTTCCTGCTCCCGGCCAGGTTGCATCACCGTACGGAAGTGGAGACGGAAAGCAAACGCCGCGCCATGTTCAGGCGCCGTGCGGAGCTGCGCTGGGAAGCGGTCAAGCTATTGAATGACGCGTTGCGCCCGGTACCGTGGTGGCGCGATGCGACGGAGGCAGCGGCTGATGTGCCGCCGCTCACCGACGTAACCAGGGCAGCCTAGTGGATAAACCTCCCAACGCGCCTGCCAATGCAGGCGTGAACCTCGATCCGGCGTTCGCGATGCGTATCGCCGATCTGTTTCGCGACCACAACCGCGCGCTTGTGGCGTTCCTGCAGTGCCGTCTCAACTCGGTGTCCGATGCGCAGGAAGTCGCGCAGGAAGCGTACGTGCGCCTGGTGACCATGGAGCGGCCCGAGCAGGTGGACTCGCTGCGCGCCTACCTGTTCCGCATCGCCTCCAACCTGGCGGTGGACCGCCTGCGCGCGCGCCAGGTGCGCAACGATCACCCGCTGCTCGCACCGGACGAGGACCTGCACCTCGCTCCCATTCCCGAACGCCACGTGCACGCCACGGGGCAGCTGCAGGAGTTGTACAAGGCGTTGCGCGAGCTGCCGGCCAAGACCGCGCGCGCCTTCGTCATGCACGTCATCGATGGCCGCGAGATCAGTGCGATCGCGCGGGCCATGAAGATCAGCGAGCGCATGGTGCGCTATCACGTCGCCAATGCCCTGGCTCATTGCCGGGCGCGGGTGGACGAACCGGAGATGCCATGATGGCCAATACGTCCAAACAACAAACGCTGCGTGTCGCCGCCGACTGGTGGGTGCGCCTGCGCGATCCCGCCGCGACAGACCGGACCACCGAGCAGTGGCTGGCCTGGGCCGAGGAAGACCTCGAGCACCTGGCGGCGTTCGAGCGCGTGACCGAGCTGGCGGCACGCCTGCATACGCTAGGCGAGGTCTCGCGCGAGCAGCTGATCGCCGAATTTGCGCCAGCGCAGGTAGCTGCACGCCGCTGGTGGCTGCCGGCCGCCGCCGCAGCTGCGCTGGTGCTGGCGGTGGGCGGCTACGTCGGCTGGAGCGCCCTGCAAGGCGCCGCCACCTCGCAAACCTATGCCAGCGCCCTTGCCGCGCAACGCAACGTGACACTGGACGACGGCACCCGCGTGACGCTGGGCGGCGCGACCCAGATGAGCACCCGCTTCAGCCGCGGCCGTCGCCTGGTGGAGCTGACCGAGGGCGAAGCCTATTTCGAGGTGGTGCACGATGCCGCGCGACCTTTTGAAGTGCGCGCGGGCGACGTCACGATCGAGGATATCGGCACCGCGTTCAACGTACGCCGCACCGGCAAGTACGTCACCGTCGCCATGGCCGAAGGGCGCGTGCGCGTGGCCGATGCCTCCGGTGGCGCGCACAACAGTCTCGAGGCCGTGGCGGGCCAATCGGTGATCTACGACCCCTCGCGCGCGGCGATGAACTTGATTGCCAGCGACCCGGCCAATGCCGCGGCCTGGCGCCATGAGCGGCTGGAATTCGACAACGAACCGCTGGCGGTCGTGGTGGCCAATATCAATCGCTATCGCGCGCAGCCGCTCCAGATCGCCGACGCCGATCTGAAAGCGCTAACGTTTACCGGTACGGTCAAGACCGACGCCATCGACGACTGGCTGCACGCCTTGCCGCAGGTGTTGCCGCTGCAGGTGAATGACAGCGGCGGCCAGACCGTGCTGTCGGACGCGCGGCGAAAACCGGCCCAACGATGATGCCGTCGTGCTGATCAGCAAGCCTCTCGAAAGTATGCGTTCACGCGGATGACGTGAGCGCACAACAGCTGCTGCGCATGTCAAACTCAGCGTTTTCGCTTGTCATGAAGCGGGGACTATGAGGAAGCGTGCGAAGCTGCTGCTGTCCGGCGGCCTGTGGATGTTTGCGTGCCTGGCGGTGCCAGGTGCATGCATCGCGCGCGCGTCAGAAAAGTCTGAAGCGGCAACCCTCGATTTCTCGATACCCGCGCAGCCGCTAGCCACTGCGCTGATCGCTTTTGGCCAGCAGGCCAATGTGCAGGTGCTTACGGCAGGCTGCACCATCGCGCGTTTTCGTTCGCTTGGCGCCACCGGCAAGCTCAGTGCGCCGACGGCGCTGTCGAAGCTGCTCGAAGGCACGGGACTGGTATACGAATTCACCGACCAGGGCACCGTGGTGGTGACCTTGCCCGCGTCTCCGGGAAACACGGCGTCGCCCAAGCCGCGACAGGAAGCCAAGCTGCTGACGCCGGTCGAAGCCAATGCCTTGCTCGGCCGCGACGTGGGCTTCAAGGCCTCGCTCACCAGCGTGGGGTCGCGCAACGACGCGGACCTGATCGACGTGCCGCAATCGGTGAGCGTGGTCACGCGCGAGCTGATGGATTCGCAGCAGTCGCTCACCGTGGAAGACGCCGTGCGCAACGTGGCGGGCGTGGCATTCGTCGAAGGCTCCGACGGCCTGCCGTTGTTCCAGATCCGCGGCTTCTACACCGGCAACGGCCTGATCGATGGCATGCCCAACAGCAATGCGGGTTCGGGCGACTTCCCGCCGCTGATCGGCCTGGAACGCGTGGAAGTGATCAAGGGGCCACAGTCGATCCTCGGCGACTCCACCGGCAACAGCTTCGGCGGCCTGGTCAACGTCACCACCAAGCAGCCGCAAAGCGAGCCCGTGCACGAGGTCAGCTACACGCTGGGCCAGCAGGGCATGGTGCAGGCCGGTCTGGACATGACGGGGCCGCTGGGCCATGTGTCGGGTCTCACCTATCGACTGGTCATGTCGGGCGACTACGCCGACCGCACGCCGCAGGGCTACCGCAATCGTCGCAGCGGTTACCTGGCGCCGTCGATCGGCTGGACCAGCGGGGGCACCCAGCTGGTGGTGGGCGCGCAACGCATCGTCAATCGCCTGCCCATCCCCGACCATGTGGTCATGCTCGGCGACACGTTGTCCAGCGCCACGCCGTTCGGCTTGCTGACCGGCAACGAATACGACTACGCCAACTACCAGACCAATCGGCTGTACTACCTGCTCGACCAGCAACTGGGCAACGCCTGGACCTGGCGCAGCCGCGGGCAGTACGTCCAACAGCAGAACGATCTGCAGAGCTGGACGCTGTACAACCCCACGCCGCTTGGCAATGTCTCGCCCTACGCGGAAGCCTATCGCTACAACGACACCTACTACTCGCTGCAGAACGATTTCATCCGCGTGTTCGGCACCGGACCGGTGACGCATACGGTGACGCTGGGCATGGACTATTCGCGTTCGCGCGTGGGTCGCACCGACGACTTCTGGCATTCGTACAACAACGGCGTCTACAACCTCTTCAGTGACGCCGCGCTGCCGCGCGTCTCCGCGGTGGTGCAGCCGGAAGACAACGTCCCGCTGTCTGGCACGCCATGGTCGGTGGACAACGGACTGTTCCTGCAGGATCAGCTCGCGCTGGGCGAACGCTGGGACATGCTGGTGGGCTTGCGCCGTTCCGCCTACGAGGTGTCGACCACCGACGAGCAAGGCAATCCGTGGACGCCCAAGCGCATCAAGTGGGTGCCCAACGCCGGCATCGTCTACAAGCTGACCCCCGACGTCGCGGTGTACGGCTTCACCAGCAATGGCTTCCAGCCGCTGTCGTACCTGGGTGAGAACGGTCGGCCGCTGGTGCCGGCGCTGTCACGCCAGCTGGAAGCGGGCGCCAAGTTCAACCTGTTCCACGAGCAGGCGTGGCTGACCGTGTCGCTGTACCGCATCATGCTCGACCACAGTTACCTGTTTCTCGAAGCCATGCCGAACATCGCCAGCTTCGGACCAGGGCAAACCAATCGCGGCGTGGAGATCGAATTCTCAGGCCGCGTGTCGCCTGGCCTGGACATCAGCAGCAGCTACACCAACGCCCAGATCAGCAACCACGACGGCACGCAGCCGACCGGCGCGCCGCGCCAGCGCTTCAACCTGTGGGCCAGCTACTGGTTCCAGGGCAGCGCCCTGCAGGGCTGGGGCATCGCCGCTGGTGTGCAGGCGCGGAGCCGTTCGCTGGGGCAGAGCCTGGACTATTCCACGTACTTCCCGTCGCCGGGTCAGGCGGAAGTCGATGCCAATGTGTCCTATCGCACCGATCGCTGGCGCATGACGCTGGGCGTCAAGAACCTGTTCGCGCGCGACCTGTATTCGGCGGACTTCAATGAAACCTATGTGCCGCTGCGCACGCATCGCAGCGTGATGCTGTCGGGCACGTACGACTTCTGATGCCTGCCCACGAAAAACCCCGGGAGTCGCCTCCCGGGGTTTGGGTTTACATCGTGCGTCGCTACTTACTGCTGGGCGGCGGCCGGAGCGGCTGCCTCAGGCTTGCCGCCATCAGTCTTGGTGGCGTCCGTCGCTGCAGCCTTGGCCTTGTGGCCGCTGTGCTTGGCAGCCTTGTGCGCGGTGTCGGTGGTCTTGCTGACGGCCTGATCGCTGGCCTTGGCCGTGTCCTTCGCTGCCGCGCCGGCGGTGGTCGCGCTGGCTTCGGTCTTCATCGCCGCAGCGGCGTCCTGTGCAAACGCGGGAACGGTCAGGACGGAAGCGGCGGTGACGAGGAGAGCGGCGAGCATGGTCTTGCGCATGAGGTAAACCTCCAGTGTGGGAATGCCAGCGAAGGCGTTGCTTCGTGGCTGGAATCGAAGCTAGACGCACATCGCCATACCGAAGCTGAACCGAACCGGCTCCCTTTAGCGCGCAGACAGATCGCTGAATCCTGGTTATGAAGCAGCGCAGAAAGCGTTTTCGTACCGCTTGAAAAGCCTGGAAAACAGCCGCCACGCTCATTTCGTTTGGACGTCCATTCCGATTCGCGCGTTAGGATGCCGTTATTGCTGCGCGCCGGTCGACTCGACCTCGCCCGCCCGGTTGAGCGGCGCCTCTTCGAGCAGACCCGCCGTCTGCGCTTCCGCCTTGGGCCAGAGCGCGTCGAGCTTGCCCTTCATGCGCAGCAGGGCAACGTTGGCCATGTCGTCGTCTTCCTGATGCTCGGAGTTGTCTTCGGCTTCCGGTGGCGCGCCGGGTGCGTGGGTCAGCGCGGCGAGCTGCGGTGCAATCACTTGCGTCAGTGCGAAATAGGCGTCGTCGCGCACGCCGGCCTGCTCAAGCAGGCGCCCGGGCAGCATCCAGGAGGCCAGCGCCTCGCGCTTGGGCAGCGAGGGATTGCGTGGATTGACCAGTAGCCAGGTGCCGGGCTGGCTGAGCATGTCCTTGCCGTCGACGAAACCGGTGGTGTTGTAGGTATCAGTCAGCGCGGGGAGATGGTCGCCATAGAACAGCAGCAGCGTCGGGCGCTCACGCTGCGCCAGCAGCTCGGCCAGTCGACCCAGCTCCTGGTCGGCGTGGCGCATGTGGTACAGATAATTCTGCAGCTCAAGCTTGTTCTGGCCGGTGACGCCGGCGGGCACGGCGATGGCGTCGCGCTCGGCGCTGTGCGCCGGGGGCACGTCATAGGGACCGTGCGCCTCGATGCTGATCGCAAACAGGAACTGGGGCGGACCGGCATTCTTGAGCTGCGCCATGATTTCATCGGTCATCGCGCTGTCGGCCATGTACTGCCCATCTATCGCCGCATGGGCGGGGAAGGACGAGCGCGACACGAAGCGGTCGAAACCGATCGCCTGGAACGCCGTGTTGCGATTCCAGAAGCGCGGGTCGTTGCCATGCACGGCGATGGTTTCGTAGCCATGCGAGCGCAGCACGCGCACCATGCTCGGCACCACTTTGTGATTCATCTGCAGATACGGGAACTGCATGTCGTCGAAGTAGCGCAGCGACAAACCCGTGAGCACTTCGAACTCGGTGCGGATGGTGCCGCCGCCATAGGTGGGCACATGCAGCGGGCCGCTCTCGCCTTGTGCGGCAAGGCGGTGCAGATTCGGCGTGAGATCCGCGTGCTCGTAACCCTTCATGATTGATGGATCGAAGAACGACTCGCTCTGCACCACCACGATGTCCGGTTCCTCGCCGTTGTTGCGCAGCGGCGCCTGCAGGTATTCGCGCAGTGCAAGATCGGACCGTTCGATCAGCTGCAGCGCGGCTGCCGGGTCGGCCTTCTTGCGCGCATGGCCCTGATGCAGGTGGAACATCACCAGCGAACTGACCAGACCCGAATGGTCGGCCGTGGCCGTGGCCGACCACGGTTCCATCCACAGGTGGTGGCCGCCATAGAGCTTCATCCAGCCGGGCAGGCCCGCGATGAGCGTGCCCATCAGCAGCAGCAAGGCCACGCCGGACGCCAGCCGCTTGCCGCGCGTGCGGCGCGCAAACATCGGTGGTTCGATGCGCCATGCGACCACGATGATGGCCACGGCGGCCAGCAGCGCGAGATAAGGCCAGGGGCTGGCTGGCAGATAGCTGCCCAACAACTTCAGGCCGCCGCGTCGCAGCTGGCCCAACATGCGGAAATCGGCGGGCATCAGCGGCGTGTTGAGATTGCTCACCTTCAGCGCGTTGATCGCGTAGACCACCGTCTGCAGCAGAAAAGCGAGGCCGAACGACAGCAACGCACGGCGGCTCAACACCAGCAGCAGCGAGGCCAGCAGCAGGCCCGGCAAGGCGTTGGCGAGGAGAAACAGCGGCTGGTTGAGCGCCTGCATCGGGCCCACGCCGATACCGCCGTCGACCATCCCGGTCAACAGCGTGAACACGATGCCCAGCGCAAACACCAGCGCAAGCCGGGCGGGCAGGGAGCGCGCACGCAGCGCGGCTGGAGTCGGTGAGGTGGTCATGGCACCCTGTGGGCTGGCTGTCATGGCTCGGAAACGGGAATGTAATGTCCTGGATCTGAACCATTCGTTGGTGGAACGGGCACGTATCCCGTGGCTGCCTTGATGGCAACGCCCGATGCGTAGTCAGCGTGCACGCCATCGGTGGAGCTTGCGGTATCCGGTCATGCGCCGGTCATACTGCGCAACCCTGGCTTGAGTGCGTGCGCAGCAAGGCGCAGGACTCTGCGGCAGAATGACCGGATGACTGTGATCCATAGGCCCACCGAATCCCCCGCGCTGCGTGCGCTGATCGACGACCGCTACCGCGACCTGATCGCGCGCTGCCGCCAGATGGGCGTGCCCCTGCACGACGATGCCGGCGTGGCCGAACGCATTCGGCGTACCTTGCTCGCCAGCGACTTCGCCTTCGATACCTGGCTGCGTCAACCGCAGCTGCTTGCGCCGCAAGGGCTTGAGCGCCTGCGCTCGGGCAGCGACGCCAGCGCGCGCATCGACGCGCTGAAGCTTGCCGACGACGAGGCCGCCTGCCTGACCCAGCTGCGGCGCTTCCGCCATGCCGAGGCCTTGCGCCTGGTGTTCCGCGATGTGAACGGGCTCGATGAATTGCCCGAGACCCTGTCCGCCACCAGCGTGCTCTACGAAGTGCTGCTGGCCTCCTCGCTGCAGTGGTCCGAACGCGCGCTGGCTGAGCGTTATGGGCACAGCCGCAGCCACGACGGCGCGCTGCAGCGCATGGTGGTGGTGGGCTTCGGCAAGCTCGGCGGCAGCGAGCTGAATTTCTCCTCGGACATCGATCTGGTGCTGGCCTATCCGCACAGCGGGCAGAGCGACGGCGCGCGTACGCTGGACAACAGCGAGTACTTCGTGCGCCTCGCGCGCCAGCTGGTGCGCCTGCTCAACGAACCTACCGTCGACGGCATCTGTGCGCGCGTGGACCTGCGCCTGCGTCCCTTCGGCAATGCAGGCCGACTCGCCTTGCCGTTCTCGGCGATGGAGCAGTACTACCAGAGCGAGGGCCGCGACTGGGAACGCTACGCGTGGATCAAGGCGCGTCCCGTGGCCGGTGATCGCCATGCGGGCAAGGAGCTGCAGGATCTGCTGCGACCCTTTGTCTATCGCAAGTATCTCGACTACACCGCCTTCGCGGGCTTGCGCGAGATGAAATCGCTGATCGACGCCGAAGTGGCGCGCAAGGACCTGGCGGACAACCTCAAACTTGGGCCCGGTGGCATCCGCGAGATCGAGTTCATCGTCCAACTGGTGCAGTTGATCCGCGGCGGCCGCGAGCCCAGCCTGCGCGTGCGCGGCCTGCTGCCCGCACTCACCGCCTGCGAAGCGCGCGGCCATATCAGCGCGGCGCGTGCGCGCGAATTGCGCGAAGCCTATGTGTTTCTGCGCCGCGTGGAGAATCGTGTGCAGATGCTGCGCGATGCGCAGACGCACGATATTCCCGCCGACGCGCTCAGTCGTGAGCGCATCGCGCTCGGGCTTGGCCTTGGCAGCTGGGAGGAGTTGGAAGAACAGCTCGCAGCCCATCGCGCTAAGGTCAGCGAAGAATTTGCCGAAGTGCTGATGCCGCAGGGCGGACGAACCGCGGCGGCGCCGGTAGCCGACGTGGCGCTGTGGCAGCAGGCGTGTGCCGAAACGCTCAACGCCGGCCTGATGGAAGCATCCGGCTTCACGCCGGGCGGTGAAGCGGCCGAAGCCTTGCTGAAATTGAGCCAGGCCGCTTCCGTGCGGGCCATGCCGCAGCGTTCGCGCGAGCAGCTCGACCGGCTGATGCCGCAGTTGCTCGCCGTGGCGCGCAACAGCGTGGCGCCGGTCGCCTGCCTGCTTCGTCTGTGCCGCCTGGTGCAGGCGGTGGCGCGGCGTTCGTCCTATCTCGCCCTGCTTGAAGAGCAGCCGGCGGCCCGACTGCGGCTGGCGCGCTTGTTTGCCGAGAACGCGTTCCTCGCCGAGCGCGTGATCGCGCAGCCCTTGCTGCTGGACGACGTGCTCGATCCGCGCATCGACCAATTGCCGCTCAAACGTGCGGACATCAGCGCGGAAATCACCCGCGTGCTGGCCACGCTGGACGAGCGTGAGGCTGAGGCTGAGCTCGAACGCCTCAATGAATTCAAGGCGAGCGTGGCGTTTCGCCTGGGTCTGGCTTTCAGCGATGGCCGCGCCGATGCCGTCGCCACGGCGCGGCGTCTGGCCGTACTGGCCGAATCCATCGTGCTGGCTGTCACTGCCTTGGCGGAGCGCGAACTCGCTGCGCAGCATGGTCGTCTGCCCGGCGACGGCATCGGCTTTGCGGTGCTTGGCTACGGCAGCCTGGGCGGCGAGGAGCTGGGTTTTGCCTCGGACCTGGACCTGGTGTTCGTCTACGACAGCAAGCGCGCGCACGCGATGAGCGATGGTGCGCGTCCGCTGGAAGGTTCGCGCTGGTATCAGCGCCTGGCCCAGCGCGTGATGAACTGGCTGACCGTGCTCACCCGCGCGGGGCGCCTGTATGAAGTGGATACGCGCCTGCGGCCCGATGGTTCGAAAGGTCTGCTGGTGAGCAGCCTCGATGCGTTCGAGGCCTACCAGAAGAGCCGCGCCTGGACGTGGGAACATCAGGCGCTGCTGCGCGCTCGTCCGATTGCGGGCGATGCCGCACTGCACGCCGATCTCGCCACCGTGCGCCGCGATGTGCTGGCCGTGCCGCGCGAGCGTGCGTCGGTCCTGCAGGAGGTGAGCAGCATGCGCCAGCGTTGGCGTGCGGAGCGCGACCGCTCGGATGCACAGTTATTCGATCTCAAGCAAGGTCATGGCGGTCTGCTGGACATCGAGTTCGCGCTGCAGGGGCTGGTGCTGGCGCACGCGTCGGAACGTCCCGCCCTGCTCAACATCACCGCCAATGCGGGGTTGATCGAAGCCTGCCGCAATGCGGGCCTGCTCGATGGCCGGCAGGCCGGCGTATTCGCCGAAGCGCACGCCGAACTGCTGCATCGCGCGCTTGCCTGCACGCTGGATCTGCGCTCGCGCAT
This sequence comes from Dyella japonica DSM 16301, assembly GCF_001010355.1. Classification (GTDB taxonomy): domain Bacteria; phylum Pseudomonadota; class Gammaproteobacteria; order Xanthomonadales; family Rhodanobacteraceae; genus Dyella; species Dyella japonica. The sequence continues at coordinate 25,914 of NZ_JPLA01000004.1, read as the reverse complement.
CTCGCCGCGCGACGGCGAACTGGATCGCCTCAGCAGCAGCGTGAAGGAAGTGACGACCGAGTTGGGCTTTCGCTTCTGAGGCGGCTCAGGCCGTCTGGTTCTGTCTGCGTACGATGAGTTCGCGCAGCGTCGCGGCAATGGTGTTGGTGACGCGCAGCGGCGGCACCGGCGGGGTATCGCTGGCATCGAGCGCATGCAGCAGTCCGGCCTCGCGCAGCGCGCGGTGAAAGCGCTCGAGTTTGTCCGGCAGCGTACCGACCACAAAGGTGTGCACCGGGCAGCCCACGGCACAGGCTTCGGACAGCATGTTGACCGAGTCGGGCGTGACCACCAGGCGATCGGCCCAGCCCAGCACGCCGGGATACGGGTTGCCGCCGTCGTTGCTGCCGGACCATACGAGCCCGGGCACGTCGCCCAGGCCCTGGCGCATGCGTTCCACCAAGGCCGGCGGCGTGCGTCGCGAGGCCAGCACCAGCAGGCTGCCGCCATCCTGGCGACGCCGCGCATGCAGGCCGCTGATCAACTGGTCGATGTAGGCCTCGTTGAAGGTCACGCCCTTGCGCGGTCCGCCCAGCAGGACGCCTATCCGCGGGCTCGGCAATGCAGCAAAAGCGGGATCGGCCTCGCGGCCATCCTGCAGCCAGGCTTCGTCCACCGGATTGAGCGAGCCCAGCGGGCGGATCACGTTGCGGCCGGTCAGCTGGTCGTGCTGGGGCGCGATCACCGTGTCCCAGTGCGCAGGATCAACCCGCGGATCAAGAATCTGCACCGTGTAACAGGCACCGCCGCTGAGCGAGCGCAGCAGGCGGGTGTAGAGCGCGGCGGATCGTCCGCAGCCGATCGCCACCGCCGGCCACGGCGGGGCGAATTGCCGGCGCTGGGTGGGATCAAGCGCCAGCCGGGCGCCCAGCGTGAGATGAGGCGCCAGCCACGACCAGGGCGCTGCGGGCGCCAGTTGCAGGTGCCGCACGGGCATCTCCAGCAGCTCGGCCAGCGCCAGCGCCTGGCGCTGGTTGCCGGCCGCGCCATCGGTGATGACCCAGCAGTCGCCGCGGGGCTTCAGCATGGTCCTGGCCGCCGCATTGTTTCCCCGGACGGTACAGTTCGTTCCATTGGCCTGGGTCCTGTTTGCCATCGACCCCGCTTACACTTGAGGTCGTTGCGCCGATACCGGCGCGCCATGCCCACAGGATACCCATGAGCGAGAAGCTTTCCGAGGCGACCTTCGACCAATTGTTTCGCACGGCACGCACGTATAACGCGTGGCTGCCCAAAGAAGTCACGGACGAGCAACTGCACGCGATCTACGAGCTGGCCAAGTTCGGCCCCACCAGCGCCAACTCCTCGCCGATGCGTGTGGTCTTCGTGAAATCCAAGGAGGCCAAGGACAAGCTGGCGCCGTTCCTGTCCGACGGCAATCGCGCCAAGACCCTGGCCGCGCCGGTCACCGCCATCGTCGGCACCGACCACGAGTTCTACGAAAAGCTGCCGCACCTGTTTCCGCACGCCGATGCGCGCAGCTGGTTCGCCGGCAACCAGCCGCTGATCGATGTCACCGCTTTCCGCAACGGTTCGCTGCAGGGCGCCTACCTGATGCTCGCCGCGCGTGCGGTGGGCCTGGATTGCGGCCCCATGTCCGGCTTCGACAATGCCGGCGTGGACAACGCCTTTTTTGCGGGCACCACGGTGAAGTCCAACTTCCTGGTCAACATCGGCTATGGCGATGCCAGCCGCGACCTGTTCCCGCGCAGCCCGCGCCTCTCGTTCGAAGAAGCTTGCCGGATCGCCTGAAGCCGTCATCGGCATCGATTCAGCAACCCCCAACCCAATGGAGATTCAACCCATGCGTGCACTTCGTTACCTCGTTCTTGCTGGCCTGATCAGCACTGCCGTGTCCGTCCAGGCCGCTCCGGTGACCTACAAGATGGATCCGGGCCACACCATGGTCCTGTTCAGCTGGAACCACTTCGGTTTCTCCAACCCCACCGCCAACCTCGGCCTGGGCAACGGCACCATCGTGTTCGACGACAAGGACGCCTCCAAGTCGTCCGTCGACGTCACCCTGCCGCTGGCCAACCTCGACACGCATGTGAGCGCGCTCGACGAGCACCTGAAGAAGCCGGACTTCTTCGACGCCGACAAGTACCCGACCGTCACCTTCAAGAGCACCAAGGTGCAGGCCGCTGGCGGCAACAAGTACAAGGTCACGGGTGATCTGACCGTGCACGGCGTGACCAAGCCGGTGACGCTGGACGCCACCCTCAACAAGAGCGGCGAGCATCCGATGATGAAGACGGCGACGGTAGGCTTCGATGCCACGGCCTCGCTCAAGCGTTCTGACTTCGGCGTGGGCGCTTACGTGCCGAACGTCAGCGACGAGATCAAGATCCACATCACCACCGAGGCTTCGGTGCCGAAGGCCGACGCCGCCAAGTAAGCCCAACGCTGGGCATGAGCAGGCCCGCGCTTACGAGCGCGGGCCTGTTCTTTTCGCGATCAACGATTGCTGACGCCTTCGTCCTTGAGTGCCGACAGCTTGTCCAGGTCCATGTCGTTCACGGCCCGCTTCAAGTCATCCATGCTGGCGCCGCTGCCGCTTGCCTTGACCGAGAAACGGCTGGCCACGATCACGCCGAATTCGCCCGTCTTGGTCTGCGAGTTCCACGCTTCGTGCACCAGGCGATCGTGGTCGGTATAGGTCTTTTCGTAGCCGTGGTCGGACTCTTGTTCACTGGAGTGGGCCATGGCGCCGGCCATCGCCATCATGCCGCGCATATTGCCGGTGTCGGCCAGCTCGATCTTGATGCTGCGGTCCTTGCCGTCGCTGTAGTTGGCATACGCAGTCGATATCTGCATGCCCATGGCGCCGGAGCGCTGGGCATTGAAGTCGCTGCGCTTCATGCCGTCGAGTTGCTCGGGCAGGAAGCCGCGCAAGGTCTCCGGTGACAGCGACACGGCCACGGTCTTGCCCAGCGTGCTGTCCGCATCGACGGTCGCCGTGGTTCCTTCGCCGCGGGTCGCGTGGAGGCCTGCCATCGACGCGCCCGTAAGCGCCGCAGTGCCGATGATGCCGGTCATGATTAAGCCCACGATCCAAGTCAGCACGATCCCGATGATCACGATGACGGCGGTGTAGCCACCGGCCCGTTCGGGTGGGCAGCGCATGGTGTGCGGCAGTCCGAGATAGAGCAGATAGATCCCGTAGATCACGCCGGCGATCGCCACCAGCCAGCCGAGCCACGGAATGATGATCGCGATGCCGGCGACCCATCCGGCCGTCCAGGCATAGGCCACCGTCTTGAGCGCCTGCACGGAGTCCTTGGTACCACCGAAACTCGGCGCGAATGCATTGACGATCAGCGCGACCAGATAGACCACGACCAGGGTCAGCAGGTAATGCAGGACCAGCCCGAGCAGGCCCAGGCCCAGCGGCGTGTGTATGTGCATGCCCCAGCCGCCGTGGCCGATCAGGTTGCCACGGATGAAGTAGGCGATCACCGGTAGGGCGGCGACGACACAGATGTAGTTGCGGAACAGTCCGCCGACGGTGTCGGGCTCGGCGGCAATCACTGGCCACTCGGTCTGTGGCGAGCTGAGGATGGCCTTGATGCGACTTAAGATCTTTCCGAAGTCCATGACGGCTCCTGCTTCAGGATGTGGCAGTTCCCGCCATCCACCGGCTGTCGGATCACGGGCCGTTCGTTTCCCGTACGCGAGGGCATTCTCGGTCGCCGGGGAAGCCCTCGACATCGGTCGCCCGCACTATGCCCTAGGTCGCAGTCCGACGCCCGCCGCGCCGCGATGTGAGGTTGGCCTGCTAACATGGTGGGTCTGGTGTCCTGATGGAGTTTGACCCCATGTCGCGTTCCCCTGCGGCTGCCCCGCTGATCCCGGCAAATGCCGAAAATCGTTACGAAGTGACGCGCTCGGACCTTCCGCTGTCCTGTCCGATGCCCGGCATGGCGCTGTGGAACTCCCATCCGAAGGTCTATTTGCCGATCGTGGAGGACGGTGGTGAATCCACATGTCCTTATTGCGGCGCGCATTACGTGCTTCGCGACTGATTTCGACCTCGAAAGTTACAACTGAAACCATATCGGCCGCGTATTTCGGCACGATTGCTGCTTGCCTCTAGGAATGAAGGCACCTTTCGAACAAATCATGTCAGCAATCGCAACGCCAGCGCGGTCTCTGACCGTGGTCCAGCTGATCCCTGCCCTGCAGTCGGGCGGGGCGGAGCGGTCCGCGCTGGAGATTGCCCGTGCGTTGGTCCAGGCCGGCCATCAGTCCATCGTGATTTCCGCCGGTGGCCGCATGGTGTCGCAGCTGGAAGCCGAAGGTAGCCGTCACATCACCCTGGATATCGGCCGCAAGTCGCTGGGCACCTTCATGAAGGTCGGTGCGCTGCGCAGGCTGCTGCGCGAGCTCAAGCCCGACATCGTGCATGCCCGTTCGCGCCTGCCGGCCTGGCTGGGCTGGTGGGCCATCAAGGGCATGAAGCCGGCGCCGCATTTCGTGACCACGGTGCATGGCCTCAATTCGCCCGGCCGCTACAGCGCCATCCTGCTGCGCGGCGAGCGCGTGATTGCGGTATCGCAGACGCTGCGCGATTTCATGCTCAGCCATTACCCCTGGCTGGAACCGGCCCGCGTGCGGGTGATCCCGCGCGGCATCGATCCGGATGCGTTTCCCTATGGGCATCGGCCGGACGACAACTGGGTGAAGGCGTTCTTTGCCGAGTTTCCCGCGCTGGCCGGCGGTCCGCTGTTGACCCTGCCGGGCCGCGGCACGCGCCTGAAGGGCCACCACGACGCCATCGAGCTGGTGGCCGAACTCAAGCGTCGCGGCATCGACGTGCGCCTGCTGTTGCTGGGCGTGATCGAGCCCGGCCGCGAGGCCTACGTGGAAGAGCTGCGCCATCTCGTGCGCACGCGCGGACTGGAAGCGCAGGTGGTGATGACGCCGCCGCGTTCGGATGTGCGCGACATCTACGCGGTCTCCTCGCTGGTGCTGCAGTTGTCGAACAAGCCCGAATCGTTTGGCCGCACGGTGATCGAGGCGCTGTCGCTGTGCCGTCCGGTGCTGGGCTATGCGCACGGTGGCGTGGGCGAGCTGCTGGCCGAGTTGTATCCGGCTGGTCGCGTGCCGCCCGCCGACCGCGAGCGACTGGTGGAGCGTGCCGCCGAGCTGCTGCGCGTGGCGCCGCCCATCCCGATGCTGCAGAACTACCGCCTCACCGACATGCAGCAGGCCACCCTGGCCTTGTACGACGAGCTCACCGCGGCCTGACCTGGCCCGGCGTCGTCAGTACGGCGACTCACCTACAATGCGCGGGTCACCCTTATTGATCCACGCATGAGCCCCATTGCTGCATTCCTGAAGGCCGCCCTGCGTTCCCCCTTGCTGCCGTTCTGGCTGGTGATCGCCCTGCTGCCATTCGGGCGCAGCGCGGAGTTGGGAACCTTCCTGTGCCTGCTCGGCGTGGTGCTGCTGTTCGTGCGCCATCCGTCCGCATTGCGCGAGCATGCCGGCGCACGGCTGCTGCTGTGGCTGCTGGCGGCTTATGTGGGCGCGGCGTTGTTTTCCGCATTCGATTCGCTCGCTCCAGGCAAGAGCTGGGGCACCGTGGCTGCGCTGCTTCGCTACGCGCCGCTGGGCCTCTATGCCTGCTTCGCCGTCCGCCGGGAGGACAAGCTGCAGGCGTTGTACCAGGCGGTGGCGGTGGTGCTGGCGTTGTGGGCATTGGATGCGTGGATGCAGATACTCACCGGTTGGAGCCTGGCCGGACATGCTGAGCCAGAGCGCATCACCGGCATCTTCGGAGCAAGCAATCCAAAGCTTGGTCCAAGCCTTTCGGTGCTGGCTCCGTTCGCGCTATGGGCGGCGCAACGCCGCTGGGGTATCAGGGGCGTGCTGCTGGCGTTCGCACTGTTGCTGGGGCCAGTGTTGATGTCCGGCTCGCGGGCGGCGTGGCTGTGCTACGCGCTGGTGGCGCTGGTCTTTGCCTGGCGCATCGCCGGATCGGCGCTGCGTTTCATCGCCCTGGCTGGCGCACTGATCGTGGCGCTGCTGCTGGCGGGAGGCGTTGCCTGGAAAACCTCCGAGCGTTTTCAGTTGCGCATGGATCGCACGCTGCATGCATTGAGCGGTCCAGATCAATCGCTCGATACTGCCCTGACGGGGCGCCTGGATATCTGGCGTACCAGCGTGGCCATGATTGAAGCGCATCCGATCAATGGCGTCGGCGTACGCGCCTATCGCTACGCCTATCCCAGCTACGCGCCGTCCAATGATCACTTCGTGGTCTCGGATGAGGCATGCGGGCCGGGCGAGGGGGCCTGCCATGCGCACCAATGGGTGCTGGAGGTACTCACCGAAACTGGCGTGCTGGGCTTGCTGTGCTGGTTGGGCGCCATCGTGCTGGCATTGATGGCGTGGCGTCGCGTGGGCCCTGTGGCGCGCGAGCGCGCCTTCCCGGCCACGCTCGCGCTGGGCACCATGCTGTTCCCGCTTAACACGCATCTGGCCTTCTATTCGGCGTGGTGGGGTTTGTTGTTCGCCTGGCTGCTGGGTCTGTGGTGCGCGGCGCTCTACGTGCATCCCTCGCCGAAGGGAGCCGACGCATGACGCGCGAGCTGCTGTCGGTGGTGGTGATCACCTTCAACAATGCGGACACGCTCGATGCGTGCCTGAGCCGTGTCGACTGGGCCGACGAAATCGTCGTGCTCGATTCGGGCTCGACCGATGACACCGTCGCCATCGCACGCCAACATGGCGCACGCATTGCTGTGCATCCGTTCGACGATTACGGCCCGCAAAAGCAGCGCGCCTACGATATGGCCAGTCACGACTGGATCTTGAACCTCGATGCGGACGAGATCCTCTCGCCCGGCACGCGCGAGGAGATCGAGCGGGCCTTGGAACATCCCCGGCACGCCGGTTTCCGGCTGCCGCGGCGCGAACGCATGTTCTGGACGGTGCAGCATCGCTGGAGCTGGCGCAACGGCCATCTGCGCTTGTTCGATCGTCGACGCGGCGGCATGAACGATGTCGAGGTCCACGCGGCGGTGGAAGTGCGCGGCCCGGTGAAAACCCTGCGGCGGGCGGACTTCGTCAACGACGGCGACGGCGACATCGCCACGCGCGTGGAAAAGATCAACCGTTACACCACCGGCATGGTGGCCTACAAACTGCGCACGCGGCAGCGCTTTACCGGACTGCGCATGGTGTTCTATCCGCCGGTGTTCTTCCTGCGCCAATACATCGGCAAGCGTTACTTCCTCAACGGCTGGGCCGGCTTCATCGCCAGCGTCACCGGTGCGTTCTACGCCTTCCTCAAGTACGCAAAGCTGCACGAGGCGCGCGAGCAGGCGTCGCGCAAATCGCGCGGCGAAGAACGTTAGTCGCGCGGCGCGAGCAGCTATTCGCATCGAGTAGTGGACAAAATTCAGCGCGGATTTAGCTAGCTGTACGGCCAAACGCAAACTCTTGCACGCCGAAAATACTTTCAGAAATCGCCCGCTGGAGTGATACCGCCATCGCGCCGTGAATCGTTCGTCAATTCCACTGTTTAGACGAACGAAATTGCGCGCACAGAGTCATGCTCGGCCTATTGCTGATACAACGCGCGAGTACGTTGCAAGACGATGATTCTCATGGCCTGCATGAAATCGTCACGATGCAGCGCACGTTTTCGCGTCGCTCGCGTTGTGGCAACGCGCAGTGCCTTCCACACTCGGCTGGTTTTCGTGGGGTGTCATCGCGAGCAGGTTCCGTAGCTTTCTCTCGCGCCGTTCAAGGGTGACTTTTACTGCAATGGCATCGTGTCGCCAGCATGGCGACGCGACGGGCGAATTCGTCTTACGCACAGCGCGAATCTCAAAGGAGGCCATGCGGGGGAAACAGCTGTGGCTGATCGAAAACGGGGGGCTTGTTCTCAATGGATCGCATCAGGGAGACATTGCATGAAACACGAGCACCTGAACCTGCTGGGGGCCATGACCCTGGTCCTCGCAGGCATGCCGGTGGTGGCATCGGCACAATCCAATACCGCACAAAACGCAGCGCTGGCAGGCATCAACACGGCCGAAGCGCCCAGGGTGACCCAGACGGTCGACAGTCGAGCGACATCGACTTTGCAGCGCAGTCACTTGAGTCTGGTTGATCGCACCACGCCGACCAAGGTGGTGGACGATGCGGCCGCCATGAATCACATGAACCTGATCCTGCAACGCAGCGCCAAGCGCCAGGCGGCGCTGGATGCACTGATGTCCGCCCAGCACGATCCGGGCTCGGCAAAGTTCCGTCAATGGCTGACGCCCGATCAATTCGGGCAGACTTTCGGCGTGTCCGACGCGGACATTGCCGCCACGACCGCGTGGCTGAAATCGCAGGGCTTCACGGTCAATGGCGTCTATCCGAACAAGATGCAGATCGACTTCAGCGGCAACGCGGGGCAGGTGAAGCGCGCGTTCCACACGCAGATGAACCACTACACCATCAACCAGGCGGCGCATGTGGCCAATGCCAGCGACATCAGCATTCCGCAGGCGCTGCAAGGCGTGGTGGCGGGCGTGGCCGGCCTCAACGACATCCATCCGCAGGCACAGCACACGGCGCCGAAGCTGGGTCAGTTCGATGCGAACTCGCAACGTTTCAAGGTACAGCAAGCCAAGACGGCAGCCGTTGGCCTGACGCCACAGGCGGTCAACTTCACCAATGGTTCGCGCGGCCTGGTGCCGTACGACATGGCGAAGATCTATGGCACCGACAAGCTCTACGCGAGCGGCCTGACCGGTAGCGGCATCACCATTGCGCTGGTCGAGGACAGCTCGATGGTGCCCGATGACTGGACCAACTTCGTCAGCCAGTTCGGGCTGACCAGTTACGGCGGCACCTTCCAGCAGATCCAGCCACAGGCCACCGGCTTTACCAACTGCATCGACCCGACCATCAACTTCCCCGGCGAGGACGACTTCGAGGCCTTGCTCGATGCCGAATGGTCGACGGCGATGGCGCCGGGCGCCAACATCTGGCTGGCGAGCTGCGACGATTCAAACTCCACCAACTTCTTCGGTGGCGTGGTCACGGCGGCGACCAATCTGATCAATGGCACGAACCGGCCCAACATCATCAGTGCCAGCTATGGCTATGGCGAGGGCTTCGTCGATGCGCCGAGCAAGGCGGCGATCGACCTGATGTGGGCGCAGGCGGATGCGGAAGGTATCTCCGTGTTCGTATCCAGCGGCGACTCGGGTTCCAACCCGAGCTTCAACGGCTTCTTCATCAATGGCGCGGGCATCGATGCCAATGCGTTTGGCACCTCGCCCAATGACACCGTGGTCGGCGGCACGGATACGGCCGATATCCTCGACGGCAGCACCAAGAAGTACTTCAGCTCGACCTTCAACGCGCAGTACGGTTCGGCGCTGTCGTATGTGCCGGAAATTCCGTGGAACGAATCCTGCGGCAACGAGGTGGCAGCCAAGTCGCTGGGTTATGCGACGTCGCTGGCGTTCTGCAAAGCCTATCTGCAGTTCGATCCCTACGGTTACTACATCACCTCCGAATCGGGCAGTGGCGGCCCGTCCTCGGTCAATGCCAAGCCGGCCTGGCAGCGCCTGGTCTACAACACCGCCAAGGATCAGTCGCGCGACGTGCCTGACGTGGCGTTGTTCGGTGGTTCGTACGGCGGTTCGACCTGGGTGATCGTGTGCTCCTACTACTATCCCTGCACACCGGGATTCACCGGCAGCACGGCACTGATCGGCGGCACCTCGCTGTCCTCGCCGATGTTCGCCGGCATCCAGGCCTTGATCGACCAGGGCCTCGCGGCAAAGGGCTTGTCGCCGAACCAGGGCAATGCCGCGCCGACGCTCTACACGCTCGCCGCCGATGAGTACGGCGGCCCGAAGGGCACGCCGCCGGCCTCGCTGGCGACCTGCAATTCGGACAATGGCGCCAAGGGCACCGGCAAGTGCGTGTTCCACAATGTCACGCGCGGCAGCATCGCCACCCAGTGCGTGCAACAACTGCCGGACGTGGTGACGCCTGACTGCTACTACTACGGCAACCTGCCCAACTCCTACCTCGGTCCGATCCAGGTGGGTCTCACCTCGAGCAACGCCAACAAGTACAACGCGAATACGGAAGCGTTTGCGGCGCAGGCGGGCTGGAGTTTTGCGTCTGGCCTGGGCTCGGTCGACGCCAACAATCTGCTGAAGGCGTGGAAGGCCTTCGTCAATGTGAAGTAAGGGGAGTCCCTCAGCATCCCCGGCGTTGCGCCGGGGATGTTGTTGTCAGGCTGCCTGCGACAGCGGCAGCGGCTGGTCGCGCAGCGCCGCAAGCAGGCGTGCGCAGGCTTCGCGACGCAGCATCTCGCGGCGGCGGAAGGCGGAACGATGCTTGCTCTCGACCTGCAGTTCGCTGCGCTCGGGTTCGGCGGTCGGCAGGGCGAAGAAGCCGTCCGGCTGCAGCACGCCCTGGCATTCTTCCCAGAAGCTGTCGTAGTCGGCCTTGATCTTGTCCGCTTCGCCCGCGAACGGATGCGCCAGGTTGCTGACGCCGCGGATCTGCGTGGCGCCGGCAAACGAGCCAAAGGCCAGCAGCAGCGAATGCAGCAGATTCTTCGGCCGCAGCCCGTAGCACTGCTTGGTCAGCTCGCGCACTGCTTCGCGCCCCAGCTCGGCGGCAGCGCCCTGCAGGCAACCGATCAGCAGCGTGCGGCCCTCATCGGTGATGCTGAAGATGGCCGACGACAACACCTGGCCCTGCGTGTTGCTCAGGCACAGCGCCAGCTCGCCTTCGCGGCTGCGACCGGTCGGGCGGCGTAGCTCCAGCTGGAGTTCGCTGCCGTCCTTGAGCGCCAGCGTTCCCCATCGATAGCGGCCATGCAGGTAAACCGCATCGACCATCACCGCAGGCAAGTGGCCAAACACGAAGCGATAGTGCTGGCTGACGATGGCCATGCGCTCGGCCCGACCGACCCGGCGATTGATGTAGTGATGGTGCCAACGCTCATGCAGGCGTGGGTCGCGCGCCAGGATGGAGGTAAGCCGCGGCGACCCATACAGCTCGGCCAACCACGCCGACTGCCGACGGGCCATGCGCACACTGCGGGCAAGGTATTTCAGGCCGGCGGCGAGGCGCTTTGAGGGCGAGCCACGCCAATCGCGGCGTTGGCGCAGCGAGCGCAGAAACAGCCGGAAAGTCATGTTGGGGGCGGTCGTGGGGATAGTCGGCCGTCTTTTTACCTGTCCTGACTGTCATTTATCTGTCAGCGAACAGGACGGCTTCTTGCAAGGCTTTAGTAGACCGAGGGGCTGCCTTCCGGGCGGGTCTTGAAGCGCTTGTGTACCCACAGGTATTGCTCGGGCGCGGCGCGCACCATGTCTTCGATGCACACATTGACGCGTGCGGTGTCGTCCAGCACATCCTTGCTGGGCAAAGCTTCGAGCGGGGCGCCCAGCTTCAGCGCGTAGCCCGCATTGCCGGGCAGGCGGCGGTGGTAGAACGGAATCACCACGGCACCGGACATGCGGGCCAGGTGATGGGTCGCCGTGATGGTCGCCGCCGGCACGCCGAAGAACGGCACGAACACATTGTCCTTGCTGCGCATGTCCTGATCGGGCGCATACCAGAGCGTGCCGCCGTTGCGCAGGTGCTTCACGGTGCCGCGGATATCGTCCTTCTCGAACATCGCCTCGGCGTAATCGAGTCGCGCGCGCAGCACCACCCACTCGAACACCGCCGAGTCCATGCGACGATACATGCCGGAAATGCGGATGCGCTGCGAGACCAGCCGCGCGCACAGCTCCAGGTGCGAGAAATGGCCGCCCACCAGCAGCACGCCCTTGCCCTGCGCGCGCGCTGCTTCGAGATGCTCGAGACCTTCGATGGTCACCGGCACGTTGGCGATGGCGCGCTCACTGCCCATCCAGCCCAGCGCGAACTCCGCCATCATCAGGCCGATATCGCGCAGGTGCGCATCGACCAGCCTGGCCTGCTCCTGCTTGGACAGTTCGGGAAAGCACAGTGCGATATTCACTTCCGCCACGTGCCGCCGCGGCGAGGGCACGCGTTGCACCAGCCAGCCCAGTCCGCGGCCAAAGGCCATCAGCCAGGGTCGCGGCAGGCGGGCGATCAGCCAGATCACGCCGGCACCCAGCCAGGCGGGCCAGTGCGTGGGCGAGAGCAGGGAGCGGGTGAAGCTGGGACGAGGCATGCCGGGCATTGCCCGCATTGTAGGGAACTAGCCAAAACGAGGCGAGCCGCTGACCAGGGTCAAGGCGCATGGGCAGGCCGGTGCGCCCGAGCCGATATACTGGCGCACCGCGATCGCTAGGCTCTCCGTTGCGCTACATCTACACCCTCGCCATGTATCTGGTCACGCCGCTGATCGTGTTGCGGCTGATGGCGCGTGGCGTGCGCTATGGCGACTACCACAAGCGCTGGCGCGAACGCTTCGGCTTCTTCGAGGCCTCGGGCGTCACCGGCAGCCTGTGGGTGCACGCCGTGTCGGTGGGCGAGGTCAACGCGGCCGAGCCGCTGATCAAGGCCTTGCAGGCGGATTATCCGAACGCGCCGCTGGTGGTGACCACGGTGACGCCGACGGGCTCGGAGCGGGTGCGCCAGCTGTTCGGCGACAGCGTGTTCCACGTCTATCTGCCCTACGACCTGCCGTTCTCGGTATCGCGCTTCCTCAAGCGCGTGCGGCCGCGCCTGGCCATCATCGTGGAAACCGAAATCTGGCCGAATCTCTACCTGGCCTGCCGGCGCCGCAGCATTCCGTTGATGATCGTCAATGCGCGCCTGTCCGAGCGCTCGCTGCGCGGCTACAAGCCCCTGGGCAACCTGGTGGCGCAGGCCATGCGCTGCGTCTATCAGATCGCCGCCCAGTCGCGTACCGACGCGTCGCGTTATCGCGCCCTCGGCGCCGACCCGGACAAGATCGTGGTCACCGGCAACATGAAGTTCGATATGCCGGTGCCCTACGACGCCGAACGCAAGGGTGAAGAGCTGCGCCAGCAATGGGGGCATCTGCGTCCTGTGTGGATCGCCGGCAGCACGCACGAAGGCGAAGAACTGCCGGTGCTCGAAGCCCACCTGGAAGTACTCACGCGCTGGCCCGATGCCTTGCTGCTGATCGCGCCCCGTCACCCCGAGCGCTTCAAGCTGGTGGAAAACTCCGCGCGCAGCCTGGGTTTCATGGTGGGCACGCGCAGTGCCGACCGTGTGCCGTCGGCGGCGCACCAGGTCTTCGTGATCGATGCGATGGGCGAGCTGATGCCGTTCTACGCCGCCTCCGATCTCGCCTTCGTCGGCGGCAGCCTGGTGCCGATCGGCGGCCATAACGTGCTCGAACCGGCCGCGCTGTCCACGCCCGTGCTGGTAGGTCCCAACACCTTCAATTTCGAAGAGATCACGCTAACGCTCATCCGCGAAGGCGGTGCCTCGCGCGTGAACAGCGCCGAGGAACTGGGTCCGGTGGTGCTGCAGCTGTTGCGCGATCCGCCGCAGCGCGAACGCATGGGCGATGCGGCACGCATCGTGTTCGACAGCGAGCGTGGCGCTGTCAAGCGCGTGATGGGCATGATCGACGATCTGCTGCAGGAATAGACGTCCAGACGTCTGCGACATCCAGACGATAAAGGCCGGGACATGCCCGGCCTTTTCATTCCTGCTCACGCGATGCGCGTTACTGCAGCATCGAGTTGACCATTTCCACGTCTTTCACGTCGATCGAGCCGGCCGACTGCTTGAGCTGCAGCTGATCAAGCACCAGCTGGTGGCGCGACTGCGAGTAGCTGCTCTCGGCCTGGGTCAGGGTCTGAATCGCGTTGAGCACGTTCAGCATGGTCTGCGTGCCCACGTCGAAGCCGGCGCGGGTGGCTTCCAGCGCTTTCTGGCCGGAGTCGACCGAGGCCTTGTTTGCTTCCACCTGGCTGATGCCGGCCGACACGGAACGATAGAAGTTCAGCGTGGTGCGAACGACCTGGCGGCGAGCGGTTTCCAGCGAATCCTGAGCCGCATCGCGCTGATAAATCGACTGACGCACGCGGGACTGGGTGGCGCCACCGGCGAAGATCGGCAGGTTCAGCGTCAAGCCTGTCGTGTTGCCGTAGCTGCCATTGCCTCCGCCGTTGTCGTAGCTGCCGTTCTCCAGCCAGGATGTCGATGTGCTGCGCGATACCGAGGCGTTGATGGTCGGCAGATGCCCCGCCCGCGCCGCATTGATGCTGTGCTCGGCAGCGCCGACCTTGGATTGACTGGCCTGCACCGTGGCATTGGACTGGAGCGCTGCTTGTACCCAGGCCTCGGGATCGCTTGGGTTGGGCGGAACCATCGGCAGGTCCTCGCGTAGTTTCTTCAGCTCGCCAACCGGCTTGCCGGTGATCTGGGTGAGCGTCTCCCTGGCATCGCTGAGTGCATTGAGGGCCGCGATGGTCCGTGCCTTGGCCAGCTCGTAATACGACTTGGCCTGATAGACGTCCGTGACAGCAGACAGGCCTACCTGGAAGCGTTGCTCGGCCTGGTCATAGGCCGCTTGGTAGGCGTCTTCGTTGGCCTTGGCGAACACCAGCGCATCCTGGCTGGTGAGTACACCGAAATACGCCGCAGTCACGCGCACATAGAGGTTCTGTACCGCGGCGACGTAGGTGGCGTCCTGCGAACCGGCGAGCGACTTGGCTGCGGACAGGTTGGCCCATTGGCTCAGATCGAGCACCGATTGGGTGAGGGTGAGCGATGGCGTGCGAGTGCGCTTATGGCCGCTCGAGGTCAATGCACCCGTGGTGCCCGTGCTGACAGACGCGCACGGGGAGGTGCTCGAGCCAGTGCCCGCACCGGAGCAGAGATAGTTGCCGGCACTCCCGCTGGCGCGAGATTGTTGGTTGAGCTTAAAGCCTCCGTTGAGCTGCGGTAGCATCAAGGCGCGTGCTTGCGTAACGCCTTCACTGGTGGCGAGCCGGGTCGCTTGCGCCTGCGACAGCACCGGGTCATTGGCGCGTGCTTCCCGGTAGACATCCAGCAGGTCCTCGCCATGCCCGGGCAGCGGAAGCGCTGACAAGACCAAGGCGAGCATCCGAAGCTTTTGGCGCATGGCGTACCTCAGGGAAAGCATGGGCATCTAACGGAGTTTTCTGAAGCACGGCAGGCCGGGTTCGAACGCGCTTCGTGGGCAGCTAGCAGGCCCTGCGCCAGGGATTGGCCGGATATCCAGCTCCTGCGAGCCGAGGTTGCGCTGAGCAAATCAAAACGCTGCTCTGGCGAAAGGCGATTCAAACCTAAGCTCAATGGACTCGGAAATCGGATTGCAGATACGCCTGACGTGAGCGTTGTTCGCAGAACCACGTCGTTGGATTTCCGAACCGACACCAGACGGACGCAAAAGAAAAGGGCCGAGGAAATCCTCGGCCCTTGCGTAGCTCAATGCTGTTCGATGCGACTACATCACTGCAGCATCGAATTGACCATTTCCACGTCTTTCACGTCGATCGAGCCGGCCGACTGCTTGAGCTGCAGCTGATCGAGCACCAGCTGGTGGCGCGACTGCGAGTAGCTGCTCTCGGCCTGGGTCAGGGTCTGAATCGCGTTGAGCACGTTCAGCATGGTCTGCGTACCCACGTCGAAGCCGGCGCGGGTGGCTTCCAGCGCCTTCTGGCCGGAATCGACCGAGGCCTTGTTCGCTTCCACCTGGCTGATGCCGGCGGCAACCGAGCGATAGAAGTTCAGCGTGTCGCGAACCACCTGGCGGCGCGTCGATTCCAGCGAATCCTGGGCTTCGTCGCGCTGGTAGATCGACTGGCGTACGCGGGACTGGGTGGCGCCGCCGGAGAAGATCGGAATATTCATCGAGATGCCGACCGTGGTGCCATAGGCGCCATTGCCGGGCACGTTGTAGTTGCCGTGCTCGAGCCAGGTGGTGTCCTTGCCGCGCGACACGGAGGCGTTGATGGTCGGCAGATGGCCGGCGCGAGCCGCGTCGATGTCGTGCTCGGCGGCCTGCACGGTGTACTGGCTGGCATGGATGCTGGCGTTGGACTGCAACGCCGCCTGCACCCAGGCGTTCGGGTCGGCCGGATTCGGCGGCGTCAGCGGCAGATCCTCGCGCAGCTTCTTGAGCTCGCCCACCGGCTTGCCGGTGATCTGGGTGAGTGCTTCCTTGGCGTCGTTGAGCGTGTTCTGCGCGGCCACCGTCTGGGCCTTGGCCAGTTCGTATTCCGACTTGGCCTGGTAGACGTCGGTGATGGCAGACAGGCCCACCTTGAAGCGCTGATCGGCCTGGTCGTAGGCCTGCTTGAAGGAGTCTTCGCTGGCCTTGGCGAATATCAGCGCATCCTGGCTGGTCAACACGCCGAAGTAGGCCGTGGTGACGCGAACATAGAGGTTCTGCGCCGCGGCGTCGTAAGTGGCGTCCTGCGAATGCGCGGCGGATCGCGCAGCTGCGAGGTTGGCCCACTGGCTGAGGTCGACAATCGTCTGGCTCAGCGTGGCGGATATGTCGCGGGTGCGCGAATGGCCGTAGCTGGAACCCGTGACCGTGCCATTGGCAATGTTGTTGCCCGCCGACTGCTGTTGCAGCCCGTAGCTGCCATTGAGCTGCGGCAACATCAACGCACGCGCCTGGGCAACGCCTTCGCCGGTAGCAAGGCGCGTGGCTTCCGCCTGCGACAGCACCGGGTCATTGGCGCGGGCTTCTCGGTATGCATCCAGCAAGTCCTCGCTGTGGCCGGCCAGCGGCAATGCCGACAGGGCCAGGGCGAGGGTCAGAAGCTTCAAGCGCATGGGTTGCCTCATGTATGGGGAAATAGGTTCAAAAAACGAAGCGACGCGGCGGCTCGGCGTGCTTCAAATAGGGCAAGTCGGTCTCAAACAGCGATTCTTCGCGGTAGCGACCATTGCCCTCGTGGGTGAGCAGCAGCACGTGCTGCACCGGCGACTCGCCGCGCACCACCAGCAGGCGACCACCGGG
The DNA here is from genome assembly GCF_001010355.1 of Dyella japonica DSM 16301. Taxonomy (GTDB): domain Bacteria; phylum Pseudomonadota; class Gammaproteobacteria; order Xanthomonadales; family Rhodanobacteraceae; genus Dyella; species Dyella japonica. The sequence continues at coordinate 8,942 of NZ_JPLA01000004.1, read as the reverse complement.
CTTGAGCCAGCCCAGGAAGCGCTGCGGAATCTGGTACACCGCGCCGGTGACAACCAGTGCATCGAACAAGCCGTTCGGCTGCCAGCCGTTCACCGCTTCGCCGACTTCCAGCGTCACGTTGGCGATGCCTGCGCCCGCCAGGCGCTGGCCAGCGGCGGTGACGAAATCGGCATGGATGTCCAGGCTGGTCACGTGACCAGCGAGCTTGGCCATGCAGGCGGTCAGGAAACCCGAACCCGTGCCGATTTCCAGCACCTGGTCGTTCGTGGTCAGTTCCAGCGCCTGCAGCACGCGGCCCTCGACCACCGGCTTCATCATCACTTCGCCATGACCCAGCGGCAGGCACAGGTCGGCAAAGGCCAGCTTGCGGTGCTCGGGGGCAACGAAGTCCTCGCGGCGCACGCTGCCCAGCACGTCGAGTACGCGGGCATCCAGCACCTCCCAGGGGCGCACCTGGTTTTCCACCATGTTCACTCGCGCCTGTTCGAAGTTCATCGCCATGTTGCTTAGGTCCTAATGCGAATCGGAAAAAAGGCTAAAAAGGATAAGCGCTTAGCCACGTTCCGACAATGTGCAAAGCCTGCGGGTTCGTCCCAACGACACGAAGTGCCGGAAGTCATCGCGCTTGGTTGACGGAAGTCATGCGTGGCGCGGTGTCCGCGGACACTTCGCCATGCCAGGTTACGCACTACGTCGATGCTTCCCCGTACGCGCGGCCACCGTCTGACCAGGGAGTCGCGTGAGTGCATCTTGCATGGCCTGATGCAAGGATGCGTCAAGGCGCTGGACACGGGCCTGCGGCGAGAGGCCGCCGCGACTCTGTGCCGCGACCTCCAGCCAGGCCAGCCAGCGGGCGATACGGCTGCGTTCGGTGAGGTCGAGCCCGGACAGCGCGGCGCGCGCCACAAAGGCCGCCCGACGGGCCTCCGCCTTGCCTGGTTCCAGCCAGCAGGCAAGCGAACGCTGGGCGAGTCGATACGCCGGGCTGAGGGAAAGTTCTGCGATAGTGGTGGACATAAGGGAAGCCGTGTATCTTGGCCATGGAAAATAACTAAACCGTCGCGTATACTAAACCGGCGTTATCCATTTGTGAAGCCATTTGTGAAGGTATAGCCATGAGCACGATCCCGCAGACCAAGCCTCAGGGGCCCGGCCGTCCCAAGGACATGGAAAAGCGCGCGGCGATCCTTGAGGCCGCCAAGGGCCTGTTCATCCGCAACGCCTTTGCCGGAACCAGCATGGATGCGGTGGCGGCAGAGGCTGGCGTGTCCAAGCTCACCGTCTACAGCCATTTCGGCGACAAGGACAACCTGTTCCGCGAGGTGATCCGCGCGCGCATCCAGGACCTGATCCCCGAAGACACCTACCATTACGACCCGGCCGAAGACATCCGCGTCGCGCTGGAGCGTATCGCCCTGCATCACGTCCGGCTCGACTGCGACGTGCAGAACGTGGGCACCTTCCGCGCCATCCTCAGCGACTGCCGCCAGGGCAACCCGCGCTACGGCAAGCTGCTCTGGGAAGAAGGCCCGGATCGCACCAATGGTCTGATGAAACGCCTGCTGCAACAGGCGGTTGACGACCGCAAGCTGGATATCGGCAACGTCGCCCGCGCCGCCGGCCAGTTCATCTCCCTGATCAAGGGCGAAATGCTGTTGCGCCGCATGTTCGGCTGCGAAGAGTGCGCCCAGTCCTACGCCGCGGAGCTGGAACAGACCGCCCGCGATGGCGTGGACATGTTTCTGCGCGCCTATCTGCCGCGCTGAGACCCCCTGATTCACCTCGTCCGGAGGCCGCGCACTCGCGGCCTTCCCCCGCTTCGTGCTCAAATAGCAGCTTGAGGCGGGGGTGCCGGCAACAAGTCGGCTGAGAGAGTCCCTTCGAACCTGATGCGGCTAGTACCGCTGTAGGGAGCTTCGCCGCATGCCGTAAGGGCATTGCGTCCGGCGCCGTCCGCTTTTGTTGATGCGAATGTCTTCGCAAAGCCCCGCGCACCTGCTGCGGGCTCCTCACAAAAGCCAAGTCCCCTCGGGGACCGCTGTCACCCCGGACGGACACAAGCCGATGAATGCCCTCCCCAACGATCTCGCGCGCGCCGCGCAGGAACTCTCCGAAGCCGTGACGCGCCCGATCCCGGGCTCGCGCAAGATCCACGTGCAGGGCAGCCGCCCGGACATCCAGGTGCCGCTGCGCGAAATCTGCCAGGCGCAGACGCCGACCCTGTTCGGCGGCGAAGAGAACCCGCCGATCACCGTCTACGACACCTCCGGCCCCTACACCGACCCCGACTACAAGGTGGACCTGGTCACCGGCCTGCCGGCGTTGCGCGCGGGCTGGATCGCCGAGCGCGGCGACACCGAGCAGCTCAGCGGCCTGAGCTCCGCCTTTGGCCGCCAGCGCGCTGCCGACCCCAAGCTCGATGCCTTCCGCTTCACCGCGACGCGCGCGCCGCATCGCGCCAAGGCCGGCGCCAACGTGACGCAGATGCACTACGCCCGCCAGGGCATCGTGACGCCGGAGATGGAATACATCGCCATCCGCGAAAACCAGCGCATCGAAGCGCTGCGTGAAAGCGCGCTGCGCACGCAGCATCCGGGTGAGGCTTTCGGCGCTGCGTTGCCCAAGCTGATTACGCCGGAGTTCGTACGCGACGAAGTCGCCCGCGGCCGCGCCATCATCCCGGCCAACATCAACCACCCGGAAGCGGAGCCGATGATCATCGGCCGCAACTTCCTCACCAAGATCAACGCGAACATCGGCAACTCCGCCGTGTCCTCGGGTATCGCCGAGGAAGTGGAGAAGCTGGTGTGGTCGATTCGCTGGGGCGGCGACACGGTGATGGACCTGTCCACCGGCAAGCACATCCATGAAACGCGCGAGTGGATCATCCGCAATTCGCCGGTGCCGATCGGCACGGTGCCGATCTACCAGGCGCTGGAGAAGGTCAACGGCGTGGCCGAAGACCTCACCTGGGAAATCTTCCGCGACACGCTGATCGAGCAGGCGGAGCAGGGCGTCGACTACTTCACCATCCACGCCGGCGTGCTGCTGCGCTTCGTGCCGCTGACCGCCAAGCGTGTCACCGGCATCGTCTCGCGCGGCGGTTCGATCATGGCCAAGTGGTGCCTGGCGCATCACAAGGAAAACTTCCTCTACACGCATTTCGAAGACATCTGCGAGATCATGAAGGCGTACGACGTGTCCTTCAGTCTCGGCGATGGCCTGCGTCCGGGCTGCATTGCCGACGCCAACGATGCCGCGCAGTTCGGCGAGCTCGATACGCTGGGCGAGCTGACCCAGATCGCCTGGAAGCACGACGTGCAGGTGATGATCGAAGGCCCCGGCCACGTGCCCATGCAGCTCATCAAGGAGAACATGGAGCGTCAGCTGGAGAAGTGCCACGAGGCGCCGTTCTACACGCTGGGGCCACTGACCACCGACATCGCGCCGGGCTACGACCACATCACCAGCGCGATCGGCGCGGCGATGATCGGCTGGTTCGGCACCGCTATGCTCTGCTATGTGACGCCGAAGGAACACCTGGGCCTGCCCAACAAGCAGGACGTGCGCGACGGCATCATCGCGTACAAGATCGCCGCGCACGCAGCCGATCTGGCCAAGGGTCATCCGGGTGCGCAGGTGCGCGACAACGCGCTGTCGAAGGCGCGCTTCGAGTTCCGTTGGGAAGACCAGTTCAACCTCGGCCTCGATCCGGAAAAGGCCAAGGAATTCCACGACGAGACCATGCCCAAGGATGCCCACAAGAGCGCGCATTTCTGCTCCATGTGCGGCCCGAAGTTCTGCTCGATGAAGATCACCCAGGACGTGCGCGACTACGCCGCGGAGCACGGCACCGGTGAAGAGTCGGCGCTGGAAGAGGGCATGGCGGAGAAGTCGGCGGAATTCCGTCTGCAGGGCTCTGAGGTGTATCACAAGGCTTGATGCTTCACCTCGCGCCTGAGGTCGTCGCCGCCGGCGCGAGGTAGGACGCCCTGTGGGAGCGCACCCTGTGCGCGACAGCAACGCTGCGATGTAACGCTCCGTTGGTTTGTCGCGCACAGGGTGCGCTCCCACATGGGTTCCCAGTGGATGGGCGGCCTCACATCCGCATCGCTTTTTTCACCTGCGTTTCGCGCGTCGCCACCTACGGTGCAGGTTCGCCCAGCCAGCCCGATGGAGCCGCGTCCATGGCAGCCAAGCCGTTCCTCTCCGATATCGAAACCATCCGCAAACGCGCCCGCGAACATATCGACAACGGCGCGATCACGGCCGGTTATGCCGCCGATCGCGCGACCGTGGTCAAGATACTCAACGAAGCGCTGGCCACCGAAATCGTCTGCGTGCTTCGCTACAAGTATCACTACTACATGGCCAAGGGCATCCACGCCAAGAGCGTGGCAGCCGAGTTCCTCGAACATGCAAACGAGGAGCAAGGGCACGCGGATCTCATCGCCGAACGCATCACCCAGCTCGACGGCGCACCGAACTTTTCGCCCGACGGACTGCTTTCGCGCAGCCACGCCGATTACGTGGAGGGCGACGACCTGGTCGACATGATCAAGGAAGACCTGGTGGCCGAGCGCATCGCCATCGACAGCTACCGCGAGATCATCAGTTACCTGGGCGCGGCCGATCCGACCTCGCGCCGCATGATGGAAGGCATTCTTGCGATGGAAGAAGAGCACGCCGAAGATCTTGCGACCCTGCTCGACAACCTTGGCAAAAAGGGCGAGCCGGCCAAGCCGGCCAAGGCGCGACCCGACAAGAAAGCCACCAAGCACTGAGCACAAGTCATCCCGCAGGCGGATACGTGCGTTGGATAGACTTGTTGCACCGGGAGACGCGCCATGCCGACCACGGACAACGCCCGCCAGGGACATGGGCTACTGAGGGCTGTGCTGACCACGCTCGCGCTGGGCGTGCTGCTGGCCAGCGTCGTGATGGCCTGGTGGGTTCGCCAGGCCGATGAAAGCGCCAGCATGACCGGCCAGGCGACCGTCTCATCCGACGATGCGGGCCGCACGCAAAGCTGAAGCGCCAAAAGAAAACGCCGCCCGGAGGCGGCGCTTTTGGGCTTGAATCAGGCCTTCTTGTCGGCCTGGTAACGCTCGATGCCCGCTTCGATTTCGGCCTTCGCCTCATCGGCGCCGACCCAGCCTTCGATCTTCACCCACTTGCCCTTCTCCAGGTCCTTGTAGTGCTCGAAGAAGTGGCCGATGCGCTCCAGCCAGTGGCCGGAGACGGACTTGATGTCCTTGATGTGGGCGTAGCCGGCAAAGATCTTTTCCACCGGCACCACCACCAGCTTTTCGTCGCTGCCGGCTTCGTCGGTCATCTTCAGCATGCCCACCGGATGGCAGCGGATCACCGAGCCCGGCACCAGCGGCAGCGGCAGGATCACCAGCGCGTCCAGCGGATCGCCGTCGCCGCCCAGGGTGCCCGGCACGTAGCCGTAGTTGCAGGGGTAACGCATCGGGGTCGACAGGATGCGGTCCACGAAAATCGCGCCACTTTCCTTGTCCACCTCGTACTTGACGGGCTCGGCATCCTTGGGGATTTCGATGATGACGTTGATTTCGTCCGGAACCTTGCGGCCGGCGGGTACGAGATGCAGACCCATGAGCGTGTCCTTAGGCTAGTCAGATGCAAAGACTTGAAAGGATACGTCAAAAACCGCGGCATCGCAGCCGCAGGGCGGTCTCACGCCCAGTTGCAGTTCAGCGTGAGACCGTCAGCGGGCCATGCTCAGGCCTGGTAGGGTCGCTCGCGTAACCACTTGGTGGCGATCCATTTTTCGCCCTTGAGTACGGGCAGGCCAGCATGCAGCGAAGCCTCATCGCCGGTGTCGTAAGCGAAATAGACGGCTGAACCGCGCATCGCGGTCACGGTGAGCCCGATGTGCGGAAAGGCCGTGCCGCCGCCTTCCTCCGGCGTATTGAGGTACATCACCACGCTGGCGATGCGCTGGCCGCCGCGCGAGGTCACGGCCGAATAGCCCGGCTGGTCAGGATTGAACCAGTCGAAATGCGGCTCGTATTCCTGGCCTGGCTGGTAATGCAGGATCTGCAGACCCTCGCCGTGACTCACTGGAATGGCGAGCAGGTCGGCAATGCGCTGCTCGATACGTTGCACCAGCGGCGTCTCGCCGATGGCGAAGAACATGCCCTGGCTGGTGCGGCGTTCATCGGTCTGGTGGCGTCCTTCGACGTCGACAGTGAGCGAGCGCGCCAGTCTCGGTTTCGCTTCAGCGACCAGCTCGTCGCATTCGTCCAGGGTGAGCAGGTTCTCCAGCACGCGCACGACGGGCGCATCGGTGCTCACCGCAATGCGCACGGGATGGCCGTTGACGGTCTCCACCGGCGCTTGCGGATGGCGCGTGCGCAAGCCCACCACCTTGGCCTTGGATGCGGCCATGACCGTGGCCAGCGGGATGTTCAGCACGCGCGCGACGATCTGACGGCTTTGCTCGCCGCCATAGCCAGCGTCCTTGAGCATCTTCAGCAGGTCGCTGAGACTGACGCCGGAGCGGCTGGTGGAAACAATCCATTCGCGCAGTTCGGGACGTATCGTGTGATGGTTCATGCGTCAAAAAGAGCGGCGCCGGCTCGGGCCGGCGCCCCATGTTACGCAGGACGCGCGCTTACTTCACGTGATCCCACAGGTAGGTGTAACCGAGCGCGTTCATGAAGGCCGCCTGCTTGTTGTCCGCCGCCGCGCCGTGGCCGCCCTCGATGTTCTCGTAGAAGCTGGTGTTGTAGCCGAGCGACTCGAGTTTGGCGGCCATCTTGCGTGCGTGCACCGGGCCCACGCGATCGTCGCGGGTGGAGGTGGTGAACAGCACCGGCGGATATTTCTGGCCGGCCTTCGCGTTGTAGTAAGGCGAGAACGTCTTGATCCAGGCCCACTCCTGCGGCTTGTCCGGATCGCCGTATTCGGCAATCCACGAAGCGCCAGCCGACAGGTGCGTATAGCGCTGCATGTCGAGCAGAGCCACCTGGCTCACGATCGCGCCATAGAACTGCGGGTACTGCGTGAGCATATTGCCCATCAGCAGGCCGCCGTTGCTGCCGCCCATCGCGCCCAGGTGCGCGGGCGAGGTGATCTTGCGCTGGATAAGGTCTTGCGAGACCGCCGCGAAGTCTTCGTAGGCACGCGGGCGATTCGCCTTGAGCGCTGCCTTATGCCAGCGCGGGCCGTATTCGCCGCCGCCGCGGATGTTGGCAATGACGTAGACGCCACCCTTCTCCAGCCACGCGCGTCCCACGCTGCCGCTATAGGCAGGCTGCATGGAAAGCTCGAAGCCGCCGTAGCCGTACTGCAGCGTGGGATTGCTGCCGTCGGCCTTGAGGTTCTTTGGCGCGATCTCGAAGTAGGGCACGCGGGTGCCGTCCTTGGATACGGCGAAGTGCTGGCTCACCTCGTACTTCGACGCATCGAAGAAACTCGGGCTGTGCTTGATCGCCTGCGCCTCACCCTGGCCCAGGCTGCCGTAGTACAGCGTGGTGGGCTGCAGGAAGCCGGTGACGGTGAGGAAGTAGTCGTCGCTGGTGTCGTCATCAACGCCGCCGGCGGCGATGGTGGACAGGGCTGGCGCGCCGCCCAGCGGTTCGCGTTTCCACGCGCCGTCGCCTGGGGTGAGCACCTCAAGCCGGTTCACCACGTTGTCCATCACGTTGAGGATCAAGTGATGGCGCGTCCACGAATACGCGTCCAGCGCCGTGCTGTCGGTAGGTTCGAACAGCACGGTGAGCTCGCGCTTGCCGGCCATGTAATCGTCGAATTTCGCCGCGATCAGCGAGCCGGACTTGTAGGTCTTGCCGCCGACGGTCCAGTCGTTGCGCGGTTCGATCAACAGCCACTCACGATGCACGTCCGTATTGGCGTCGTTGGGCACGTCGATCTTGGTGAGCTTGCCGTCCTTGCCGCGTAGATAGGTTTCGCTCTCGTAGAAGGCGATCTGGCGCACCACGAAATCGCGCACGAAACCCGGCGTGTTGTCGCGCCCCGCGGACACCGACATGTCATCGTCCTTGGCGTCGTAGACGGTGGTCGCGCTCGACAGCGGCGTACCGCGCTGCCATGCCTTGACGATGCGCGGATAGCTCGATTTGGTCATCGAGCCCGGGCCGAAGTCGGTGGCGACGTAGAGGTGATCGTTGTCCATCCACGACACGCGGCTCTTCGCTTCGGGCAGCTCGAACCCGCCTTTCACGAATTGCTTGTCGGTGAGGTCGAACTCGCGCACCACGTCCGCGTCGGCGCCACCGCGCGAGAGCGAGACCAGGCAGCGCTGGTAGTCGGGCTTGAAGCAATCGGCGCCGTGCCAGACCCAGTTTTCCTTCTCCGCGGCGGCGAGCGCATCGAGATCGATCACCGTTTCCCAGGCAGGCTTGTCCTTGCGGTATTCATCCAGCGTCGTGCGGCGCCAGACACCCTTGGGGTGATCCTTGTCGCGCCAGAGGTTGTAGTAGTGATCGCCGATCTTGCTGACCATCGGAATGCGCTCGTTGGAATCGAGCACTTCGAGCAGGCGCGCATCGAGTTGCTTGAACTCGGCGCTGTCGGCGTAGCCCTTTACCGTCTGGGCATTCTGCTGGCGAACCCAATCGAGCTGCTTGCTGCCGTCGATGTTTTCGAGCCAGAGGTTGGGGTCCTGGGCGGTGGGGGTGATGTGGTCGGCGGCGTGGGTCATGTTGTTTAGTGTGAGGCTCAGCGCGAGTGCCAGCCAGAGTGTTTTCTTGGGTGCCATGCGATTTCCTTGGATGCCGCTACAGGGGGGTGTTCGCCTCAACGTTTCATCTTTGCAGCTATGCGGGCGCGCTCCGGTTTGCCTCGTCATTCCTGCGAAAGCAGGAATCCAGTGACTTTTCGCTTCGATTGTCGCGATACCGCCCGCGTGCCGCCTACGCGGCGGGCGTTTCGAACGGCTGCCGCCGCTCGAG
>NZ_JPLA01000039.1 GCF_001010355.1 Dyella japonica DSM 16301 | reverse complement strand
GACAAGCCTACGGAGCGGTAGACCCAAGCGTGGCTGTCGCGCACAGGGTGCGCTCCCACAGACATGCCCGCACGACCGACGCGTCGCTGATGCTTACGCGCGGCGAGGCTCCGTTATGGGCCCCATGAACTATGGCGAGCCGCAATATGGCGACAAACGCCCACCTACCCCCTAGTCGCCACCACCGGCGGCACCGAGCTCGCCCGCAACGCCGGCCCCAACACCGCCAACTGCCCCAGCAGGCACAGCGACACCACGCCCACCGGCACATACGGCCACGGCAAGCGCTGCAACGCGTAGTGCTGCATCAGCAACATGTTCAGTGCGTAGGCCAGTACAACACCCAACACCACGCCCGCGCCAACGATCACTCCATTCTCGGTTTGGAAATAGCGCAGGATGTCGCGTCGCGTGGCGCCAACGGCGCGGCGGATGCCGATGGAGCGGCGGCGCTGTTGGACCCAGAAGCTGGCCAGGCCGGCGATGCCGGCGGCCGTCACCAGCAGCAAGCCGAGTGCGGCGGATAGCAGCAGGGTGATCATGGTGCGATCGCGGCGGAAATAGTCCTCACGCATCTGCGTGAAGGTCTGCGGATGCCGCAGCACGCGGTTGTTGTCGAGGCTGGCGAGCACCTGCTGCGCCTGTTTGAGCACGCGTTCCCTGTCCTGTGGTGCCGTGCGCATCACGTAGGTGATATCGGCCGTGTCCGGCAACATGGGGAACAGCGTGGCGTAGCCGCTCGCATCGGACTCGCCCAACGAGGGGCGCAGCAGCTGATCGATCACGCCGACGATGCGCACCGGTCCATCGCCCGGATAAATCACCTTGCCCAGCGGGTCCTGACTCGGAAACAACTTGGTAGCGAGTGTCCGCGTGATGATGGTGGATGGCACGTGGTTGATGCCGGCCCAGTCATGCGCCGCGTCGAGCGGAAGGTATTCCTCCGGCAGAAACCAGCGTCCCGCCACCAGGCGCATGCCGAGCACCTGTGCTTCGTTCTGCGTGCCGTTGAACGCCGTGGCAGTGGCGGGCGATGGACCGTTCGGCACCAGCGAGATGCCGTTGCTCCAGTTGTTGCCGTTGAAGGGCAGGGCGTCCACGGCAGCCACCATGGTGACGCCGGGGATCGCGCGCAGCGCCGCCATATCGGCGTCGTGCTTGGCGAGGTGATTGGCCGATTCGTCCACGCTGATGCTTTCGATCAGGGCGAGCTCGTTTTCCACCACGCCGCTGGGCAACTGCATCTGCGCCAGGCGATGGCCGATGATGGACGCGACATTGCAGACGATGGCGCAGGTCAACGCCACCTGCATCACCAGCAGGCAAACGGTGAGCTTGTGACGCGACAGACTGGCGATCAGGGGCGAATGCGACATGACAGGCCTCATTGCGTCTTCAGTTGCAGGGCGGGTGGAATGCGGCAGGCGCGCCACGCAGGCAGCAGGCCCGCGATCACGCTGGCGGCCAGGGCAAGCACAAAGGTTCCAAGCAGCATGCCCGCATCCATCTGCGCGAGTTGCGCATAGCCATCGGGCCGCTGGCGCACGCTCCACAAGCCCAGACAGGCGATGCCCAGACCGAGCAGACCGCCCGCCAGGCCGATCACGCACGACTCCACGCCCAGTTGCAGGAAGATGTCCCAGCGTCGCGCACCGAGTGCACGACGCACGCTGATCTCGCCGCCGCGGCGCAGGAAGGTGGCCAGCAGCAGACCGACCACGTTGAGCATGCAGACCGCGAGAAAACCCAGCGACAGCGACAGCTGCAGGCGCAGGTCGTCGGGGATGGTGTGCTGGCGCGTCAACCAGTCCATCAGGCCGTAGAGCTGTGCGTCGACGGGGCGCGGCATGCGACCGTGCGACTGCTGGTCGCGCCAGTAGCTGGCCATGAATTGCCGATACGCCTGCACCTTGGCCATGCTGTCCAGCTGCACCCAGAATTGCAGCCACACGCAGTGGTTGCTGGTGCGCGCTTCGCCGCCACTGTCCCAGCAGGAGAGGCGGCCGTTGAAGTCCAGTCCCAGATCCTGCGCGGTCTGCAATGGCAGGAAGAACTGGTCGGTCTTGCCGAAGCTGCGTCCATCTACCTGTGCGTAGAACTGCGGCTGCGGATGCCAGTCATCGAGCACGCCGACCACGCGGAAATCGGTGTTCTTCAAGCGCACGCTATGGCCTATAGCCGGTGCGTTGCCGAACAGCTTGCGCGCCAGCTCGCGGTTGAGCACGACGATGCGCGCGTGGTTCTCGTCATCGTCACTACGCCAGGCACTGCCAGCGGCAAACGGCACGTTGAACATGCTGAAGAAGTCGGCGGTCACGTAGCGTCCTGTTTCGTAGAACGGCAGCTCGCCGCTCTGCGCCGGTCGCACCGGCACCGCACCGCCCGCCATCGCGGCCTGACGATCCGCCCTGCGCGCGTGCAGCAGATTCATGGCATCCGGCCAGCTGAAATTGCCGTCCGGTTCGGCGGGCTCGCTGTGATCGCGTGCCAGTGGCCGGATGTCGATCACCGGTGCATAGAGCTGTCCGCTGCGGCCCGGCAGCGGATCACCGGAAAGCACGTGGAAGATCGTGATCATGGTCATGCTGGCGCCGATGCCCAGGCCGATGACCAGCACCATCAGCGCGGCGAGCGCCTTGCTGCGGCGCAGACTGCTGATGGCGGTTGTGGCGTAGTAGCCAATCATGTCGCCTCCTTCCTTGCATGGCTCAGCTGCACGTGGGCAACGGTTATCCGTCACCCCGGCAAACCGGGGCGTGTGTTGGATCGATAAGGTTCTGAGCGTGGTGGCGCGCCGGGCACGCCACCACGTAATGGCTAGCGGTTGCTCACCGGCTGGGCGACGCCCTTGGCCAGCGCCTCGTCGAGCAGACGGCTCATCTGCTGGGTTGCCTGTTCGGTGGCTTGTTCCTCGCGATGGGCAAGTGCTTCCTGCTGTTTTTCCAGGGCCTGCTGCTGTTTTTCGAGGTCTTGCTGTTCGCGTTCCAGGCCGGCACGCTCGCGATCGATCTCGGCACGCTCGGACTCGAAGGATGCGCGCTCGGCCTCACCGCCATCGGATGAGGGACGCTGCGCCTGGCGCGCGGCAATCTCTGCCTCACGCGTGGCCATGCGCGCCAGCCGCTCGCCCAGGGCGCCCTGGCGTGCGCCGATGCCACTCTCCTGTCCACTCACGCGGCCTTGCTCGCCACTCAGCCGGCCCTGTTCCTTGGACAGCTCGGTCACGGCCGCGTAAGCCGCCTTGGCACGCGTGACATAAGTGTCATCGCGGATCACATAGGAGTTGTTGCCGCGACGGAACAACACAAGTGGCTCCGATTGCCCGCGCATGCTGCGCGCCACCGCGACGTCCACATCGTTGCCATTGATGATCACCGAATCCTTATCGAGCAAGGCGAAGCCGTATTGCGCGCCGGTATGGGTGTCGATGTCGATATGGTGCGCAGAGAAGCCTTCGGAACGCGGCGCCGGCGGTGCCGGTGGGGCCGGCGGCGGAGGCGGCGGTACCGGAGCCTTGGGCGCGGGCGGCGCCGGCGGTACAGGCGGCACGGGCGGCGGCGTCATGCTGCCGCGTGGCGAGTGCTTGGTCTTCGGCGTCGTTGGCGTGAGCGGCGTGGCAGGCGTCAAAGGTGTTGCCGGCGTGGCAGGTGTCGCAGGCGTCGGCGGTGTCGCGGGCACCGACATGGCACTCGACGCGCTGGCCGGCGCAGACGCCGTATCGCCCTTGGCCTCGGTCACGCGATACGGCAGCACGCCGATAGCGGCGACCAGCGCAACCAGCAGCCAGCTGCGTACGCGCGAGGTCGTATCCTGATCGCTCAGCTGCAACATGGTCAGTCGCCTTTTCAGGTTGTGGAAGGTCGGCGACGCGCCGGCAAGACCGGCGTGCAGCGGATGCGCCACGCCCAGGCGCAGCAGCAGGCGACCGTAGTCCTGCGGTGCAGCGTCGTGCTGGTGAACCACTTGCGCGTCGCATGCGGCCTCGCGGTTCAAGGCGTACTCGCGCATCGCCCACGACACCATTGGGTGAAAGAAGAACAGGCGCTGCGCAATCGCCGGAATCCAACCCATCCACAGATCGCCGCGGCGCAGATGGGTAAGTTCGTGGGCAAGTGCAAGCGCGCTTTCCTCGGAAGACAGGTTCTGGTCCGCCGGCAGCAACACCACCGGCCGCCACACGCCGCTTACCTGCGGCGAACGAATCGCAGCGGAGACACGCAGCGCGGGACAGCGGCGCAAGCCCATCGCATGCGCCTGCTCGGCGCACAGCGCCTGCAACGCGGCATCGTCCAACGGCCGCGATGCGCGCACCACCCGGCGTGCCTCGCGCCAGTGACGCAAGGTGATCAGCGTCTGCACCAGTACGCCGGCCAGCCATGCCGCCAGGAGCGCCGGCAACCAGCGTGACCAGGTGTGCGGCGCCGAGGTGGTGGATCGCACGATCACGGTTTGTTGATCGCCACCCGGATCGGCCGAGAACGAGGCCGAGCTTTGACCCACGCTGGCGATGTGATGCTCGCTCGGCGCCACCGTGGTGATGACGGTGGTTTCGGCGGAAGCCGGCGACAGCAGCGGTAGCGCCACCGGCGTGGGCAGCAGCAAGCCCATCAGCAGCTGCACGCCCAGCAGCCACCACAGCAGCGAGCGCGTGGCGGCGGAGAGCCGCGGCAGCTGCCGGTTGAGCAGCCACACGGCGCCCACCAGCAGTGCCGCCTGCAGCGAGGTCCAGGCAAGGCGGCCGATCACTTCCTGTGCGAGAGAGGCAACAGCGCTCATGTCAGGTCTCCTTGCGGCGCGACTGCAGTTGGTGCACCAGGGCTTCGAGTTCGGCCAGTTCGTTGTCGCTGACGTCCGTGCGTTCGGACATCCACGCCACGAACGGCGACACCGAACCGCTGAGCGTCTTCTCCACAAACTGGCCCACTGCGCTGCGCATGACTTCGCCCGGGCCGGTGGAAGGGCTGTAGCGATACACGCCCTGCACCTGCTTGCGGCGCAGGTAGGACTTGCCGCGCAGGCGTTCCATCATGGTCAGTACGGTCGAGCGCGCGAGGCCGCGCGGTTCGCCGAATCCGGTCGCCACTTCGCCGACCGATGCGTTGTTGTTTTCGGCGACGTATTGCAGGAGCGCGAGCTCCTGATCGCCGATGGTTGGCTTGCCCATGTCCAAGGTCCTGGTGACTACAGCTGTAGTCAACGTACGCCGTGACTACAGCTGTAGTCAATAGGCCGGTGGTGATGGATTTGCGTCAGTGCTGACTTGTTGCAACGCACCAAAATCGGAGTAGAGTGCGCCCCGTCCTCATCCTGCAGCGCGCCTGGAGTGCGCTTATATGAAGGCTCGCACGCTACTCATCGCTGACCCATCCCGCGGCTCACCGCGAGTCATCGCACCCACGGGTTAGCACGCCTTTCGTCCTTTGCGGCTTGGCTCGGCACGGCGATCGTGCCCAATAGCAAGCGTGCGAACGGACGTCCGTACGGCATTCGCCAACACATCATCACCACGGGGAAAACCATGAAGACGCTTGTCGACTGGCTGGCGCATCGGCTGTGGCCGTTCGTCGTCTGCCTGCTGCTGTACGTCGCTGTCATCGGGCCGGAGCTGATCTCGGCGCCGAGCACGCTGGCCGTGCTCAGCGGCCTGCTGCTGCTGGCCTTGCTACTGGCGTGGGGCTATCTGCTGCTGCGCCGCGGTTTCACTCACAAGGAATGATCAATGAAACGCGTATTGACTCTGTCGTTGTCGCTTTCGGCCCTGTTGCTTGCCGCCTGCTCGAAAGTGCCGGCGGGCAATGTGGGCGTGAAGTTCCAGATGTATGGCGATGACAAGGGCGCACTGAAGGAACTGCCGCCCGGTCGTTACTGGGTGGGCTGGGGCTACGAGATGTACACCTTCCCGACCTTCACCCAGACCTACACCTTCACGCGCTCCACCATGGAGGGCCGCGCGGTGGACGAGTCGATCAGCTTCCAGACCGCGCAGGGCCTAACCGTCAACGCCGACGTGGGCATCACGTATCACATCGATCCGTCCAAGGTGACGCTGATTTTCCAGAAATACCGCAAGGGCATCGATGAGATCACCGACGTCTATCTGCGCAACATGATCCGCGATGCGCTGGTCAAGGAAGCCTCCAACCTGGACATCGAATCGGTCTACGGCAAGGGCAAGGCCAGCCTGATCGAGTCAGTGCAGAAGGACGTGAGCGAGGAAGTGTCCGCCGTCGGCATCAACGTGGAGAAGATCTACTGGATCGGCGAACTGCGCCTGCCCGAAAACGTGGTGCAGTCGATCAACGCCAAGATCCAGGCGACGCAGATGGCCGAGCAACGCCAGAACGAAGTGGCGCAGGCCAGGGCCGAAGCGGAGAAAGTGGAAGCCGAAGCACAGGGACGTGCCCAGGCACAGATCACCATCGCGGAGGCGGAGGCCAAGGCGATCGAGCTCAAGGGCGATGCGTTGAGGCAGAACCCGAACATCGTGCAGATGTCGGCGATCGAGAAGTGGGACGGGCATTTGCCCACTTACACCGGAAGTAGCGCGCTGCCGTTTGTAAGCCTGGGAACGGTGCAGAAATAAGCCGGCTCCTGCTCCCTCTCCCCGCCGGGGAGAGGGCTGGGGTGAGGGGCGGGTGCTCGAGAAGGAATGTCCTATCACGGGCTTTTAAATCACGCTTGGCTACGTAGCGACACCGAGGCAAGAGTGGCCCCTCACCCCAACCCTCTCCCCAAAGGGGAGAGGGAGAAGTGCGATCAGAACGCCATATCAAACGCCACGTCACCCTGCACGCCGACCTGATACGCCGACACGCGCCGCTCGAAGAAGTTGGTCACTTCCTGCACGTCCTGCAGGTCCATGAAGTCGAACGGGTTCTTCGAGCCGTACTTCTTGGGCATGTCCAGCTGCACCAGGCGCTGGTCGGCGCAGTACTCAAGATACTGGCGCATTTCCTTCGGCGAGAGGCCGGCCACGCCGCCAGACAACACATCTTCGGCGAACTGCGTTTCGCAGGCGATGGCCTCTTCGAGCATCGCTTCCACCTGCGCACGCATCTCCTCGTCGAACAACTCGGGCTCTTCGGAGCGCACCGTGCGCACCACGTCGAACGCGAACGCCATATGGCCCGACTCGTCGCGGAACACCCAGTTGGTGCCCGAGGCCAGGCCATGCAGCAGGCCACGCGAGCGCAGGAAGTAGACGTAGGCAAACGCAGCGTAGAAGAACAGGCCTTCGATGCATGCCGCGAAACAGATCAGGTTGAGCAGGAACTGCCGGCGATGCTCACGCGTCTCCAGGCGCTGCAGGCCCTGGATGGAGTCGATCCACTTGAAGCAGAACTCGCCCTTCTGGCGGATCGAGGGAATGTTCTCGATCGCGTCGAACGCCTTGTTGCGTTCGGTCGGGTCCGGAATATAGGTGTCGAGCAGGGTGAGGTAGAACTGCACATGCAGCGCTTCCTCGTACAGCTGGCGCGACAGATACATGCGCGCTTCGGGCGCATTGATGTGTTGGTACAGGTTGAGCACCAGGTTGTTCGACACGATGGTGTCGCCGGTGGCGAAAAACGCGACCAGGCGATGGATCAGGTGGCGATCCGCGTCGGACATCTTGGATTTGAGATCGGTCACGTCCAGCGAGAAATCCACTTCCTCGACCGTCCACGTATTCTTGATCGCATTGCGATACATCTCGTAGAACTCGGGATAGCGCATCGGGCGCAGGGTGAGTTCAAAACCTGGATCAAGAATGTTCGACATGGATGTTCCTCGATAAACGTGCTGCTCAATCCAGCTTGCGTGCGTAACGATCGCGCACGAAACGGCTGATATAGGTGGACAGGCCGATGCCTGCCTCGGCAAGCGCCTGCATGTTCTTCACATGCAGGCGCCCGGGTGTTGCGTCGGTGTATTCGTAGAGTCCGTCATTGACGAAACGGACCCGGATGTAGCCCTTGCCAGCTTCGTAGCTGGCGACACCGGATTTGCCACTGCGGTTCCGGTAGGGCTTCATCGTGGCGCTGTCTTACTGACAAGCCTCGCAGTACTCCGGATTCTCCAGCGAGCAGAACACTGCCGCCTCTGCCTGTTCCTGTTCCTCGACCGGTGCGGGCTTCGCCACCGGTGCCGCCGACACCGTGGTCTTGGTGATCTTGGTCGCCGGACGCGAACGCAGGTAGTAGGTGGTCTTGATGCCGGACTTCCACGCGTACATGTACATGGAGCTGAGCTGGCCGATGTTCGGATTTTCCATGAACAGGTTCAGCGACTGGCTCTGGTCGATGTACGCACCGCGAGCGGCGCCCAGGTCGATCAAGGCCTTCTGCGGCAGCTCCCACACCGTGCGGTAGATCAGGCGCAGGCGCTCCGGAATAGCGGCGATGCCCTGGATCGAGCCTTCCGCCAGCTTGATCGCGTCACGGATCTCGCTCGTCCACAGGCCCAGCGTCTTCAGCTCTTCCACCAGATAGCGATTCACCACCAGGAAGTCGCCCGACAGCGTCTCGCGCTTGAACAGGTTGCTCACCTGCGGCTCGATGCACTCGTAGCAGCCGGCGATCGAGGCGATCGTTGCGGTCGGCGCGATGGCGATCAGCAGCGAGTTGCGCAGGCCCTTGGCCTTGATAGCCTCGCGCAGTGCATCCCAGCGTGCGATGTCGTTGGGCTGCGCGTTGGTCCAGTAGTCGAACTGCAGCTCGCCGTTGGCGGCGCGGGTTTCCGCAAAGCCCGGATGCGCGCCATGCTCCATCGCCAGCTCGTTCGACTGCGACAACGCGTTGAAGTAGATCTCTTCCGCGATGCGCGTCGACAGTGCCAGTGCTTCGGCCGAATCGAACGGCAGGCGCAGCTTGAAGAACACATCCTGCAAGCCCATCACGCCCAGACCCACCGGACGCCACTTGTTGTTGGCGACCTTGGCGGTGTCGATCGGGTAGAAGTTCAGGTCGATCACGCGATCGAGCTGACGCACGGCGGTACGCACCGTGCCGGCGAGCTTGTCGAAATCGAAGCGGCCGTCGATCACGTGGCGCGACAGGTTCACCGAGCCCAGGTTGCACACCGCCGTTTCATCGGCGTTGGTCACTTCCAGGATTTCGGTGCACAGGTTCGACAGGTGGATGACGTTTTCCGCCTTCGCCGTCTGGTTGCTGGTGGCGTTGCTGCGATCCTTGAAGGTCATCCAGCCGTTGCCGGTCTGCGCCAGCGTGCGCAGCATGCGGGCATACAGCTCGCGTGCCTTCACCGTCTTGACGGCGAGGCCAGCGGCCTCGGCTTCGCGATACGCCTTCTCGAACGTCTCGCCCCAGCTGTCGACGAAGTGCGGCACCACCTTGGGATCGAACAGCGACCAGTCGCCGTCGCTCTCCACGCGGCGCATGAATTCGTCGGGAATCCAGTTGGCCAGGTTGAGGTTGTGCGTGCGGCGCGCGTCATCGCCGGTGTTGTCGCGCAGCTCGAGGAATTCCTCGATGTCGCCGTGCCACGGCTCCAGGTACACGCAGGCCGCGCCCTTGCGCTTGCCGCCCTGGTTCACTGCGGCGACGGAGGCGTCCAGCGTCTTCAGCCACGGCACCAGGCCGTTGGAATGGCCGTTGGTGCCCTTGATCAGCGAGCCGCGCGAACGCACGCGCGAGTAGGCCAGGCCGATGCCGCCGGCAAACTTGCTGAGCTTGGCCACGTCGCCGTACTTCTCGTAGATGGATTCAAGCGAATCCAGCGGCGAGTCGAGCAGGAAGCAGGAGCTGAGCTGCTCATGCGCCGTACCTGCATTGAACAGCGTCGGCGAGCTGGCGATGTATTCCAGCGAGGACAGCAGGCGATACAGCTCCAGCGTCTCGCCAATCTCGTTGCCGCCGAGCGCGCAGGCAATGCGCATGAAGAAGTGCTGCGGCGTCTCGATCACCTTGCGCAGCTGCGGATGGCGCAGCAGGTAGCGGTCGTACACGGTGCGCAGGCCGAAGTATTCGAAACGGCGGGTGGCCAGCGGATCGATCGCGTCATTCAACTTGCGCGCATTGATCTGCACGAAGTCGCGCAGGCGCTCGTTGAGGATGCCTAGTTCCGCGCCGCGCGCGATCGACTGCGAGAAGCTCTGGATTTCCTGGCCGCTCACTTCCTTGTCGATGAAGGCGCCCAGCAGGCGCGCGGCGAGCTGGCCGTATTCGGGCTCTTCGGCAGTGAGCGCAGCGGCCGTGCGGATCGACAATTGATCCAGCTCCTGCGTGGTGGCGCCGTCATACAGGCCGCCAATGGTCTTGAGCGCCACGCGCATCGGGTCGACCCCGTGCAGGCCTTCGCTGCTGCGGGTGACGGCGCGGACGATCTTGTTCACGTCCACCACTTCCTGGCGGCCGCTGCGCTTGGTCACGCGCATCTGGCCGGGGTTGTGCGGCGGGGTCAGCGCAAACGGCGCGTCCGTGCGCGGCGCATCGGCCACGGCGGTGTCGGTGGAAAAAGCAGTGTCGGCACGATCGTCTGCACGTTCGCGCCCGGTGGTATCGATAGGTTGCATCGCGACTTCGCTCCAAGCTTGGTCATCAACCGCCTGCTCCCGCGCGCAGGGCTGAAAAAAGGTGAGGTTTTCGCGGACGGTCGAGCAGCAGGGCAGCCGCCCCGCGCATCGACGCGCTTCCCCGCGGAAGCCGTCACTACGCACCAGGGCGTTGGGCCCTGATGTGCCGGCAGGTCTTCGGACTCGTGGACATGGGCGGTGAGGCCCGGCCTACTTGCCCCCGCTTCCCAGCCGCCGAGGGCCAGTGCGATGGGGGCTTTCGTTTCCACTTACCGCTGCGGGGCAGTCCCGGATTTGCACCGGAGTTCCCTTTTAAGCCATTCCG
The DNA here is from genome assembly GCF_001010355.1 of Dyella japonica DSM 16301. Taxonomy (GTDB): domain Bacteria; phylum Pseudomonadota; class Gammaproteobacteria; order Xanthomonadales; family Rhodanobacteraceae; genus Dyella; species Dyella japonica. Next base: position 17,777 of record NZ_JPLA01000039.1, on the reverse strand, counting down.
ACCGTAGGTCTGAGAGTGGCACCGACGAGGCACAACATATCGGGCTGCACCGGGTCGGTCAACCCAACAGATTGTGGATTGACCGTGGATAAGCCCGAAAACTCCAAGATGGGGGCGGAGTTAGGAAATGCTAGGAAATTTTCACGGGGGAGGGTGCTGAGACGAGCCGAGACGGGTGCAAGTGCCTGGCCTTCGATCTGCGTCTCAAGGGCGCGTTTCGGCCGCCGTCTCAAGCAGTGCTGCGAATTGGCGGGCGAACTGGTGGACGTCGCCGGGCCAGCGGGCCGAGACGTAGTTGCCATCGCGTACGACGAAGGCCGGCGTGTCGTCGGTATCGCTGTCGCGCACCAGGCCGGAGGTCTTGCGTCGGTGGTGGGTGGCATCCGCGGGCACATCGAGGAAATCGTCGGGGCGGGCGAGCGCACGGGTCACTTCCTGCTGCACCGACATATAGCCCGCGGGTTGGCCAGCGCCATCGGGATAGGTGCGGTAGTAGTGCGGATCCCAGAAGCGGGTGACGCGGGTGAGCGACCACGCCGATTTCTCCAGCGCCCAGGTGAGCGCGGTGGTGCGCCGCCCATGCAGCATGGAGCGACCGTCGGCACCACGGCTGCGCGCCGCCAGCACGACGCCATGGCAAATCGCCGCCACCGGTTTGTCGGCGGCGAAGAACGCAGCCGCCACGCGCTGCAGCTGTTCGCTTTCCAGGTAGGAACGAACACCGCGTGCGCAATGCCCGCCCGGCAACAGCAAGCCATCGAAGCGTTCGGTGTCGATGGCATCCCAGGCGATCGGCGCATTGAACGCCACATCTCTTTCAAGCGCCGCGTAATCGCGCCGCGCATCGGCGTTGGCGCGCAGCAGCAGGCCGAACAGGCGCAGCTTGCGCAAACCGGGCACGAAACCCCAGGGATCCAGGCCTTCGCCACTCAACATGATGGGATCGGCGCTGGCCACCCGGCCATCCGGCGTGGCGAACGTCGCGCGATGTCCTGCCTCGATGAGGATGCGCCAGGGCACCGCGACTTCGCTGGGATCGAAGTCCTGATGCGGAACAGGGATCAGTACATGGGCCATGCGATCTGCGTCCTTCGGTGTGGGCGCATCCTAGCGGATGACGTGATCGACGGATGTTGCGGGGCACAGCAAATACAAGGCAAGCTCGGCGCCTGGCTGTTCGGCCATCCATATCAGGAATCGCATGGGCCATCCGCTGCTGCTCGTCCAACTGCTGGTGATCATCGTGGTGTCGCGGCTGATCGCGGCGCTCGCTCGGCGCATCGGACAACCGGCGGTGGTGGGCGAGATGCTGGCAGGTCTGGCGCTGGGCCCGATCGTGTTCGGCGCGATCGCACCGGCGTGGCAGCAGCAGCTGTTTCCCGTCGACAGCCTCGGCAACCTGCAGAGCCTCAGCACGCTGGGCCTGGTGTTGTTCATGACAGTGGTCGGTGCGGAGTTGCGCGTGCCGGCCAGCGCGCAGGGTGGCTTGCTGCGACCGGCGGCGTGGATCGGCGGCCTGGCGATCGTCATTCCAGTCGCGCTCGCTTTGCTGGTCGCGCCGTGGCTGTACGTCGACTACGCACCGCCCGGCATCAGCCGGCTGGGCTTTACCCTGTTCTTCGCCACGGCGTGCGCGATCACCGCGTTGCCGGTGATGGCGCGCATCGTGAAGGAACGCGGCATCACCGAGTCGTTGCCCGGTCGTCTGGGCATCGCCGCCGCAGCGGTGGCCGATGTGCTGGCGTGGATCATGTTGGCCTTCGTGGTGGCGCTGATCAGCGCGCACGGCGACTGGGCACCGTTCTGGCGCACCATGATTGGCCTGGTCGCCTTGCTCGTGCTGACCTGGTTCGTGCTGCGGCCGTTATGCGCGAAGATGCTGGCGCGCCACGCGCCGGACGGCAATGCGGATGGCGCGGTGCTGGCCTTCCTGCTCGCCGGCGCCTTCGGTTGTGCGGCCATCACCGAGTGGCTGAACCTGCATGCGGTATTCGGCGCATTCCTGTTCGGCGCCTGCCTGCCGCGCGACGATCGCCTGCTGGAAAACCTGATTGATCGCGTTGAACGCGTCACCATTGCCGCGTTGTTGCCGGTGTTCTTCGTGCTGGCAGGTCTGAGCACGAGTTCGAAGCTGCTCACCGGCGGCGCAGGCATCGCACTGCTGCTGGTCCTCGCCGTTTCGGTCGTCGGCAAATTGCTGGGCGGCACGGCTGGCGCGCGCCTCTCCGGTCAGAGCTGGCGCGACAGCCTCACCATCGGCTCGCTGATGAATGCACGCGGGATGATGGAGCTGATCGTCATCAAGGTCGGCCTTGATGCGGGCGTGATCAATAGCGCGATGTTCACGATCCTGTTGGTGATGGCGATCGTGACGACGATGATGACGACGCCGATGGTTGGCTTAGTTCATCGTGAGCATGGCAAGGCAGTGCTCACGATGAAGCGATAAGCCCGACCCGTCGCTAGCCTTTCCTCGACTGACGGTGTCGCATGGCGGCAAGACTCAATGGGAGTCCAGGGCCGTTGCAAGGTGAGGGCCTGCGCCCAATTGCTCCAGCATGCCCGGGGCCAGCGAATCGGGTCGGTCGGAGGCCAACCTGCGGCTACCGGCCCAGGGAGCCTTCTGGACCGCGCCTGGCATGTATTCGTCCCATTTGCCGTAGGTATCGGGATCTGGTGTACCAACTTCGTGCAAGGTGAAATTCACCGGGACCCGGACAAGCCAGGAATTGGCCTTCGCACTTGGACCTGTCGTCGGTGGTTCGAACGTCCAGTTCCTGGTGCCCTCAACCGCTGCCTTGGCCAAGTCGTGTTCATAGACTTCGTTTCGGGTCTGTGCCGAATACTGTCGAAGGTCTACCTGTTCGGCGAACGCCTGTTGCACGCGACCGTCTTGTCCGATCTGGAGCAGCACATACACCGTGCCTGACACCCGATCGTCGAATGAGACGCGCGGGTAGCGGATGGGTGTCGCTGCCTTGCGGTGGATGGAACGCGTGGATTCGCCACTGTCATCCGCAAACGAAGCGCCAGCGACGATCAGTCTGGCGTGGGTTTCATCGACGGCGCGGGCCACCACACGAATACTCATGGTCTCTTTCACCGGGTCCACGAGGCGATCGTCGAACTCGAAGACCCAGTTGGGGACATTCGTTTTGACGACATCGAGTACGGCGGGAGGAATGCGCTCGGGTCGGTCGACGGTGTAGCTGACCACCTTGCCATCCGCGCCTATGACAATGCTGCCCTTGACCAACATGCTGGCCTCGGAAACGGGCTGTTTGTCCGTGGCGAGCAACGGCGTTGAGCCTAGGCAAAGGCAGATACACACCGCCATGGCGCGAGATAGAACGTTCATGCATTCCCCCTGGAAGAAGACCCAGTGTATGGGCCGTGACGAGGCCAAGCCAGTGGCCTCGTCACCGCTGTTCACCAAATCCTGACCCGATCCTTCGGATCCAGGTACAACCCATCCCCCCGCTGCACGCCAAACGCCTGGTACCACCCATCGATGTTGTGCACGGGCCGATTCACGCGGAACTTGCGCGGCGAGTGGGGATCGCTGGTGACCTGGCGGCGGATGGCGTCGTCGGTGAGCTTGCCGCGCCAGGCCTGGGCCCAGCCGATGAAGACTCGCTGGTCGCCGGTGAAGCCGTCGATCACCGGGGCGGGCTTGCCGTGCAGTGAAGCGTGGTAGGCATCAAGCGCAAGGGTGAGACCGCCCAGGTCGGCGATGTTCTCGCCCATGGTGAGGTTGCCGTTGATGTGCACGCCGGGCAGCGGTTCGAAGGCGTCGTATTGGGCGCCGAGTTGCTTGGCGCGTTCGTCGAAGGCCTTGGCGTCGGCGGGTGTCCACCAGTCGCGCAGTGCGCCGCTGGCGTCGATCTTGCGGCCCTGGTCGTCAAAGCCATGGGTGAGCTCATGGCCGATCACGCCGCCGATGGCGCCATAGTTGATGGCCGGATCGGCATTGGGGTCGAAGATCGGCGGCTGCAGGATGGCGGCGGGAAACACGATGTCGCGCAGCGAGCCGTTATAGGCGTCGTTGGTCTGCGGCGTCATGCTCCAGTCGCTGCGATCGACCGGCTTGTCCAGGCGATCGACATTGAACGACCAGTCGGCCTGCGCGGCACGCAAGACGTTGCCCGCAAGGTCGTCGCTGCGCATGTTCACTTTCGAATAGTCACGCGCATGATCGGGATAGCCCACCTTGATGGTGTAGGTGTCGAGCTTCTTCAGGGCTTCCTTGCGGGTTGCCGGACCCATCCAGTCCAGATGCTCGATGCGCACGCGATAGGTGGCCTTGAGGTTGGCCACCAGTGCTTCGATCTTGGCCTTGGACGAGGCAGGGAAATACTTGTCGGTATACAGCTGGCCCACGGCCCAGCCCAGATTGCCGAAGCAGGCGAGGCGATCGCCTGCGCCGCAGTCGCCGCCGGACACCGCGTGCACGCCGCGCTTCCACAGCACTTCCATCTGCTGCTGGCCGGCCAGCGTCTTGTCGTGCATCTCGAAGTACGCCTGCTGGAACGGCGCGGAGAGGTAGTAGGCCGCATTGTCCGCGATGCGTGCGGCCTGCCAGGCCTGGATGGTGGCGACGGGCGTCTTTGCGTACAGCTCGGCGAGCTTGGGAAACGCGGTCTTTTCCATCACCACCAGCTGCTTGCGCTGGCCGAGCTGGGCGGACTTGAGGAAGTCATTCCAGGCAAAGCCGGGCGCGAGCTTCTGCAGGTCGCCCACGCTCATCGGGTTGTACATGGCCACCGGATCGCGCTGCTCGACCTTGCTGATGCTGGCCTGGGCGATGGCGGTTTCAAAGGCCAGGACATCCTTGGCGGCCGCTTCCGGTTGTGGCCATCCGGCGAGCGTGAGCAGTTGCGTCACGTACGCCTGGTAAGCCGCCTTCTGTTTCGCAAATTCAGGCTTGAGGTAGTAGTCGCGGTCCGGCAGGCCCAGACCGGCCTGCGACACGTAGACCGCGTAGCGATTGGTGTCTTTCAGATCCACATCGAAGTAGATATTGAACAGCGATCCTTCGAAGTCCAGGCCGCTGCGACCCATCAGCGCCGCCTGTGCGTCGCGCGTGCTGGCCTGCTTCACGGCGTCCAGTTGAGGCGCGATCGGCTTGGCGCCCAGTGCATCGACGCGCGCCTGATCCATGAACGATTGATAGAACGCGCCGACCTTGCCCTCGATGTTCGTATCGGCGGCTTTGTCTTTCGCTGCGGCCTCCATCAGGTCGTGCAGGCGCTGTTCGGTGAGGTCGGTCATGGCCAGTCGCAGACTGACGGCCGGTTTGTCGGCGGGGATGGGCGTGTGATCCAGCCAGGTGCCGTTGGCGTAGCGGAAGAAATCATTGCCCGGTTTGACCGAGGTGTCGGCGCCTGCCTGGTCGTAGCCCCATGCGCCGTATTGCGGCTTGCCGGAGGCGGCATCAGCCGCGTGTGCGGCGCCCAGGCTCAGTGCACATGCGCACGCTGCCGCCAGTATCCTGCTGACCATACGCTACTCCCCGCCCCAATGATGGTCCCGGGATACTGGCACGACGGCGGGGCGTGGCCAGTGCTGGAAGTTGTGGTCTAGCCGCAACCTCACCGTCATTCCGGCGAAAGCCGGAATCCAGTGCCTGTGCTTTTGACTTCTGCCGGCTCGAATAAAGGCGCTGGATTCCGGCTTTCGCCGGAATGACGGTGAGGGGGCGATCAGCGGATCGGCGATGAGCGGATCGGTGGGATGCTCAATCGACCAACTGTTAGATATGGCTGCCTGAACGCAAACGGCCCGGCAAGGCCGGACCGTTGCGCCGATCTGGCCAACGCGATCAGCCGCCCGTGCGCTGCTTGTGGATGCGGGTGCTGTCCTTGTTCAGCGACTTGTTGAGGTTCTTCTGTTCCTGCTTGGTGAGGTGGCCGCCGTGCTCGGCCTCGTCGCGGCTTTCGCGCTGGGCGATGTTGGCATCCTGCTTTTCATCGTGGGCAGCCTGCTTGGCATTCATCTGGCCGTCGGCCACGCCGTTCTGGATGCGGTTCTGCTGGTTGTCCAGGCGCTGGTTCACTTCGTTGACGCGCGGATGTCCCGGCACGTCGGTGGTGGTCTGTGCCATGGCGCCCGCACTGGCGAAGGCGGCGACCAGACCGAAGGCGAGCAGGCTGCGGCGTGACGTCAAAACGTTCTTCATGGGCTGTGTCCTCGTGGTCCGACGGTTGGGACAGGCGTCACCGTCCAGAGCGCGAGCTCTCTGCATGGTGGAGCGTGTGACCCCTGCGGTCATCCTCAGGGTGGATGACTTAGGCCGGAGAACGAGGGTCCTCAAACGCGGTTGACGTTCAACGCGTACACCTCGCGATTCGTTCAGCAGCAAGCCGGCTTGCTTAGGCGCGGCGTAAGTTTCGCTCTCCCACGCCGCGCGTGTTGCATCGCGGAATCAGGCAGAACGCTCGGTCAGCGCGCGCAGGTTGAGCAGGCCCTCCTCGAAATCCTTGCCGACCATCTTGTCGAAGTTGAAGACCACGCCCATCAGCTTGCTCATGAAGGGCGAACGGCCTTGCATGGCCCAGATCACCCGCGTGGCATCGCCCTGCGGCTCGAGCACGAACTCGGCCGTATTGCTGGCCTGGAATGGCGTGAAGAATTCCAGCTTGATGCGCACGAGCGAGGACGGCGTCGACTCGCTGATCTCCATCCTGCCGCTGCCGATGTTCTTGTTGCCGTTCCAGCCGTAGGCGGCGCCGGGGCCCGACGACGGACCTTCAAACGTGCGCTGCATCGCGGGGTCCTTCTTCTCGTACGGCGACCACGACTGCCAGCGATGCAGGTCGTTGATGAAGGGAAAGATGTGTTCCGGCGGGGCCTTGATGGAGGTAGAGCGTTCGATGCGGAACTGATCAGGTCGCATCGCCGCGATGATCAACACGACGACGATTAGCAGCAGTACAACCAGGAGTGCGATAAGCATCGGAGATTCCTTGAAGTGGATAGCGAAGGAGTGAACGTCAGGCTTCGGCCGTTTCCATCGGCACCATGTGCATGTATGGCTGCGCTTCATGCAGCACGCGAGCGAACGACGGACGCTGCATCAGGCGCAGCAGGTATTCCGCCGTCAGCGGATGCGCGTCTTCCAGCGGGATCACCAGGTTGGCGTAGAACAACGCTGGCGAGGCAGCGCAGTCGGCCATGCTGAAATGTTGGCCCGCGGCCCAGGGACGATTGCCGTGGTCTCGCGCGAATTCCAGTTCGATCAGGTCCAGCGCCGTGCGCAGCTTGTCGCGCGCCTGCGTCACGCCCAGGTGGTCGCGCTCGGCCTTGGGGCGCAGGCGGTCAGTGATCACCTTCTGCATCGGCTCGCTCACATACTGGTCGAAGAAGCGATCGCGGAAGCGCACTTCGCGAGCCTGGTCGGCGTCCTGGGGAATCAGCGCCGTATTGCCGGGATAGTGCAGCGCGAGATACTCGATGATGATGCTCGATTCGGGCACCAGGCAGCCGCGCGCATTATCGTTGAGCACCGGGAACTTGCCGATCGGCCACAGCTTGTAGAACGCGTCGCGGGCGGACTCGTCCATCAGGTCCACCATGTGCGGAACAAAGGGCGTGTCGTTTTCGTAGAGCGCGATCAACACCTTGTGGCAGTACGAAGCCAGCGGATGCATGTAGAGCGTGAGCGACATGATGGCGTCCTGGGTCAATGGGCGGGCTGGGCGAGGGCAACCTTGCCGGCGCCGTCGTCGATCAGCGCTTCCACCTGGATGCGCAGCACCACGTCCATGCTGAAGCCGTAGGACTTGCCGCTGTCCAGGCCGAAGTCGTCGCGCTTGAACGTGGCATAGGCATCCGCGCCGCACAGTTCGCGCTTGTACATCGGATGGGGCATGCACTTGAAGCTCTTGATGCTGAGCTCCAGTGGACGCGTCACGCCGTGCAGGGTGAGTGAGCCCTCGACCTTGGTCGGTGCTCCGTTGACGAAACCGGCGAGCTTGCCGCGGTAGGTGGCGGTGGGGTACTTGCCCACGTCGAACAGTTCGTTGCCGCGGGCGGCGTCGTTCAACTGGTTCAGGCCGAAGTCCACGCTGGCGACGTCCACCGTGATGTCCACGCTGCCGCTGCCGGCGGCCTTGTCGAGCGTGACCTTGCCGGAGGTGCGGTCGAATTTGCCTCGCCAAGTGGAGATCCCGCCCATGTGATCAGCCTCGAAGCTGGGATAGGTGTGCGCCGGATCGATCTCATAGGTGGCCGCAGCGGCCTGCGCCGCGCCGGCGACGGACAGGCACAGCAGGGCGCCTGCGAGGGCGGTGGTGGTGCGATGGGGCAGGGACATCGTCGACTCCTTCGAGGGGGCTGGCGGGCGCCGGTTTTGGCGCGCTCACCCTTAGGACGAACGAGCAGGGCGGATTTCGACACGGTGATCCGGATCGGCAGGGGCCCCCGCCAGCCGGCTGCGGTAGGCTGTAGGCCGCACCGTCTTCCGCCAAGGGGCCACGCCATGCGCGCGCCAACGGGTTCAGTTGTCGGGTTGTGTTCCGCGTCGGCCACGCTGTGCGCGATGGGGATGGCGTTCCTGGGTTACTGGGGCGTGCACGAGCCCGCGCCGTGGCGCTTCACCGATGTCGTGGTGATCGTCCTGGCCTTCGTGGGCTTTGCCCTGCTGGCCTCGGTGCCGTGGATCATCACCACGCCCGTGGCCGACGACAGCGCCGAACGCATCCGTCCCGCGCGCCGCGCCTTCGCCTGCGGCGTGATCGCCATCTGGCTGGCGGCGGTGCTGGCCATCGTGGGGTGACCCGGCATCGGCCGATGGACTTCAGGCGTCGACGGGATACGGTCCGTCGCTGAAGTTTTCCGCGTGATAGCCCTTGGAACCGATCAGCCGCGCCAGCGGACTGCGGATGTCTTCGCCCGCTTCCAGGCGAGCCACCACCGCCGCGAAATCGTGGCGCGGCGCCCAGCCCAGTTCGTCGCGCGCCCGCTGGTTTACGTACACCCGATCGATGCCCTGGGCCATGCTCCAGCCGTGCCGTGCATAGACGGCGTCGTAACCGGGCACGCGCCGCCGCACAATCAGCGGCGCATGCGCGCGCAGGGCGGTGAGATCCTCCGGCAGTAACGGCGTGGTGGCGCTGATGATGTAGCGGCGGAAACCAAGCGCAGGCGCGCGGCGTGCGGCCAGCAGGTGCGCGCTCACGACGTCTTCGATGTCGACGCGCCGGTAGAGGTATTCGTTGGTCTTGAGGTTGTCGTCGGAGTAGCGGGCGCGTACCGAGCGGTCATCGTCTTCCTCCGGAAAGAAGCGCGACGTGCGCAGCACCATGGTCGACAGCCCCTGGTTGCGCGAAAACAGCTGGCACAGGTCTTCGGCTGCGGCCTTGGTGACGCCGTAGATATTCTTGGGCACGGCGGGCGTGTCTTCGGTCACCCACACCGCCGGTTCGCTGGCCGGCGGCGCCAGCGCATCGCCGAACACGCTGGTGGTGCTGGTGTAGACGAACGATTCCACCCCGGTGGCCACGGCTTCTTCGAGCAGGTTGAGCGTGCCGGTGAGATTGACGTCGATGAAATCCTGCCGCGTGTGCGTGGCGACGTGCGGCTTGTGCAGCGTGGCGGGATGAAACACGGTGGCGCAGCCGGCGATACAGCGACGCACGAAGGCACGATCGCCGATCGAGCCCAGGCGCTGGGTGTACGGCCCTTCGACCACGTCCAGGCCGATCACCTCGTGGCCGAGCTCAAGCAGGGTACGCGCCAGCGCTTCACCCAGGTGACCCGAACTGCCCGTGACTAGCATGCGCATACTGGACCGCAACCACGACCGAGTGAGAGGGACATCGATCCTAGCATCGGTTTTCAGGGCATGAACATCACGCCCAGGACTCAAACTTCCGCTTTAAACGTACGGCCCAGCGGCTTGCCCGTTCCCACGTAATGGCGGAACAGATAGAACAGCGGGCGGTAGCGTTGCGGATCGACGTGTTGCGTGCCCGCCACTGTTACGTCCTCATGCGCGTGCACGTGCAGCGTCTCCAGTTCGATGATCGCGTAGCCCCCGGCGGCATCGCGCCAGGCATTCAGAGGGCGATCGACCTCGAGCATCACGCGCGCCTCCATCTGCAGCGGGCACTCCACGATGCGCGGCGGCTTCACCGATAGCGATGCCGCGGCATGCCAGCCGCCCAGCGCGAACTTGTCCGCCTCGTGGCGATAGCCGTTGGCCTGTTTCCACGCGGGGACGGGATCGCGACCGGTGGTGGGAGCGATTCGTTCCACGCCGCGATGCATGTCTTCACTGGCAAAGTTCAGCACGCATTCGCGCTCGCGGCGCAGATTCGACAAGCCTTGTCCGCCGCCGGCAAGGCCGATCACGATGCGATCGGCCAGTGCCCAGGCGGAGGACATCGGCGTGATATTGGTCGAGCCGTCCTCATTGCAGGTGGTGATCAGCACCACTGGCGTGCCGAAATAGAGGATGGAAGGGTGGATGACGCGTGTGTCCGGGTAGCGATGCATGTCCATGAGCACAGTGTCGGTGCCCGCGCCGTGGAACGTTTCGCCGCGCATCGAACTGTTCAGCGCAACGAGCGCGCTAGACTGCGCGCATGAACGATGCGATCGCTCCAAGCCGCTACCAGCTGGCCGAGATCGGCGCGCTGCTCGCCGAGCCGGCACGCGCCGCGATGCTGCTGGCCTTGATCGACGGCACGGCGCGTCCGGCAGGCGAGCTGGCGCGAGCAGCCGGTGTGGGGGCTGCGACCGGGAGCGCGCACCTCAAGCGTCTGCTCGAAGGCGGCCTGCTCGCTGTGCAGGAGCAGGGCCGCCATCGCTATTACCGACTCGCCGACGACGACGTGGCCGCCTTGATCGAAACGCTGGCCGCGCCACGCGCTCGACCGGTGTTGCCCGATCCGACCGGCGGCGATCGTCCCTTGCGCATGGCCCGCACGTGCTATCGGCATCTCGCGGGGCGGCTGGGTGTGGGCTTGTGCGATGCCTTGCTGCAGCAGGGCTACTTGCTGGCGGCAAGCGAGGGTCTGCGTCTGCAGGATGACGGTGCGCAAGCGCTGGTGCGGGCCGGTCTCGATGCGGCACGTGTGCAAGCCCTGTTGCCGCTGGCCGGACGCAGCTGCCTGGACTGGACCGAACGCCGCCTGCATCTGGGCGGCCCGCTCGGTGTTTCGCTCACCGACGCCTTGTTGGAAGCAGGCTGGTTGCGTCGCCGTGCCGGCAGTCGTGCGTTGCAACCCAGCGACGACGGATTGCGCCGTTTGATTGCGCTCGGCGTGCCGTGGGAGAGCCATCGCTAACGACGATTCCCTTCCCTGTAGGAGCGCACCCTGTGCGCGAACGCGCAGCCAAAGGAATCGCCCGGTCGCGCACAGGGTGCGCTCCTACAAGGGTCTGTGATCGCTGCGCCACCCACAGGCAGCGCAGCGCCAGATCTGCCTCAGGCCTGCTTCTTCTTGAAAATCTTCGCGAACAACCCACCAATCGCCGCAATACCAATCACCACGAACTTCTTGAGCGCCAGCAACATGATGCCCAGCTTGGCGAACAGACCGGCCTTGGCGGCGATGCCGCCCGCCACCAGCGCCGCGATGCCATAGGCCGCCGCCTTGTCCGTGCTCGAGTTGTAGTCGGCATAACGCTCGCCGGGATTGAACTCCGCCATCGCCACCACGTCGGGCATGTCGGCGCGCACCTGGGCCAGCTGGTCGATCGGTGCAATGGCATTGAGCGAGAGATAACCCTTGCGGCCGAGCACGCGGATCGCATAGTTCAGCGACTGCCCGTCGGCGCTGCCGTCGGCCTTCTTGAACTTCAGGTCGCGCGCCCAGTACAGCTTGTGGCTGGCTTCGTCGTAGTGCGGCGGTTCGGCCCAGCCGACCAGTTCCACGGCCGGATAGCCTTCCTTGAGGCGCTCGGGATTGCTGTCTTGCGCGGCCTTCTTCAGGTCCTTGAGCATGTCGTCATAGTCGATCTTCTCGGCGTCCTTGTCGGACACATAGCCTTCGTCGACAAAGGTGACCACCACCGCCCAGGTCTTCTCATCGAGCACGGCATGCGCGTCGGTGCTGGGGATGATCATGCCCAGCACGCTGTCGTCAGGCGGGTTGCCCCAGGCCTGCGTCAGCACGCGCTGCGCATCGGCGGCGGAAAGAAAACTGTAGCCATTGGCCAGCTTCAGCGTGGCCTGCGCGCCGGGAATGGACACTTCGCCGGTGGTCGGGTGCAGCGAGCTGACAAACGCCTCGGCGGAGCTGTGGTGCTCGCCGTCCTCGGGCATGGCCGCCACCGGTGCGGCGAGTACAAAAGCGGCCAGCAATGCCACTGCCGGCAGGAAGGTCTTGCGAAGCATCGATTTTCCCCTGGTATCGTCCATTGATACGCATCCCCTCGGGATGCGGTGGCTGCTCCCCCCGGAGCAGCCACCGGACCATCTTAGCGTTTCGCAAGGCCTTGCGGTTCAGCGCTCACGGCTCAGGGCGACTTCGGCGCGGGCGAGCGTTCGAAGCTGCCGGCATCGCCCGGGAACACCACGGGGCTTTCATAGCCGTCGGCCGAAACCGCCGAGACGCCGAAGAACCAGTCATCGATCACCACGTCCTTGATCACCGCCTGGTCGCTGTCGCCGACCACGCGGCTGTACTGCCACTGCGGCGCGGTGGTGTCGCGCCAATGCACGATGTAGCCGGCCGCACCCGGCACTTTCTTCCAGTGCACGGTGGTGTCGCTGGCCAGCGCGCCCTCGATGCTCACGCCGGACGGCGGTGCCGGAGCGCGGCTCAGCGCCGCCATGGTCACCGTGTTGAGTGCGGTGACCCGGGCGAGATAACGGAAGTCGACGCCGTCGATGGTGTCGCCGTACTTGATGCCCTTCTCGCTGCGCAGATCCTGGTGCTGGCGGGTGTAATCCTCATGGCCTTCAGTCACGCGCACACCGGGGTAGCCTGCTTCGAGGAACGGCACCTGGTCGCCGCCGCGGCTGTAGCGGTCGGTGCGATACACCATGTGCACGCGCAAGTCCGGCAGGTACGCGGTTGCCATCTGCTCCATGTAGCGCGCCACATTGCGCGACGGCGAATCGACCTCGCCGCCGTGATAGGCGCGGTACTTCGCCTGCTCCGGCGTTTCGTTGGTCTTGGTGCCTTCGGAGAAGATGCGCACCGTGGTGTTGTCGAGCACGCCATTGAGGCCATGGCTGTTGCCGACGATGTCGTTGTTGAGATCGGCCTGCACATTCCAGCCCTGGGCAACGGCGTAGTCGGCAAGCACCTTGCCGCCATACAGACCCTGCTCCTCGCCGGAGAGCGCCGCGAACACCAGGGTGGCGTCGTTGTCTTCCTTGGACAGCAGCCGCGCCGCTTCCATCAAGGCGGCCACGCCGGAGGCATCGTCGTTTGCGCCGGGCGCATCGGACTTGGCGTTCATCACGTCGGTGACGCGCGAGTCGAGATGGCCGGTCATCACGAGCACGCGCTTGGGATCGCTCTTGCCGCGCTTGATCGCGACCACGTCCATCACTTCAGTGGATTGCGGAATGCGCTTGCCGGTGAACATCTGCGAGGGTGTCACCACTTCGATGCAGCCGCCGCAAGCCTTGGAGATCTCCTCGAACTGCGACTTCACCCAGCGCCGCGCAGCGCCGATACCGCGCTTGTCGGACTTGGTGTCGGACAGCGTGTGGCGCGTGCCGAAGTTCACCAGCTTGGCGATGGTGGCGTGCAGTTCCGCTTCGCTGGGCGCCGTGGACAAGGCTTGCAGCGATGCGTGCTGGCGCGGCTGTGCCGGCGCGTCGTCGGCATAGGCGGTGGAGATGGCGAGGCACAGCGCGAACGGCAGTAGGGACGGGGCAAGGCGCATACGGGTCTCCCGGTGATCAGCCTTCGACTGTACATCGCCGATACGGGCGCGCAGAACCATGCCATTTGGCCCTACCCAGGCCAGGGCACACGCGTGCAGCTGGATGGCCGCAGGGACTTACGGCTTGACCAGGCTGATCTCAAACAACTTGGGCCAGCGCTTGCCGGTGACGAATAGCCGATCGTGTTGCTCGTCGTAGGCAATGCCGTTGAGCACGTCGTTGCCCGGATCGGGCAGGCGGCTCACATCGAGCAATCCGCTGAGGTCGATCCAGCCATTGACATGGCCGGTGGCCGGATCGATGCGCGCGATGCGGTTGGTCATCCACACATTGGCGTAGATCTCGCCCTTCACCCATTCCAGCTCATTGAGATTGCTCACCGGCTCGCCGTTGTCAGTGACCATGATGCTGCCGGTGGACGCGAGCGTATTCGGATCGAGCACGCGCAGCACCGGCGAGCCGTCGCTCATGTACAGATGCTTGCTGTCGCGGGTGAGCGCCCAGCCTTCGCCGGGATAGCGGAAGGTGCGCTGCTGCTTGAAGCTGGCCAGGTCGTAGACAAAACCCAGCTCGCTCTTCCAGGTGAGCTGGATCAGCTCATGGTTCCAGTCGACGATGCCTTCGCCGAAATACGCGTCCGGCACGTCATGGCGCTGCAGCACCTTGCCGGTTTCCAGCTCCACTTTGCGCACGGTCGACTCGCCTGCTTCGCCGGTGCTCTCGTACAGAAAGCCGTCCTTGTAGAACAGGCCTTCCGTATACGCCGAGGTGTCGTGCGGATAGACGTGCACCACGCGGTAGCCATACACCGGCGTGGCGGCGTGGGTGGAAGCAGAGCTGACAAGGGCGATCAGGGCGAGCGCGTAGCTGAGCCGGCGTATCATGAAAACGACATCCTTTGCGAAGGGCAGCCTCGCGCGTTGCGAGGCATCGGGTCACTCAGTGCAGTGAGCGTACCCGGAAATTGCGCCCCTTGATCTTGCCCGCGCGCAGCCGCTCCAGCGCCTTGTTCGCAAGATCCCGACGGATGGCCACATAGGCACGGGTGGCGAACACGTCGATCTTGCCGATGTCCTTCGCGTCCAGCCCGGCATCGCCGGTCAGTGCGCCGAGGATGTCGCCGGGTCGCAGCTTGTCCTGGCGGCCGGCATCGATCACCAGCGTCTTCATCGGCGCAAGATTGAGCTGCTTGCCGCGCGAGGGCGCCACCCGCAGCGGATGCCACGGCAGCGGCTGGCCCAGCTGTTCTTCGATATTGATCGCCTTGGGACGTTCGCGCGGCGTCACCAGCGTAATGGCCAGGCCATTTTCACCGGCGCGACCGGTGCGGCCCACGCGATGGGTGTGCGTATCCGGATCGTGCGCAATATCGAAGCTCACCACCAACGGCAGCGCCACGATATCGAGACCGCGTGCGGCCACGTCGGTGGCCACCAGCACGGCGCAGCTGCGGTTGGCGAACTGCACCAGCACTTCGTCACGATCGCGCTGTTCCATGTCGCCGTGCAGGGCGAGCGCCGAGAAACCGCGCTTGTCCAGTTCGTCGGCGACCGCATCCACGTCCTTGCGCATATTGCAGAACACCAGCGCGTGCTGGGCCTGTTCCTCACGAAGCGTGCCCTTGGCCAGCAGTTGCGCGAGCGCATCGAGTTTCTGCGCCGGGTCCACTTCGTGGAAGCGCTGCTCGATGGTGGTTTCCTCATGCGGCGTCTCCACCGTCACTTCCACTGGATCGCGCTGCAGGCGCTTGCTCACCTGGCGGATTTCCTCGGCGTAGGTGGCCGAGAACAGCAGCGTCTGGTGGTGCTTGGCGATGCGCCCCACGATGTCGTCGATGGCTTCGGAAAAGCCCATGTCGAGCATGCGATCGGCTTCGTCCAGCACCAGCACCTTGATGCCGCCACCGTGCAGGCTGGCGCGCTTCAAGTGTTCCTGGATGCGCCCCGGCGTGCCGACCACGATATGCGGGTCGTGCGTGAGCGAAGCGAGCTGAGGCCCCAGCGGCATGCCGCCGCACAGCGTCAGCAGCTTCACATTCGGGATGTTGGCCGCCAGCTTGCGGATCGCCTTGCTCACCTGGTCAGCCAGCTCGCGCGTGGGGCACAGCACCAGCGCCTGCAGCCGGATCGTCTCCACGTCGATCTGCTGCAGCAGGCCCAGCCCGAATGCCGCGGTCTTGCCGCTGCCGGTACGGGCCTGCGCGATCACGTCGCGCCCTTCCAGGATGGGTGGCAGGCTCTGCGCCTGCACAGGAGTCATCTCGGTAAAGCCGAGGGTTTCCACGCTGGCGAGCAACGCGGGCTTGAGGGGGAGCGTGCGGAAATCAGTCATGCGCCATGATCGCATCTCGGCGACCATGGCGCAGGAAAAACCTCAGCTCTGCATGTCTTCCAGCTCGATGCCCTTGGTCTCACGCACCGCCTTCAGCACGAAGACCAGCGAAATCAGGGCAAACGCGGCGTACAGGCCATAGGCAAAGGCCAGGCCCATTTCGGCCAGCGACGGGAAGGTGCTGGTGATGGCGAAGTTGGCCAGCCACTGGGCGGCGGCGGCCACGGCCAGCGCGATGGCGCGGATCCGGTTGGGGAACATCTCGCCCAGAAGCACCCACACCATCGGACCCCAGCTGAGGCCGAAGAACACCACGTAGGCGTTGGCGGCGACCAGGGCCACCATGTTCCACGGCGCCGGCAGGCTGAGCGTGGCGCCGCTGCCGGTGGCCTGCGAGAAGCACCACGCCATCGCCCCCAGCGTGACGACCATGCCGGCCGAGCCAATCACCAGCAGCGGCTTGCGGCCGATGCGATCGACCAGCGCGATGGCGACCAGGGTCACCAGCACGTTCACCACCGAGGTGGCCACTGTGATGGAGAACGAATCGGCCTCGCTGAAGCCCACCGAATGCCACAGCGTGGACGAGTAATAAAAGATGACGTTGATGCCGACGAACTGCTGGAACACCGACAGCAGGATGCCGATCCACACCACCGGCAGCAGGCCAAAGCGCGGGCCGCGCAAGTCCTTCAGGGTGGGGCGGTATTCCGAATGCAGGCTCTCCTGGATGTCCTTCACCTTGGCATCCAGCGCGGCCTCGTTGTGCATCGCCAGCACCTGGCGCAGCACGTCCTTGGCTTCCACCAGGCGACCCTTGGCCACCAGGTGGCGCGGCGATTCGGGCACGCCGAGCACCAGCGAGCCGTAGATCAATGCAGGCACCACGGCGACCAGGAACATCCAGCGCCATGCCTCGAGGTTGAACCACAGCTTGTGCGAGGCGCCGCCGGCCGTACCGGCCAGCCATGCATCGCTAAGCAGTGCAGCGAAGATGCCGAGCACAATGGCCAGCTGCTGCAGCGAACCGAGCCGGCCGCGCACGGCGGCAGGCGAGATCTCCGCGATATAGGTCGGCGCGATCACCGAGGCCACGCCCACGCCGATGCCGCCCACCAGGCGCCAGAACACCAGCAGGCCCACGCCATTCACCAGGCCCGCACCCAACGCACTCAGGGCCAGCAATACCGCGGCGACCTGCATCGCGCGGACGCGGCCGACGCGGTCGGCGAGCGGACCGGCGTACCACGCGCCGGCAGCGGAGCCGAGCAGCGCACACGACACGGCGAAACCGATGTGGGCCGCATCCAGCCCGAAGTTACCGCGTACGGCATCGACCGCGCCGTTGATCACGGCGGTATCGAAGCCAAACAGGAAGCCGCCGAGTGCGGCGGCCGCAGCGATCAAGACGACACGTGCAGTTGCGTGTTGCCCGAGGTCACCGACGGAGGTCGTCGACGTCGGTGTGGAATTCAGATTCATTGCCTCTCCCCAATCCAGAGTCCGGCGATTCTGCGCTGGCAGTGCCGGTTCGTTGAAGTGAATACGTATGCAACAGAGTGGGCGGGATGTCGAGCTTTGGGGGTTTGAGCGGGGG
>NZ_JPLA01000038.1 GCF_001010355.1 Dyella japonica DSM 16301 | reverse complement strand
ACGAGGCTAGGTTGGCCCCTCCCCCCAACCCTCTCCCCGCAGGGGAGAGGGAGCAAAAACTTCACACCGGCCCCTGCGGCCCATCCCCCCCGGTACTCTCCTCCAACGCATCCCTAACCGTCTTCAACAACCGCAACGTTGAAACCGGCTTGTCCACCAGATACAGATGCTCCATCACCGGCAACTCATCCATATCCGGTGGCGCATCCGGGCGCGCCAGCAAAAGCACCGCACCGCGATAACCATGGTCGAACAAGGCCGCCAGCGTGCGCACGCCCGTGAACAGATTCATATCGGCGTCGAGCACGACGAGATCGGGAACGCCTTGCGCCTCCAGCCATTGCAAGGCGGCCGTGCCGCTCTGGCTGGCGTGCGCCTGATAGCCCCACGAATCGAGCGTGTCCACCAGCAGGGACAGCTGGCCGGCTTCTTCCACCACCACCAGCACGCGCTCGGCTTCGCCTTGCAGGTTCGCGGTTTCTTCCTCGCCCACCACATCGGCCGGCTGCTGCATCAGCGGAATATGCATATGGAAGCTGGTGCCTTCGCCCAGCACGCTCTCCACCCGCATCACGCCACCATGCGCGGTGATGATGCGCTTGCACGACACCAGCCCCAGGCCGGTGCCGCTTTCCTTGGTGGTGTAGAACGGCTCGAACAGATGCAGCATCGCCGCTTCGTCCATGCCGGTGCCGGTATCGATCACGCTAAGGCAGACGTAGTTGCCTTCGCGGCTTTCCTCGCCGGGCAGGAAGAAGTTTTCCGGCAGGCTGGCCAGCGTTGCACTGATGCGCAGTTTGCCGCCTTCAGGCATGGCTTGCAGCGCATTGAGGCTGAGGTTGAGCAGGCACTGCTGCAACTCGGTGTGATTGCCGTCGAAGCTCAGGTCGGGATCGTAGGCATCCAGTTCCAGCGCCACATTGCGCGGCACACTGCCTTGCAGCAGCAGGCCAAGCGCTTCGAGCAGCGCGCCCACGCGCACCTGCTCGGCGCGGCGTGCACCGCGCGCAAAGGACAACATGGAATGCACCATGTCCAGGCCGCGCTTGCCGCAGTCGCGCACCAGGCGTCCGAGGCGAGCAAGCCGCGGATCGTCCTGGTAGTCCTGCAGGCTGTCGCCGGCGAGCAACAAGGGTTGCAGCAGATTGCGCAGGTCGTGGCTCAGGCCGCCCGCCAGCATCGCCAGGCTCTCGAAGCGCTGCGCGCGGATCAGCTCGGTTTCCGCGCGTCGACGCGCACGCTGCGCTTCGGCCTCGCGCATGGCGCGACGTACAGCCGAGGCCAGTCGCGCAGGATTCTGTTTGAGGATGTAATCGGTTGCGCCATTGCGCAGCGCCTCAATCGCCGCTTCTTCACCCAGCGTGGCGGAGACGAAGATGAAGGGCAGGTCCTGGTCGCGTTCGCGCAGAATGTCCAGCGCGCGCTGCCCGGAGAAGCCCGGCATGCTCAAGTCGGACAACACGATATCCGGCTGGAAATCCTCCAGCGCCGAGAGGTACTCGCGCTCGGCGTCCACCAGGGTCACGTCGTATTCGATGTGATCGGCGTCCAGCTCGGACAACACGAGCTCTGCATCGAGCTGGCTATCCTCGATCTGCAGTACACGGATTCGGGGTAACGCCCATTGCTGCCTATCCACTGTCAGCCACCCTGTCGTGGATCCACCCCTAACATTCGTCCCATTCAGATATGGTCAGGTGCCTGATTGAGCACTGCCCAGAACTGCCCCACGGTTCGCACCGCTTCAAAAAACTGGTCCACATCCACCGGCTTGATCACGTAGGCGTTCGCGCCGATGTCCCAGCTGCGCGCCAGATCACTCTCCTCCCGCGACGATGACAGAATCACCACCGGCACGCGGCGGAATCGATCGTCGGCGCGCAACTGCGTGAGCACTTCCAGCCCACTCATGCGCGGCATCTTGATGTCCAGCAGCACCACGGCCGGATCGGTCGGCTCGCGCCCGGCCCATTCGCCGCGGCAATAAAGGTAGTCCAGGCAGTCCACGCCGTCTTCGACGTGCACCACGGGATTGGCCAGATGGGCACCGGCAAGCGCGTCCAAAGCCATTTCAGCGTCGGCGAGACTGTCCTCGACGAGCAGGATGGTACGGAGGTCGTGGTTCATTGGCGCCTCTGCGCGAAGCTTTCTGCGAGGTCCGAAGACGGCAGTGTGAAGTGGAAACGCGCGCCCTGCCCTGGCTGGGCATCGGCCCAGACGCGTCCGCCGTGTCGCGTGACGATGCGACGCACATTGGCCAGGCCGATGCCGTTGCCCGGGAATTCCGAGGCCCGATGCAGGCGCTGGAACACGCCGAACAGTTTACCCGCGTATTGCATGTCGAAACCGGCGCCGTTGTCGCTCACCACGAATTCGTAGCTGCCGTCCCGATGGCGCTGCACGTCCACGTCGATGCGCGCCACCTCGCATTTGCCGGTGTACTTCACCGCATTGCCCAGCAGGTTCTGCCACACCGTGCGCAACATGTTCTCGTCGCCGATGACGATCGGCAGCGGCGCGATTGACCACACGATATGGCGGCCGTGCGCATCCGTCTCGGCCAGTGCGCGCGCCTCGTCGGCCAGCGACTGCATGTCCACCGGCTGCAGGCGCAGGGCGCCGCGGCCCAGGCGTGAGAACACCAGCAGGTCTTCGATCAGCAGCGCCATGCGCTTGGCGGCGTCGTTGATCACTTCGATGTAGTGGCGCGAGCGTTCGTCCGCCGCGTCGCCCAGATGCTGCTGCAGCTTGCCGGCGAAGCCGCTGATGTGACGCAACGGCGCGCGCAGGTCGTGCGACACCGAATAGCTGAAGGCTTCCAGCTCGCGATTCACATCGGACACCTGCTCGATCTTGCCTTCGAGCTGGCGGTTGAGTTCCTTCACCTGCTGCTCGACCAGGGCGCGCGCGGTGACATCGCTCAAGGTAAGCAGCAGCACCGGATCGCCGCCGTTGTCCTGTTCGAGACGACGGGCATTGATCACCACGTGGCGATCGACGCCGTCCACCGTGCGCTGGATCAGCTCGTAGTCCCACAATTCGCGGTCCAACAGCAGCACGTCGTTGAGACGTTGCAGCAGCGCGCCGTCGGTCCAGGCGCCATCGCCGATGTCGGTCAGCGGCAGCGATTGTCGGAAATCGGGCGGCAGGCCGTAGAGCTCGCCAAAAGCGGCATTCACCAGCAAGGTGCCGAGGCTGGCGTCGAGCAAGGCGATCGGTTCGCGCACGGCCTGCACAATGAGTTGCGAACGCTGCACCGCCTGGCCTTCGCGCACTTCCGCGCGCAGGCGACGGCTGATCTGGCGTTCGGACACGATCACCACGATGGTCAGCAGCAACACCTGGGCGATCGCGGTGATGGTCAGGGCCAGGGCGCTGTTGAACGATTCGCGGCTGGCCGCATCGCGGCGACTGAGCAACGTGGTGTTCTCGTTGCGCACGATGCCGTCGATCAGGTCGTCCATCTTGAACAGCGTGCCGGAGTCGCGCATCGCATCGGAGGCGCCGGCTTCATCGCCGTGGTCGTGCCGCATGATGGCCTGCCCGCTCAAGGCGAGGCGACCGCTCACGGTGGAACTGAGCGAGCCGATCAGGGCCTGCTGGTCCGGGCTGTCGCGCGTCATGTCGCGCAGCTGTTGCAGCAGGCCCGGGGTTTCGTGGGCGGCCCGTTCGGCGCGCATGCGCACGGTCGTGTCGGCGTCGCCGTGGATCAGGCGGTAGATGGCCGCCTCGCTGTCCCGCGTGACATAGGCGATGCGATAGGTGAGCGACTTCACCTCGCTGGAGTGGGTGACCCGCTCATTGGCGAGGATGGCCTCGCTGGCGCCGCTGCGCGTGACCACATACGGCAAGGCCACGATCACCAGCACGGCCGCCAGCAGGCCGCCCAGGCGCCAGCGCAGGGCGACGCGGTCCTTCATGGCCGGCCGCAGCGTCGACGCCAATTTCCAGGATGAGCGCAACATGTCAGGCATGGTTGCAGAATCACCCCAGAGAACGCCACCTCTTAAAGTGGCGTTTTGACGACACTTTAGTCGGAGTTACCTGGGGGCTTTGCTCACGGACACGCTCATCGAGGCCGGACGGGCGCTCACAGCCTGCCCCCAGGCCCGGTTCGGCTCGGCCTGCATGGTGAAGTGCAGCTCGCCGCCGGACACGATTTCGGCATGGCGCAGGAACACCCGGTCCAGCGCTTTGCCGTTGAGGGTGACTGCACCGACGTAGGGATGGGCGTCGTCCAGCGGCTCGGCGGTGACCTTGAAGGTCTTGCCATTGGACAGGTGCAGGGTGGCGCTGCTCACGAACGGGCGGCCAATGGCGTACTCGTCACTGGCCGGCGTCACTGGGTAAAAGCCCAGCGCCGTGAAGATGTACCAGGCCGACATCTGGCCCAGATCGTCATTGCCGGCCAGGCCATCGGGGCGGGTGGCGTACTGGCTGTCCATGATCTGCTTGAGGCGCTTCTGCGTCTGCCACGGCGCGCCGGCGTAGTCGTAGAGATAGGCCAGGTGATGGCTGGGCTCGTTGCCGTGCGCATACCAGCCGATCAGGCCGGTGATGTCCTCGACGTTGGCGAAGTGCGACTTGTCGACCTTGGCCTCGAACACGCTGTCGAGCTTGGTGACGAAGTTCTGGTCGCCACCCATCGCCTTGATCAGCGCGGCCACGTCCTGCGGCACATACCAGGAATACTGCCAGGCATTGCCTTCGGTGTAGTCGCTGCCATAGCCGGCCGCGTCCGGGCTGAACGGTTCGCGGAAGCTGCCATCGGTCTTGCGGGCGCGCATGAAGCCGGTCTTGGGATCGTAGGCATTGCGCCAGTTGCCGGCGCGCTTGTCGAAGGTGGCGGCAATCTCCTTGCGCCCCATCGCCTTGGCCATCTGCGCCAGCGACCAGTCGTCATAGGCGTATTCCAGCGTCTTGGAAGCCGCCTCCGGCTCCTTGTCGATGGGTACGTAACCGAGCTTCATGTAGTCGCCCAGGTCGCCGTAGGGCGCATAGGTGGCGCTGGCCACCATCGCCTTCAGCGCCGCATCGGCATCAAAGCCGCGCACGCCCTTCACATAGGCGTCGGCGATCACCGGCACGGCGTGGTAGCCGATCATGCACCACGTCTCCAGGCCCTGGTACGCCCACACCGGCAGGATGCCGAACGGGCTGGTTTCGCGCGAGGCGATCAGCGAGCGGATGAAGTCGGTGCTGCGTTCGGGCATCAGCAGCGCCACCAGCGGCTGCTGGGCGCGGTAGACGTCCCACAGCGACCAGGTGGAGTGGAATTCGAACTTGCCGTTCTTGTCGACGGCCTCGTGCACGGCGTTGTCCGCGCCGCGGAACTGGCCATTCACGTCCATGCTGAGGGTGGGCGACAGCAGCGCGTGATACAGCGAGGTGTAGAAACCGACGCGCTGATCCTTGCTGCCTTCCACGTCGATGGAGGCGAGCGCCTTGTCCCACTGGCTGCGGGCTTCGGCGCGGCGCGCATCGAAATCCCAGCCCTGGCCTTCGGCATCCAGGTTTGCGATGGCATTGGCTTCGCTCACCGGCGAGATGGCCACCTTCACGCCCAGCGGCTGCTTGAGCGCACCGAAGTCGAACACGCCAACGAGGGCGCGGCCACTTTGCGCGTCGTGGTCTTCCGGCTGTTCACCCGGACCTTTGAAGCCCTTGTAGGTCAGGTCGGTCTCGCGGTTGTACAGCGTGCGCGCCTGCATCGGCTGCGAGAAACGCATAGCGAAACAGAGTTCGCGACCTGGCGCCCAGCCGCGCGTGGTGCGGCAGCCGGTGACCGTGCCGTCGTCGTGCACGCGCAGGCTGGCCCACAGCACCTTGCCGGCGTAGTCGTAGATGCTAGGACGCAGATCCAGCAACAGGTGCGCGGGCTTGCCGGCAGGGAAGGTATAGCGGTGCCAGCCGATGCGGCGGCCAGCGGTCAGCTCGGCGCGCACGCCGTAATCGCTGAGCGTCACGGCGTAATAACCTGCCTGCACCACTTCGCTGTCATGGCTGAAGCGGGAGCGGTAGCCGCTGCCCGGCTTGGCCGGGTCGCCCTGCTCCAGGCGCACGTCGCCGGCAATCGGCATCACCAGCACGTCGCCCAGGTCCGAATGGCCCGAGCCGGAAAAATGGGTATGGGAGAAGCCCAGCAGGCTGCTGTCGCCGTACTGGTAGCCGGCCGCCCACTTATAGGCGTGCTTGAAATCGGGCATGGCCGAGTCCGGGGACAGCTGGATCATGCCGAACGGCACCGTGGCGCCAGGGAAGGTATGCCCGTCGCCGCCGGTGCCGATGCGGGGGTCCACATCGGCCGAATGCCCCTCGGCAGCCCGCACGCAGGCCGGCGCAGCGAGGGAAATCGAGACCGCCGCGGCCAGCAAAGTGGGCAGCCATGCACGGAAACGCGAATTACGCATAGAATTCCCCGAAAGAGTGGATTTGAATCGTTCTAATTTCGCCTGACGCTAACATCTCTGCAGGCATCGTTGCATGCTGCGTCGCGCCATCGAAATCGGTTTCGTTCGTGCGCGGAGGCAGGTACCTTTGGATCGTTCCAATCAACCCAGGCCTGCGATGGAAAGCCAGACCCCGGTCGGTAGAAAGATCACACTCAACGACATCGCAGCCGGCTGCGGTGTGTCCCGCGCCACGGTTTCCCTGGTGCTGCGTGGCAGTCCCCTCGTGAACAAGGTTACCCGGGCACGGGTCGAGGAAGAACTGCGGCGCCAGGGATACGTCTACAACCGGGCTGCGGCCAACCTACGCCGGCGTACGTCGTCGAGCGTGGCCCTGGTCATCAATGAACTGGCGAACCCGTTCTTCGCCGAGTTTGCCGCCGGCGTGGACGATGCGCTGGGCACGGCCGGCTTCGTCACCCTGCTCGGCAGCTCGGGTGATTCGGCCGAGCGCGAGCATGCCGTGCTCGGTTCGCTGATCGAACATGGACCGGGCGGCATCATCCTGTCGCCCGCCGAGGACAGCGAAGCGCGCAAGGTGCTGGCCGCCGTTGGCACACACACCCCGGTGGTGCTGTTCAACCGCGAGCTGGGCGGCGAGCTCCCCGAATACGCGCACTGGGATCGTCTGATGCTCGACAACGAGCGCGGCGCCCGCCAGGCCACCGAACATCTGATTTCCCAGGGGCATCGCCATATCGCCTTCTTCGGCGGGCATGACCATGCCAGCTCCACCCGCGAACGCCATGCGGGCTACACACAGGCCATGAATGCGGCCGGCCTTGCGATCGAATCGCACTGGCGCGTGCAGAGCACCCCCACGCGCATGGACGCCGCGCGCGCTGCCGGTGCCTTGTTCGAAGGCTCGGGCGCCGCACCCACGGCCGCGGTTTGCTACAACGACGCCGTGGCGCTGGGCCTGATGCTTGGCCTGCACCAGCATGGTCGACAGGCGGGGCGCGATTTCGCGGTGACCGGCTTCGACGACATCGCCGAAGCGTCGATGAGCATGCCCTCGCTCACCACGTTGACCACCGCACCGCGCGCACGCGGACGGCAGGCGGCCGACATGCTACTCGCTCGCCTGCGCGATCCGCAGGCGCCTTCGGGCACCATCATCGCGCCGGTGGAACTGGTCGTGCGCGAAAGCAGCTGTCCTCTTTCCTGACCCACGGATTCCGCATGGCCTTCGCAGCACCACCTATCCAGTCGGCGACGTCGTCGTCGACCACCGGTTCGACGCGCTACACCGACTATCCGATGGCGATGGCGGTCACCACCACGATTTTCTTCATGTGGGGTTTCCTGACCGTCCTCAACGACATCCTGATCCCGCATCTCAAGACCGTGTTCGAGTTGAACTACGCACAGGCGATGCTGGTGCAGTTCACCTTTTTCGGCGCGTACTTCTTGATGTCGTTGCCGGCGGGGCGGTTGGTCGCGGCGCTTGGTTACAAGAAAGGCATTGTGGCGGGCCTGACGATTGCTGCCGTGGGCGCGTTCGGTTTCTGGCCGGCGGCGCTGCTGCATTCGTATGCGGCATTTCTCGCAGCGCTGTTCGTGCTGGCCACTGGCATCACCGTGCTGCAGGTTGCAGCAAATGCGTACGTAGCGCTGCTGGGTCCGGAACGCACCAGTTCCAGCCGCCTCACGCTGGCGCAGGCGATGAATTCGCTGGGCACTACGCTGGGCCCCTGGTTTGGCGGTCTGCTGATTCTTTCCGCCGTGGCGTTCACCGTGCCCGACGCCGTGCGCAAGGCGCCGGAAACCGTGCAGCTGGTGCAGACGCTCAACGATGCGCCGCCTGCGCAGGCCGTTGATGCGCTTCGCCAGGCACCGCCGGAACGTCTGGTTGCCGCGCTCAACGATGCCGCCGCGACGGCGCTCGATCGCCTGCCCGCCAGCGATGTGGCCGCGGCCATCGCGCAGCTCCCGCAGGATCAGCTGCCGCACGCACTGGACCGCCTCGCCGGCGCACCGCTGCTGGCCACGCTTTCCGCGCTGTCGCCGCAGCAGCTCGCTGCGTTGCCGTCCGCCAATCTTGCCCAGGCGCTGGACAAGCTCGCTTCGTCGCATCTGGATGCCAGCGGCGATGCGCAGTTCGCCAAGGTACGCGCGAGCCTGACGCCGGAAACGGCGCAGCAGCTGTCCAGCTATCGCCAGAAGCAGGCCGAGCTGGTGCAGAAGCCGTATCTGGGCCTTGGCTGCGCCTTGCTGATCCTGGCCGTGGGCGTGTGGCTGTTCCGGCTGCCGCCGCTGACCGAGTCGACCGAAGCGGCTGACAGCACACATCACACGCTGATGGACGCGCTGCGCCACAGCCATGTGTTCTTCGGCGTGCTGGCGATCTTCTTCTACGTGGGCGCGGAAGTGTCCATCGGCAGCTTCCTGGTCAACTACCTGTCGCTGCCTGAGATCGGCCACATGAGCGAGCTGCAGGCCGCGCACTACGTGTCGCTGTACTGGGGCGGCGCGATGGTCGGACGCCTGGCCGGTTCGGCCCTGCTGGTGATGATCAATCCGCGCAAGCTGCTGGCGGTGTTTGCCGGTGTCGCGGGCCTGCTGGTGCTCACCACCATGCTCACCCATGGCGACGTGGCGATGGTCAGCGTGATCGCGATCGGCCTGTTCAACTCCATCATGTTCCCGACCATTTTTGCGCTCGGCATCGAACGCATGGGTCCGCTCACCGGCAAGGCGTCCAGCCTGCTGATCATGGCCATCGTCGGCGGCGCGCTGCTGCCGCTGGCGCAGGGCGCGCTGGCCGACCATATGGGCATCCAGCACGCCTTCATCCTGCCGTTGCTGTGCTACGGCTACATCGTGTTCTACGGTCTGCGCGGCTCGCTGGTTCGCGATCCCGTTGTTCCCCAACATTGAGTCTTTGTCGATGTCACGCACCATCCTCTGTTTCGGCGAAGCGCTGATCGATTTCCACAGTGAAGGCGGCGATGAAGCCGGCTTCCCCCGCAGTTTCGTGCCCTATGCCGGCGGCGCACCCGCCAACGTCGCCGTCGCCGTCGCCCGTCTGGGCGGTGATGCGGCGTTTGCCGGCATGCTCGGCGAGGACATGTTCGGCGATTTCCTGCTGGCCAGCCTGCAGCGCTTCGGCGTGAACACCGATGGCGTTGCGCGCACGGACGAAGCGAACACCGCGCTTGCCTTCGTGTCGCTGGATGCCCACGGCGAGCGCAGCTTCAGCTTCTATCGCCCGCCGTCGGCCGACCTGTTGTTCCGTCCCGTGCATTTCCATGCGGAATGCTTTCGGGGCACCGCCGTGTTCCATGTCTGCTCCAACAGCATGACTGATGCGGCGCTCGCCGAAACCACCCGCGAAGGCATGCGCCGCGCGCACGAGGCCGGCGCACTGGTGAGCTTCGACCTCAACCTGCGTCCGGCATTGTGGCCGCGCGACGTGGAGCCGCGTCCGCTGTTGTGGCCGGCGCTGCATCTGGCCGACGTAGTGAAGCTGAGCGCCGAGGAATTCGCCTGGCTCGCCGTCGACGGCGAAGAAGCCACGCTGGAAAAACTGTGGGAAGGGCGTACGCGTCTGGTCATCATCACCGATGGTCCGAAGGCGCTGCGCTGGTTCCATCCCGACGTGGAAGGCGAGTTGCCGGTGTATGCCGTGCCTGCGGTGGACACCACCGCCGCGGGCGACGCCTTCGTCGGCGGCCTGCTCTATCAGCTGGCCAAGCTCGAACACAGCGACGACCGCATCGATCATCTGATCACCGAACTGCCCCGCCTGCATGCAGCCCTGCGCTTCGCAGCGGCCTGTGGCGCACTCACCGTGACGCGCCAGGGTTCGTTCTCGGCCATCCCCGATGAAGCCGAAGTGCTCAACTTCATGGAGACGTACGCATGACCCTGACGCCTGATTTTCGCAACGAGGCGTTCCTGCGCGAACACATCGCCGCCACGATGGCGTTCTATCACCCTCATGCGATCGATCCTGCCGGTGGCTTTTTCCACTACTACAGGGACGACGGCACGATCTACGACCGCAGCCATCGTCACCTGGTTAGCAGCACGCGCTTCGTCTTCAACTACGCGATGGCGTACAACGAGTTCGGCAACCCCGAGTATCTCGACGCCGTGCATCACGGCCTGCGTTACCTGCGCGAGGTGCACCGCAACCCCGCCACCGGCGGCTATGCGTGGACCATCCGCGACGGCAAGCCGGAAGACACCACCTATCACGCCTACGGTGTGGCCTTCGTGCTGCTCGCCTACTCGACCGCCAAGAAAGCCGGCGTGCACGAGGCCGAAGCATGGATGGACGAAACCTGGGAGCTGCTTGAACAGCGCTACTGGGATGCCGATGCGGGCCTCTATCGCGATGAAGCCGACGAACACTGGCACTTCAGCGATTACCGCGGCCAGAACGCCAATATGCACATGTGCGAGGCGATGCTCGCGGCGTATCAGGCCAGCGACGAGCCGCGCTATCTGGAACGCGCGCTGGAGCTGGCCGACCATATGACACGCCGCCAGGCGGCCAAGGCCGATGGCCTGGTGTGGGAACACTACGACGTCAACTGGAATGTCGACTGGAAATACCACCTCGACGATCCCAAGCACCTGTTCCGCCCGTGGGGTTTCCAGCCCGGCCATCAGACCGAGTGGGCCAAGCTGCTGCTGATCATGGAACCGCTGCTGCTCGAACGCGGCATCGAAAAGGACTGGCTGGTGCCCACCGCCAAGCATCTGTTCGATACCGCACTCGCACGCTCGTGGGACAACGAGTTCGGCGGCATGGCCTATGGCTTTGCACCCGACGGCAAGGTCTGCGACGACGACAAGTATTTCTGGGTGCAGGCAGAATCGCTCGCCGCCGCCGCGCTGCTGCATGCGCGCACGGGGCTGGCCGAATACGACGCGTGGTACGAGAAGCTGTGGGCGTATTCGTGGAAGTATTTTGTCGACCACACGTATGGGGCGTGGTTTCGCATCCTCACTCGCGACAATCACAAGATCGATGACGAGAAGAGTCCTGCCGGCAAGACCGACTATCACACCATGGGTGCGTGTTATGAGGTGATGGCGTTGGTGCGCGAGGGTGGGGTTCCGTAGGGAGGGTTGGTCCTCGCGCTGGCCACCTGGCTCTTTGCTCCCTCTCCCCTTTGGGGAGAGGGTTGGGGTGAGGGGCCAACCTTGCCTCGCCGTTTGGAAGTGACGCAGTCTTCTTTTGCTCGTCATCCCGGTGCCGGCCGGAAGCGCTTTACAACAGCCGAACGGCTGGTCATCCACTAGCGTTGGTCTTCGATTGTCGCGTCATCGCGACCCGGCTCGCCTGCCGCGGGCTT
>NZ_JPLA01000037.1 GCF_001010355.1 Dyella japonica DSM 16301 | reverse complement strand
TGGGCAAGCAAGAGAAAGTAACCCGGCCTCCGGCAGGAGGACGGAAGCCCGCGGCAGGCGAGCCAGGTCGCCTAATCGCGACAACCAAGCGCAAAGTCACTGGATGACTAACCTTTCGGCTGTTGAGAAGCTCTTCCTGCATACGCAGGAATGACGAGCAGGAGCGGCTCGTCCACACAATGAGGCTAGGTTGGCCCCTCACCCCAGAGGGGAGAGGGAGCAAAGCGGGGCTCACTCATCCGCCCCCGGATCCATCCCCGGAAACAGCACCTCGGTATACCCAAACTTGCTGAAATCCGTGATCCGCGACGGATACAACCGCCCGATCAGGTGATCGCACTCATGCTGCACCACACGCGCATGAAACCCTTCGGCGTTGCGATCGATCTGCACACCCTGCGGATCAATCCCCTGATAACGGATCAACGAATAGCGACTCACAGCGCCGCGCAGACCGGGCACCGACAGACAACCTTCCCAGCCCTCCTCCATGTCCTGCGAGAGCGGCGTGAGCACCGGATTGAGCAGGATGGTGCGCGGCACCGCAGGGGCATCCGGATAGCGCTCCGAACGGTCGAAGCCGAAGATCACCAGTTGCAGGTCAACGCCGATCTGCGGTGCAGCAAGACCCACGCCGCCGGCCTCGTGCATGGTGTCGAACATGTCGGCGATCAGCGCATCGAGTTCCGCGCTGCCGATCATCGCATCGGGCACCGGCGGGGCCACCCGCAAAAGCCGTGGGTCGCCCATCTTCAGGATCTCGCGGATCATGGAAAAATCCTCGCCTCTTCATCGCTTCAGCAAGGCCGCGCGCGGCGGCTGACAGACCGCCAGTGTACGCGCCGGCCGGGAAGCCCGCGCATGCGCACGCGCCGTTCGCCCATTCGACCAATGGCTAATGCGAGGCGACGCAATATGTTGTTGACCCCCGCCGCCCCCAGGGCGACCCTTGCCGGGGACCCTCCAGGAGCCAACGCGAATGTCTACCGTCGCCGTCAAACCAAGTCCGGCAGGGAAAATCCTGTGGGCCGCCATCGCCATCGTTGGCGCCTGGTGTCTGAGCGTGGTCGCGCTGCGCCGGGGTGAACCGATCAACGCGATCTGGCTGGTCGCCGCGGCCATCGCCGTGTTCGTGATCGGCTACCGCTTCTACAGCAAGTTCATCAACGACAAAGTGCTGCGCATGGACCCGAGCCGGGCCACGCCGGCCGTGCTGCGCAACGACGGACTGGACTACGTACCGACCGACAAGTGGGTGGTGTTCGGCCACCACTTCGCGGCCATTGCAGGCGCAGGTCCCCTGGTGGGCCCGGTGCTCGCCGCACAGATGGGTTACCTGCCCGGCACGCTGTGGATCCTGTTCGGCGTGGTGTTTGCCGGCGCGGTGCAGGACTTCATGATCTTGGGCCTCTCGGTGCGACGTGACGGCCGCTCGCTGGGCAATATGCTGCGCGACGAACTGGGCCCAACCGCCGGCGTGGTCGCCATGTTCGGCGTGCTGGTGCTGATGATGATCGTGCTGGCGGTGCTGGCGCTGGTGGTGGTCAAGGCGCTGACGCACAGTCCCTGGGGTACCTTCACCGTGGCGGCGACGATACCGATCGCGCTGCTGATGGGTATTTATCTGCGCTGGCTGCGGCCGGGCAAGATTCTCGAAGTATCGATCATCGGCCTGATCCTGCTGCTGAGCTCGATCTGGTTCGGTGCGCACGTGGCGGCCTCGCCGACCTGGTCGGCGGTGTTCGACTTCGATGCCAAGTCGCTGGCCTGGCTGCTGATCGCCTACGGCTTCTGCGCTTCGGTACTGCCGGTGTGGCTGCTGCTGGCGCCGCGCGATTACCTTTCCACCTTCCTCAAGATCGGCACCATCCTGCTGCTGGCACTGGCCATTTTCCTGGCCGCGCCCACGCTGCAGATGCCGGCCGTCACCAAGTTCATCGATGGCACCGGCCCGGTGTTCCAGGGCAACCTGTTCCCGTTCCTGTTCATCACCATCGCCTGCGGCGCAGTGTCGGGCTGGCACTCGATCATCGCCTCGGGCACCACGCCCAAGCTGATCGCCAATGAAGGCGAGGCGCGCATGATCGGCTACGGCGGCATGCTGATGGAGGCCTTCGTCGCCATCATGGCGCTGGTGGCCGCCGCCTCGCTGCATCCGGGCGTGTACTTCGCGATGAACTCGCCAGCTGCCTTGATCGGCACCACCGCGCAATCGGCTGCCACCGCGATCAGCCAGTGGGGCTTCGTGGTCACGCCCGACGAGCTGCTCAACACCGCCAAGAACATCGGCGAGTCGAGCATCTTGAGCCGCGCCGGCGGTGCGCCCACGCTGGCCGTGGGCATGGCCCAGCTGCTGCACGGCATCATCCCGGGCGAAGGCATGATGGCGTTCTGGTACCACTACGCCATCCTGTTCGAAGCGCTGTTCATCCTGACCACGGTTGATGCCGGCACGCGCGTGGGCCGCTTCATGATCCAGGAGATCGCCGGCCTCATCCACAAGCCGCTGCAGCACACCGAGTCGTGGACCGGCAATCTGCTGGCCACGGCGATCTGCGTGGGCCTGTGGGGTTACTTCCTGTACCAGGGCGCGGTCGATCCGCTGGGCGGCATCAACACGTTGTGGCCGTTGTTCGGCATCGCCAACCAGATGCTGGCGGCGGTGGCACTGATGTTGGCCACGGTGGTGACGGTGAAGCTCAAGCGTGAACGCTACGTGCTGGTGCCGGGCATCCCGGCGATCTGGCTGTGCGTGTGCACGCTCACCGCCGGCTGGGAAAAGCTCAGCGGCCCAATCAGCTTCACGGCCGCTGCGCAGAAGTACGCGCAGGCTGCCGCCGACGGCAAACTCCTGGCACCGGCCAAGACGGTGGAGGAAATGCAGCGCATCGTCACCAACAACTATGTCGACGCCGCACTCACCGGCATCTTCATGCTGCTGATCCTGACCATGCTCGCCTTCACGCTGCGGGCCATCGTCCGGGCCTGGGGCATCAACCACCCCACCGCGCACGAAGAACCATACGTGGCGCTGGGCACCGCGCCCAGCCGTTGAGGGCTGCCATCATGAAAATGGAACTGCAGGCGATCCGGAAGTGGGCGGTGCAAACCGCCCGCCTCTGCTGTGGTGTTCCCGATTACGACGTGTATGTGAAGCATCTGCGCGAGCACCACCCGGATCGCGCCGTGCCCAGCTACAAGGAGTTTTTCAGGGAGCGGCAAATTGCCCGCTACAAGGGAACCGGCGGACGCTGCTGCTAGGCTGAGACCGGTCGGAGCCCGCCAAAGGCCGTGCCCAACCGGGCATGGCCTTTCTCGTCTCTGAACGGGGCTGGGCATCCGCTGCCCTAGCCTTCATCATCCCGCACAGATCATGGCCGCTTGCCACTGCACGACTCCCGATGACCAAACACCACCATCCCCACCTGCAGCCTTCGTCGGAGATCGAGGCCCAGCACAGCCTCGGCCTGCGCATCATCGCCATCTACAAGGGCGTGAAGACGGTGTGCCTGATCCTGGTGGCTATTTTCGCGTTCCACCTGGACCGTGAGCAGAACTTCGAAAAACTGGTGCACTGGCTGGAGCACCTGTCGCTGACCGACAGCAACGGCCTGCGCTGGCGACTGGTGGAGCTGCTGCAATCGCTGGGCCCCAGCAAGTTCGTCGCGATCGGCCTGGTCGCGCTCGCCTATGCCGCCATCTTCGCCACCGAGGGCACCGGCCTGTGGCTGCGCAAGCACTGGGCCGAATGGTTCACGGTGATCGCCACCGGCTCGCTGATTCCGCTGGAGCTGTACGAGACCATCCACAAGTTCGGCTGGCTCAAGCTGGGCGCGCTGATCGCCAACGTGGCGATTGTGATCTACCTGGTGCGCCTTGCGCTGCAGCCGCATCCGGCCAAGCGCAAGGATTGAGCTATCTCTGTAGGAGCGCACTTGTGCGCGACCGCGGCACCATATCGGCTGCGCTTTGTTGGTTGGTCGCGCACAAGTGCGCTCCTACACCTCGTGATGCAAGCCTTCCGCCTGCACCGCACTGCTGCGCGGCGCCAGCTCCACCAGGTACATTGCCGCCAGCACCAGCGCGCCGCCGGCGAGCATGCGCCAGGTCAGCGCGTCATGACCGAATGTGACTGCAAAGCCCGCCGCAAACACCGGCTCCAGCGTCATCACGATGGCCGCACGCGTCGGCGACAGATGGGCCTGGGCCCAGGTCTGCACCAGCATCGCGCCGGCGCCGGCCGCCAACGCCATATACAGCACGGCCGCCCAGGCACCCAGATCGGGCGGTAGCGTCGGACCGGCAGGCAAGGTCGCCAGCAGGCAGATCACCGCGATCACGATCATCTGCACGGTCGACAAGGCAAATGCACTGCCAGGGCGCGACCAAGTGCCCAGTCCGACGATGTGCAGGCCATACAGCGCCGCTGAGGCGAGCGTGAGCCACACGCCGTAACCGACACTCAAGCCGTGCAACGCAAGGAGGCCAAGGCCGCCGACGGACAGCAGCACGGCAATCCAGGTGACCGACGGCAGCCGCTGGCGCAGCAGCACAGTGCCAAGCAGGGGCGTGAACACCACATACATGCCGGTGACGAAACCGCTGATGCTCGCCGACGTGTGTTCCAGTCCGGACGTCTGCAATAGCTGCGCGATGCCATAGATCGCGCCCAGCGCACTGCCCTGCCACCACTCGCGACGGCTCAGCCGCAGCAGCGGGCGATGGAACAGCGCGGCCATCGCCAAGGCCGCGATCAGAAAGCGCACGGCCAGGAAATCGGCCACCGGCATGCGCGCCACCAGATCCTTGATCAGGAAAAAGGTGGAGCCCCAGATGGCGGTGACGGACACCAGACCCAGCGTGGCCCAGGTCGCCGTACGCGACACGCGCGCCGTCACGCGGCGTCCTGCGATCGCTTGCGCCGCGCCAGCCGCCACAGCTGCCCCGGAATCTGCAGCAGGAAGTGCGTCCAGATACCGAGCCAGACCACGCCGGCGATCCACGGCTTGCGCGCGTCCGGGTCGAACTTGCGGAACCAGCGCCACATGCCGCGATGCTTGTGCCTGCTGACGAACACCGGGCGATGACGGCTCGAGCTGCCCTTGCCGTGCAGCACGTGCACGTCGCCTGCAAGCATCACGTGATAGCCCGCATCGCGCACGCGGCGGCACAGGTCCAGGTCTTCGCAATGCAGGAAATACGTCTCGTCGAAACCGGCGAGGTAGTTGAACACGCGGCGCGGCATCAGCATCAATGCGCCCGACACCGCCTCGGCCTCGACCAGGGTATCCGGCATCGGGCCTTCGATGTTGATGCCTTCACCCGCGCGATGGAACAGCGTATTCAAGGCACGGCGCAGCAGCGGATCGCGACGGTAGGACGCCGGATCGGGCGTACCGTTTTCGTCGCATACCACCGCGCCGATCACGCCCGCACGCGGGTGCGAGGCCAGCATCTCGAGCAGGCGCTGCAGCGTCTGGTTGTCGATCAGGCAATCGGGATTGAGCACCAGCAGCGACTTGCCGTGCGACTGCGCCGCTCCTCGGTTCACCGCCGGACCAAAGCCAAGGTTGGCGTGGTTGTAGACCACGCGCAGCCGCGTGTCGGTCTCGTGCGCACGCGCAATCGCCTGCGGAATGCCATCGGAGGAGGCGTTGTCCACCAGCACCAGTTCCAGCGGAAGCTCGCACGCCAGCACGCGCCGCACGCAGTCGCGCAGGCTGGGACCACTGTCGGCGGCCACCACGATCACGCTGACCGGCAACACGGCGGACAAGGAAGAAGGTGCGTCGGTAGTCACAGTCACAAGTATGCGTTGTCCGGGGCTAGATTGAGTGACTGAAAGTGTTCAGGGGGTTCACACCGGCCGCTGTGGACGCGCTCATCCAGGGTGAACTGTGAAGTGTATGTCGAGACGGGCCTGCGGATGAAACGCAATACCTATGGCCGCGGCAGCTGCCCCAACACTTCATGCAGCGGCGCCGGTGCAGCGTCGCTGCTGGCGGCCAGCCACGGCTGCTCGCCGT
Source organism: Dyella japonica DSM 16301 (assembly GCF_001010355.1). Lineage (GTDB taxonomy): Bacteria > Pseudomonadota > Gammaproteobacteria > Xanthomonadales > Rhodanobacteraceae > Dyella > Dyella japonica. The sequence continues at coordinate 9,682 of NZ_JPLA01000037.1, read as the reverse complement.
CCCAGCCGCTCAATTGCCACCCGCCCAGCCGATGCGTGCGATGGCCTTGCCGGTCCCACAGGATCTCGCCGCGGCCGCCCGGCAGATTCGCCGCAAACCAGCGTCCGCCAGGACTACTGCAGTAGCGCGGGCTGGCCTTGTCGATGACCTGGCCCTGGGCGAACACGTAACGCCCTAGCCCATCGCCGGTCGCTTCGAATCGGGCGGTGCCGGTGGCGTCGACGAAGTCAGCCGTGGCCAGCTGCCAGTCCGCGCGGGTCAGTTCGATGATGTGCGCTGGCGGACCGACCGGTGCCATCGCCAGCTCGCTCCACTCGGGTGAGGCCTTCGCCGCCGGCGTGCGTCGTACGCGATGGTCGAGCAGCGACTCCAGCAACACCACCAACGAGAAACCCACCAGGGCGCCCAGCAAGGCCGCGCCCCACGCCAGCAGATCGCCGCCCAGGGCGCGTTGCACGGCGAACAACAGGCCGGGCAAGCCCCAACGCAAGGCACGCCGGCACAGCTCGGCATGGCGTACCGCGCGACGGTCGAACCAAACTGCGCCCAGCGCGGACAGCAGCAGCAGCGGCAGGCCCAGCCACCAGGGCAACAGCGCCAACACGCCTGCCCAGGCCAGCCCTGGAAGTACTCGCGACAACCAGCGCGCGACGGCAGTCACGCTAGACCCTCAACACAGGCCTAGCGTGGGAACACATCAGCCGCACCACACCCGTGCGTTGCGGAACATGCGCATCCACGGCGAATCCTCGCCCCACTTTTCCGGATGCCAGCTCATCAGCACGCTGCGGAACACGCGTTCGGGATGCGGCATCATGATCGTCACCCGTCCCTCGGCAGCCGTGAAACCGGTGAGACCGCCCGGCGAGCCGTTCGGGTTCAGCGGATAGTCTTCGGTGGGCTTGCCGCGGTTGTCGACGTAACGCAGTGCACCGCCAGCCTTCGACGGGCTGCAGCTGTACGGGAAGCTCACGCGGCCTTCGCCGTGCGCCACTGCCACCGGGATGCGCGAACCGGCCATGCCCTTGAAGAAGATGCTCGGCGAATCGAGCACTTCGACCGTGGCCAGACGGGCTTCGTACTGCTCCGATGCATTGCGCAGGAACTTCGGCCAATGCTGCGCACCGGGAATGATGTCCTTGAGCTGACCCATCATCTGGCAGCCGTTGCACACGCCCAGGGCAAAACGCGAGGTGTCGGCAAAGAACGTGCTGAATTCCGCGCGCAGGTATTCGTTGTAGAGGATGGACGTGGCCCAGCCGCGGCCCGCACCCAACACGTCGCCATAGGAGAAACCGCCGCAAGCCGCAAAGCCGCGGAAGTCGGCCAGCTTGATGCGGCCGCTCGCGAGGTCGGACATATGGACGTCCACCGCATCGAAGCCGGCGCGGGTAAACGCCGCCGCCATTTCGACCTGGCCATTGACGCCCTGCTCGCGCAGCACGGCCACGCGCGGACGCGCGCCCTTGGCGATGTAGGGTGCGGCGATGTCGTCGGACGGCTCGAAGCTCAGCTTCGGGTGAATGCCCGGATCGGAATCATCCAGGCGCCAGGCGTTTTCGGCATCGGCCGAGGCCGGATTGTCGCGCAGGCGCTGCATGGCGTAACTGGTTTCGTTCCACGCTTCGAACAGCGTGCGCCAGTTCCACTTGAACACGGTGTCGCCGTTGTGGAACAGCTTGATGCCGAGCTTTTCCTTCGGACGACCGATGCGATACGCCATGCTGGTCAGGCCATGCTTGACCAGCAGCGCCTCGAAGGCTTCGCGATTGGCCGAGGCCACCTGCATCACCGCGCCCAGCTCTTCGTTGAACAGCGCGCGCAGCGTCGCTTCGGCCCAGCCGTCCAGATGAATCTCCAGACCGCAGTGACCGGCGAACGCCATCTCCAGCAGCGTCACGATGACGCCGCCGTCGGAACGGTCGTGATAGGCCAGCAGCAGGCCGTTGGCGTTGGCTTCCTGCACCAGCTCGAACAGCGACTTCAGGCGCTTGGCATCGTCCAGATCCGGCGGCACGCCGCCGCCGCGATTGAACACCTGGGTCAGCGCGGAACCACCGAGGCGATCGCGGCAGGCGCCAAGGTCCAGCAACCACAGTTCGGAATCGCCACGGTCCAGACGCAGCTGCGGGGTGAGCGTGCGGCGCACGTCGGTGACGCGCGCAAATCCGGTGATCACCAGCGACACCGGCGACACCGTGGACTGCATGGTGTCGCCATCCTTCCAGATGGTCTGCATGGACAGCGAGTCCTTGCCGACCGGAATGGAGATGTCCAGCTCCGGGCACAGTTCCATGCCCACGGCCTTCACCGCGTCGAACAATGCGGCGTCTTCACCGGGGAAGTTCACCGCCGCCTGCCAGTTGGCCGAAAGGCGGATTTCGCCCAGCGAGGCGATCGGTGCGGCGGCGAGATTGGTGATCGCCTCGCCCACAGCCAGACGCGCTGCATCCGGGCTGCTCAGCAACGCCACGGGTGCGCGCTCGGCCATCGCCATCGCTTCACCGGTGTAGCTGTCAAAATCGGTGACGGTCACGGCGCAATCGGCCACCGGCACCTGCCAGGGACCGACCATCGGATCGCGCACATTGAGGCCGCCCACGGTGCGGTCGCCAATGGTGATGAGGAAGCTCTTGCTGCCCACGGTCGGCAGGCGCAGCACGCGCATCAGCGCCTCGTCCATGCCGATGCCGGACAGGTCGGGAATCAGATCGACGCGCGGCTTCAGGCGCTTGGCATCGCGATGCATGCGCGGCGGCTTGCCGAACAGCACATCCATCGGCAGATCGATCACCAGGGTGTCGGTGCGTGGATCGTGCACCACCAGGCGACGCTCGGCGGTGGCATCGCCAACCACCGCGTACGGGCAACGCTCGCGCTTGCAGTACGCCTCGAACTCAGCCAGATCATCCGGGCCGATCGCGAGCACATAGCGCTCCTGCGACTCGTTGCTCCACACCTGCATCGGCGACAGCGACGGGTCGTCACACGGAATCTTGGAAAGATCGATGCGACCGCCCACGCCGGCGTCGTTGAGCAATTCGGGAATGGCGTTGGAAAGACCGCCCGCGCCCACGTCGTGCACGCTGACGATCGGGTTCTTGTCACCGCGCGCCCAGCAGCTGTCGAGCACCTGCTGCGCGCGACGCTCCATCTCGGCGTTGTCGCGCTGCACGGAGGCGAAGTCGAGTTCTTTGCTGGACGTGCCGGAGGCCACCGACGAGGCAGCACCACCGCCCAGGCCGATCAGCATGGCCGGGCCGCCGAGCACGATCACCTTGTTGCCCGGCTGCACGTCGCGCTTCTGCACGTGGCCGCTGCGGATATTGGCCAGGCCACCGGCAATCATGATCGGCTTGTCGTAACCGCGACGCACGCCCGCTTCACCGGTTTCGTGCTCGTAGGTACGGAAGTAGCCGCCCAGCGCCGGACGGCCGAATTCGTTGTTGAACGCGGCCGCGCCCAGCGGGCCGTCGCGCATGATTTCAAACGCGGTCGCCATATGCGGCGGCAACGGGCGATCCACTTCCCACGGTCGCGGCAGGCCGGGAATGCGCAGGTCGGACACGGAGAAACCGGTCAGGCCGGCCTTGGGCTTGGCGCCACGGCCGGTGGCGCCTTCGTCGCGGATTTCACCGCCGGCGCCAGTGGCTGCACCCGGCCACGGCGCGATGGCCGTCGGGTGATTGTGCGTTTCCACCTTGATCGCGTAGTCGACGCGTTCGGGGTGCGCGCGCCACACGCCGTCCTGATCGGTGAAGAAGCGCTTGCCCTCGGAGCCTTCGATCACCGCCGCGTTGTCCTTATAGGCGGACAGCGTGTGGGCGGGCGAATGCTGGTGCGTGTTCTTGATCATGCCGAACAGGCTCTTGTCCTGAGCCTCGCCATCGAGCGTCCAACTGGCGTTGAACACCTTGTGGCGGCAGTGCTCGGAATTGGCCTGCGCGAACATGAAGAGTTCGGCATCGGTCGGGTTGCGGCCCAGCTCGGCGTAGCGCGCGACCAGGTACTCGATCTCGTCGTCGGCCAGGGCCAGGCCCAGCTCGCGGTTGGCCACGTCCAGCGCGGCCTTGGGATCGCTGCCCAGCTCGATATAGACCACGGGACCCGGCTGGCCACCGAGGAACAGGCTGTGCGCCTGGCTCAGGTCGGTGAGCACCGACTGCGTCATGGCGTCATGCAGCACGGCGACGACGGCGTCGTACTGCGCGCTGCCGATCGCCGGCAGGCTGGCGACCTGCCAGGCCACGCCACGCTCCACGCGGCGCACGTCGAAGCCGGCGCCATGCAGGATATCGGTGGCCTTGCTGGACCACGGCGAGATCGTGCCCAGTCGCGGAACCACCCAAAGCGAGGCGTGTTCCGGCTTGCCTTCCTTGGCTTCGAGCACTTCCAGCAGACGACGATGCTGCTCGCCTTCCGGCTCGCGGTCGGCGTCGATGAAATAAATGAACCACGACGCCTGCACACGGGTGCCACGATGAATGGCTTCCAGGCGTGCGTTCAGACGTTCAAGGCGAAAAGGGGAGAGGGCGCTCTGCCCGTCGAGTGCGATCATGCGGGGACAGGAGGTAGGCGAAAACGCTGATTGTACCTCATCGCGCATCAACACTGCCGCGACGCAGCATCGCGGCGGTTCGGGCGGCGCTGGTAGTCCAACGCCGCCCAGTCAGGCTAACTCAATGAATCTAAGGCCAATTGCCGCATACCAGGGGCACAAAGCCGCACGAGTCGGCCAACCTCAACCGCCGGCCTTAAGCGCCTGCAGCAGCTGCTCGGGCGTCACATAGCCGCCCAGCATCGAGCCATCGGCCGCAATGATGGTGGGCGTGCCCGACACGCCAAGCTTTACGCCCAGCTCGAATTCGTCCTTCACCGGGTTCGGGCAGTTGACGGCCTTGGGCGCCTTGCCCTGCTTGGCCGAGGTGAAGGCGGCCTTGCGGTCGCTGGAACACCATACCGAGACCATCTCGTTATAGGTGGGCGTGGTACGGCCCGCCTCGTTGATGACGCCTTCGCGCGGCCAGGCGATGTACTCCACCGCGATGCCGGCCTTGTTGAAATCGGCCATGTGCTCGTGCAACTGGCGGCAGTAGGCGCAATTGACGTCGGTAAACACGGTGACTCGATATTTCGGATTCGCCGGCGCGAACACGATGCGGTCGGCCTCGGGCACCTTGGCCAGTTCGGCCTTGCGGAACTCGGCCCAGCCATCTTCGGTGATGTTCTTCTTCCTGCCCAGGTCGATCAGGTCGCCATTGAGCATGTACTTGCCGTCATTGGACACGTAGACCAGATGGCCCGAAGCGATGACCTGATAGAAGCCCTGCATCGGCGCCGGGCGGATCGAGTCGATGCTCGCGTTGGGCACCAGCCCTTGCACGGCGCGGCGAATGGCGGATTCGGGCCCGGTGGCCGCGGCGGCGGTCGCAGCGGCGGTCGCAGCCGTGCTCGCACCGGTCGTGCCGTCCGGCGCGGCACAGGCATTAAGTGCCAATCCGCCGACGCACAGCGCCAGCAACCATTTCTTGAACATCGCAGACCTCGTGGACATGCATTTCCCCGGAGGGAAACGTGGGGGAAAGCCATTCTCGCACAGGCGCCTGAACGCGGATGCGGGCCGTTTGGCACACCCGCGGCGTCGGTCAACCGCGCGGATGGTGCTGGGCGTGCAGCCGCTTGAGACCTTCCTTGGCGACCAGGGTGTAGATCTGGGTGGTGCTGAGCGCGCTATGGCCCAGCAGCATCTGCAGCGCGCGCAGGTCGGCGCCGTGATTGAGCAGGTGGGTGGCGAAGGAATGCCGCAGCACATGCGGCGAAATGCGCTTGGACACGATGCCCACCTGCATGGCGTAGCGCTTCACCAGGGTCCAGAACATCTGCCGCGTCATGCCTTCGCCGCGGTTGCTGAGAAACAGCGCCACCGGCTGCCTGCCGCGCGCCAGCGTGGGGCGCGCCGCGGCCAGATAGGCCTCGATGCGCTCGGCTGCCACCTCGCCGATCGGCACCAGGCGATCCTTGCCGCCCTTGCCGGTCACCCGCACCACGCCCTGGCGCAGGTTGAGCGAGGCCAGCGGCAATTGCACCAGTTCGGAGACGCGCAGGCCCGAGGCATACATCAGTTCCAGCATCGCGCGATCGCGCAGGCCCAGGGTGGTGCCCAGGTCCGGCGCGTCCAGCAGGCCTTCGATCTCGCGCTCGGCCAGGGCCTTGGGCAGGCTGCGCGGCATCTTGGGACGCTCGATCAGCAACGTGGGATCGTCAAAACCCGGCTCGGTGCGCGCCACGTGGGCGTAGTAACGGCGAAACGCCGACTGCCGGCGCGCCAGCGAACGAACCGCCACCGGCTGGCTGCCGTGATAGGCGGACAGGTGCTGGCGCTGCGCACTGCGCAGGTTTTGGCCCTGCGAGCCCAGCCAGCGCGCGAGACTCTCCAGATCGCTGCGGTACGCCTCTAGCGTGCGGTCGGACAATCCATCTTCGGACCACACGCGCTCGATGAAGGCATCGATGCTGCGGCGGTCGGCTTCGGCGATACTGGGTTCTTCTTGCTGCATGGACGCGATGCTGGCCGCCCGCCTCGCCACGTGCAAGCGTTACCTTTGCAGGCTGCCGTTTCGATGACTTCCAGCACCGCTGCCGATATCTATTGCCCCTTGTGGCGCCGCCTGTTTGCCCTCCTCTACGACCTGCTCGCCGTCGTCGCGATCGTGATGGTGGTGGGTTATGTGTGCCAGCGAGTCACCGGCGGCCAGTTGATCAGCACCGAGGGGCATGCGCGTATCGCATGGTGGTATCAGCCGCTGCAGGCGCTGGTGGTGTCGGCGTATTTCATCGCGTCGTGGCTGCGCGGCGGACGCACGCTGGGCATGCGCCCGTGGCGTATTCGTGTCAGCAACGAGCATGGGTCTGGCATCACGTTCACCCAGGCGCTGGTGCGTCTGCTGGTCGCGGCAGCTCCCATGGGCTTGCTCGTGCTGGCTCCCTGGTTCGGCACGAAGGCGGCGCTGTGGGCGATGGCCGTCGCATGGATCGTCTGGTTTGGCGTAGCTATTTTCGATCCGCGTCGACGAGCATTCCATGATGTGATCGCGCGCACGGTTTTGCGCAGGTAAGGAAAGCTTCACATGAAAGTGAGATGGTTTCCGGCAACACTTGTCGTATGCCCTCGCTTGCCTTACCCCGTCGCGACGCCACCGAGCTAAAACGCATCAACCAGGCGTTCTACGACTCGCTGTGGTCGGGCTCGCGACTGGTCGATCCCAGCCGCTTCAACACCTGGCCGATGGTGCGCGAACTGGCCATGGCGTTGCCGCGCCGGCTGGAAGTGGCTCCGGGCCTGCGCCCGCGCCTGCCGATCGATGGCACTTATTTCGTCGACATCAGCACGGCGGCGCTGGGCGAACTTCGCTCGCACGGCGCCAGCGCCGCGCGCGCCAACATCAGCGCCCTGCCCTGTGCCGACGCCAGCTTCGATCTGGTCTGCGCGCTGGACATCCTTGAGCACGTGCTGGACGACGACAAGGCGCTGCGCGAGCTCTCCCGCGTTGCAGCACCCGATGCCCGCATGCTGCTGTCCGTGCCGTTGCACGAAGCGGCCTGGACCGAGTTCGACGAGTTCGTCGGCCACTACCGTCGCTACGAGCCGGCGCAGATCCTGCGCAAGCTCGAGCCGAACGGCTGGACCATCGAACAGAGCGCCATCTACGGCATGCAGCCCACCTCCAAGACCTTGCTGGGCCTGGGCCAGTGGTATCTCACCCACCAGCGCGAGCGCGCCCTGTGGTGGTACAACCGGGTGATCATGCCGCTGGGCCTGCGCATGCAGAAGCCGCTGCGCTGGCAGCGCGGCATGCCCGACTGCGATGGCGTGGACGAATTGCTGTTGCTTTGCCGCCGCGTCTAAGCACCTGATTCAGCAGGATTGAGACGATGCGGCGGCGCAGCACGACTGCGCCAAACCGGGTAAGATGGTTTTCTCTGACGCTTCCCGGTTCCACCCCGATGCTTTATCAGATCCATGAGTGGCAGCGCGCTTTCCTCGGCCCGCTGAGCCACTACGCCGAAGCCAGCGCCAAGCTGCTGAGCGACATCACCAGTCCGTTCTCGCATCTGCCGGGCGCGCCGCGCATGGCGGCCGGCTACGAGCTGTTGCATCGTCTGGGCAAGGAATACGAGAAGCCCGCGTTCAACCTGCCGCAGGTGACCGCGCACGGCCAGGAAATTGCCGTGATCGAGCGCGTGGTGCTGGACAAGCCGTTCTGCCAGCTCAAGCGCTTCAAGCGCTTCAGCGACGACCCGGAAACCATCGAGAAGCTCAAGAACGACCCGACCGTGCTGGTGGTAGCGCCGCTCTCCGGCCACCACGCCACGCTGCTGCGCGATACGGTCAAGACCCTGCTCCAGGACCACAAGGTGTACATCACCGATTGGGTCGATGCGCGCATGGTGCCGACCAGCGCAGGCCCGTTCCATCTCGACGACTACGTGGCTTACATCGAGGAATTCATCCGCCATATCGGCGTCGAGCGCGTGCACGTCATTTCGGTGTGCCAGCCGACCGTGCCGGTGCTAGCCGCAGTGTCCCTGATGGCAGCGCGCGGCGAAGCCACGCCGCTGAGCATGACCATGATGGGCGGCCCGATCGAGCCGCGCAGCAATCCGACCGGCGTCAACAATCTCGCCACCACGCGTCCGCTCAGCTGGTTCCGCGGCAACCTGATCCACACCGTGCCGCCGAACTACCCGGGCACCGGCCGCGAGGTCTACCCCGGCTTCCTGCAGCACGCCGGCTTCATCGCCATGAACCCGGGCCGCCACCTCAATTCGCACTGGGATTTCTACGAGAACCTGCGCCGTGGCGACCAGGACGACGCCGAGGCGCACCGCAAGTTCTACGACGAATACAACGCCGTGCTCGACATGCCGGCCGAGTATTACCTCGACACCATCGCCACCGTGTTCCAGCAGTTCCTGCTGCCGCGCGGCCTGTGGGATGTCTCCGGCGAACGCGTGAAGCCCGCCGCCATCACCAAGACCGCACTGTTCACCGTCGAAGGCGAACTGGACGACATCGCCGGCCTCGGCCAGACCGAAGCGGCGCATGATTTGTGCAGCGGCATTCCGGCCGACCGCCGCGAACATCGCGTGGTCGAAGGCGCGGGCCATTACGGCATCTTCAGCGGCCGACGCTGGCGGCAGACGGTGTATCCGCAGGTGCGGGATTTCATTCGCAAGTTTGATAAGCGGGCTGCCTAAGCCTGCTTTTTGCCCCTCTCCCGCCCAGGGAGAGGGCTCCGCGTGTCTGTGGGAGCGCACCCTGTGCGCGACAGCCACGCCTGGGTGTATCGCTCCGTAGGTGTCGCGCACAGGGTGCGCTCCCACAAAGAGCCGACCGGCAAGATTGATCCGCCATCCACGAACGTTCGAAACCCTTGTAGGAGCGCACCTTGTGCGCGACCGCGGCCTGACAGGCCGCCCTGCGGTCGGCGTTCGCGCACAGGGTGCGCTCCTACAACAAACAAACAGCCGCCCAGCAACGCCGGGGCTGTTCTGCTCTTGCTGTGGCTCCGGACCTTCGGGGTCCCCGTATGACGCGGCGGGCGGGTGGAGGAACAGCCCGCAGGGTGGCCGCATGGATGCGGCCAGTTTTTCGCCAGGACAGGGGTGTCCTGTCGAAAAA
>NZ_JPLA01000036.1 GCF_001010355.1 Dyella japonica DSM 16301 | reverse complement strand
CGACAACCAAGCACAGAGTCACTTGATGACCAGCCATTCGGCTGTTGAAAAGCGCCTCCTGCCTTCGCAGGAATGACGAGCAAAAGAAGCCAGCGTCACCACCACACAATGAGGCTAGGTTGGCCCCTCACCCCAACCCTCTCCCCGGAGGGGAGAGGGAGCAAGTCGGTGGCACGTCATCGCAACCCGCACGAATGCAGCCCCAAAAAAACGGGGCCCTCAAGGCCCCGTTCTCAACCGCTCAAAAGCAGCCGCGAAACCTCAGCTCCGCCGCTCACCCTGCGCTTGGCGAATCTGCGCATCCACCGCCGCAATCGCCGTCATGTTCACCACCCGACGCGGCGTCGCCGCCGGCGTGAGGATATGCGCGGGCTTGTTGATGCCCATCAGGATCGGACCGATCGCCACGCCGTCAGTCATCACGCGCACCATGTTGTACGTGATGTTGGCAGCATCGAGATTCGGCATCACGAACAGATTCGCGCGACCCGACAGCGTCGTGTTCGGGAACATGCGCAAACGCAGCGCCTCGTCCCACGCGGTGTCGGCCTGCATTTCGCCGTCCATGTCCAGCTTGTGGCCGCGCTGCACCAGGATCTCGCGCACCTTGCGCATCTTGGCCGCGCTGGCGTTCTCGTGGCTGCCGAAATTCGAATGCGACAGCAGCGCGATCTTCGGTTCGATGCCGAACAGCTTCAGGCGGTAGCTGGCCTGCAGCGTCGCTTCGGCAATCTGCTCGGCGGTGGGATCGCACTGCACGTGGGTGTCGAGGAAGAACCACGCACCCTGATCGTTGATCACGCCCGTCATCGCCGAGGTGCACGACACACCCGGATCGAGGCCGAACACGCTGCGCATATAGCCGAGCTTCTTGTGGAAGCGCCCGACCAGGCCGCAGATCATCGCATCGGCTTCGCCGCGTTCGACCATGATCGAGGCGATCAGCGTGGGCCGCGAACGCAGCAGGTTCTTGGCCGCCGCCGGCGACACGCCGCGACGCTCGGTGAGCGCGTGGTACTGCTGCCAGTACTCATTGAAGCGCGGATCGTCATCGATGTTGGTGAGTTCGAAATCCACGCCCTGGCGCATGCGCAGGCCCAGACGCTCGATGCGCGTCTCGATCACGCTCGGGCGACCGATCAGGATCGGGAACGCCAGGCGCTCGTCGATCACCGTCTGCACCGCGCGCAATACGGTCTCTTCCTCACCTTCGGCATAGACCACGCGCTTGAGATCAGCGCGCGCACGCTCGTAGACCGGCTTCATCAGCAGGCCGGTGCGGTAGATGAACTGGCCGAGCTTTTCCTTATACGCCTCCATGTCCACGATGGGGCGCGTGGCCACACCCGAATCCATGGCGGCCTGCGCCACCGCCGGCGCCAACATCACCAGCAGGCGCGGATCGAACGGACGCGGAATCAGATAGTCGGGACCGAAGGTCGGCACGTCGCCGCCGTAGGCGCTGGCCAGATCGCCGGCCTCCATGCGGGCCAGCTCGGCGATCGCGCGCACGCAGGCGGTCTTCATCGATTCGTTGATGACGGTGGCGCCCACATCGAGCGCACCGCGGAAGATGTACGGGAAGCACAGCGCGTTGTTGACCTGGTTCGGATAGTCCGAACGGCCCGTCGCGATGATGCAGTCCGGGCGCACCATCTTGGCGTCTTCCGGCGAAATCTCCGGATTGGGATTGGCCAGCGCCAGGATGATCGGCCGCGCATTCATGGTGGCGACCATTTCCGGCCGCAGGATGCCGCCGGCCGACAGGCCGAGGAACACGTCCGTGCCGGCGACGATGTCCGCCAGCGTGCGCTTGTCGGTGTCGCGCGCGTAGCGCTGCTTGTCCGGGTCCATCTGGTCGCGGCCGGTGTACAGCACGCCTTCGCGATCGAATGCGAGGATGTTCTCGGGCTTGAGGCCCAGCGCCACCAGCATGTCCAGGCAGGCGATACCCGCGGCGCCCACGCCGGTGGTGGCGAGCTTCACGTCCTGGATCTTCTTGCCGACCACTTCCAGCGCATTGACGATGGCCGCGCCCACGATGATGGCAGTGCCGTGCTGGTCGTCGTGGAACACCGGGATCTTCATGCGCTCGCGCAGCTTGCGCTCGACGATGAAGCACTCCGGCGCCTTGATGTCTTCGAGGTTGATGCCGCCGAAGGTGGGCTCGAGCGAGGCGATGATGTCGACCAGCTTGTCCGGGTCGCGCTCGTTGATCTCGATGTCGAACACGTCGATGCCGGCGAACTTCTGGAACAGCACGCCCTTGCCTTCCATCACCGGCTTGCCGGCGAGCGGGCCGATGTCGCCCAAGCCCAGCACCGCGGTGCCGTTGGTGATCACGGCGACGAGGTTGCCACGCGCGGTCATTTCGCTGGCCGCGTTGGGATCCTCGACGATGGCCTCGCAGGCATAAGCAACGCCGGGCGAGTAAGCGAGCGCGAGATCGCGCTGCGTGACCATCGGCTTGGTCGCGCTCACCTTGATCTTGCCGGGGCGCGGAAGGCGGTGGTACTCGAGAGCGGCGAGGCGCAGTTCTTCGGTAAGGGCCATGGGATAGGAATCGAGTGATGGGGAGTCGGGTGCCGCGAGGCAGCATCGTGGAATGGTATCACCGCCGGCCACCCTTCCCCGACGATGCGCTGCAGCATGGTGACGTTATGGTTCACACAACTGGTATGCAGTCGGCCATCTGTCTGTTGTGGGAGCGCACCCTGTGCGCGACAAGCCAACGGAGCGAACCATCCACGCGTGGCGTGTCGCGCACAGGGTGCGCTCCCACAGGGTCAATCACAGACTCAGCGAAAGCGCCTCCGCCTGCACCTTGCCCATGTGTATGCGATTGACGAACAACGAGAATGCCAGCTTGCCCGCGAGTCCGTGCGCGTGCTGCATCCACGGCGGCAGCCAGCGCGGCGCGGCGATCACGCCCGATTCGAAATACGGTTGCAGGCTGATGACATCGTGCAGCGCCAGCTTGCCCGCAAAAAGATGCCGCAGCATATCCATGCGACGTTGCTTCAAGGCCCAGCGAAAGAACGTGTGCACGGTGAGCAGGCCGGACAGATAGACGTTGTCCTTCGCAAACGCCGCGCCGCCGGTGAGCGGCACGCCACGGAACACGCGCTGGGCGGAGTGGAAGCTGTCGGCCGGGTTCTGTCCGCACTCGCAGAAGAAGCGGTAGACCTCGACGAAATCGGCGCCGCTCAAGGCCATGTCGATGGCCAGGATGCGCAGGCTGATGCGTTTGAGGCGCGAGATATCGATGGCGCCGGACATCAGTTCGGCAAACACGGCCAGGCCTTCCTGCGTGGCGGTGACGCGCGGCGAGGTGCGGCCGAACGAGGCCAGCAGTGGCTGCGCACGCCCATTGAGCGCGGTCAGCGAATGCACCAGCGCCTCATGCGCCAGCAATTGATGGCGGTCGTAGTCGGTAAAGCGCGTGCCGCCGCGAAGACGGATGCGGGTGGCGCCGGCCGCCGCTTTCGCAGTCAGCTCCGGGTCCACTTCCACCGAAATCAGCGGCGCGCCGAAGAACTCGTCCAACGTCTTGCTCAGGTCCGCGCGCAGGTCCTCGGCGGAAATGGCCACCAGCACGTCATCGGCGATCAGATCCGAACCGAGCTCATCGGCGAGCTCCACGAAATAACGTGCCGCATCCAGGTTGCTGCGATCGCTCCCGGAAATCAGGTCGCCGGGGCGGCCATACAAAACGATGGAAGGCGCCGTCACCTGGTCGGTGCCCACCGCCTCCAGCATTTCGGCGGCAATGCGCCACGACTCCGCCGTGCGGGACAGGTACTCGCCCAAGGGATCGTCGTAGCCCGCTTCGCGCTCGATCGCGGCCAGCTCGGCGCGCTCGGCGGACAGGTCGGGCACGGCGTAGTGCACTTCGGGCAGCGTGTACTGGCCCTTGGCGTAGGCCGCGATCATGCGGTCTTCCAGCGAGGCGGGCCAGGCCACCGTGGACAGGATGCGGATGCCCTTCACGGCCGCCAGCAGGCGCTGGTCGAGGTCGGCGTAGCGTTGCAGGTCTGGCGAATGCGCGGCGCCGTGGCTATTCATGCCGGCCTCCGTTTGCCCGCCCATGCCACGGTCCACAGCGCCAGAGAGCCAAACCGGAACGCGGGAAACTCCCGCCTGAAAAGAACGTCGAACGCGACGAAAGCCGCTGCATGCCCACTTCCCCAACCAAGACGGCCCGATAGTAGTCCACCCGCCGGGCGAGGACAGCGCCCCGCTCGACTATTCGCGTTCGCGCGAATGCCGGTTGGTGTGGGGCTTGGTCGCCGGACGGCCGCCGCGCTGGCGGCGCAGCTTGGCTTCCAGCGTGGTCGCCTGCTCTTCGCGTTCGTCGCGCAATTTCAAGTAGTTGCGCCAGCGCTCCGCCGACAGCTCGCCGCTGTCGAGCGCCGCCTGCACCGCGCAGCCGGGCTCGCTGCCGTGGCCGCAGTCGGCGAAGCGGCACTGCTCGGCCAGCTGCTCGATGTCGGCAAAAAGATCCAGGTTTTCTTCGCCGGTGAGCTTGAGCTCGCGCATGCCGGGCGTGTCGATCAGGCAGCCGCCGCTGGGCAGCTGCAACAGCGCGCGATAGGTGGTGGTGTGCCGGCCGCGGCTGTCGTGGCCGCGCACGGCGCTGGTGGCCATGCGCTCGCTGCCCAGCAGCGTATTGGTCAGGGTGGACTTGCCCGCGCCGGACGAACCCACCAGCACCGCACTGTCGCCGGGCTGAAGGTAGGGCAGCAGCAGATCGATGCTGGCTGGGTCCTTGCCGTTGATCGCGTGTACGGGCGTGCCCTGGGGCAGGCGTTCGCGCAAGGCGGCCAGCACCGAGGCGGCATCGTCGCGCGTGTCGAGCTTGCTCAGCAGCACGACGGGTTGCGCGCCCGAGCCCTCAGTGAGCGACAGATAACGCTCGATGCGCGCCGGATTGAAGTCGCCATCCAGCCCGGTCAACACCAGCACGTAGTCGATATTGGTGGCGATGATCTGGCGTTCGTAGCGTTCGCCGGCGGCCGCGCGGGACAGCACGGTACGGCGCGGCTGTACCTGCACGATGTGCGGCGGCTTGCCGGACTCGATTTCCACGAAGTCGCCCACCGCGGGCCGTTCGGACGGATCCAGGCTGCGCTTGAGAAAATGGCCGGCCGGCTGGGCACCAAACAGGTGCTCGCCGTCGTGCAATTCGTAGCCGGCGCGATGCTGCGCCACTACGCGGGCCAACTGCCTGCCTTCGGGTGGCAGGGTGTCCCCACGCCAGCCGATCCGGCGCAGTCGCTCGATGGTTTCGGGGTGCGTCATGGGTGACCATTATGCCCTGCCCGGAAAAAGGCCGAAACGAGGCGATTTTTGGCTCCCCAACCGCGCCGCGACGCTGTTAGCATGCGATTGCCGGCCAGATTCTTGCGCCGCAACAACACCAAGACGAAGGACGCTTGCGTTGGCCTCGATCAAACCCAGTGCGCACCTGGCGGACGTGCGCTATGAAATCCGTGGCGCACTCACCCGGCGATCGCGTGAGCTGGAAGCGGCTGGCCTGCCGATCATCAAGCTCAATATCGGCAATCCCGGCCGCTACGGCTTCGAAACGCCAGCCCACTTGCGTGAGGCGATCGCCCGACATCTGCACGATAGCGAAGCCTACGGACACGAGCAGGGTCTGGAAGAGGCACGCGAGGCCATCGCCGCCCAGCAGCGCCATCGGGGCGCGCGTGGCGTGGAAGTGGAGCGCATCTTCGTCGGCAACGGCGTAAGCGAACTGATCGACCTGAGCCTGCGCGCCCTGCTGGCGCCCGGCGACGAAGTGCTGCTGCCCAGCCCGGATTACCCGCTGTGGAGCGCCGCCACCATCCTCAACGACGGCAAGCCGCGCTATTACCGCTGCCTGGCGGAGAACGGCCACCTGCCCGATCCGGCGGAAGTCGAAGCGCTGATCACGCCGCGCACCCGCGCCCTGGTGCTGATCAATCCGAACAATCCCACCGGCGCCGTGTATCCGCGCGAGCTGCTCGAACGCATGGTCGAGATCGCCGCCAGGCATCGCCTGCTGCTGCTGTGCGACGAGATCTACGACGAAATCCTGTACGACGGCACGGTCTTCCAGCCGCTGGCCGAAGTGGCCGGCGACGTACCCTGTGTCAGCTTCGGCGGACTCAGCAAAGTCCATCGCGCCTGCGGTTACCGCGTGGGTTGGATGAGCCTGTCGGGCGATCCTGCCCGCACGGCGGACTATCGCGATGCCCTGCAGCTGCTCGCCGCGCTGCGCCTGTGCGCCAACGTGACCGCGCAGTGGGCGGTGCGTCCGGCGCTGGAAACCGCGCCGACCATCAACGCGCTCACCGCGCCGGGTGGCCGCCTGCACGAAGCGCGCCGCGCCGTGCTGGAGGGCGTTGCCGCCAGCCAGTACCTCGACCTGGTGTCGCCCGCCGGCGCGCTGTACGCCTTTCCGCGTGTCCGCGCCGATCGTCTGTTCGATTTCGACGACAACGCGTTCGCGCTGCGCCTGCTGGAAGAAGAATCGGTGCTGGTGGTGCCGGGCAGCAGCTTCAACGTGCCGCACAGCCGCCACCTGCGCCTGACCCTGCTGCCGCAACCGGAACAGTTGCGCGAGGTGTTCGTGCGCATCGAGCGTGTACTGGCCGGCATGGCTGCCACCCAGAAGCCGCGCACCGCCGCGATCGCCTGACGCGGTATGCGTTATCTCGCCCTGGGTGATTCCTACTCGATCGGCGAAGGCGTGCCCGAAGCGGGCCGCTGGCCGGTGCAGCTGGCCGTGCGTCTGCGTCGCGAAGGCGTGGCGCTGGACGATCCCGCCATCATCGCCACCACCGGCTGGACCACGGACGAGCTGTCTGCCGCGATGGACGCGGCGAGCTTCACGCCACCCTACGAGCTGGTCAGTCTGCTGATCGGCGTAAACAACCAGTACCGCGGACGCAGCGCCGACGAGTACCGCGACGAAATCCGCCGACTGCTCGAGCGCGCGGTGGCACTTGCGGGCGATCGCAGCGGGCGCGTGCTGGTGCTGTCGATTCCCGACTGGGGCGTCACGCCGTTCGCGCACGGCAGCGGCCGCGACGTGCTGCGCATCGCGAGCGAATTGGATAGCTACAACGCCATCGCCCGCGAGGAAGCCGAGCGTCGCGGTGCGCAGTTCGTGGATATCACCGGCATCTCGCGCCAGCATCCGGCCTTGCTTGCCGATGATGGATTGCATCCGTCCGCGGCGCAGTATGCGTTGTGGACCGAGGCGGCCGTGCCCGCCGCGGTTGCCATGTTGTCCGCCTAAACGATTGAGCATGACCTGTGGGAGCGCACCCTGTGCGCGACCGGTGACGCGGCTGGGATCGGTGTTGGCGCAGCGCCACATCGCACAATCGGGCACCGAGGCGATCCTTCGCTCCGCGGTCGCGCACAGGGTGCGCTCCCACAGGTTGGGTTGGCTCACGGGCGGAAACCCCACTGCAACCTCACCGCCATCGTGCGGTGACGTAAGCGCGGCACTCTGAGATCCCGGTAACCACCGGGAGAGACTGCCATGGCGACCTTCCACTGCCGCAGCGCCTTCATCTCCGACGTGCACTTGGGCACGCCTGACTGCAAGGCCAGTTATCTGCTCGACTTCCTGCGCAAACTGCGTTGCGAAAAGCTGTACCTGGTCGGCGACATCATCGACATGGAAGCGCTGGCACGCCGCACCTGGTGGCATGTCGACCACGGCGCGGTCATCGCCGAGGTACTCGACCTGGCCCGCCGCGGCGTCGAGGTGGTCTACATCCCCGGCAATCACGACGCACCCATGCGCGGCCTGGCCGGCCAGCAGTTCGGCGGCGTGAAGATCGAGCTGGATGCCGTGCATGAAGGCGCCGACGGCCGCCGCTACCACGTCAGCCATGGCGACGAATTCGATCCGGAGCAAGTCGGGCGCACATGGATGGTGCACCTGGGGGAAGTGATGCATCGCTTCATCTGCTGGACCAATCGCCGGGTCCACGCGATGCGCCGCCGCCTGGAACTGCCCTACCTGCCGCTGTCGATCATCGTGAAATCGCATATCGGCAAGGCGCTGGCCTATATCCGTGCCTATGAGGAGCGCGTGGCCAGCGACGCCCGCGAACGCGGCTTCGACGGCCATATCTGCGGCCACATCCATTTCGGCCATGTGCGCGAGATGGACGGCGTGCTGTATTTGAACGATGGCGACTGGGTGGAGCACTGCACGGTGCTGGTGGAAGATCACACCGGCGCCATGGAGCTGATCCACTGGAGCGAGCAGTACGCCCCGCTGGGCCGCGCCAGCCGCGAACTGGTGCTGCCCTCGCCCGCTGCCGCCCTGGCCCTGGCGCCGCTGACCCGGGCGAAGCTGGATCTGGCGGCGTTGCGGCCGGCGGCTTGAGAGCAGGAGTGAGGGGAGAGGAGTGAGAAGTGAGAGGGGCACCCGCAAGATCTCGACGCCCGCTCTCTCTCACTTCTCACTCCTCTTAACTCACTCCTCGCTCCCCCTTGCATCCCCAAAATCCGCCGGCATATCCACAGGCGCTACAATTCGCCTTCTTTGCCGGAGCCACCGCCCCCATGTCCCTCGACAGCGCCACCCGCGAACGTATTGAATCCCTGCTGCAGAACCACCGCGTGGTGCTGTTCATGAAGGGCACCCGCCAGCAGCCGATGTGCGGCTTCTCGTCGGCGGCCACCAACACGCTCAACGAGCTGTTGCCGGACTACCACACGGTCAACGTGCTGGAAGACCCGGAAATCCGCGAAGGCATCAAGGCTTACGGCGACTGGCCGACGATTCCCCAGCTGTACGTGGGCGGCGAGCTGGTCGGCGGCGCCGACATCATTCGCCAGATGTACGCCAGCGGCGAGCTGCACCAGCTGTTCGGCGCCACCGCGCCGGATCGCACCCCGCCTGAGATCACCATCACCGACAAGGCGGCTGAAGCCATCCGTCAAGGCACCGCCAATGCCCAGGGCCTGGCCCTGCATCTGGAGATCGGTCCGGACCATAGCGCCGGCTTCCAGCTGGCGCCGGGCAGCGAGCACGACATCGTGGTCTCGGCCAACGGCATCGAAGTGCACTTTGACCCGGGCAGCGCCCAGCGCGCCAAGGGCATCGTGATCGACTGGGTGTCCACCGTGCAGGGCGAAGGCCTGAGCCTGAAGTTCCCGGGCGCGCAGGAGATCGGCACGCTCACCGTGCAGCAGCTGAAGGAACGCCTGGCCGCTGGCGACATCACCCTGGTGGACGTGCGTCCGGCCCACGGCCGTGCGGCGGCCGCGCCGCTGCCGCAGGCCCGCATCCTGGAAGAGGAAGGCTACGACGCCCTGGCCAACCTGCCCAAGGACGCCCCGATCGCCTTCATCTGCCACCACGGCGTATCCAGCCGCGGCGTGGCCGAGCGCTTTGCCGCGCACGGCTTCAGCAAGGTCTACAACGTCGAAGGCGGCATGGACGCCTGGGCGCAGCAGATCGATCCCACGGTGCCGCGCTACTGATCGGCTAACCCCGGACGTCGCCGTTCACACCAAAGCGCCTGCCCCCGGCAGGCGCTTTTTTGTTGGTTTGGCCTTCAGCCAGCCGAAGGTCAAGACGACGGCGAACTGAAAGGCGTGCCTGTTAGCATATTGCGACCATCTCACTTTCGTGCCCTATGCGCATTCTGCTCGTCGAAGATGATTCCCTCGTATCCGACGCCATTTCCCGTGGCCTGATCGGGTCTGGTTATGTAGTCGACGCAGTGGGCGACGCCGAATCGGTGACGTCCCGCCTGGCCGATACCCATTACGACCTGGCCATCGTGGACCTGGGCCTGCCGGGCGAAGACGGCCTGTCGCTGGTGCGCCGCCTGCGTCGCAGCGGCAGCTCGCTGCCCTTGCTGATCGTCACCGCCCGCGACGGCCTGGATGACCGCATCAATGCGCTGGACCTGGGCGCGGACGATTACCTGGTCAAGCCGTTTGCCCTGCCGGAACTGGCCGCCCGTTGCCGCGCCCTGATCCGCCGCGCCACCGCCGCTGCCGCCAACGAGATCGTGATCGGCGGCCTGCGCATCGACCTGGCTGGTCGCCGGGCGCTCAACGAGAAGGGTGAAGCGCTGGAACTCACCCGCCGCGAGTGGTCGATCCTGGAATGCCTGGCCCACCACAGCGGTCGCGTGGTGAGCAAGGAGCGCCTGACCCAGGCCATCACCGGCTGGAGCGAAGACATCTCCGGCAACGCCATCGAAGTGCACGTCTCGCGCCTGCGCAGCAAGCTGGGCAGCTCGGCCACGGTGCGCGGCATCCGCGGCCTGGGCTACCGGCTCGAAGACGCCTGAGCCTCGCCGATATTCTGATCCACCCGCTGCGGATGGCATGATGCCGGGCAGGTGTGCGGGGTAAGGAAGTGCATCGCCTGGACACAGGCGCCTTCCACGACTCTTGCGCTTTCTCGATATCTCCCGCGGGGCCGGTTCGGTGACACCCAATTTCAAGCCATCAGAGCAGGCCAGCCGCCCCACCAGCGTGCACCGGCGACTGCTCAGCTATCTGCTCGCGCCGCTGCTGTTGCTGCTGGTGGCGGGCGTGGCGGTCGACCACCATGTGATCGTCAGCCCGATCCACAACGCCTTTGATCATTCGCTGTCGCGCTCGGCGCTGGCGATCGTGGCGCGCATTCATCCGGGCGCCGGCGGCAAGCTCGATGTGGCGCTGCCTTCGCACCCGCCGCCGCCGCTGCGCGCGATGCCCGATGAGCACTTCTTCTATCGCGTGAGCCTGCCCGACGGCACCACCATCGCCGGTTCGCCGGAATTGCCGGTGGCGCCGGACAGCCAGTCCGAAGACGGCTTCAGCTACACCAACATCAACTTCCGCGCCGAAGATTTCCGGCTGGCCAGCTATCGCACCAGCGAAACCGGCGAACCGCTGGTGGTCACCGTGGCCGAAACGCCGGCCCGCCGCGACCGCGCCGTGCATCGCCTGGACGTGGCCTTCCTGATCAACGACACCTTGCAGATGGCGGCGGTGCTGATCATCGCCCTGGTCGGCATCCGCATCGCCCTGCGGCCGTTGCAGCGGCTGAGCCGGCAGATCGCCGGGCGCCCGGCGGTGGCGCTGAACCAGCTGCCGACCGAAGGCGTGCCCACCGAAGTGCTGCCGCTGGTGGTGTCGCTGAACTCCCTGCTCGGACGCGTGCGTGACTCGGTGCTCTCGCAGCAGCACTTCCTGGCCAATGCCGCGCACCAGCTGCGTACGCCCTTGACCGGACTCAAAGCCCAGCTCGAAGTGCTGACCCGCGAAACCGCCGACACGCCGCTGCAGGAACGCATCAAGCTGCTGCAGGGCGGCGTGGATCGCCTGGCCCACACCGCCAACCAGTTGCTGACGCTGGCGCGCGCCGAACCGTCGGCCCATCGCGCCAGTCATTTCACCGCGGTCGACCTGCCGCGCCTGATCGGCGAGGTGATCGACAGCTCGCTGGACCGCGCCCTGGCCCACGGCATCGACCTGGGTGCCGACAGCCAGCCGGTGCAGGTCACCGGCGTGTACTGGCTGCTGCACGAGGTGCTCAACAACCTGATCGACAACGCCATTCGCCACACGCCGGCAGGCGGCAACATCACCATCCGTTGCGGCGTGGAGCATGGCCGTCCATTCCTGGAAGTGGACGACAGCGGCGTCGGCATCGCCCCCGAGGAGCGCCAGAAGGTCCGCGAACGCTTCTACCGCAGCGCCGGCAGCAGCGCCGATGGCTGCGGCCTGGGCCTGGCCATCGTGGACGAAGTGTCACGTGTGCATGGCGCCCAATTGAGTATCCTCGATGGGTCTTCCGGGCGGGGGGCACGGATGCGCATCGACTTCCCTGCCGTTGCCTGAGGACGCGCTGATCCCGGTCGGGGCGCCCTAATTTCAAAAGTTCGGATAATCGGCACTTTGAATTAGGATGCGTCACCCCCAGAGTGGTGGCACCCCTGAAGGAGCTCCCCAGTGTCCATACCCAGTGCCGTCAAGAGCACGCCCATCGGCAGCCGTCAGCAACTCACCGACTACCTGGCTGCGGGTGAAAAACCGCGTGATGCCTGGCGCATCGGTACGGAGCACGAGAAATTCGGCTTCCTTACCGATACCCTGCGCCCGCCCACCTTCGACGGTGACCGCGGCATCCGCGTCCTGCTCGAAACCCTGGCCACGCGCTACGGCTGGGAGGTGGCGCGCGAAGGCGACAACCCGGTGGCGCTGTCGCGCGACAAGGCCTCGATCACGCTGGAGCCGGCCGGCCAGCTGGAGCTTTCCGGTGCGCCACTGGAGACCATCCACGACACCTGCAGCGAGGTCAATTCGCACCTCAAGGAAGTCCGCTCGATCGCCGAGGACCTGGGCATCGGCTTCCTCGGCATGGGCTTCCAGCCCAAGTGGCGCCGCGACGAGATGCCGTGGATGCCCAAGGGCCGCTACAAGATCATGCGCGAGTACATGCCCAAGGTCGGCAACCTCGGCCTGGACATGATGACGCGCACCTGCACCGTGCAGGTGAACCTGGATTTCGCCAGCGAAGCGGACATGGTGCGCAAGTTCCGCACCAGCCTCGCGCTGCAGCCGATTGCCACCGCGCTGTTCGCCGATTCGCCGTTCACGGATGGACGTCCGAACGGCTATCTCTCCTACCGTTCGCACGTGTGGGAAGACACCGACCCCAACCGCACCGGCATGCTCGACTTCGTGTTCCAGGACGGTTTCGGCTACGAGCGCTACGTCGACTACATGCTCGACGTGCCGATGTACTTCAGCTACCAGAACGGCCAGTACATCGACCTTTCCGGCCAGGACTTCAAGCGCTTCATGGCCGGTGAACTGCCTGCGGTGCCGGGCGTGCACGCCACCATGAAGGACTGGGCCGACCACCTCACCACCGCGTTCCCGGAAGTGCGCCTCAAGCAATACCTGGAGATGCGCGGCGCCGATGGTGGCCCATGGAACCGCCTGTGCGCCCTGCCCGCGCTGTGGGTCGGCCTGCTCTATGACGATGAAGCACTCGACGCGGCGTGGGACCTGGTCAAGGACTTCAGCCGCGAGGAACGCCACGCGCTGCGCGACGGCGTGCCGCGCCAGGCCCTGAAGCTGCCGTTCCGTTCGCACAGCGTGCGCGAGCTGGCCGCCGAAACGCTGAAGATCGCCTCGCATGGCCTCAAGCGGCGTGCGCGCCTCAACAAGAGCGGTGCGGACGAAAGCATCTTCCTGGAGCCGATGATAGAAATCGTCGAGGCGAACCAGACGCCGGCCGAGCGCAAGCTCGAGTTGTTCAACGGCGCGTGGAACGGCAGCGTCGATCCGGTCTTCCGCGAATTCGCCTACTGAGCGTAGCTCACAGCAAGACCGCAAGAGCCCCGCCATCGTGCGGGGCTCTTTGCGTTGGTATGAGCGTCAAGGTGATCCGGCCACTTGGATGTCCTCGCCCTTCAGTGGTGTTGAACGACCCGTACGCGTACTTCCCACCGCCAGCCGCAGACCATCATGGCGGCATACATCCAGATTTCGGTAAACCAGGCTGCGGTCGCCACGGAAGGTCACGCGGACATCGCGGTGGCATGCGCCAGGCGGCACATCCACCATGATGGACGCCTGGCCGCCGGGCAGCGGTTGTGCCAGCGCAACGTTCCGAAAATCGGCGCTGCCACTCGGCGCGATGGCCAGCGCCGTGACGCCATCGAAGGTTGCGTTGACGATGCGTAATGGGCGCATCGGCTCGGGTGCGGTTCCCGCAGGCGTGGCACAGGCGGCAAGGGTCACGAGCATGGCGCCGATGATCAGCAGGGATGCAGCAAGACGGGGGGCAGGCATGGCGGCTACTCCGGCGAAATGGGGTGCTCACCACGCAGGTGCATGCGGCGAGCGGCTGCATCGGACGCCTTTGCGGCCGCTTTGCGAAAGCATTTCGTGACGAATCGTCGTAGCGCGATGACCAATCGTAGTGACTGCGTGCCGCGCTTCTCTCCGCGGAAACAGGCGCCTAAGATGGGGTTACGATCCACTCGGACACACCGCGATGAAGGTGCGGCTCGGCAACGCGACCATGGGCCTATGGCGCTATCTCGGCCTGTGGACGGCCGTGGCCGTCGTGTTCGGCACACAGGAACTGCTGCGCGACATCGTCGACGATCATCACATCTGGTCGCTGTGGGATTACATCCGTTGGGGCATGGTGCAGTGGTATACCTGGGCCGCGCTGGCGCCGTGGGTGTTCCGTCTTGCCCAGCGCTATCCCATCCGTGCGCCGCTGCGCCTGCGTGGCCTGGGCAAGCAAGCGCCGTTGAGTCTGGGCGTGACCATGCTGGCCATGGTGATCGGCGCCCTGGTTTCCACCCTGTTCGAACCCAGCGGCTTCATCCAGCAGCTGTGGTACTTCGTTGGCCAGCACTTCGCCACGGGACTGCTCACGTACTGGGCCTTGTTCGCGATCCAGCAGGCGATGGCCTTCCATGCCGAGAAGTCACGCCGCGAACTCGAAGCGAGCCAGCTCACCGCGGAACTTGCCCAGTCGCGCCTGCACGCGCTCAAGTCCCAGCTGCAGCCGCACTTCTTGTTCAACACGCTGCACGCCATCGCCACCTTGCTGGAAGAGGATGCGTTGTCGGCCGAAGACATGCTGCTGCGCCTGAGCGATCTGCTGCGTGCCTTTCTCGAAGACTACGACGGCCAGGAGATCAGCCTGCGGCGCGAACTGGTGCTGCTGGATCTCTACCTCGGCATCCAGCGCACGCGCTTCAAGGACAGGCTGACCACGCAGATCTATGTGAGTCCCGACACGCTGCCATGCGCCGTGCCCAGCCTGATCCTGCAACCCATCGTGGAGAACGCGATCCGCCATGGCATCGGCGAGCGCATCGGGGTGGACTGCGTCGAGATCGAAGCCCGCCGCGATGGCGACAGCCTGTGCATCGATGTGCGCAATCGCAACAGCACGTTGGAGCCAGCCGCCTCATCCAAACAGGGACATGGCATCGGCCTGTCCAATACCGCATTGCGGCTGCGCGAGCTGTATGGCGACGACGCGCACGTGCGCCTGGAAATGATCTGGCCGCAAGGTGTGATCTGCCGCCTGCGCCTGCCGTTCCGCGAGATCGAGGAACCGGATGAGTCGCCTGAAGTGATGACGGCATGAGCATCGCCACCCTCGTGGTGGACGACGAGCCGATTGCGCGGCGCGCGATCGTGCGCCTGTTGAAGGACGATCCCGAGATCGCCTTGCTCGCCGAATGCGGCGATGGCGAGTCGGCCGTGCAGGCCATCCGGCAGCAGGCGCCCGACCTGGTGTTTCTCGACATGCAGATGCCAGCCCTCGCCGGGCTGGATGTGGTCGCGGCCATCGGCGCGGCGCGGATGCCGGCCACGGTGTTCGTGACGGCCTATGAGCAGTACGCCGTGCGGGCGTTCGAAGCCAATGCCGTCGATTACCTGGTGAAGCCCTTCAGCCGCGAACGTTTCGCCCAGACCCTGCTGCGCGTCAAGCAACGGCTTGCTGCCCGCGGTGCGCAGGGCGAACCGTCGCTCGAACGGATCATGCAGGCGCTGGACACGCTCAAGCAGCGCGACAGTTACCTGCAGCGCCTGCCCGTGCGGATCGACGAGCAGATCCGCTTCGTCGACGTGGACGACATCGTGTGGATCAAGGCCAGCGGCAACACCGTCTTGCTGCACCTGGCCGACGGCGTCCACGAAATGCGCGAAACCATGACGGCACTCGCCGCACGGCTCGATCCGCGCCGCTTCGCCCGCGTGCATCGCTCGGCCATCATCAACACGCGTCGCGTGCAGGCGATCCATCCGTGGTTCAACGGTCACCATGTGGTCACCATGGATACCGGCCAGAAGCTGCGCATGAGCCGCTACCAGCACGAGGCGTTCCTGCGGCTGGTGTCGACTCGCGACGTCCGTCAGAACGACTAAGCCCCTCCGTGGTGCGCATGGTCGTCGCTGTCGAAGCTGGCATGGCCACCCATGCCGCCCATCCCGCCGCCCATGCCGCCACCGCCACCTTTGCCGCCGCCCTCGCCTTTGGCGTCGCCCTTGCCGCGCGTGCCGGCTACGCGCGTCGGCCCCTGCCTGGGAATGACCAGGCCCGGCGACACCGGCTCGAGATCCAGCACCTTGCGGATGAAATCGCGCAGGGACACGACCAATTCAGCCGTATGCGTGGGGCGGCCCTGCGACAGCTCCGTGGCGGCACGCGCAGCCAATGCCACCTGTTCCTCGGTGCCCAGCAGGATGATGTCGGACAAGGCCGCCTCCACCGCATCGCGCATGCGGCGCGAGCGATCGGAACGCGGTGCGGCGGTGTCGGGCGACTCGCCTTCCGCCGACACTCCCGCCTGGCGCAGATCGCGCAGATGCGTCGGGTCAACCGCAAGATTGCCGGTAAACGAACCACCCAGCGTCTTGTATGCCGCGATCAAGGTGCGCAAGCGTTCATTGATCTGGCGATTCTCGCGCTCACGCCGCTTCTGCACGGTATGCATGGCCAGCAGCCGCACGCCGACCATGATCAGCGTGATCAGCGCCAAGCCGACCACGGTCGACAACACGGCATGCCAGGAACTGAAATCCAGGTTACGCATGGGTCCGCTCCGCAACGCTGAAGACTCGATCTTACGGTGAGCTTATGACGGTCCCCTGTGACAGCGGCGTCTGCCTTCGGTCACACGGCGCGAGCTATGCCCAACCACGAACGTCCAGTCGCTCCTGGACAGGCAATCAGACACTCGGTGCGCCTGGCATGTCCAGCCGCACATGCTCAGGCAGCGCCATGGTCTTCACCGGATGCGAGAGCGTCATCTCAGGCACGTAGTAGTAGCCATGCCAAGGCTGGCGGTCTCCGTCGGGCAGGAGCACGATCTTTACCCCACCTTTTTCAGGCGACGCATAGAACGGATGCACGGCACATCCGGGGGCACACCACCACGCCTTTCCGCCACCTGCCTGCGCGTTCAATGAGATCACGCTCAGTCCTGCATTCGCCACATGACGTGCAAATGGCTCCGACTCTTGTCCAGGCATCCGCGTCATGCGTGCATGCGCATTGCCGATCAGCACCAGTGCGCGTGAGGCGCCGGACGACTTCATCGAATCGACCAGAAGTGCCGCGCCGTCAACGTCGATGGGCTGTCGGGCCAGGGCCACGATGCGCAGGGAACCACCGGAGCGCGCTGAAAGCGCAATCAGGCGATGAACCAACTGCCACATCGCGGCGCTATGCCGACCATCCCTGAACTCATCCCAGAACGCATCCGAGCCTGCACGCGCCCAGACGGTTTCGACCGGCTGCACGCCTACCTCATCGAAGTACGCATTGAACGACTCGGGCAACTCCAGGCCGATGACGCCACGCTCGCCACCCAGGCGCTGTGCGAACAGACAGGCGGCTTGTGCAAATACGGCTGGCGACTGGACGGTGCCGTGCATATCGCCGAAGACCGTCACCTGTGCCTGACGCGTGACTTCAAAGCCTTGCAGAGGCGCGCAGGCGCGCTGGGCCGGAGAACGCGCATGCAGCGGCAGTCCCGACAGTCCGAACCAGAGGGCGGCAAGCAGCCATGCGTAACGTGGGCGAGACATCCGATGTCCTCATTCCATGGTTGACGTAGCGCTGCATTCCATTGGACCCGATACAGGCGCAGCGCATGACGAACGACATGGCGCCCGGCTTGCATGACTTCAAGCACGTCCTTGGGCCAAATCGTGAGCGCAAGAATGACGCTGCGACGGATGTGCGTCAGCAGCTCGCTCCATTCCTGACAGAAGGATCGGTGAGATGAAACGTGTAGTCGGTGTGCTGTGCGCAGCCTGTTGCATCACGAGTCTGGTTGCCAACGTATCGGCGCAAGCCGCTGCCGACGACGCGCCACAGGTGTTCGCGCCGGGTGTCGTATCCGGTCCCGCCAACGAGGATTCAGCAGCCTTCACGCCCGACGGCAATACCGTGCTCTTCGACCGCATCCACTGGCCAAACGCGGCGATCATGGTGTCGCATCGTGTCAACGGGGTCTGGAGCACGCCCACCGTGGCGTCGTTCTCGGGGCAGTGGCTGGATCACGATCCGGCGATGTCGCCGGATGGTTCGTTCCTGATCTTCTCCTCCAACCGCCCCGATGCCGAAGGCGGCAAGCCGCTCGACGCCGTGATGGCGGACGGCAAGATACAGCCTGGCTCGGGCGGTCATCTGTGGCGCGTCGAGCGCAAGGGCCATGGCTGGGGAACCCCGGTGCGCCTGCCCGATGCGGTGAACAGCAGCTCGCGCACCTATGCGCCCAGCGTGGTGGCGGATGGCAGCGTGTATTTCCAGCGTCCCGCCGAAGATGACGATTTTCGCCTGTTCCGTTCGCAATACCGCAACGGCACGTACCTGCCGCCGGTGCCGGTGATGCTGGGCGCGGCGTCCGCGCACAAGCTCGATCCCGCCGTAGCACCCGATGAATCGTTCATCGTGTTCGATGCCAACTACACCGGCAAGGATGATCCTGACCGCCTCTACATCGCGTTCCGCGAAGGCGATGGCTGGAGCACGCCGATCGACCTGGGCAAGGACATCAACGTGAAGAGCCCCTGGGGCTCACACCTCGGCCCCGACCATCGAACGCTGTACTTCAGCAGCACACGCTCGATCCCCGTGCACTGTCCGCGCACGCCGCAGCAGGCGCAGCAAGACATCGCCCGCATGCAATGGGACAACGGCAACGACAACATCTGGTCGGTGTCGTTGGCGCCATGGCTGGCTGCACATCGCGCCGCGGAGGGCCGAGGCAGGGCCTCTCCCTGAGGACGATGGGCGGCAGCTATTTGCAGGGCGTGGCGCCCGCTGAAAAATGCTGCCGGCAACGGGCGAGCGCCCGGTCTGGCGGGCAAAAACAGACGCTCGACTCCCTCTGCAGCTTTCCTTGTCCGGGGGGGCGGGTGCCGGAGGAACCGCGCTGCCGCATCACAAACCTGCGATGACCCGTCCGGATCGGCGCAAGCCTCTTCGTTTCGGACATCAAAATCCTACAGAAGCGTGGCAAGATTGCAGGTGCAGTTCGCAATTTGCCGATCCATGGCGTCAGCGAGCCTTGAAAGGGGGCGCCCCGACAGTTGTGTCGGGCGCAAGGACAAGCAGTAGCCCGTAGGAAATGTCACTCATCGAATCGCAATGATTTTCGATGGGCGCACGGGCAATTTGAAGATCTGGTCGTGGCATGGAAACGAAAGGGAAGATATTGCGGGATGTGGCCCGGACCTGGGCCCCGCCACTGATGGCGATGCTGCTCGTCCACCTGGTGATGGGGATGGCCGCCCTGCACTCGGGCGCCAGCAATCCCATGGATCCGGCGATGGAGGCGCGCTGGGACTCCGGACACTACCTCGCCATCGCCGACAAGGGCTACGAGTTCTTTTCCTGTGCCAGCGTGCCCGGAATGGACCCCAATGCCTGGTGCGGCAATGCCGGATGGTTTCCGGGCTATCCGCTGATGATCCGTGTAGCGTCCTGGACCGGCATGGGCGCCATGCTTGCCGGCGTCGTGCTATCTGCGCTTTTCCAGCTGGGAACCCTCTGGCTCGTCTGGGAGAAGCTGCTGGGTGGCCTGTGGAGTCATCGCAATTTCCTGTGCCTGCTCCTGGCGGCTTTCTTCCCCGGCCACATCTACTACCACGCCGTATTTCCCATTTCGGTGTTCACGTTCTTCGCGACGCTGTCGCTGTGTTATCTGCTCGAACACCAGCCCTTTTCCTCCGGGGCCGCCGGTGCCCTCGCATCCTTCAGTTACTCCACGGGTTTCCTGGTCGCCCCCGTGGCGTTTGCCTTCGCACTGCTCGCCAAGTTTCAGCGCCACCCGTCGGGCAAGCTGAGGGCAGGCATGATCGCCGCAGCATTGAGCCTGCTTGGCTTCGCGGCGGTGCTGGCACTGCACAAGCTCGAAGTCGGCCAATGGGCCGCCTTCTTCAAAGTCCAGGCAAAGTACGGCCACGGCCTGCACAATCCATGGCATACGCTGCGAGAGAATCTCGCGCCGCTGGCGGCGAAGCCAAGCACGTGGACCAGGTCCGTTGCCCCCGCGCTGCAAAGCGCCCTGGTGGCGATCCTGGTGATGAGCATCGTCATCTCGATGCTCTGGAGGCGGATGGAAATGACGCGCCAGGATCTCCTGCTTACCCTCTTTACCTTGACCTTCTGGCTGTTTCCATTGGTCATGGGTGGCGGCGTAAGCATCTATCGTGCTGAAGCCCTGCTGCTTCCAGCGTGTGTGCTGATGCGCCGTCTGCCGTTGGCACTTCAGACGGGGCTCACGGTCTGCGCGGTCTTTTTGGCCTATCCCATGGCCATGCTGTTCTACTCATCGAAGCTGGTCTGAAGACCGCACGGTTGATGATAAAACCGACCAGGTAGCGCTTGCGCAGCACCCGCCCCGCGGTGGCGCCCCGATGAAACACCTCGGCGCCAGCACCTCGGGTAACTGATCGGGCAGGTCCACGCAGTCACAGTGTCATGGATGCCCGATGTGCGTGCGGGAAAGCTCGCTGCCTTGCGTCCCTGCGATGGCACCCAGCGCGGCGATGGCGATCGACGCACGCCGCAGGACGCGGCGCACAGCGCAGCCATGAAGCAATCTCGCATGCGGCGATGATGAAGCCGGCCGACGAACGCATGTCCGTGGATACTTGCGCGGCGGCTGCGATCGGGCAGCGCGAGCCGTTCAAAAAAAGAAAGAGGGCCGGCAGAACCGGCCCTCTTCGTCACAGCATGCCTTGCGGCCTTACTTCTTCTGCGGCGCTTCCTTCAGACCACGGTTGAGCAGCATCGGCTCGATGCTCGGGTCCTTGCCGCGCCAGTTCTTGTACATGGTGGCCAGGTCCTGCGTGTTGCCCTGCGAGAGGATCATCGCGCGGAAGCGGTCACCGTTCTCGCGGGTCATGCCGCCCTTGTCGACAAAGCCCTGGAAGGCGTCGTCGGCCAGCATTTCGGTCCACAGGTAGGCGTAGTAACCGGCGGCGTAGCCGTTGCCCCAGATGTGCTGGAAGTAGCTGGAGCGGTAGCGCGGCGGCACGTAGCTCAGGTTGATCTTGGCCTTGGTGAGCGCGTCCATCTCGAACTTGTCCGGATCCTGCTTGGGCGCATCGGCGCTAAGGCTGTGCCAGCTCATGTCCAGCAACGCGGCGCCGACCAGTTCGGTCATGTCGTAGCCCTTGTTGAAGGTCTTGGCCTTCTTGATCTTCTCGACCAGCTCCTGCGGCATCGGCTCCTTGGTCTGATAGTTCTTCGCGTAGTTGGCGAAGATCTTCGGATCGGTGGCCCAGTGCTCGTTGAACTGCGACGGGAATTCCACGAAGTCGCGCGCGGTATTGGCGCCCGACAGGCTCGGATACTGCGTGTTGGCGAAGATGCCATGCAGGCCGTGGCCGAACTCGTGGAACATGGTGATCACGTCGTCGAACGACAGCAGGGCCGGCTGGCCCGGCGCGGGTTTGGTGAAGTTGGCGACGTTGAAGATGACCGGCTTGGTGCCCATCAGCTTGGACTGGTCGACCAGGTTGCTCATCCAGGCGCCGCCGTTCTTGTTGTCGCGCTTGTAGTAGTCGCAATAGAACAGCGCCATCGAGGTGCCGTCCTTGTCGAACACTTCGAACACGCGCACGTCAGGCTGCCAGACGGGGATGTCCTTGCGCTCCTTGAAGGTCAGGCCGTAGAGCTGGTTGGCGGCGTAGAACACGCCGTTCTGCAGCACGTTGTCCAGCTCGAAGTACGGCTTGATCTGCGACTCGTCCAGATCGTACTTGGCCTTGCGCACCTGCTCGGAGTAGTGGTTCCAGTCCCACGCCTCGACCTTGAAGCCGCCCTTCTGCTGGTCGATCACGTCCTGGATGTCCTTGGCCTCGCGCTCGGCGCGTGCCGTGGCAGCCGGGGCCAGCTTGTCCATGAAGTTGATCGCCGCTTCCGGCGTCTTGGCCATCTGGTCTTCCAGCTTCCACGCAGCGTAGCTGGAGAAGCCCAGCAGCTTGCCCTGCTCGGCACGGATCTGCGCGATGCGGGCGATCATGTCGCGCGTGTCGTTGGCATCACCCTTCTCGGCGCGGTCCCACGAGTTCTTGAACAGCTGCTCGCGCGTGGCGCGATCGTTGAGGTTCTGCAGCGCCGGCTGCTGCGTGGTGTTCTGCAGCGGCAGCACCCACTTGCCGTCGAGCTTGCGTGCCTTGGCCGCTTCCACCGCGGCCCCGAGGTCGCCCTCGGACAGGCCGTCGAGCTTGCTCTTGTCGTCCACCACCAGCGCACCGGCCTTGGTGGCGGCGAGCAGCTTGTTGGTGAACTGCGTGCTCAGCGTGGACTCTTCCTTGTTGAGGTCCTTGAGCTTGGCCTTGTCGGCATCGGACAGCTTGGCGCCGCCGTGCACGAAGTTGCGATAGGTCACTTCGACCAGGCGCTTGGATTCCGGATCGAGCTTGAGCGAGTCGCGCTGGTCGTAGATCGTCTGGATGCGCTTGAACAGCTTGTCGTTCATGAAGATCGCGTCCTGATGCTCGGCGAGCTTGGGCGCTTCTTCTTCCTGCACTTTCTGCAGGGTCTCGTTGGTGTTGGCGCCGCTGACGGCGTTGAACGCCTGCATCACGCGCTGCATCAGCTGGCCCGACTTCTCCATCGGGATGAAGGTGTTCTCGAAGGTCGGCGCATCGGCGTTGTCGGCGATCTTTTCGATCTCCGCCAGGTGCTGCTTCATGCCTTCTTCGAAAGCCGGCTTGTAGTCGCCGTCCTTGATCTTGTCGAACGGCGGCGCCTGGAACGGCAGCGTGCTGGGTTCGAGGAACGGATTGACTGCACTCACTTCGCCGCCGGGCGCGGCGACCGTGGAAGCCTTGGCCGGCGCGGTGCTGGCGGGCGCGGGCTGCGAGGCCTGCTCGTTCGACTGCTGCGAGCAGGCGGCGAGCGCAATGGACGTGGCTATGACAAGCGTACGAAGACGAAGCATCGGGGTTCCCCATGGAAACATACAAACGGACGCCGAGACTAACCACAGCCCGGCACGGGTGCCAAGGGCTGGAAGTACTGGGTCGTTGGACCATAGGCGGCGGCGATGACGCAACCGCAGCATGGGACGGCCGCTTCAGGCCTTGCGCATGTCGCGCAGCTGCCAGCTGTTGCCGATCAGCAGATTCAGACGCTGCCGCACGATGCTCATCGGCAGTTCGGTGATCAGATCCATGTCCGTGCGCAGATCGCTGACCCGCGCGCTGGCCGTGGCCTGCGGATCGACCGCCCCCAACGACGGGTCGACCTCGTCGGGCTCGTCCTGCATGGCGCGCCAGCGTTCGAACAGATCGGTGCTGCGCATGGCGTTCTGCACCGCAGCAGCCAGATCGTTGGGACCGGCGCCGTCGTAACTCAATGAGGCGACCGGTCCGCGCGCATGGGCGAGGTCGGCGACCGAAAGATAGTAGTGACTGCGTATGGCCATGGCTGCCTCCTGCCGTGTCGACGCGCTATCCAAGCACGCCTCGCGTGAACGTCATTCCAAGACCAGCGTGAGATCCAGATGAGCGGCGGCCGCGGCGGGCGCCACGCCATGCGGAAGTATGCCCAGGCACGGTGCCGGCAGATGGTGGCGCAAGGTGGCGACGTTCTCGTCGACGGCATCCATGTCCGGATCGATGTGATTGCCGATCCAGCCGACCAGGCGGCAACCATCCGTGGCGATCGCACGCGCCGACAGCAAGGCGTGATTGATGCAGCCCAGCCGCAAGCCCACCACCAAGATCACCGGCAGCTGCCACTGACGCGGAATATCCGATGCCAACAGGCTGCGCGACAGCGGCACCAGCCAGCCGCCGACGCCCTCCACCAGCACATCGTCGTGCATGCCGCGCAAGCGCTCGAACGCCTCGTAGAGCGGCGCGAGACGGATCTCGACGCCCTCGTGCGCCGCGGCCAGATGGGGCGACAGCGGCTCGCGCAAGGCCACCGGATTGATCCACTCGTAAGGCATCGGCGAACTGCTGGCCGCCTGCAGGGCGAGCGCATCGTCGTTGCGCAATCCCTGCGGTGTCTCCACACAACCGCTGGCCACCGGCTTCATGCCACAGGCCTGATTGCCGCGGCCGCGCAGCAGATGCAGCAGCGTGCAGGTGGCATGGGTTTTACCGACACCCGTATCGGTGCCTGCAATGAACAGTGTCGACATGGCCATCCCCTGAATGGTGGCGCCCGGCATTCCCGTGCCGCCCGGCAGGCGCATAATACGTGCTTTACGGCGGCCCGCCTGGACAGATCCCCGCGATCCACGGGCTCCACAGGAGTCGATCGATGTACGAAGTGAAGACCCAGGCCTACGCCAGCAAGCGCGAACAATACGAAGATCTGTGCGCCCAGGCCCGTGGGCTGCTGGAAGGCGAGCCCGATGTGATCGCCAATGCAGCGAATTTCGCCGCGCTGATCTATCACAGCCTGCCCGACTTCAACTGGAGCGGTTTTTACCTCTACGACGGCACCGAGCTGGTCGTCGGTCCGTTCCAGGGCAAACCGGCCTGCATCCGCATCGCGCTTGGCCGCGGCGTGTGCGGCACGGCGGCGCAGACGCGCCAGACCCAGGTGGTGCGCGACGTGAATGCGTTCGACGGCCATATCGCCTGCGACGCCGCCTCGCAATCGGAAATCGTGGTGCCGCTGGTGCGCGCCGACGGCAGCCTGTTCGGCGTGTGGGACGTGGACAGCCCGTCCATCGCCCGCTTCGACGAGGAAGACCGCGCCGGCATGGAGGCGCTTTGCGCGGTCTTCATGGCGGCGGTCGACAAGCGCTGAGCTTGTTGAAAAGCTCGCGCCGGGTGTCCGGCGCGTTGCTTATTCCCGCGGCGTATTGAGCAGCGTCATCACCATATCGCGCGCTTCCTCCACGCCAGTGGGCGTCTGCGAGGAAAAAATCTGCGCCGTGGCCTGGGTTTCGCTGGCCGACAACACCTTGCGCAGCGCCATCAGCGCCTGCGCCGCCGCGCTCCGCGACAATTTGTCCGCCTTGGTCAGCAACACGTGGCAAGGCAGGTGGGTGGCGAAGCAGAACTCCAGCATCATCCGGTCGAAGTCCTTGAGCGGATGGCGAATATCGGTGATCAGCACGACCCCGCGCAGGCTGCGACGCTGGTGCAGATAGGCATCGATTTCCTGCTTCCAGTGCTCGCGCAAGGCCTCGGGCACCTTGGCGTAGCCATAGCCGGGTAGGTCAATTAGTCGCGCCGGCAACGCGTCCGGGCCTTCGCCCAGGGTCTGTGGTGGCAGCGAGAACGCCACCATCTGCTGGGTTCGACCTGGTGTTTTCGAGGTGCGCGCCAGACCGCGATGCGCGGTCAAGGTATTGAGCGCGCTCGACTTGCCGGCATTGGAGCGACCCGCAAACGCCACCTCCGCGCCGCTGTCGGTCGGAAGTTGTGAAATTCGGTGGGCAGCCAGTACGAACTGGGCGCCTTGCAATGGATTGGACATGGTTTGACCGGCTATGGTGGCGCAGAGATAATCCGGTAGTTTCTGCCAGTTGCGGACGCGCTGGCCAGCGCGAACCGTGCAGCCATAGCAGTTTTTCGGGAGACAAGTGTATGAGTTTTCGGCCTGCCGGTTTTCGGCCCGCTGTTGTTCGTTATGCCGTAGTCCTCGTCTTTGCGTTGTCTTCCGGAGCAATCCTGGCGCAGGAAGCCAAGAATCCGGCGCCGGCAAGCACCGCCGCCAAGCCTGCCGCAGCCGCTGCGGCGCCTGCTGCCGAGGCCGCTGCCAAGCCGGCTGAGGCGACCGCCTCCGTGAAGCCCGGCGACGCCACCGCTGGCCAGGGCAAGTCCGCCGCGTGCGGCGCCTGCCACGGCATCGACGGCAATTCCGCCGATCCGCAGTACCCCAAGCTGGCCGGCCAGAGCGAGGCGTATATCGTCCACCAGCTCAACAGCTTCAAGTCCGGCAAGCGCCAGAACCCGATCATGATGGGCATGGTGGCACCGCTGTCCGAACAGGACATGCACGACATCGGCGCCTATTTCGCCAGCAAGACCTCGCTGCCGGGCGTAGCTGACCAGGCGCTGGTCGAGCGCGGCGAGCAGCTCTATCGCCAGGGCGACAGCGCCAAGGGCGTGCCGGCCTGCATGGCGTGCCACAGCATCGATGGCCGCGGCAATCCGGGCGCGATGTATCCGCAGCTCACCAGCCAGCACGCGCAGTACATCGAAGCCACGCTCAAGGCCTGGCACGACGGCACCGTGTGGGGCGACGACGCCCACTCGCAGATCATGCCGGGCATCGCCGCCAAGCTGGACGCCAAGGACATCGCCGCGGTCGCCAGCTACGTCGAAGGCCTGCATGCCGCCGAAGGTGCGGGCACTTCCGCCGCCAAGTAAATGTCTATGACACGCCGGCCACTGGCCGGCGTGTCCGTTCCGAGCCAAGACTCTGTATTGAGGATCACCATGCTGAAGCGTCTGTCGTTCCTGTGTACCGCCCTGCTCGCGCTCGCCGCCTGCAGCAACAACAACGACAACGCCAGCCAGGCACCGCAGCCGACCCCGGCGCCGGCAGCCACCGCGCCCGCCGCCCAGCCGGCTGCTGCCGCCACCGCCGCGGCTCCGGCCGCCGCCAGCACCGCCGCACCGGCCGCTGCCAGCACCGTTGCGCAGGCACCGGCAGCGCCCGCCGCACCGGCCACGCCGTTCGTCGACGATGGCAAGTGGGTCGAGGGCAAGCACTATTTCCGCATCGAACCGGTGCAGGCCAAGGTCAGCAACACCGACAAGATCGAAGTGGCCGAGGTGTTCTCCTATGGTTGCCCGGCGTGCAACCAGTTCCATCCCACCATGAACAAGCTGGTGCAGGAGCTGCCGGCCGACGCTGCCGTGGCTTACCTGCCGGCCTCCTTCATGCCGCAGGAAAACTGGCCGATGCTGCAGCGCGCCTTCCTCACCGCGCAGGCGCTGGGCGTGGCCGACAAGGCCAATGACGCGATGTACGACGCCGTGTGGAAGTCGCAGGAGCTGAGCGCCATGCAGGGCGCCGGTCTCAAGCCCGCGTCGGCGCTGCCCACCATCGACGACGCCGCCAAGGTCTACGCGAAGTTCGGCGCCGATCCGAAAGAATTTGCCGCCGTCGCCAACTCCTTTGCGATCAACACCAAGGTCAAGCGCGCCGACGAAATGCTCAAGGCCTACGGCGTGGAAGAAACGCCGACCATCGTGGTCAACGGCAAGTACCGTTTCACCGCGCGTTCGGCCGGCGGCTACGAGCAGGCCGTGGAACTCGCCAAGTGGCTGGTGTCCAAGGAAGCCGCCGGCAAGTAAGCCGCGCGCATCGACATCCATCCGACGCCACCGAAAGAGATCCGCCCCATGTTCAAGCGTTTTGCTTCCCTGCGCGCCTTCAGCCTGATCGCCGGCCTGCTGCTGGCCACGGCGTGCACCGCCACCGGCTCCAACGAAGCCGCGCCCTATACCGACGGCACCGAATACGTCACGCTGCCGGCACCGGCGCACCGCCTCAGCAATGAAGGCAAGGTCGAGGTGGTCGAGGTGTTCTCCTATGGCTGCATCCACTGCGCGCATTTCGCGCCGATCGCCGAGCAGATGCGCAAGCAGCTGCCGACCGGCGTGACGTTCAAGCTGATGCCGGCGGTGTTCAGCGACGAATGGCTGCCGTTTGCCCGTGCCTACTACGCCGCCAAGAAGCTCGGTGTGCTCGATCAGACGCACCTGGAGCTGTTCAAGGCCAAGTTCGACGAGCACTACCCGATCTCCAACCTCGATGAGCTGGCCGATTTCTATGCGATGCACGGCGTGAAGCGTGACGAGTTCATGCGCATCGCCAGCTCCGACGAGGTGACCCAGCAGATCCGCAAGGACGCCGAGCTGGTCAAGCAGTGGCAGGTGGACGGCACGCCGACCATCGTGGTCGATGGCAAGTACCGCACCGCCAACGTGAAGACCCTGGCCGAGCTGTCCGCCGTCGCCCAGTGGCTGGCCAAGCGCGAGCTCAGCGGCGCCAAGTAAGCCCCGCCGGCGGCGCGGGACTTTCCCCGCGTTCACAACCGACCGGGCATCCTCAGGGTCTGTCTCCAGTCTGATCGCCGCCACGATGGCGGCGATCACCCTTTTGCGACTACCCTTTCCGCCCCATGAAGCGCGCCGAACCCACTCCCGCCCCGGCCACCGAACGCCGTTTGCGCCTGCTGAGCTGCAATATCCTGGCGGGCGCCAGCGTGCAGCGTTACAGCGAGTACGTCACGCGCAGCCTCAATGCCGTGCTGCCTGGCCGCAGCAAGCTGGACAATCTTGATCGCCTTGCCGAGGTGCTGCCGCAGTTCGACGTGATCGGCCTGCAGGAAGCCGACGCCGGCAGCCTGCGCTCGGGCTTCCTCAATCAGACGCGTTACCTGGCCGAAGCGGCCGGCATGCCGTTCTGGAGTCACCAGCCCAATCGCCCGATGGCGCGGCTGGCCCATTCGGCCAATGGTCTCATCAGTCGGCTGGAGCCCAGCAGCGTGCTCGACTATCCGCTGCCCAGCCGCATTCCCGGCCGCGGTGCCCTGCTCGCGCGTTTTGGCGACGGCGCCGATGCACTGGCCGTGATGATCGCGCATCTCTCGCTCAGCGCGCCGGCGCGTGCAAAGCAGCTGGGCTTCATTGCCGAGGTGCTGCAGGATTTTCCGCATGCGGTGCTGATGGGCGATCTCAATACCGAAGTGCGCAGTGCGGAGATGAAGCACCTGTTCGCCACATCCAGCCTGGTGCCGCCAGACCAATCGACGCCGACGTTTCCCAGCTGGAAGCCGCGGCGCGCGCTCGATCACATCCTCACCTCCGAAAAGATCCAGCTCGACAAGGTGTGGGCGTTGCCGCAGGCGTTCTCCGATCATCTGCCGATCGCGGCCGAGATCCGCCTTCCCAGCCATATCGCTCCACGCCCGCACCGGACCCGTCGATGAAACGCGCTGTATCGCTTGCCCTACCCTGGTTGACCCTGATCCTGCTTGGCGCGATCGCATATGCGCTGCGCTATGGACTGGTCGAATCGGTCGACGTCGCGCACCTGTGCGACACCGCGCGCTCGCTCACTTGCGATGCGCGCCATGCCGCGGTGATGGGCTTTGTGCTGGCACCGCTGCGCATGTCCGCCAGCTACAGCTATCAGATGGGCATCTACGGTTGGGTCGCGCTGGCGGCCGCCGTGCTCGCGCTGAGCTGGAAGCACCCGTTCGCAGCATGGCTTGCCGCGGCGACCGGCGTGGTCGCCGTGGTGCTGTACTGCTTTGCGCCGGGTGCGTTCGCGCTATTGGTGGGTTGCCTGCGACTGGTACGCCTGCAGTCGGACGGCGCGACGCCACTCGATCATCACGGCGCCGGCGGTCGCGAAGTTCACAGCCAGCCATAGCCAGGTCGACGGGTTGAGTCCGATCTCCTGCGCCACCACCACCGCAGCGAGCAGCGGCAGCAGGCAGGCCATGAAGCGCTCCTCGATGATCGGCACCACGCAGTTGCCGGCCGATTCCATCAACGCCGCGATCATGAAGCCCACCGCCGGCGGCCAGAACAGGCCCAGCGGGAAATCGCGATAGCGGCCGTCAAAGACCAGCAGCAAGTCGTAGAACGCCAGGCCGAACATCCACAGGAAACGCACACGGCGATCCGGCAACTGGATCGCGGCACCTGCCAGTCGCGCGGCGATGCGGCGCGCCAGGTAGATGGCCGACAGCAAGGCCAGCGCGCAAAGCAGGCCGGAAAACAGCCATTCCAGCTGGTTGCGGCAATCGAACAGCATGCGCCGACCCTGCCACGCGATCGACGTTGCGGTGGCGAAGCCAGCAAGCATCAGCGCCACGCGGCTGCGCGTGTTGGCCAGGCCGCGACGCCAGATGCCGGCCAGCAGGAACAACACGGCGCCCGCTGCACCGGCGATCCAGCCGGCGATCCAGTTCGGCTCCTCGACCACCGGGCCCTGCATGCTGAACTTGGGCTTCGCGTTGACATCGAAGATGCCCCAATAACCGCCGACCGTGCCTTCCTGCTCGCGCTTCCACGGCTGGTCGAACGCTTCGATCACGTTGTACGGCATGTCCACGCTGCCGGCATACAGCAGGAACTCGCGCAGATAACGTGCCTCGTTCACCAGGCTCGCACTCGCCTCGCGGCGCGGACGGCCCTGGCTGGGCCAACCGGTCTCGCCAATCATCACGGCGCGGCCGGAGAAGCGGGCCTTCATCTGCGCATAGACGTCCGCCACATGCTTGAGCGCATCCTGTGGCGGCACCGGTTCGTCCTCCCAGTACGGGAGAATGTGGATGGTGATGTAGTCGACCACGTTGGCCATCTGCGGATAGCGCAGCCAGAACTCCCACACATCGGCATAGGTGACCGGCACGTGCACCTCTTGCAGCGCGCTGCGCACGCGCGTGATGTAGGCGGCGATCGCTTCGGGCGACTGCTCGCCGCGCAGCAGCACTTCGTTGCCGACGATCACGCCGCGGATCACCTGTGGATATGCCTTGGCGGTGGCGATGCCCATGGTCACTTCGCGGTCGTTGAGCGCCAGGTCGCGGCCGAGCCAGATGCCCATCAGCACTTTCATGCCGTATTTCTGCGCGATCGCGGGCACCGCATTCAAGCCAAAGCCCTGTGAATAGGTGCGCACGCAATCGAAGCGCTCGGACAAGGCCTTCAGATCCGCATCGATGCGTTCGGGGCTGACAAAGGCATGCGGATCAAGCGGTGTCTCGCCCGGCTTGCGGAACGGCGCATAGGACACGCAGGCGATGCGTGCAGTCGGTGCATCGGGCAGCGCCACCGGGCGTCCGATCTGCCACCACCACGCTGCACCGGACAGCATGGCCACGACGAGGATCAACCATGCCAGCAGGGCAACACGGGATGACGGCGAGGGCGATGGCGACATGCGCTTCCTAAGAGCGTGGCTCAAGCGCCGGATGCGGCGCCTCGTGGGTGGCGAATTCTAACAGGCGCTGCGCCCTCGCCATGTGCGTGGGCCGGGTCGCGCCCTGGGTTTCACGTCACGCTCAGCGGGCATTGGCCATTCTGCGCAGTCCCGCGCAGCGCGCCGCCCCTGCGGAACCGCGACCATCACTGCGTCGGTCTTGGCAAAGGAGTCGTCATGTCCCTGCACGCAGCACCGCGGCAAGTCGCCCGCCGCCTGCTCATCCTGGTGGCCGGCCTGTGGCTGGTCGGCGCGGTCTCGGCCGCCGAGCCCACGGAAACGCAGCGCACGGCATTCAAGCAGGCCTACGCCGCAGCCCAGCAAGGCGGCGATGGCTGGCGCACGGCGGCCAGCACACTGCAGGACTACCCGCTCTATCCCTATCTGGAAGCGACCGCGCTCACGCACGATATCCGCCAGATCCAGCGTCCCCAGGTCGAGGATTACCTCAAGCGCTATCCGGGCCTGCTGCCTGCCGCCGACTTGCGCCGTGACTTCCTCACCGAACTGGCGCGCCGGCAGGACTGGGACACGTTTCTTGCGATGTACCAGCCGGGGCTGGGCGATGCACTCACCTGCAATGCCTTGCAGGCGCAGCTGAGCAAGGGCGCGCAGCTGGATTTCGATCGCGACCTCGCCGCGCTATGGAGCAAGCCCAAACTGCCGAGCGCCTGCGATCCTGTATTGAGCGCAGCGCACGACCAAGGCCTGCTCACCGAACCACGCCTGTGGGATCGCATCGACCGCGCCGCCGATGCCGTGCAGCCCGGCACCATCAACGCCATCGCCGGCTGGCTGCCGGCAGACCAGGCCGACTCCGCACGACGCATCGCCTCCGCGCTGAGCGATCCCGGTGCTGCCGTGGTGGCGGCGAACCAGTGGCCCGACACATCGCGCAACCGGCAAGCCGCCACGCTCGCGCTGGAACGGCTGGCGCGGCGCCAATCGGTCACTGCCGACATCGCGTGGCAGAAACTGCAGAGCCATTTCGCCTTCACGCCCGAGCAGCGCAATCGCGTGATGTATGCGCTGGCCTTGTTCCACGCCACCGATTACGACGCCGATGCACTGTCGCGCCTGATCGCGCTGCCGGCCTCGGTGCAGACCGACACCAGCCGCGAATGGCGCGTGCGCGCCGCCCTGGCGCAACAAGACTGGACCGCAGCGCTCGCCGCCATCGACGCGATGCCGGCCACGCAACAGCAGGACGGCGAATGGCGCTGGTTCCGCGCACGTGCGCTCGCCGCCACCAATCGCAGCGCCGAGTCGCAGCAGGTGCTGACCAGCCTGGCGCAGGAGCCGACGTTCTTCGGTTTTCTCGCGGCCGATCGCATCAAGGTGCCCTACGGCATCTGCCAGATCGAACTCAAGGGAAACGCGCAGCGCGAGCGTGCCCTGCTCGCCAACCAGGGCTTGCTGCGCGCGTTCGAACTCTATGCGGTGGGTCTGCCGAAACAGGCGCGCCGTGAATGGACACAGGCGCTTGATGGCGCCGATGCGGACACGCTCAAACAGGCGGTCGACCTCGCCTATCGTCGTGGCTGGTACGACCGCGCGGTGTTCACTTTCAA
Source organism: Dyella japonica DSM 16301 (assembly GCF_001010355.1). Classification (GTDB taxonomy): domain Bacteria; phylum Pseudomonadota; class Gammaproteobacteria; order Xanthomonadales; family Rhodanobacteraceae; genus Dyella; species Dyella japonica. Next base: position 30,003 of record NZ_JPLA01000036.1, on the reverse strand, counting down.
CACGGGCGATGCGCTGCGCTACTACGAGCAGCGCTTCCCGCTGGCCAGCCAGGACGGGTTGGTGCCGCAGGCCGAACAAGCAGGTATCGACCCGTCGTGGGCCTACGCCATTCTTCGCGCGGAAAGCGCCTGGATGGCCGATGCACGCTCCGGCGCCGATGCGCGCGGCCTGATGCAGTTGCTGCCGTCGACGGCGGCGCTGGTCGCCAAGCGCAACGGCGTCACCTGGACCGGCGGGGACTCGCTGTACGACCCCATCACCAACATCATCCTGGGCACGCGCTATCTCGCGCAGATGGCGGCGCGCTTCAACGGCGCGCCATGGCTCGCCAGCGCGGCGTACAACGCCGGCCCGGGCAAGGTGGACCAATGGCTGGAGGCGCGCAGCTCGCTGCCGCCGGACCTGTTCATCGCCACCATTCCGTTCAAGGAAACACGCGAGTACGTGGCGCGCGTGATGTCCTTCGCGGTGATCTACGACTGGCGCCAGCATGGCAATGCCGTCACGCTGTCGCAGCGGCTCACGCCGATTGGCCAGACGTATACGCTGCCGGACAGCCGCAGTGAGCGTAAGCTGGTGACCTGTCCGGTGGTGGCACCACCGACGCCTGCGGAGGCAGGTTCAGCTGCCCCCGCCAGCAGCATGGCAGCACCGGCTGCAGCCAGCAGTACGCATTGAGGCGGAGACACCGAGTGACATTGACATCCAAACAACTGGTCGTGCTTGGCGGCAGCGGCTTCGTCGGTTCGCATCTGCTGCCGCGGCTGGTCAGGGATGGCCATCGCATCGTGCTGCTCTCGCGCAATCGCGAACAGCGGCGTGCGATGGGCGTGCTGCCTGGCGTGAGCATCCGCAGTGTCGACGTGTATGACGCCAATGCGCTGCGCCGGCAGTTCGAAGGCGCCGACGCGGTGATCAACCTGGTCGGCATCCTCAATGCGTTCGGCGATCAGACCTTCCAGCACGCGCATGTGGATCTGACCCAGCGCGTGCTCGGCGCCTGCCAGGCGGCCGGTGTGTCGCGCCTGCACCACATGAGCGCGCTCAAGGCGGGCCAGGGCCTGTCGCAATACCTCAAGAGCAAGGGCGAGGCGGAAGCGCAGGTGCGCAATTCCTCCGTGGACTGGACCATCTACCAGCCGAGTGTGATGTTCGGCGCCGATGGCGGCCTGGTATCGCGTTTCGCCAGCCTGCTGCGCCAGATGCCTGCGCTGCCGCTGGCACGCGCACCGTCGAAGATGGCGCCGACCTGGGTCGGCGACGTGGCCGAAGCGATGGCCCGCTGCATCGGCGACGACAAGCTCGGCGTCGACCGCAGCTTCGAGCTGTACGGGCCGGACGTGCTGACGCTGGGCGAGATCGTGCACATGATCCGCGACACCATGGGCCTGCGCACCCCGATCATCGCGCTGCCGGACAGCCTGGGCCGACTGCAGGCGCAGGTGGCCCAGCTGATGCCGGGCAAGCCGTTCTCGCTCGACAACTTCCGCTCGCTGCGCACCGATTCGGTGGGCAAGGTGGATGGCTATGCGGCGCTGGGGATCACCCCTCAGCCGCTGGCGGCATGGTTGCCAGTGCTGTTGAACATACCGGCGCGCCAGCGGAGGCTGGATCTGGCGAGATCCGCCGGGCGCTAGCCAATCTGTCGATGCCCTGTGGGACCTTCCTTGTGGGAGCGCACCCTGTGCGCGACTGACCTTGCCTCATCGCTGGGCCGTCGCGCACAGGGTGCGCTCCCACAGGTCAGCCCTCCCACACGATTCGCCGGCCGTTTCGCCCCAACGTGGCAGAATCCCCGCATGCGCATCTACCTCGTCGGCGGCGCCGTCCGCGACCAACTGCTCAACCGACCGGTGACCGACCACGACCACGTGGTGGTCGGCGCACGTCCCGAGGACATGCTCGAGCAGGGCTATCGTCCGGTCGGCAAGGACTTCCCGGTCTTCCTGCACCCCAGGACCAACGAGGAATACGCGCTTGCCCGCACCGAGCGCAAGACCGGGCACGGCTATCACGGCTTCGCCTTCCAGGCCGATCCCACGGTGACTCTAGAGGAGGATCTGGCGCGGCGCGACCTCACCATCAATGCCATCGCCCAGGCCGAGGACGGCCAGCTGGTCGATCCCTTCAACGGCTCGCGCGACCTGGAACAACGCCTGCTGCGACATGTATCGCCGGCCTTCGTGGAAGATCCCGTACGCCTGCTGCGCGTGGCGCGTTTCGCCGCGCGCTTTGCGCCGCTGGGTTTCACGGTGGCGCCGGAAACCATGGCGCTGATGCAGCAGATGGTGCGCGATGGCGAGGTCGATCACCTGGTGCCCGAGCGCGTCTGGCAGGAAACCCGCAAGGCCTTGGGCGAAGCCCAGCCGTCGGCGTTCCTGCGCGTGCTGCGTGAATCGGGTGCGCTTGCCGTGCTGTTTCCCGAAGTGGATGCGTTGTACGGCGTGCCGCAGCGTGCGGAGTTCCATCCGGAGATCGATACCGGCGTGCACGTGGAAATGGTGCTCGACATGGCGGCGAAGCTGGCGCCTGGCAATGACGTGGTGGGCTTCTGCGCGCTCACCCACGACCTGGGCAAGGCGCTGACGCCCGCCGATGTGTTGCCACGCCATCTCGGCCATGAGCATGCCGGCGTGGCGCCCCTGCGGCGGCTGGTGGCGCGCCTGAAGGTGCCCACCGAACACGCCACGCTCGCCGAGCTGGTGTGCCGCGAACACCTCAACGTGCACCGCGCCTTCGAACTGAAGCCATCGACGGTGCTGCGCCTGCTGACCTCGCTGGATGCGCTGCGGCGGCCCGATCGCCTCTCGCTGTTCCTCGCCGCCTGCGCGGCGGACAAGCGCGGGCGCCTGGGGCACCAGGATGACGCCTATCCGCAGGCGGGCTATCTCCAGCGTGCGCGCGACGCGGCGGCGGCGGTGCGCTCCGATGCCATCGTGGCGCAAGGCCTGCAGGGGCCGGCGATCGGCGAGGCGATGACGGCGGCCCGGGTCGCTGCGATTGCCGCCCTCAATCGCAGCGCGGACTGAGTCCGGCCACCAGCAAAGCCAGATGAAAGCCAGTTCCAAGTAAGGTTATCAGTCACAAGTCTGTCCGCTTGTCGCTAGTCGGCTGCTTCCGTGTATAAACGCGGTCGCCGATCCCGCCAGGCCACTTCGCAGCCAGGCCCTCGTATCCCAGCTTTTCCGGAGTCTTCCGTGCCGACTGCCAATCCATCGACCTCGCCGCTGCGACAGCGGTTTCGCCCGCTATGGTGGCTGGCCATCAGCTATGTGCTGATCGGTGCGCTGACCCGCATCGTGCTGCTCTACATGTCCGGCAACGGCGTGCCGCATAACCCGCTGTACTGGGGCTATGCGTTCGGCGTCGGACTGGGCTACGACCTGATCGTGTTCGTCTTCCTCGCCTGGCTGCTGCTGTTGTACCTGTGGCTGGTGCCGCAACGGCTCTACGTGTCGCGCGCGGGCCAATGGGCGATGTACGTGGGCGGCGCGGTGATGTTGTTCGGGCTGCTGTTCGTCGCTGCCTCGGAACTGGTGTTCTGGGCTGAATTCGGCACCCGCTTCAATTTCATCGCGGTCGACTACCTGGTCTACACCACCGAGGTGATCGGCAATATCCGCGAGTCCTACCCGCTGGGCACCTGGATCAGCCTGCTGGCCATCGCCACCCTGGTGGTGGTGTGGCTCAGCCGCAGCGGCCTGCAGGCGCGCGACAGCGGTACCCGCTTCGCCCAGCGCAGCAAGGTGGTGCTGGTGTGGCTGGTGGTCACCGTGGTGCTGGCTGTCGGCGTCAAGGGCACCTTCAAGGACCGCACCGACAACACCTATGTGAACGAACTCTCCGGCAATGGCGTGTTCGAGTTCTTCGCCGCGTTCCGCTCCAGCCACCTGGACTATTCGCGCTTTTATCGCACCCTGCCCGACGATGAGGCATTCAAGCGCGTGCGCGAGTTGGTGAAGACGCCCGAAGCCACCTACGTCAGCAGCGATCCGCACGACCTCACGCGCGAGATTCGCCATGCCGGTCCCGAAAAGCACCTCAACGTGGTGCTGATCAGCGTGGAGAGCCTGTCGGCCGACTTCCTCTCCGAATTCAGCAACAAGCGCGGCAACATCACGCCCAACCTCGATGCGCTGATCGACCAGAGCATGTTCTTCGACAACCTCTACGCCAACGGCACGCGCACGGTGCGCGGCCTGGAAGCGTTGTCGCTGTCGGTGCCGCCCACGCCGGGCGATTCGATCGTCAAGGCGCACAACAACGAGAACCTGTTCTCGGCCGCCAACGTGTTCAATGACCGCGGCTACCAGTCCGACTTTGTCTACGGTGGCTACGGCTACTTCGACAACATGAACTACTTCTTCGCGCACAACGGCTATCGCGCGGTGGACCGCAACGACATCGGCAAGGGCGAGACGATCCACCACGAAAACGTGTGGGGCGTGGCGGACGAAGATCTCTACACGCTGGCGCTCAAGCAGATGGACGAGGCGCAGGCGCAGGGCAAGCCGTTCTTCCTGCACATCATGACCACCTCCAACCATCGTCCGTTCACCGTGCCGGCCAATCGCGTGCCGCAGAAGAACGGCACGCGCGAGGCGGCCGTGGCGTATACGGACTGGTCCATCGCCGACTTCATCAAGCGCGCCCGGGCGAAGCCGTACTTCGACGACACGGTGTTCGTGATCACCGCCGACCACTGCGCCTCCAGCGCGGGCCGCAGCAGCGTGCCGATCAACCGCTATCACATCCCGCTGTGGATCTATTCGCCCAAGCACATCCAGCCGCAACGCGTGTCGCGGCAGATGGCCCAGGTGGACATCATCCCCACGGTGATGGGCCTGCTCAATTTCAGCTACCGCAGCCGCTTCTTCGGCGCCGATATTTTCCAGCTTGAGCCGGGCCGCGAGCGTGCCTTCCCGGCCACCTACGAGAAGCTCGGCTACCTGCATGGCGACGTGCTCACCGTGCTCGAACCGCAGCGCAAGCTGGAGCAGGTCAAGCCGAACTTCGACAACGGCGACGCCGTGCCGAACACGCCGGTCGACCAGGGCCAGGTGGACGATGCCACCGCCTACTACCAAGTCGCCGCATCGCTCTTCAAACACGGGCAGTTGGTCAAGCGACCGGACGACAACACGCCGGTGCAGCCTGCGGCGCCAGCGCCAGCTTCCAGCACCCACTAAGCAAAACGCCCGCATGATGCGGGCGTTTTCTTTTGGCGATACAGGAAATCAGTACGTCAGAGCCGGTCGCCCTGGTCCGCCTCCAGCACGTCAGCCGGCAACGGCAGCACGTCCATGCCACGCGCGAACAACATGGCCTGGAAGCGCTCGCCCATCTGCTCGGGCAGGGTGAGTTTCTTGACCTGTTGCGCCAGGTCGTAGCGCGCGGCTTCGTCGGCAGCTTCTTCGTATGCCACGCCGAAGACGTCCTGCAGCCCGCTGCCGATCAGGAACTGGGCCTGCGGCATATAGCCGGCCACGCCGAAACCGGCGCTGTTGCCGGCCTCGGCCAGCGCGGTGAAATCGACGGATGCGGTGAGGTCGTTGAGGCCCGGCAAATACAGCGGATCGTTGTGCGAGCGATGACGGTAGTACGCGCGCAAGGTGCCGTCGTTGCGCTCGGGCAAGTAGTACTCGCGGCGTACGTAGCCGTAGTCGATCAACAGCATCACGCCAGCGGTAAGCGCGCCGGCGATGGCCTGGATCCAGTACGGCAGCTGCGGCAGGATCTCCGAGCGATAGCCTTCCGGAAATTCCGCCCCGAGATCGCGCTCGACATGACGCACGGCGCCCGACACCAGGGCATCGGCAGGCCGATCCACGCGCATCAGACGGCCTTCGCCATCGAGCGCGACGTATTCTTCGTAGACTTCGCCGGCGCGCATGGTGAAGCGCGTGGTCGGCAGCGCGTCGATCACCTCGTTGGCGAACAGCACGCCTTGCCAGTCCTGCTCCGGCGGTCGATCCAGCCACAGCACGTGCGCAAACAGCTCCGAGGGCAGCGCGGCCGCGAGTCGCTCGCGCTGGCGTTCGCGCAGGTCGGCGCTGGGTTCGAGGATGTAATAGCGGCGCGGCACGGCGCCGCTCGCCGCAAACGCCTTCAACGCTGCCTCGGCGAATGCACCGCTGCCGCCGCCCAGCTCCAGAAAGTCGGCCGATTCGCCCAGCATCTCGATCACCGGATACGTGGCATTCACCACGCAGCGTGCAAACAACTCGCCCAGCTCGGGCGCGGTGATGAAGTCGCCCGCTTCGCCGAACTTGGTCTTGCCGGCGCTGTAGTACCCAAGGCCCGGTGCGTACAGGCAACGCTCCATGTACTGCGAAAACGGCATCGGTCCGTGCGCGGCGATTTCCTCGCGCAGGCGCGTCAGCAGTCGGTCGGAGTGGGCGCGCTCGTCGGCGCCGGGTTCGGGGAGTCGGGAGGACATGCGTGTTGCCTGCGGGGAAACAGGCGAAGTTTAACCCATGCCCCGCCATAGCCTCGTGAGGGGGGGGAGACCGGCTATGGCGGGGACATCGGCCCAGCTGACTGGGCGCCGCGGACAACGGCGATCCGTTAGAAGCTGAAGTCCTTCTGCAGGCTCAGGTACACGCCGCGACGCGGACCGAACTGCGGTGCGCCCACGCCGATGCCGGTACCGTCGCGCAACTCGTAGGTGCGATCGAGCGCATTGATCAGCGCCAGCTGCGTCTTCACCGTGCCGATGCTGTCGAAGGTGAAGTCGTGGCCCACGTTGAGGTTGAGCTGGAAGTAGTACGGCAGCGATTCGCCGTTCGGCGTCAGGCCGTCCTTGCGCAGGCCGCTGCCGAAGATGAAATCGGCGCCGGCATGCGTGGTCTTGGTGAACGAATAGGTGATGCCACCCGACGAGGTCAGCTTCTGGTCGTGATCGAGATGGATGTAGTTGTCGTAGATATAGGCCAGGTCTTCGGGACTGAAGTTGTACTGGCCGGTGATCACACGCTTGCCCATCGCACGGTTGTACGACGCATTGAAATACGCGGTGATCGGACCGTTGTCGTAATTGGCGGTGAACTCCAGGCCGCGGATGCGGCCGAACTCGTAGTTGAAGTTGGAATAGATCAGCGCCGCGCCAAACTGCCCCTCATCCTGCAGACGACTCACCTGGCGGTAATACGCATCCAGGCCCAGCGTGAGGGTGGAACCGACTTGCTGCTGGATGCCGAGGTCGTAGTAGTTCGAACGCTCCGACAGCGGCAGATTGTTGCCGCCGCTGGGCAGCTGGTTGGTGGTGCCGTTGAAGCGCGCGATATTGCTGTCGTCGATCACTTCGGTTGCCGGCGGCGTGAAGTAACGCGAATAGCCGGCGTGGATGGTGGTGCTGTCGGTAGCCTGATACACCACGCCAAGGCGCGGGCTCAGCTGGCTTTCGGTGCGGAACAATTCATAGCGATCGCCACGCAGGCCGTAGTTCACCGTCCACTTGTCGCCGATGCTCCACTCATCCTGCAGATAGGCGGACCAGGTGCGCGCCAGCAGGTTGGTGGCGTCGTAGATCGCGATCGGCGTGGTGCTGGCCTGCGTACCATCCGGGTTGGCCGGGAAGGTCAACGAGTTGTTGCTGATGTTGCCGCGCTCGAATTCGCCGTAGATGCCGTAACGCAAGGTGTGGCTCTCGCCCAGCGGCGTGGAGAAATCCGCCTGCAGCGTATCGGCGCGGTTGGTGCGATTGATGGTGGAGGCGACGCCGTTGAACATCAGGTCGCCGATCTCGTCCGGATCGAAACCCACATGGCTGTAGCGCTGGCCCAGCGACACCTGGTAATCGGTCTTGCCCCACTTGCCCTGCAGCGAGAGCACGCCGAACCGCGTCTGCTCCTTCTGCCGCTCGTTGAGATCGGCCGAGTTGAAATCGACCGTGTCCAGATAGCCGAACTGCGGCGTCTGGTTCGGATTGTTGGGGATGTCGAAGCGATTGTTGGTCGCGCCGAACATGAAGCTGATGCGCGTGTTGTCGTCGATCAGGTAGGAGACGTCGCCAAAACCCTTGACCTGGTTGGTGTGGTCGTGGATCGGCGTTTTGCTCGCCGTCGGGTTTTCAATGCCGACGTCGTTCTCCATGTAATTGGCGGTGACGAACCAGCTCCAGCGATCGTTGCTGCCCCACAGCGACGCATTGGGATTGAGCGTGCCGTAGGAGCCGCCGGTGATGCCGACGCTGCCGCCGTTGCCCAGGTCATGCCCGCTCTTGGTGTCGATGTCCACCACCGCCGCCGTGCGCAGGCCGTACTGCGCGGGCAGCGCGCCGTCCAGCAGCTTCACGCTCTGGATGGTGCGTGCGTCCAGGGTCTGGCCGAAGCCGGAAATCGACTCGGGGATGATCACGCCATTGATGCGGTACTGCAGGTTCGCGTGGTCGCCGCGCACATGCACGCCGCCGTAGGAGTCCTGCACCACGCCCGGCGCCTGCAGGATCACTTGGTTGAGCGGGGTCGAGTCGCCCAGCGGGAGCTGCTGGATCGCCTTCTGGTCGATCACGTACTGGCTGCTGCCGGTGTCCGGCGACAGCGAATTGCGGGACTGGTCGAGCGCAGCGCTCACGTCGATGGTGCCCAGCTGCTTCACCTTGGCCGGCTGGTTGCGGGTCGCGCCGGTGGCGTTCGCGTCGCTGCCATCGGTGGCCGTGGGTGCGTTGACGGTGCTGGTGTCAGGGGTCGAGCTGGTCTGGGCGTAGGCGGCGGGGACGGCGCCAAAGGCAACGGCAAGACTCACGGCAAGCAGGCTACGTTTCATTGGGTATCCGGGAAGGGGGCGGTCGTTGTTATTTTCGATACGTTATAACATTGCCATTCTAGACCAGACCCCGCCTGCCCCAGAAGTCATGCCCTGCCAGGCAAGTTCCTGCGTTCAGGTCCGGCCCCGCCCCGGGGCTCAGCGAGATTTCACCCGGGCGGCCTAGACTGGGGCGTCGCGCGGCAGCCGCCGCCCACCGAGCCCGGTCCATGTCCAAGTCTCCCGATCAGCTACCGGCCGTCATCGCCGACCATGGCCGCGTGACCCAGGCCATCCTGGATTTCGTCAGCCAGATTCCCGACAGCCACGTGCCCGGCGCCCGCGATCCGGAGAAGGAGGCCCGCCGCCTCGCCGTCCGCGCGCAGCAACGCGCCGGCCTCACGGCCGGCTCGCTGGCGCTGCCGCCGGGCCCGCTGGGCTGGCTCACCGTGCTGCCGGAGGTGGTGGCGATCTGGAAGATCCAGGCGCAGATGGTCAGCGACATCGCGGCCGCCTATGGCCAGCACTCGGAACTGGGGCGTGAGCAGATGCTGTGGTGTCTGTTCCGGCACACGGCCGCGCAGGCCTTCCGCGATCTGGTGGTGCGCGTGGGCGATCGACTGCTGTTTCGCCGCGTCACCACGTCCGTGATCGAGCGCGTGGCCAAGACTGTCGGCATCAAGGTCACCCAGCGCGCCGTGGGCAGCGGCATCTCACGCTGGATACCGGTGGTCGGTGCCGTCGGCGTGGGCAGTTACGCGTATTACGACACGGGACAGGTGGCGCGCACCGCCATCGCCATGTTCAGTACGCCATTCGAGACCCAGGCCACCGCTGACGCCGCTCCCGCGGACACCACGGCGCCGGCGGGATGACGCCGCCAGTGCTTTGCGGCAAGCTCGCGGTCTGGTTGCGTCACGCAGGAGCCCACGCATGAATACTCAGCACGAGCGCCCGGTGGCCCTGATCACCGGCGCGGGGAAACGCGTCGGTGCCGTGATCGCGCGGACGCTGCATGCGGCAGGCTACGACCTGGCGCTGCACTATCGCCACTCGGCGGCCGATGCGGAACTGCTGGCTGCCTCGCTGGAGCGCCAGCGCAGCGGCAGTACCTGCATCGTGCAGGCGGAGCTGGCCGATCTCGATGCCCTGCCCGGGGTGGTGCAGCGCGTACTCGATCGTTTTGGACGTCTGGACGCCCTGGTCAACAACGCTTCGGCGTTCTATCCCACGCCCGTGGGCACGGCGACACCGGCGCAGTGGAACGAACTGTTCGCCTCCAACGCGCAGGCGCCGTTCTTCCTCGCCCAGGCGGCCACGCCTGCCTTGCGCGCTGCCCGCGGCGCCATCGTCAACCTGGTGGATATCTACGCGGAACGCCCGCTGGCCAACCATCCGATCTACTGCATGGCGAAAGCGGCGCTGGAAGCGATGACGCGTTCGCTTGCCCTGGACCTGGGCCCGGACGTGCGCGTCAACGGCGTGGCGCCCGGCGCGGTGATGTGGCCGAGCGACGGCAAACCGTATGACGATCAGCAAGCCATGCTTGCGCGCACGCCGCTGCAGCGCGCCGGCTCGCCCGATGACGTCGCCGGTGCCGTGTTGTGGCTGCTGCGAGACTCGCCGTTCGTGACGGGACAGATCATCCGCGTGGATGGCGGGCGCACGCTTTCCGTGTGAGCAAGAGAAAGGGCGCCGCAGCGCCCTTTCCTTTTGTGATGCATCAGCTGAGGCGAATTACTTCTTCTTGGGCCGGAACGCCTGCTCCAGCATCGCCTGATCGAAGCCATGACCCACTTCGCCATCTTCGGCGTAGCGATACAGCGCAGCGGCGTAGATGCCTTGCAGCGAGGCCTGGATCAGGCCAAGCATGGTCAGGCCCACTACCACGACCACGATCGCCGCGATGATCGCGGTGATCGACTGCGTGGCGAAGGCGCCGCCGACGAGCAGTGCGCCCACCACGATGGCGAGGAACATCAACAGGCCGAACACCACGCCGATGCCGGCGTTGCCGATGATGTTTTCGCCCCAGGTGCGCTTGAGCAGGTCCACGCTGCGCGAGATCGCTTCGGTCGGGCCCACGTCCTGGCTGGCCAGCACCGGCACGACCAGGAAGGTCGCCACCGTCCAGGCCAGACCAAGGAAGCCGGCAACCAGGCGACCGATCAAACCCAGTCGCTCCTGCAAGGCACGCAGCACCAGGCCCACGGTGGCCGCGATAAGCGCATAGCCGAAGATATTGACGATGCGCGAACGTGCAATCGCCATGCCTTCGCCAAAACTGGTGGGCTCACCGCGCAAGCGGGCCAGCGCAGCGCCAGCCAGTGCCGTGTTGAAGAAGATGATCACGAAGTACTGCACGAGGTAGAACAGAAACAACAGCACATAGCCGCCGACGGTCATGCGATGACCCTGCTCCACAGCCGCACCGGATGCCACCAATGCAACGATGATCGGCACCAGGAAGCTTGCCGCCACCAGCAGGCAGCAGATGCTGGAAGCCAGCGGAAACATCAACAGCGACTTGTCCGAACGCAACACGTCCGCACTGGCCTTCATCAGGCCCCAGCTGCGTGAAAAACGACCTGCCATATCCCTACCCCCATTCCATGTTAGGTGGGGAGGTTTCTAGCATTAGTTGTGTTGCGGGGACAGTGCTGACACCGCTGGTGTCAGGCCGATGTCAGGCCGGGATGGCCAGTTACCAGGAGCGGCGCCTGCGACGGAACACCACGCGCTCATCGAACGCCTCGCAAAGCAGGGTCAGCACGCCGCCGGCCGCAATCACGGCGAGCAACAGCACCAGCAGCCAGGAATCGTAGAAGAACCGGTGCGCCTTGAAGCCCAGCCAGGCCGCCGCCGCGCAGGTCATGACGACCAGCACCAGCGGCGTGCCGTAACTCACGGCGGCATCGCAGCCGGAACAGATCCGGATGCCATGCGCGGCTGCACTCTGGCAATGCGGACAGACCACATAGCGGATCGATGCGACATCTTTGCGCGGGTTGGACATGCTTCCCTGCTGACTCTGCGTGCGTTCACTGCATGCCGGTGTGGCGGATGCACAGCTGCGCAGCGCACATCAAGCGCGCAGCGCCGATGGGCCGGCTCGAAGGCCAAAGCGTAATTCGCAGGAAATTCGCGGGATATCGGACGAGTCCGAAATGCCTTCGCTAGCAGAGCAACCAAGCCCGCGTTGAATGATCAGCGCACGCCGGGTGCACGAACGCTTACAACGGCTCGACCACCAGCGGTTCGCTATCGGCGGGAAACGACGACCACAACGCGGCCATGGTCTGGCCGCTCAGCGGATGCCTGAGCTCCGGCGCAATATCCGCGATGGGCTTGAGCACAAAGGCATGGCGCAGCTCCTTGCGCGGAATATCCAGGTGACCCTCGCCCTGGCGCACCAGGTCGTCGTACAACACGATATCCACGTCGAGCGTGCGATCGGAATAGCGCGGCACATCGCGGCGGCGGCCATGACGGTCTTCCAGCGCGTGCAACCAGTCGTTGAGTGCTTCGGGGGAAAGCTCCGTGTCCAGCCCCACGGCCAGGTTCACGAAGTCCGCGCCATCGAAGCCCACCGACTTGCTGCGATAGGCCGGCGACACCGACAGCGCACCGAAGCGCGTGCGCAGCTCATCGATGGCGGCACGCAGATAACGCGCGGGCTCGAGGTTGGAACCCAGGCTCAGATAGACGCGTGCCATCGGTTCAGCGCTTCACTGCGGCCGCGTACCGCGCTCGATGCGCACGCCCACCGACTTGGCGCCGCGCACGGCGCCGGGCTTGGAGAGTTTCAGCCGCACCCACGACACACCGAACTCTTCGCGAATGATGGCGGCGCACTTTTCCGCCAGCGTCTCCACCAGTCCGAAGCTGGAGGCGCCGACATAGTCGATCAGCCGCTTGGACACGTCCTTGTAGTTGAGCGTGAGCGCGATGTCGTCGCTGGCGGCGGGCACGGTGTTGTCGAACGCCATTTCGATGTCGAACGACAGCGTCTGCCGCACGCGGCGCTCCCAGTCGTAGATGCCGATGACGGCATCGATGCGCAGGTCTTCGATGAAAACGATATCCATGCGGGTAGGGTAGCGATCTCTCTGTGGGAGCGCACCCTGTGCGCGACTGCGGCGCGTCGTCGTCACCGCTCCGTTGGCTTGTCGCGCACAGGGTGCGCTCCCACAAGGTGGGTGTCGTTACATGGCCGGCGGCAGCGTTTCCAGATCCCAGCGCGGATACACCTGCACGGTTTCATCCTGGTGCTGGCCATGCGCCAGACGGATGGCGCCAGCCAGGGCGATCATCGCGCCGTTGTCGGTGCAGAAGGCCAGGCGCGGGAAATACACCTGGAAACCATCCTTCGCCCCCGCTGCCGCCAGTTCGGCGCGCAGATGCTGGTTGGCGCCCACGCCGCCGGCGATGACCAGCCGCTTGGCGCCGCTGGCCTGCAGGGCGCGACGGCACTTGATGATCATGGTGTCGACGATGGCTTCTTCGAATCCGCGTGCCACGTCCGCACGGGTCTGCTCGCTCTGGTCGGACTGCTGCCAGGCCAGCAGCACCTGGGTCTTGAGGCCTGAGAAGCTGAAATCCAGGCCGGGACGGTCGGTCATCGGACGGGAGAAGCGGAACACGCCGGGACGGCCCTGCTGGGCCAGCTTGGCCAGCGCGGGGCCACCCGGATACGGCAGGCCCATCAGCTTGGCGGTCTTGTCGAAGGCCTCGCCGGCGGCGTCATCCAGGGTGTCGCCGAGGATCTTGTATTCGCCGATGGCTTTGACTTCCACCAGCATCGAATGCCCGCCGGACACCAGCAGCGCCACGAAGGGCGGCTCGGGCGGGTTGTCCTCCAGCAGCGGGGCCAGCAGGTGGCCTTCCATGTGGTGCACGCCGATGGCCGGCACCCCCAGCGCCCAGGCCATCGCCCGGGCCGCGGAGGCGCCCACCAGCAGGGCGCCAACCAGACCGGGACCGGCGGTGTAAGCTACCCCTCCCAGGTCGGCCGGCGTCAAGCCAGCCTGGGCCATCGCTTCGCGCACCAAGGGCAGCAGTTTGCGCACGTGGTCGCGACTGGCCAGCTCCGGCACGACCCCGCCGTATTCGGCGTGGAGCTTGATCTGGCTGTAAAGCGTATGTGAAAGCAGGCCATGGCCAGGCGCGCCCGGTTCCCAGCGCAGCAGGGCTACGCCGGTCTCGTCGCACGAGGTCTCGATGCCCAGCACCGGCTTGTTTGCCGGCGGGTTGGATTGGGGCTTTGAAATTGCTGTCGTTTCCACGTTATACTTCGCGGCTCACCGTATTCAAACGGCTCGTTCAGGCGAGCCAGTCTAACACTTGGAGTCTCCATGCCCAGCGTAAAAGTCCGCGAGAACGAGCCGTTCGAGCTTGCCCTCCGTCGCTTCAAGCGCACCTGCGAAAAGGCCGGCGTCCTGGCTGAAACCCGCAAGCGCGAGTTCTATGAGAAGCCGACCCAGGAGCGTAAGCGCAAGCGCGCTGCCGCGGTGAAGCGTCACCTGCGTCGCCTCTCGCGCGACACGTCGCGTCGTACGCGTCTGTACTGAGCCTACTCGTCCGCCTTGCGGACGATCCAAGGTTCTCGTGGCGCCCAGGCGCCATGACAGGTAGCCAGGCAGCTGGCGCGTCCATCCGCTGCCGCTGTGTCTTCGCAGACCTACACTAGCCGGCGTTGCCCAGTGCAACGCCGGCTTTTGTGTTTCCCAAGGAAATCCTCATGACCCTGAAGCAGCAGCTTACCGACGACATGAAGACCGCCATGCGTGGCGGCGACAAGGATCGCCTGGGCGTGATCCGCCTGATCCTGGCCGCGATCAAGCAGCGCGAAGTGGACGAGCGCATCGAGCTCGACGACGTGCAGACGCTGGCCGTGCTGGAGAAGATGGTCAAGCAGCGCAAGGATTCGATCACCCAGTTCGAGGCGGCCAGCCGCCAAGACCTGGCCGACATCGAGAAGGCCGAGATGAAGGTGATCGAGGTCTATCTGCCGGCCAAGCTGAGCGACGAGGAAATCGACGCGCTGATCACCGCCGCCATCGCCGAAACGGGCGCCAGCTCGGCGCGCGACATGGGCAAGGTGGTGGCCGCCGTGAAGGAAAAGGCCGCCGGCCGCGCCGACATGGGCGTGGTGTCGGGCCGCATCAAGGCTCGCCTGGCCGGCTGATCGCCTGACCTTCCGCGCCAGCCCTGCACGCGGGGCTGGCGCGACATCGCCTGGTCCGGCGCGCCCGCATCCTTGCATCGCCTCCACAACGAAGCGGCACGGTCTTCACAGTCCGGCCCCTACAACGGCACGGCCACCGGCTGCGCCGGTGCCCTTCGTCAACGGGAGTGACACATGCTCAAGTGGGCCATCATCCTCGCCATCGTCTCGCTGGTGACCGGCTGGCTGGGTTTCGGCACCTTGTCCGGCGCGACCGGCGCCATCGCCAAGGTGCTGTTCGCGATCTTCATCATCCTGTTCCTGCTGGCCCTGCTGGCCGTGATCGGCGTGATCCACATGGTCTAGGGCCATCTCGCGCCCTAGTCGATGATGCGTTCCATGCGCCGGTGGTCGGGCACGCGGCCGCGCTCGTTGGCGAGCTGCGATTTGCGCTCGCCCACGACCTTGAAGCCGGCACGGCGATAAAGCGCCTCGGCCCGCGGGTTGCTGGCAGCGACATCGAGCGTGACGCGGCTGCGCCCGGCGTCGCGCGCGGTGCCGATCAGCTGGTCGATCAGCGCGCGCCCGATGCCGTGGCCGCGCAGCTCAGGCAGCACGGCAAGGTGCGCCAGGTAGTGCATGTCGTCGACAGGAGGCTGGATCACCGATTCCACGCGCAAGCCGCGTGCGATCACGCCCAACCCGCGGCGCAAGCCGTAGTGGCGGATGATCTGCCGGGCGGCAGCCAGGGTGAAGGGCCATTTCGCCTCGGCGCCAAAACCCGCGCCCACCGCCACCACCTTGCCCTCGGCGACGCCCACCCAATGGTTGCGCCAGCCGAACTCGCCGGCGCCATCGACGAAGCAATGCTGCAGGAAGGCCTGCGCGTCACCGCCGTCGCGGGTGGTGAACACGTAGTCGAACGCCACCGGACCGGAGCTGTAGATCAGCGGCACGGCCACCGCAGCGTCTTCCGGCGCGGCCGGTCGAAACCGTACCTGCAGGCCCGGCCTGGCCATTCCCAGCACATTTCCCATGGCACCCCCGGCCATCGCAACGCGTCGTCCGAGCATAAGGCAGCCCGATGACAGGCGCAGTGGGCGGCGAGGCCTGGACTGGGGGTGAAAGCGGCCAGAGACGGTACGCAACCGATAGACTATGAGTCCTATGCGCGGACGTATCCCTGACAGCTTCATCGACGAATTGCTGGCTCGTGTCGACATCGTCGACGTGATCGAGCGGCGCGTGCCGTTGAAGAAGGCGGGACGCGAGTGGACGGCCTGTTGCCCGTTCCACAACGAGCGCACGCCGTCGTTCTACGTGAGTCCCGCCAAGCAGTTTTTCCACTGCTTTGGCTGCGGCGCGCACGGCAGTGCGGTGAAGTTCCTGATGGACTATGAGCGCCTGGAATTCCCCGATGCGGTGGAAGAACTGGCGCAGTCGGTGGGGCTCACCGTGCCGCGCGAAGGCGGCGACGACCGCGTCCAGCGCGAAGACAAGACCGACCTCTACGCCCTGCTCGATGCAGCGGCGGGCTGGTACGAAAAAGAGCTGCCCAAGAACGCCGACGCGCAGGCCTACTGCAAGAAGCGCGGACTCGATGCGCAGACCATCCAGCGCTTTCGCATCGGCTGGGCGCCGGCGGGTTTCGACGGCGTGATCAAGGCGCTGGGCGGCAGCGACCGACGCATGCAGCTGCTCAACGAAGCGGGCATGGTGGCGAGCAGCGAGCGCGGCAGCCGCTACGACCGCTTCCGCGAACGGCTGATGTTCCCCATCCTCGATCGCCGTGGTCGCGTGATCGCGTTCGGCGGCCGGGTGTTGCAGTCGGACCAAGGTCCGAAATACCTCAATTCCCCCGAAACACCGCTGTTCCACAAAGGCCGCGAGCTGTTCGCGCTGTGGCAGGTGAAGCAGGCCAATGCCAGCCTTACGCGCATCGTGGTGGTCGAGGGCTATATGGACGTGATCGCCATGCATCAGGCGGGGCTACCGATCGCGGTGGCCACGCTGGGCACGGCCACCACGCCCGAGCACACCGAGGTGTTGTTCCGCGCCGCGCCTGACGTGGTGTTCTGTTTCGACGGCGACCGCGCCGGTCGCGCCGCCGCGTGGAAGGCGCTGGAAGCGGCGCTGCCGCGATTGCGCGATGGACGCCAGGCCTACTTCCTGTTCCTGCCCGATGGCGAAGATCCGGACACGCTGATCCGCAAGGAAGGCAAGGACGGTTTCGAGAAACGTCTGAAAGCCGCCACGCCGTTGTCCGAATATTTCTTCGGCGAACTGGCGCACGACGTGGACACCGCCAGCCTCGATGGCCGCGCACGCCTCGCCGAACGCGCACGTCCGCTGATCGCGCGCCTGCCCGATGGCGCGTTCCGCGACCTGATGGCGCAGGAGCTGGAGAAGCGCACCGGTGCACGCGCCACGCTGGACACCCTGCCCGCGCCACGCTCCGCGCTGCAGCGACCCACCGTGGCGCAGCGCTCGCTGGTGCGCAGCGCGATCGCTTCGCTGCTGGCACAGCCGGGCATGGCCGATCAGGTGGAACGACCCTATGGCTTTCTGCGCCTGGACAAACCCGGCGTGGAACTGCTGGCCGAACTGATCGACACGGCCCGCTCGCGTCCGGGCATCAACCCCGCCGTGCTGGTGGAACACTTCGCCGAACGGCCCGAATACCCTGCCCTGCAGAAACTGATGGCGGCCCTGGTGGTGGGCGAGCCCGAAGCCCAGCGCGCGGAGTTTTTTGGCGCGCTGCAACGCATGGAAGAACAAGCGGTCATCCAGCGCCGGGACTGGCTCACCGCCAAGAGCCGCGATGGCACGCTCGACAGCGCGGAAAAAGCTGAACTGCGCGAGTTGCTGGCCCGGCGCGTGACCACGCCCCCGGCGTAACCTGCCTGACACAGTGGCCACTGCATGCCGCCTCGGCATGAAAAGAACAGGGTTCTAACTATTGGCCCTGCAAGATTGCGCTTCAGCCCACAGGGAGCGTAGCGAGGTGCGCCAGCGCAAGCGTACGGACGTCTTCCTATGGGATCATCGACCCTTAGTGAGGCATGGGTAGTCCGCCCGGGCATGGATGGTGATGGAACTACTTGAACGACTGGTCACGGTGTTCGCCGAAAACGGCTACCTCGCGGTGTTCATCGCGTTGTTGCTGTGCGGCGCCGGTGTGCCCTTGCCTGAAGACATCACCCTGGTCGCCGGCGGCGTGATCGCCGGACTGGGCTACGCCAATGTGCACACCATGTTCGGCGTCGGCATGGCCGGCGTGCTGATCGGCGATGCCGGCATGTTCCTGCTCGGCCATCATTTCGGCGCGCGCATTCTCAAGATCCGTTTCGTCGCGCGCGTGCTCACGCCGGAGCGCTACGCCAAGGTGCAGGAGAAGTTCGAGCGCTACGGCAATCGCCTGATGTTCATCGCACGCTTCCTGCCGGGCATGCGTACCGCCGTGTTCATCACGGCCGGCTCCACCCATCGCGTGTCGTTCCTGCGCTTCTTCCTGCTCGATGGACTGGCCGCACTCATCAGCGTGCCGATCTGGGTTTATCTGGGCTATCTGGGCGCCGACAACCACGAGTGGCTGGCCATGTGGATCCACCGCGGCCAGAACGGCCTGTGGCTGGTCGGCGGCGCTGCGCTGATCGTGGCGCTCGTGCTGTGGTGGCGGCACAAGCGCCGCGTGGCCTGCGAATCGGGTTCGCGCTGAAGCATCCAATGCCGGTCTGACGCCGGCAGCCGTCTGCGCTCAGGGCGACTTCACCTCCGCCACGCTGCCTGCATCCTGCCGGTGCCACCAGCCGCCGCCCAGCGACTGGAACAGCGCCACCGTATCGGCATAGCGCGCCGCCCTCGCCTGCACCAGGTTCAGCGCGGCCTGCTGCCAGGTCAGCTGAGCATTGAGCATGGCGCTTTCGCTGATGTCGCCCAGCGCCAATTGACGCCTGGCGATATCGAGGCTGTGCGCGGCGGCCTGTTCGGCGCGCTCGGCGGCGGCGAGTGAGCGGGCGTCCGCATCGATCGCGTGCAAGGTGTCGGCCACGTTCTGCACGGCGCCGAGCACGGTGCTGCGGTATTGCGCCGCCGCCTGTCGATAGGCCGCTTCCGCGCCGCGCTGCTTGTGCTTGAGCGTGCCGCCGTCGAACAGCGGTTGCGTCACCGACGCGCCCACTGCCCAGAAGCCGCTGGCCGCGGTGAACAGTTGGCTGGTCTTCTCCGAGGCCGTGCCCAGCGACGCATTGATCTGCACATTGGGCAGGCGATTGGCGATCGCCACGCCGACCTGCGCGCTGGCCGAATGCAGCTGCTCTTCGGAAGCACGCACGTCGGGGCGCTGTTCGACCAGTTGGGCCGGCAGGCTCAGCGGCAACTGCGTGGGCAGTTGCAATCCGTCGAGGTCAAACTGCGCATCGATACGCTGGTCCGGCGTGCGTCCTGTCAGCGTGGCCAGCAGATCGCGCTGCTGCGCGAGTTGCTTGTCCAGCGGCGGCAGGCTGGCGCGGCTCTGCTCCAGCGTGGCGACCTGCGCGGCCACGGCGGCATCGGACACGTCGCCCAAGGCCTGCTGGCGCTGCAAGGTGGCAAGAATCTTCTCCTGCTCGTCGATGATCTTGTGGGTCAGCTCGATCTGCGCACGCAGCGAGGCCTCCTGGATGGCGGTATTCACCACATTGCTGGTCAGGCTCAGATAAGTCGCCTCCAGCTGGAAGCGCTGCGCGTTGGCCTGTGCCGTGAGCGATTCCACCTGCCGGCGGTTGGCGCCCCAGATATCGAGCATGTAGGACACGCTTACCTGCGCCGTGGTCAGCGTGTACAGGTCGGCATTCGACGCCACGCCGCTGGCTACGTCGTTGGCGTCGTCCTGGCGTGTGGGATTTACGCTCGCGTTGACCGTCGGGAAATACGCCCCGCGCTGCGCATACACCGATTCCCACGCCGCCTGCAGCGACGCGTGGGCGGCCTCGATATCGGCATTGTGCTTGAGCGCGTCGTCGATCAGGCCATTGAGCGACGCGGAGTGAAACAGTGTCCACCACTGCCCGGGGATATCCATCGAGGCGAGCACATGCTGCGCCTCGCCGCCTGGTCCAGCGGCCGATGCCGTGTCGCTGGCCATCGGCGTGGGCGAGTACGACTGTGCCTGCGGCGTCTGCGGCCGCTGGTAGTCGGGACCCACCGCGCAGCCGGTCAAGGTGATGGCCACGGCCATAGCGAGTGTGTGGTGCAGCGAACGACGAAGCTTGGTCTTGATCATGATCACAGCTCCCGTGAGGGATGCGGACGGTGCTTGCGACGATGGCGCTCGATATAGCGCTCAACGGCGAAGTAAAACCCGGGAAGGATGAAAAGCGTCAGCAGCGTGGCAATGGGCAAGCCACCGACCACGACAGTGGCGAGACCGCGTTGTACGTCGGTGCCCACACCGGTGGCAAGCGCGGCGGGCAACATGCCCACGCTGGCCACGGTGGCCGTCATCAGCACGGGGCGAAAGCGTTCGGTCGCGCCTTCCAGTACCGCATCGCGCAGCCCATGGCCGTGCTTACGCACGCGATTGATGTTGGCGATCATGATGATGCCGTTCTGCACCGCCACGCCAAACAGCGCGATGAAGCCGACCGCTGTGGCGATATTCAAGGTCTCGCCGCGCAGGTGCAGCGAGATGAGCCCGCCCACGGTGGCGAGCGGCACCACCGCCAATACCAGCACCGCCTGGTGCAGCTTGCCGAACTCGGCAAACAGGAACACCAGCATGATGCCCATCACCAACGCCATCACCACCACAAGACGCGCCTGGGCGCGCTTCTGGTTCTCGAACGTGCCGGCCCATTGCAGCTGATAGTTCTGCTTGTCGAAATGCACCTTGGCGTCGATCTGCTGCTGCGCGTCGGCCAGGTATTCGGATAGCGCGCGATCGCGGTTGTCCACGCGGATGGTCAGCTGGCGCCTGCCCTGTTCGTGCGCGATGGTGCTCTCGCCGGTCTTGAAGCGGATATCCGCGACCTGCTTCAAGGGCACCTGCGCGCCGCTGGCGGAACTCAATGGCAACTGGCCGATCGCTTCGAGGTTGTTGGCCGTCTCGTTCGAAACACGCGTGGTCACGTTGTAGATGCGGTCGCCCACATAGACCTGGGTCACCGGCGTACCGCCGATGGCCGTCTGGATCAGGTTGCTGATGTCGCCGATATTGATGCCGTAGCGCGCCGCCGCATCGCGATCGGCCGTGATCGCCAGCTGCGGGATCGGCGGCTCCTGGAAGATCGACGCCTCCGCCGTGCCGCGCACGCCATGCAGCACATCGACAATCTGGTTGCCAACGCGGCGCAGCTCGCTGAAATCGTCGCCGTAGATGCGCAGCACCAGCGGGCTGTGCGCGCCGCCGATCATGTCGTTCTCGCCATCGACGATGGGCTGGCTGATGCCTACCGACACACCGGGGATCTGCTGCATGCGGGCGTTGAAGCGGCGCAGGAAGGCCGCCTTGTCCTCGCCATGCGGCCAGGTGTCGTAGGGCTTGAGCCCGACGCCCGCCTCCACATGCGACGGCGTCCACGGATCGGTGCCGCTGTCGTTGCGGCCAAGCTGGGTCACCACGTACGACACTTCGGGAAACTCGCGGATCACCCGGCGCAGGTCGGCGGTCATCTCGCTGGCCTTGTCCAGCGACAGGCCCGAGGGCATCTGCACCTGCAGCCACAGCGATCCTTCATCCAGGTCAGGCAGGAACTCGCGGCCGATGGTGGCGCCCAGCAGCAGCACGCCGACGAAGGCGATGCCCGCCACCGCGTAGACCACGGGCAACTTGCCCAGCAGCTTGGCCAGCCAGGCTGTATAGCCCGCCTGCAGCCGCTCCAGCGGCTTGTTGCGGAACAGCTTGCGCGGCTTGCGCAGCGCGAAGTACGCCAGGCCGGGCGTCAGAGTGACCGTGCACAGCAGCGCCGCCAGCAGCGCATAGCCCACGGTGAATGCCATCGGCCGGAACAGCTTGCCCTCGGCGTGTTCGAACGCAAACAGCGGCAGATACGCCGTGATGATGATCAGCGTGGCGAAGAAGATCGAGCGACCCACATGCTTGGTCACCGTCATCACGTCATCTTCGGTAAGCACCGAATTCGGCCGCTCCTCGCGGCGCCGCAGGATCGCTTCGGTCACCACGATGGTGCCATCCACGATCACGCCGAAGTCGATCGCACCCAGCGAGAACAGGTTCGCCGGCATATGGGTGAACTGCATCAGGATGAACACGGTCACCAGCGACATGGGAATGGCCACCGCGGCCACCATGGCCGAGCGCGGGCTGCCCAGGAACAGGATCAGCACGATGCACACCAGGCCCACGCCTTCCATCACGGTGTGCAGCACCTTGTCCTTGGTCGCGTTCACCAGGTCGTCGCGGTCGATGTACGGCACGATGCGCACATCCTGTGCCGCCAGCTGCTTGTTGAGGTCGGCCACGGTGGCGTGGATGCTCTCCAGCACGCGCGACGGGTTCTCGTACTTCAGCAGGTCGACGATGCCCTCGATGGTGTCCGGATTGCTGTCCTTGCCGAGGATGCCCTGGCGCACCTGATGGCCGTATTGCAGCTTGCCGAGGTCACCCACCAGCACGGGCACGCCGTTGCTCTGCGTGACCACGATGTCGCCCAGCTCCTTCAGCGTGTGCACCATGCCGATGCCGCGCACGATATACGACTGATCGCCGCGCGTGATGCGTCCACCACCGGCATTGGCCGTGTTGGAGGAGATCGCGCTGGTCACCTGGTTCACGCTGACGCCGTAGTGCAGCAGCTGCGAGGGATCGAGCTCCAGCTGGAACTCCTTGGTGAAGCCGCCAAAGATATCCACGTTGGCGACGCCAGGGATCTTCTGCAGCGCCGGTATCACCACCCAGCTCTGCAGCTCCGACAGCTGCATCAGGTTCTTGCTGTTGGACTCCAGCGTGTAGCGGTAGATCTCACCCGCCGGTCCGGACACAGGATCGAGGCTGGGCGTGATGCCCGGCGGCAGCGTGGCCTGCGCGATGCGCTCCGTCACGCGCTGGCGTTCCCAGTAGTCCTCGGCGCCGTCCTTGAACACCAGCGTGATCAGCGACAGGCCGAACGTGCTGCTCGAGCGCATGGCGACCAGGCCCGGCGTGCCAGCCAGCGCACGTTCCAGCGGCGTGGTGATCTGCTGCTCGATCTCTTCGGCGGCCAGCCCCGGCACCTGGGTGGTGACCTGCGCGGTGACGTCGCTCAGTTCCGGGTAGGCCTCGATGGCGAGCTGCGTCCACGAGTAGTAGCCGAAGCACAGCACCAGCACCGACACCACGATGAAGATCACGCGCTTCTGGAAGCAGAAGTGGAAGATCGCGTTAATCATTGAGCAGGACTCCGCCCTTCACCACCACGCGATCGCCAGCCTTCAATCCCTTGACCACGCGCGCACCGGCTGTTTCGTCGTAGCTCAGCACCACCGTGCGCCGCTCGAACGCCCACGGCGACACCTCCACGAACACGGTGGTGTTGTCGTTGTTCATCAGCAGCGCGGACTCGGGCACGAACACCTGCGCCGGCTGCGGTACGGCGATGCTGGCCTTGGCGAACATATTGGGCTTTAGACGTCCGTCTGCATTGCCGAACACCGCGCGCACCATGTCGCGGCGCGTGTCGGCCTGCAGCACCTGGCTGACGAAGCCCACCTGGCCGTGGAATACCTGATCGGGATAAGCCGAGAGCGTCGCATCGACGTTCTGACCCTTGCTGATGCCACCCACATCGGCCTCCGGCACGTTCGCCGTGATCCATACCGAATCCAGATCGGCGATCGTCATCACAGGCGTGGTGGTGTCATTCGCATACGTGCCGGGTGCGGCCGACAACACCGTTACATAGCCGCTCACCGGCGCGGTGATGCGGATGCTGCGCGAAGGGCCGGTCTGCCCGGCGGCATTGATCGATTGCAGACGCGTCTGCGCACGCTCGAGTTCAGCCTGGGCCTGGGCGTAGGTGCTCTGCGCGGATTCCAGATCTTTCACCGCATTGCCGCCGGCCTGTTGTACGCCGCGCGCCCGATCGAGTCCCTTCTTCGCCAGCGCCAGTGCATCGTTGGCTTTGGCGACATCGGCATAGGCCTGGGCCATATCACCGGAATCGATCACCGCCAGCAACTGATTGCGCACGACGTGATCGCCCAACCCCACCTTGAGCTCGGCAATGCGGCCGGTGAGCGGTACTACGACGTTCGCCGTGCGCGCCGGGTCTGATTCCACCGTGGCAGGAAACACCATCGCATGGGGGGCGGCGCGCATCTCGACAGGTGCGATGCCGAGCGCCCTGCGCAACGGCGAGTCGGCAGGAACACGCAGTACGCCATGGTCTTCCACGAAGGGCGGCGACGGCGCCTGATCGTCGGCGCGGTGTGAACACGCTGCCAGGGACAAGCCGGCGAGAGCAATGAAGATGGAGGTAAGGCGATGCGTCATGGGTCTTCCCCTTGCAGTACTTGGCATGCCTGCCCGTCACGGTCATCGACCATGAGGCAGCGTTTGCGAAGGGGGATGGCGCGCGTCTCCTGAAGGAGACCGAGCGCATGACCCGCTCGCGGACTGACCGTTGCCGGCCGCCGCGTGCGGGTGTCACTCCAGAGGGAGTGAACGCAGTAGCGGGGTCGACACGATCAGCAAGAATTTTCGATGTCAGTCGATGGGTCCGGGTCCAATGTGCCGCTGCTCCGTTACAAGTTGAGTACGTTATCCAATGAGGCTTACGTCAGGTCGTCGCGGGCTCGCGAACAAGGCGATCCTGCAGCAATCCGGCGCGCTCCAAGGGCAGATAGGCGAGTGCTGCCAGATGCGAGTGAATGCGCTTGAGGTCGCGCAGGATGCGCAGATAGACGTCTCCGCCGCCACCGCCATCGCGACGTTCGCGCAGCGCGCGGATATGGCGCTCCGACGCTTCGTTCTCCAGCTTCCACAGCACTTCCTTGCGCGCCATCAGCTGCTGCGCTGCACGCACATCGCCGCGCAGGAACACGGTGAGGCCCAGGCGCAGGCTTTCCATCACCTGCGTGTGCATCAAGGCCAGGTCCTGGATGTCTTCGGCTGAAAAATCCTGGCCGCGTTCGGCCTTCTTGGCGGCGAACTCCATCAGGTTGTTGGCGGTGATGTCGCCGATGTGTTCGATGTTGATCACGAACGCGAGGATCTCCTGGCTGCGTTCGCCGTCCTCTTCGTTCAAGGCCTCGCCATTGAGGTCGGCGAGATATTCGCGGATGGCCATGCCGAGTCGATCCAGCGAGGTGTCCATGCGGCTGATCGCCGTGGCCCGCACGCGATCGTCCTTGCCGAACACTTCTACCAGCCCCGTGAGCATGCCTTCGACCATGTCGGCCATGCGCATCGATTCGCGCGCGGCGTTCGCCAGCGCAACGTTCGCCGATTCCAGCGCGCCCTCGTCGAGGTATTGCGGCACGCCGGGATCGTTCGGCTTGGGCGGTTCGGGCAGCAGGCGCACCAGCAGGCGCGCCAAACTATCCACCGGCCCGATGAAGATCAGCGCGAGCGCCAGGTTGAAGGCCGTATGGAAGTTCACCACGATGCGCGCCGGCGACGCACCCAGCGGCGCGAGCCAGTGCGCCAGCAGCGGCAACATCGGCAGGCAGACGATGCAGCCGAACGCGCGCACCATCAGGTTGCCCATCGGCAGACGACGCGCGACCGGCGTGTGCGCCTCCATCAAGGCGGGAATGGTGCCGCCGAGGTTGGCGCCGAGCACGAGCGCCAATGCACCCGGCGCATCGACCACGCCTGCCGTGGCCAGCGAGACGATCAACAGCACCACCGCGACGCTCGAATGACAGGCCCAGGTGAGCAGCGCTGCCACCAGCATCGCCAGTACCGGCTCGCTGGCCAGGCTCTGCAGGATGGCGCGCAGCACCTGCGCGTTCTCCACTGGCGCCATTGCACCCACCAGGAGATGCAGCGCCAGCAGCATCAGCCCCAGGCCGATCGAGACGCGGCCGATGTTCTCGTAACTCACATCGTCGGTGCGGCGATGGATGGTGAAGCCGATCAGGATCAGCACCGGCGCCACCACGGCGATATCGAACGACATCACCTGCACGATCAGCGTCGTACCCACATTGGCGCCCAACATCACGGCCAGCCCCGGCGCGAGACCGAGAAAGCCGCTTGCAGCAAACGAGGTGGCCATCAAGCCGGTGGCCGTACTGCTTTGGAGGATGGCCGTGACGCACACGCCAAAACCCAGCGCGGCCGGACGATGGCCGAGGTAACGACCCATCCAGCGACGCAAGGCGCTGCCGTAGCCACGCAGCACGCCGCTGGTGACCATGTGCGTGCCCCACAGCAGCAGGGCGACGTAGCCGGCGATATCGAGCAGAGCGAAGGTGCCTTTCATGGCGTGACCTCCTTGGATAAGCGGAATGCAGGAAGCATCCACGGACTTCCTTGCGGGAGTCTTTGGTGGAATGGATGGCGATGATGAGAGCGTCGTCCATGGACGCTCTTCGATAACGCAGCGGACGACTATTTTGCCGTCACTCCGGTGCAGGCCGGAATGACGAATCAGGCAGGCGCGGCCGGCATGACCGCCGCGCCCTCACCTCACAACCAGCGCCCGTACCGCTTGATGTAGACCAGCTTCACCAGCTGCGTCAGCACGCAGTACGTGAGCACGGTCAGCGCGAGCCAGCCGAAATAGATACCCGGCAGCGGCACCATGCCCAGCTTGCCGCCGATCGCCGTGAACGGTATCAGCATGCCGATGATGATGATCGCCGTGGTCAGCGCCAGCACCGGCGCCGAAGCGATGCTCTGCAGGAACGGAATGCGGCGCGTGCGGATCATGTGCACGATCAGCGTCTGCGTGAGCAGGCTCTCGATGAACCAGCCCGACTGGAAGAACGACTGGTGCGCGTTCGAATTGGCGCCGAACAGATACCACAGCAGCAGGAAGGTGGTGATGTCGAAGATCGAGCTGACCGGTCCGATCCACACCATGAAGCGGCCGATATCGCTGGCGTCCCACTTGCGCGGCTTGCGCAGGTATTCGTCGTCCATGCGGTCGAACGGGATCGACAGCTGCGAGATGTCGTACAGCAGGTTGAGCACCAGGATCTGCAGCGGCAACATCGGCAGGAACGGCAGGAACGCACTCGCCACCAGCACCGAGAACATGTTGCCGAAGTTGGAGCTGGCGGTCATCTTGATGTACTTGATGATGTTGCCGAAGGTCACGCGACCTTCCAGCACGCCCTCTTCCAGCACCATCAGGTTCTTCTCGAGCAGGATGATGTCCGCCGATTCCTTGGCGATATCGGTGGCGGTATCCACCGAGATGCCCACGTCCGCTTCGCGCAGCGCCGGTGCATCGTTGATGCCGTCGCCGAGGAAGCCCACGGTGTGGCCCTGGCGCTGCAGCGACTTCACCACGCGCGCCTTCTGCAGCGGCGACATCTTGGCGAACACGGTGGTGCGCTTGACCAGCGCATCGAGCTCGTCGTCGTTCAAGGGCTCGATATGCTTGCCTTGCGCGGAGTGCTCCACGTTCAGGCCCACTTCGCGGCAGATCTTGCGCGTCACCGCTTCGTTGTCGCCGGTGATCACCTTCACTTCGACGCCATGGTGATGCAGGGCTGCGATGGCGGTGGCCGCGCTGTCCTTCGGCGGATCGAGGAAGGCGAGGCAGCCGACGGCGGTGAGTCCACTTTCGTCAGCCACGCCATAGGCGCGACCCGCCGGCGGCTGGCGCTTGATCGCCACCACCAGCACGCGCAAGCCGTCCTCGTTGAGACCGCGCGTCATCGCCTTGATCTCGGCGCGCATCTCGTCCGTCATCGGCACGATCGCGTCTTCCGTCTTGGCGGAGGAGCAGATCGAGAGCATTTCCTCGACCGCGCCCTTGCACACCAGCAGCTCGTTGCCGTCGCCATTGCCCAGCACCACCGACATGCGGCGGCGCTGGAAGTCGAACGGGATCTCATCGACGATGCGGTAGTGCTGCGCGACTACTTCGAGGTCGCGATGGGTCAGCACCGCCTTGTCCATCAGGTTCTTCAGGCCGGTCTGGAAGCGGCTGTTGAGGTAGCCGTATTCCAGCGCCTCGTCCGATTCTTCGCCGTAGAGATCCAGGTGACGCTCGAGCACGATCTTGTCGAGCGTCAGCGTGCCGGTCTTGTCGGTGCACAGCACGTCCATCGCACCGAAGTTCTGGATCGCGTTGAGGCGCTTGACCACGACCTTGCGCTTGGACATCGCCAGCGCGCCCTTGGCGAGGTTCGCCGTCACGATCAGCGGCAGCATCTCGGGCGTCAGGCCCACCGCCACCGACAGCGCGAACAGGAAGGCTTCCCAGAAGCTGCCCTTGTCGTACCAGTTGATCGCCAGGACGATCGGCACCATCACCAGCATGAAGCGGATCAGCAGCCAGCTGACGCTGTTCACGCCGCGGTCGAAGCTGGTCTGCACTCGCTCGCCCACGATGGTGCGCGCCAGCGAGCCGAGGTAGGTACGCGAACCGGTGGCGACCACCACGGCGGTCGCGCTGCCGCTCACCACGTTGGTGCCCATGTAGCAGACGGTGGGCAGGTCCAGCGGATTGTCAGCGTGCTGGCTGCCTTCCATTTCGTCGGTGCCGTGCAGATGCGCGGGCGCGGACTTCTCCACCGGCAGCGATTCGCCGGTGAGGATGGCCTGGCTGATGAACAGATCCTTCGCCGACACCAGGCGCAAATCCGCGGGCACCATGTCGCCGGCGGCGAGATGCACGATGTCGCCGGCAACCAGTTCGCCCACCGGCACTTCGATGCGCTCGCTATGGCCGTCCGATGCCCGGCGCGTCACCGTGGCGGTGTTGCGCACCATCGCCTTGAGTTTTTCGGCGGCCTTCGAGGAACGGTATTCCTGGGTGAAGCTCAGCACCACGCTGATGCCCACCATCACCGCGATGATGATCGGCCCGGTCAGGTCGGAGCTGTCCGTCGCCAGCTGCACGATGGCCAGCACCAGCAGCACGATGATGAACGGGTTCTTGAACGCCGTGAGCAGCTGCACCGACCAGTGCGGCGGCTTCTCGTGCGACACCTCGTTGAGGCCATCGCGGTCCAGCCGCTCGGAGATCTGCTCTTCGTTCAGACCGGCGGCGCTGGTATCGAGCGCCGCGTACAGCGCCTCGTTGTGGCGGAACGCTTCCTGCGCGACGGCCACGCGCACCGGCGCGGCGGCGCTCGTGCCGGCCGCCTTGCCTGCGACGGTCTGGGTGGAGTGCTTCAACATGACTCGCTTCCGTGAAATCGGTGACATCTGAGCCGGACCAGCGAGCCGGCGGGGTCTATCCCGCGCGTGACGCCAATGCCTGCGCTACGAACTTCGTCGCCATCGACGCCCGCGGACTGGTGGGGGCCAGCCCTTGCGCGGCAGCTCGAGGCGCGGCGAGGTTTTCATCAGTGACTGGATACCAGCTGCAGATGACGATGCGCTTGCGAAATGGCATGTTCCTGCCAACGCGCGGCCTGGCGGCCGTGCGGGGCATCGGAAGGACGAAGGTCGGACGACGGGGCAGCCGGCGCCTCGCCCAGCGGGGCGGGCACGGTGATCGTCCAGGAACGGCGGGTATCCGCACGACGGCTCGCCAGCGCGCGGGGTGCAACGCGCAGACGGAAGAATTCGCGAAGGAGCTTCATGGCCCTTTCTCCTCGTTAACGGCGCCAACAGCGCCGTCAGAGGTGGGCCGGTCTTCCCTAGTCCAGGAAAGCGCCAGCCGACCGCAGGCGGTCGCCGCAGCAGATCAGCTTGTTATGCAATGCCGGCACCCGATGCTCGCGGATGTCGACGTTGCGACTAGGGTAAACGTCCATATGCCTTGGGTTGATAGGACAGAGGCTACGTGGGGCGTAACGCCCGGTAGCGGGCGAATTGTCTTGCTGCGGTGCGCAAGTGTCAACCCTGTGACGGGGATTTGGGGGGCGAAAGTTGTTGCGGTTGGGGGTGGGTGTGGTTTGGGTGTGAGGCTGAGGTTGGGCAGCTTTCGCTCGTCTTCCCGGCGCGGGCCGGAGGCGCTTTTCGACAGTCGAATGGCTGGTCCTC
>NZ_JPLA01000035.1 GCF_001010355.1 Dyella japonica DSM 16301 | reverse complement strand
CTGACGGAGCGGTACATTCCCGCGCCGCGGTCGCGCACAGGGTGCGCTCCTACAAGGGAAGGACTCAGGCTCGTGCCGTAAAGGAGGTTGCGCTCCCGCGCCAACCACGAAATAGGCCATACGCCCGAGTGCAGCACACAGACTCCCGCCCGCCGGTGATGCACAATACCTGCGTACTCCAGGGAGTAGCCCATGTCTCGATGGTTGCGAGCTCTGTATGTGCTTGTCCTGGTCGCCTCGCCAGCGCTGGCGGACGAGGCCCACGATCACGGCGTCCCTGAAAAATTGGGAGACGTATCGTTCCCGATCTCATGCGATCCATCGCAGCAGGCGCCATTCAACCGCGCCATCGCCTTGCTGCATTCGTTCGCCTATGCGCCAGCGGAGCAGGCCTTCCAGGCCATCGCGCAGAAGGACCCGCATTGCGCCATGGCGTATTGGGGGCTGGCGATGGCCCATTTTCATCCGGTGTGGTCGCCACCGTTGCCACCGGAGACCTTTGGGCCGGCGCAGCGGGACATGCGGCGGGCGGTAGAGCTCGGTGCGGCATCCGAACGCGAAACGGCCTTCATCCGCGCCGGCAATGTACTGTTTCAGGCGGCTCCGGGGCTCAAGGCTAACCAGAGGACGGAAGCCTACGAGCTGGCGATGGAGAAAGTGGCCAGCGACCATCCTAGGGATATGGAAGCGCAGGTGTTCTACGCCCTGGCTCTGCTATCCAACGCGTCGCCTGCAGACAAGACCCACGCGAAACAGAAGCGCGCCATCGCGATCCTGGAACCGCTGTTTCGCGCGCATCCCGACCATCCGGGCCTTGCCCACTACATGATCCATGCCTGCGACAGCGAAGAACTGGCAGAGCAAGGCCTGCCGGCCGCCCGCGTGTACGCGAAGATCGCTCCTTCAGCACCCCACGCGCTGCACATGCCTTCGCATATCTTCACCCGCCTTGGCCTATGGGACGATTCGATCCAGTCCAATCTTGCCTCGAAGGAATCCGCACATCGGCATGGCGATACGATGGGCGAGCTTCATGCCATGGACTATCTCGTCTACGCCTATCTTCAGGAAGGAAAAGATGGGGATGCCGCGCGTGTGGTTGAAGAGATGAAGGCACTCCACGTGCAGGGCACGACCGAGTTTGCGACCGCTTATGCGGCCACCATCATGCCCATACGCCTCGCGGTCGAGCGCCATCGCTGGAGTGATGCGGCGCAGGTGGTGCCGATGGCTGGCGCATCACCTTCCATCCTCGCCATTGCAGTCTGGTCCAAGGGCATTGGACTTGCGCGCTCTGGTCGCCAAGCGGACGCCAGTGCAGAAGTCGCGCAACTTCGTCAGATTGAAAAGCAACTGCGTGACGCTGGTGATGACTATTGGGCCACCCAAACGGCCATCCTCACCGACGAGGTTTCCGCGTGGCAGAGCCAGGCCATGGGTCATGCCGAGCAGGCGAGGGCGCTGCTGCAATCCGCCGCCGATCGCGAAGATAGCCTTGAGAAGCGCCCGGTAACGCCTGGCCCGGCGCTTCCCGCACGCGAGCAATTGGGCGAGTTGCTGCTGTTACAAGGGGATGCCGCAGCGGCGCGAGAGGCGTACCGCGCTGCATTGATCCAGGCCCCCGGGCGACGTGGCGCGGTGCTGGGCGAGGCGCGCGCCGAGCAAGCCATGCATTGATCAAGACGTCATAGCGGGACGTGTCTTGGTCATGGCGCGCTCTTTTGCAGCCAATAACTCAATGATCAAACCGGTGATACTGCACAGCCAGGGAAATACCCTTGTAGTCGCCACCCACGCGCGTCACCAGTCCATTGGATACCCCAAGCTTCGCCGACCAGCCACGAGCAAAAGGAACAGACAGCGTCAGGCCGTATCGGGTGTTGGATTGTCGGTTGTCATCGTCGACGCCATTGAGGCTGGTTCGTCCGCCTGTCGCGTAGCCGATGGCGGCGGCAAGCCACATCCCCGGGCCAAAGGTGTAGCCGCCGTTCAACTGGGCGGTCATCAGCGGGTCCTGGCTGCGGGTTTTTCCGCCGTAGTAGTCGTGGTTGGTCGTGAAGATCCATGCGCCGACAGACGCCTCGATGAACCAGTTGCCCCACGGCTGCATCAGTCCGATCTCGGGCTTGAACGACCAGCGGTTGGTGCCGATGTTCACCAGCCTGGATGACGTGTACTGCCCGGAAGGCGCGGACATCGTCAGGCTCACACCGATCGACGTCTCCGGCGTGCGCTTGGCGAATTCCTCGGGGGACATCGCCGGGTTACCCACGAGATTGAACGCAAACCGCAGGCGCACATCGCCCATGCCTTCGCGGTGGATGGCAGTGGGCGCATCGATCACATTGCCACTGAGGTCGCCGCTGACGCCAGGAATGACGACGCCCAGCGAGGCGGTGTGGTCAGCCAATCCGAAAGTGCGCACATAACCGAGTGCGACGGTGTTGATCTGCGCCTGCACGTTGGCGATGGGCAGCGAGGGATCGGTCAGCACGTCGCCTGTGAGGCGGTTGTAAGCCAGGCCCAGGAAGTTCGTGCCGATGGGGGAGGGCGAATAGGTTCGCGGTTCCAGTTCCTGCGCGTGCAGCGTTGCCGCGTGGAGCAGCAGCAGGGCAAGCAACGCCTTCAGGAGAGAGCGAGCCATTCGCGCCGGCATCATCGTGGATGGAAACCGATGCCGGGCGCCGCCAGAGGTGAGGCCATATCTGTTCTCCCCGTCCGATGTGCCACTCATTGAGGTAGCAGTGCGAACCGCACGCGCGCTTCACGACCCAAGCCCAAACCAGCTCCGCCTCTGGCCGGGCGCCTTCGGAACGCCGTGGGACGCAGTATGGCAAGTCTCCAATGCGGCGGCAAAACCGGGGTCGGCATGCACTTTTCCAGGCACTAGCGCCGGCACGATGAAAAACCGGCTCCGACCGCGGTTTTTGCGAGGGAATGGTGCTGACATTCGGCCGGCCTTGCGCCGTCACGCACCGCCTCGCCCAGGTGGACACCCATCTCACCGATCCCTGACAGACGATACCAACCCTGCTTGTTAGGGTCGGTCAGTCACTCGCGCTGTCGTCTTGCAAGGCCTCGCGGGTGAGCATGACCACCAGGTCATGAGGCGCGGGCCGTGAGTGCTAGCAACACGCACGACCCGCTAACCATCACCAACTAGTCGAGAGTTGATCATGGCTATCCGCGATCATACGGTACGCATTCGCTCGTCCGTTCCCCCTGACGACACCCTCACTCCTCCGCCCGGCGACCCGTCATCCACAGCTGTGGCATGGCCCGAAACCCTGCGTCGTGGCACTCGTGGTGACATCGCTCTGGCAGTCCTTGCCCTCACGCGCCTGCGTGTCGACAGCGAGCAATGTCGCCTCGCCCAGGCACGTGGATTCCCCGGCAGGCCGCTGCCATGGCCGCTTCCCGTGGCTGTCACGACCAGCCTGGGCACGGCCATCCACTGCCTCCAGCAGTACGGCCGCCCGCTTGGTGACGAGCCTCGAGTGAACACCACACGCCTCCGATGATCGCGTTTGCAGCGCATCGGCCGGCATGGCGATGCGCCGCACTCGGGCGATCACCGACAAAGCTGCCAAGCATTCACTGACACGGAGCGCTGTAAGCGCCTGAGCCGCTGCGCGGCCGTGTCCGACAGGGAGGAACCACCATGGAACTGATCCAGCTCACCCCGCATTCGGAAGTAGACCCCTCGCAACCCCTGCGAGCCCCCGGCGACATCCTGCTGCACGCCTACCTGATCCCGAACGCCCTCAACCCCGCCCAACTCGCCCGTCGCACCGGCATACCCGCCAACCACGTCAAAGCCTTCATCGCCGACACCCACCCCATCACCCCCAAGATCGCCCTTCGCCTTTCCCTCGCCTTCGACACCACGGCCTTTTACTGGCTGGCGCTTCAGGCGCGGTACGATTTGGAGAGGGCGA
Organism: Dyella japonica DSM 16301; assembly: GCF_001010355.1. Classification (GTDB taxonomy): domain Bacteria; phylum Pseudomonadota; class Gammaproteobacteria; order Xanthomonadales; family Rhodanobacteraceae; genus Dyella; species Dyella japonica. Next base: position 38,624 of record NZ_JPLA01000035.1, on the reverse strand, counting down.
AGTCCGTAGTTCGGGCTTATCGTCCGCTCGTTGATTGAGGACAAGTGCACGACAATCGGAGCGGAGTAGTTAAGTCCCGTCGTCATACACGACAAACGGGACGGAGGTAGTTGAGTCCCATCGCCATTTGTCGAATTAACTAAGTCCGTTCCATCTGCTCTGGAGTATTGAGTATTCCTCCATCTTTGAAGAACTCACCCTTTAGCTTCTCCAAAAGCAACTTACATGCTTGACTTTCGCTTTCGCAGTGAATCGAAGCCGTGACCTTTCCTCTGCTGCTATAAGCGAGACTCCACTGACCTTCCGCTTCAAGGATACAGAATCCATCCCACGCGGATAGTTCTCGTATGCCGTAGGCAATGCGTGGAATGTGTAGTTTCTCTAATATGGACATCAGTTCATCAGAATTCATTTCTTATCCTTGATGTACAAGAAAATTGAGATCAGGTCCCATATGTTTTGGCCCTGGGCTCAAAAGGTGAACCTGAGTCCGCCATGCGGCACCCGTTCTTGCGGTCCTTCGTGGTCGCGCGCGTCAACAAATTATGAACCGTCCCTTCAGCAATCTGACAGCATTTTTAACATCACTGCATATCTCTTCATTCTCCTTTTTCGTTGTTGGCTCTCCTGGGATGGGGTGGGCCCAGCAAGTCAAGTCAGAGGCATATACATAGATTTTCCTCATTTCTTTGTCGTATCCAAGAGAGATGTATGCTGAATGGTCGCCATTTATATACTCCAGGTAGTCAGGGTGTTTGATTTGGACAACGACTCCAGAATCGTTTCGTGCGCCGCCTTCATTTATCTTTTGAAAAGGCATCTCTTCGGGCCTCTTGATGGGTGAAAACAGGGAGTCAAAGCGAATGCTGAAAATGGACCGGAGGTCGTTAATTCGGGCTCGTCGGCGCTAGTTTCCGATGACTCGCGCACGTGGCGGACGACCAGATGGTCTCGTGGCGGCGACCTGGCCGAGCGTCTTTTCAACCATGGCCTGAAATCGCTGATCACCCCGTGCACGGCCTTGCTTCAGGTGCAATCGTATGGCCGCAATTTCCTCGTCGCCGATGCCAGCCTGTAGCCAGGAGGGATAACGGGGTCAGGTTCACTTACATCTCTGCCGTTGGTCCGGTAAGTGAACCTGACCCCGTTACTGGCTGCCAGGTAGACGGCACACTACGGGAGGTCGACATCTTCGCGTAGTGTCATGAGGATAGGTCGAATAACTGACGTGTAGTCAACTGGCGTGCGGGCAGTTATCATCAAACTGCAAACGTGAGCTGAGTTCAAATAAATTGTCCAACGGACGTCTTTTTCAGTTGACGATCTGCGCACTACAAACAGATCTCCATTTTCAATAATGACCTCATGGTCGGGATTGAGATATGGGGCATCGGGTAATGGTCTTGTTAAGTCGCGATAGCTCAACGGGCTATGGGGCTTAAGTGACATGATGATTGCACTTTTCGAATTATCAGGGCTCGTCTTATAGAGAGGGCCCTGATGATCATGCATGCCCCATTTCGCAGGAAGCGTTGCAGTACATCGCTTATCTCGAAAATCATCACCGCTATTATTGACCTTCCCCGGTAAATGCGAGCATCCCGCAAATAGGACGCAGCTAGAGATAACTACTATTAATTGGCGAAGTGGAATCATTTGCCAATGCCTCCGCTTGAGTCATGGAGTGACTCAATAACGGGGTCAGGTTCACTTACATCTCTGCCGTTGGTCCGATAAGTGAACCTGACCCCGTTACTGGTTGACCCCGTTACTGGTTTATCGAAACCACGGTTTTCACTTCTTATCTTTCGGCCTATTTGGTGAAATTATCCATATAACAATTGCTAAGCCGAAACCAAATCCCGCCGAAATGAAAAGAGATAGATACAAGTCTTTAGTGAAAAGCGAGAATGCGGCTCCCTTCCAGCCTTGCAATGGCACGCCGGCCAGAAATAAAAGACCAAATGTGGCGAGGCATGTCACAAAAAAAATTGCCGATAATTTGAATCGCCGAAGAAAGCGTGCGATAGGTTGAGCAAATAGCCCGCCTATAATGCCTGATATCAGTCCATCCAACATGTCATTCCCTATTTGCTCGTCTCTTGCTCACTATCTTTGACGGCAGCCTGCGCCGCCTTGCCCGATGTCGTGCTGATTGCAGCCTTATTAGCAAAACGGGGGTCAGAGTGCACTTTCTCCAGAAGAGTCTGCGCTGATCCCTGCTTCGCTTCTTGGTTGCTACCCACGGCGGGTGGTCATAGGCTTTTATTTCTGCTCGGATCAAGGACGAAGACAAGCCAGACTGCCAACGTGGCCACGACACCCACTGCCGTCCCGATGAGGACTCCTGTTGAATTTGTGAGAAGCCATCGGGCTCCCGCCAATGCTTCAATGCGCCCTTTTACAAGGAGCAGATATGCGAAAGCGCCGCCCGAGAACAATAGATAAGATGAAGCGAAGACGACTGGATAGCGAAGGGATGGTCTAAGCTTTCGTGTTAGAGCTGCGATCGCGTTGACGCACAGCGATATGAATTGAGGGTCCAATAGTGTGTGCTCTACCGAAGTTTCGAAAGAGAGTAGGGCCTTACGGAGTTAGCTTGTGCCCCTGGCCTGGTCGAGAGTTATCCTTTGCCGCAGCTTCGACAAGCGGGGCGGGGTAGCCAATAAGCGGTGGTGATCTATGCTGCAACCTTTTTTTTCGCTGTGGCGCCGTTGCCCTGAAGGTAAACTCCGTATCTCGCTTTGTGGCTAGTCATTTTTTTGGTGCGTTGATAAACACTATGAAAGCCACGGCAAGCGCGATCCCAAAGGGGACAAAAATACCAACCGGAGTCAGTACAAATGTCCTTGTGTGCTCAATTGCCCCTCGCCATCCGTTTGACCATAGGTCAATCACGAAGGCAGCGCTGTGGACCATTAGCAACGTAGCTAAAAAGGTCGCCAATAGAGAAAATTTTCGCAAAAATCGAGCAAAAGATTTAGCGAAGATCCCGCCAAACAAACCTGATATGAGTTCATCAAACATTTTTGTTCCTCACTTAATTGCTTTCTTATCTTCTTGCGGTTGGCGTTCCTCAACAGCTGCTTGCGTTGCCTTTCCTGCGAGATTGCCCGCTATTGCTTTATTGGCGCGAATTACCCATCCACCGGGAGTCTGCAGGCTTGGCAGTAGTTTTTTTTCGATGTTCGCCCACTGAAGCATTTGCGTTTGATAGGCACCACCGATGGCTCCAACTGCAGTCGCGCCCCCCAATCCCCAGTACGAGAATCGCTGATCGAAGGCGGTCGCAAAATCCGTGTTTCCTTGCCGAGCTTCAAAATAGGCCCCACTTGCCGCGCCAGCCGTATACGTCAGGCCCGCGGTGGTTGCGCCAGTTGCTGCCCCAGCAACCACTGAATAGCCAGCCGTGGCTGCTCGATACGCCGCTAAAGCATCGACACCCCAAGCACCGATGGCGGGCACAGTGGTCGCTGCACCCGTTGCTGCTAGAGCACCTGCCGCAGGTGCTGCGAAGGGAATGAGCAGGCCCATTTCGACACCGGCACGTGCTTGCGGATCCCAGCCTCCCGCACTTGGTCCGGCGACCGGTACACCGTCAAGAATAACGGGGTCAGGTTCACTTACATCTCTGCCGTTGGTCCGATAAGTGAACCTGACCCCGTTACTGGACCCCGTTACTGGCTGGTCTCGTGGTGGCAAAACATGCCGTCACCGAAGTGACCTTAACGTGGTTTCGACTTGCTCGCGGGATGCGCCCAGCCGGTATTGGGACGCAACCGGCCATCCTGTTGGGCCTTTCTGGAAGTCAAACATGACCCCTTGGTTGCTTGTTGCTCGCATCGTTCCCTCATAGGCACCTTTGTCTGTGTGGAACGACACAGAAACGGACCAAATGTCCTTTGGATGATTGGCAAGGAAAGTATCCGCACCCTTCCACATAGCTACGAATCTCCCGAGTTGATCTTGGTCTCTAATTTCTATTGTGCGACCGATAGGTGAGTCACCGTCAGTAGGACGAAGGACGATGTAGCCAATGTTTTTCGTAGACAGTTGGGTGATAAATGATTCTCCGTCTCTGTCCGCCGGATTGAAAATCTTATAGGCCAGTAGCGCTAGCCAGAGCAGCAAGAATGCTGCAAGAAACCTATGCTTCATCGTCGCTCTCGTAGCTCATCAAGGAACGGATTTACTGTCTCTCTCGTATTGCAGGCGGCATCACTTTCGCGGCTGCTGAATGCCCTTGTCACCCTGGGTGAAGGGTAGGCTGATTACTGGTGACATTACGCCCGTAGATATGCTTGGCCCCTTCGCTGGAACTTTGATGCCACCGCCGACTTCAATGGATGTACCGCCACCTGCCGCGTGATTTGCGCCAACGCACAGAACGGCGCAGAGCGTTCCGCTGGAACTTTGACCGGTCAGGAAATCGCGCGTATTGCTGGCGCTTGCATTTGAGCTCTCCCCTAGGTTCGTGGGTAGCCAACCCGCGGCGAGGCTTCCTCCCGGTATCAGCGGTGCGCTTGCAGAGCCACCCATATAGAGCTGCCCGGTGTGCATGTTTAGGGCTAGCGCTCCGCCTATACCGAAAGCGTTGCCACTCAATGACAGGTAGTCCGGCACAATTGCCAAATACGGTATGTAAGGCTCCTTGGCGGTTGTGACGCCGAGTTGGTCGTTTGTCCAAGAGTAGGGTGAAGTTGCACCACCCGTATTGGCGGTGATGTAGTCCGCGAGTCCTGGGTTGACGTTGCTCGGAAGTTGCTGCATCAAGAATTGGTCTTGCCCATTTGGACTGGCCTGCAATGACCACGGCGCATTCACGTCGTAGATGCCGGCTGAATCATTCACGTTGACAAGGAAGCCTGTTTGCGTGGATTCCCCCAGAGCTGCGTTCGGACTCGCTCTCATCGCATCTTCGATTTGAGCTGCTGTATAACGCCCATCACTTTCGGAAGCGAGCTTTTCTGCCTGTTCTTTCTCTTCGGGGTGGAGCTGTCGGTTAAACAGATATCCCGCAAGACCACTAAGGGCGCCTTGGCCCGCATCGCCGCCGCTGAGCCACGAAGCCGCTGCGCCTGAAGCTGCCGCGCCTCCGGCTTGGCCCCACGATCCACCAGGCAAGTCTTTCAAGTAGGGAGTGGTACCTTCGGCAAAGCCTGCGCTGATCGCGCCATTCCAGAAGTTGCCACCGGTAAGGGCGCTACTGGTGCCGCCCGCAGCCATGTGCAGCCCGACTTTCTGCCAGCTGCCATCAACCCAGCGGTTGCTGCCCGCGATGCTTCCTGCTTCATAGAAAAGGCCGGCGCTGATGCCGCCGCTGACAGCACCATTCAGTGCGCCTTGTTTCCAGTCGTTGCCTTGTACGGCGGCATTCACGCCGCCGCCCACGCCGCCAACGATGACGCCGGTCACGACGGCGTTGCCCATGCCAGCGGCCACGCCGCTACCGGCGGCGGCGAAGGCCGTACCGGAGCCCGCGGTCGCCCCGGCAGCGCTACCGACTGCAGCACTGGCGGCGCCCGCCGTCATGACGGATGCCGCTACCACCACTACGGTGGCGGCCGCCTGGGTCAGCCCTTCATGGTGCTGGTGTTCATCGATATGTTGTTCATTAATGTTCTGAAAGCTCACCTTGTCTTGGCCTTGCATATCGGCAATCCAGCCGGTACCTGAGCCCTTCTGACTCGCTCGTGCAATCGCCTCATCGAGCGTTTCGCCTTGGTTCTGTCCGACGCCAATGGTGATGCCATCAGCCGCTGCCATCGCTACCGGACCCGTAATGGAGGTCTGCTGCTCGGTCGTATCCACTTGCAGTCGATGGTCCTGCGCTTGATAGGCGACGTTATGCTTGCTTGAATCGCGTTGATACGTCTCGCTATTGGTCGCGGTGACGAAGTTGATGGCGCCGCCGCTGATCATGGCCGTGCCGGTGTCGCTCGTGATGTTGGCTGCCTGATAGGTTTGATCGCCGCCGCTGACCACGACGATGGGGCCGGCAGCATCCAGCGTGCTGCCTACGGCGGTCACCGTGCTGGTGATGGTTTCCTTCTTTTGCGTGCCTTGCTTGGGGTTCGGAACCCACTCGACGCCCGAGCGGCGCACTTTTTCACTGTGATCGGTGTCGTGTGTGTTGGCCGCTGCAAGGAAGGCGACTTGGTCGCCGGCGGTGACGGCAATGCCACCCGCGCTGCTTTCCAAGGTGGTGCCGATGCCCAACACATTGCGGCCGGCATCGAGCGCAATACCTTCCTTGCCGCTGATCGTGGTGCCTACGGCGGTGGTGTCATAGGTCGCGTCATGAACGGTGGTTTCCTTCTTGTTGAGGAAACCCTTCTTGGTCGTCTGCGTTTCGACCGTTTCGCCCCGCGCATTCTGGCCAGCGAGCAGGTTGATATCGCGATCAGCATGCAGGGCCACGGCGCCATCGCTACTCGCAATATGGGCAGCGACAGCGTTGATATCTTGCCCGGCACTCATTGCCACGCCCTTCGAGCCACTGATGGTCGTGCTTACTGTCGTGGTGTCTTCAATTTCGCTGTGCGTGGTGGTTTTGGTTTTGACGTGCTTACTGAAACTATCAGTGGTTTCGGTAAGGCTGTTTTGGCCAGCGCCAAGATTGATGTCCCGTTCCGCCACGAGGCCCACGATGCCATCGCCTTTGACAATCGCCGCAGTGAGGCTGATATCACGCCCCGCCTGCATGGTGGCGTCGCCACCGGATGTGAACGTGCTGCCGCGGACCGTGTCTTCGGTGGTGACCGTGCTCGACCAATTTTTGCCTTGCTTGGTGTAGTTGGTCGAGACCGCATGATCGGTGACGGCGTCGCTGATGATGTCTTGGCCAGCCTTGACGGCCAGCCCGGTGCCGCCGCTCACGGTGGCGGCGGTGAAGTGCGCATCGCGGCCTGCTTCGATGTACGCGACCTGGCCCGCGTTGACCGTGCTTTGATCGAAGAGGGCATCGCGGCCGGCGATGACGGCGGCGCTGCCGGCGGTGCTGAGGCTGCCGGCGGCGGCATGGGCGGTGCCTGGTGACACGGCGGCGTTCTGCACATAGTCACGGCCCGCGACGATGACGCCGTCACCTTGGCTGGCGATCTTGCCTTGGTTGATCACGTCGTTCGCGGCGACGATCTGCACGCCGCCGGTGCCGGCGCTGATCACGCCACCGCGCGCAGCGACGCCATCGAAGACCGGCCCGTTGACGACGCTGCCGCCGGCCAGGATGCCGATGGCATGGCCGCTGAGCGTGCCTTGATTGATGGTGTCGTGTGCGGTGGCGATGCTGAGCGCCTGGCCACCGTTGATCGCCCCGCGGTTGATCAGCGTATCTGCGCTGAGGCTGGTGCCTTGCGTGCCGGTGATGGTGCCGTCATTGCGCAGCGTGCCGCTGGCCTTGACGTTGACGGTATCGCCGGCGATGAGCGCGCCGTCGCTCTTCAGGCGATCGGCCGTCGCTTTGCTCAGGTACACCACCGGCACCAGCACATGCTCGCCGTTTACGACTTGATCGACCAGCCACACGATGTCCGAGGACAGCGCGGCGATCTGGCCGGTGGTGAGCGGCGCGCCTAGTTGCAGGCCCAGTTGGCTGGCTTCGGCAGCGGCGCTGTCCATGAGCGCGGTGTATTGGGACAGGCCGTCGCCGCCGTTCAAGGTGCGGCGGCCGGTGAGTTGCAGGAGCTGGTCGAGCACGAGGTTCTGCTCGTAGTAGCCGTCGCCCAGGCGCTTGTGAATGTTGGTGGGGTCATCGCCGAGCGCGCGCAGCAGGTAGTCCGAGCTGGTGACCGGGCCTTTGGCAAAGCGCGGCGCCGTGTTCACCAAAAACGGTGCGCTGGGGTCGCCGTTCTGGCTGTACTTGCCGCTGGAGGGCGGCACGTAGCTGGGCAGGGGAGAATTGGCAGTACTGACGGCTTGCGCGCCGCTGCCGGCTACCGTGCCAGCGTTGCTCACGGCATTGCCTCGGGCGCCTTGCATGGGGCCGGTGTTTCCGGCCTGCGCGATGGTTGCGGTGCCGAGGCTGGTGCTCTCAGGGCCGCTGAGGTCCTTATCGGTCAGGGCGATGATGCCGCCCGTGGCTTGCACGGCGGTATTGGTGATGTCGTGGCCGCTGATCGATACATTGCGACCAGTGATGGTGGCGGCCGCGAGAACGGGGCCGGCGAAGGTCATGTTCTGGGTGACGGACGCTGATTCCTTCGCCGCCGGATTGCTGAGCCAGCGGCCGTCCTTGTACAGGAAGGTTGCAGGCGCACCTTCCCGCGTCCATGCCGTGGTCGCGCGCTCGCCGGTATACGCGCCCGCCACGGCGATGTTGTCGATGCGCGCATCGGGTGTGCCGTTGTAGGCGATGCCGTCGATGTTCAGATCGCCGGTGGCCGCTATGGTCGATGCGACATTGGTCAGGTGTTGCCCCAGGTCGATCGACAAGGTTCCACCGGTCAAGATCTGACTGTCGGCGCTTTCGCGCGCTACCCGCGTGCCTGTGAGGTAGGTATCGAACTGTTTGACGTCGGCGGCCACCGGGCCGATGTAGTAGCCATCGAGGCCGTTCCAGTTCTTGATGGCGCCTTGCCGATAGACCGCATCCAGGCCTGCTTTCAGCGCGGGATCGATCGCAGCGACATCGTCGACGTGCACCCAACCCAGTTTGGCGAACAGGGCGCGCTCATCGGCGAAGGAGAGCCCGGAAGGCTGCGGCGGAGTGCGCCCCATATTCGCCAGCGCTTGCTGCTCCGCCGCGCTCAACGACGCGTAGACGGCGTCGTACTGTCGTTCCGAATTCAACGCAAACTGCTCGGCGGGGCTGAGCGCGTACTGCTCGGTCTCCACGAATCGACGGCGATTGTTGATGAGGTCCGCCGCGATACTGCCGTTGCCATCGGCTTGGATACGCCCGGAGACGTTGTCCAGCGTGGCGACGCGCGTGCCGTCGGCGCGGCCCGCGACGCTGAGATCACCGCCACTGAAAATGTCACCGTCCAGATTGGCCAACCGCTGACCGATGCGCAGGTCCAGGTATTGCGAGGCGCCGATGAAACCTTCGCCGTAAGTCATGGCCGCATCGGCGGTGCCCAGGTCGCGGCCGTTGGTCAGGGTGTTGGCGTTGATCTGCACCACATCGCCCGTGATGCCCTGGGCACTGGTGTTGGTGACATCCGTGGCGTTGAGCGTCAGCGTGTCACCTGCGATCGAGGCGCCGGTTTGGTTGTCGATCAGGCCCGCCGCTGAGAGATTTGCCTTGGCCGTACCATCGCCGTTGCTGGCGTTAATCGTGCCCTGGTTGATCAGGTTGGCCGCAGTGACCTGCAAGCTGCCTTGCGTCTCCAGGGTGCCTTGGTTGGTGAGCGTGCCATCCACTGTGAGTGCCAGTACGCCATCGCTTTGCAGCTGCTGACCCGCCACATGGGTGTAGTCGCTGAGGAAATGGGCATCGAGCAAGTCGGTGCCATGTAGCGTGCCGAGCCCGTTGAGTGTCGTCAGCGTGGCGTGTATGGCATTCGCCCCGATATCACCGCCATTGTTGTTGAGGATGGGCGTGGTGAGCCACAGGGTATCCGCCTGCACGCGACCGCCGGTGTTGGTGAGCGTCCCAAGCGTGAGCGAGGCGGTGCCGTTGGCGCCGAGCTTGCCACCGCTGTTGTCGAGGGTGGCGTTTCCATTCTGGTAACTGAGGTTGTGCGTGCCCACGACAGTGCCGTCGGCATTGTTCAACGCACCGACGGCATCGAGGTTGAGGTCGCGTTGGGCTACCAGCGTGCCGCTGCTGCTGTTGTCGATGCTGGCGGCGGTGAGGGTGATGTCGCCACCCCGGTTGCCGATGGTGCCGCCGCGATTGTCGATGGTGTTGCCGGCGGTGATCTGCAACGCCGCGTCGGCGTTGTCACTGCTGCCGGCGAGGATATGGCCGTCCACATTGGGGATGCTTTTGGCGTTGATGGCGGCGGTGCCCGTGGCATCGATATTGCCGCCGCTGTTGTCGAGCGAGCCCTGAGCGTTGAGCGTGAGCGCGCCATGGGTTTGGAGCACACCGCCAGCGCGGTTGAGCAGGTCGCCATCGGTGTTGACGCGCAGGTCGTGGCGCGCGAACGTCGTACCGCCGCTGTTGTCGAGGCTGCCGGTACGAAGATCCGCGGTGCCTTCGGCGCCGATCAAACCACCGCCTGTATTGGTTAGCCCCTGGCTGAGCTTGAGCAAGAGGGCGCCGTCGTCGCCGCGCTGGATCACCTGGCCGCCGGTATTGTCCAGTGTGGCGCCGCTGAGGCTGACCGTACCGCTCCCGTCGAGAACGCCGCCCGCATTGGTGAGCGAGGTACCCATCAGGCTTAGCGCATCGCGCGCCTGCACCTGGCCATGGGTGTTGTCGAATGTCGTGGTATCGAGCGTCACGCGCTGACCGTAAAGACCGGTCGCCGCAGCGGCAGGGCCCGTGATGACCGTGTCTCGGTTCAGCAGGGTTTGCGCCTGCACGTCGAGATTGCCGCCGGCCACCATCAAGCCGGCCGTATTGTCGAGCGTGCGCGCAATGTGAGCCGTGATGGCTTGTTGCGCTTGAATCGTGCCGCTGTGGTTGCTGAGTGCACCAGCGGTCAGGTCGAGCGCAGCATTGGTTTGCAGCGCGCCACGCTCATTGATGAGCTGGCCATCCACGGTGACATTGAACGCATCCGTGCCTGAGCCACCCTGGGAGGTGACGGCCTGGATCGTCCCGTCGGTGTTATCGAGCGCACCGGCATGCAGCGTCGTCGCGCCCGTCGCGCCCAGCTTGCCGCGGGTGTTGTCGAACAGGCCTGCTACGCGCAGGTAGGAGGCGTTCGCACCTGCAGCCATGAGCTGCCCGTTTCGATTGCTCAGTGCTCCTGCATCGAGAGCGAGTGCGCCATTGCCGACGATGGTGCCGCCGGTGTTGTCCAGCGTGTTGCGGACGTGGAGCATCAGCGGATCGGTGCCCAGCGCTTGCAGGCTGCCGCCTGCGGTGGTGAGCGTGCCCGTGTCGATGGCGATGGACTGCGCGTAAGTGGTGCCATCGCGCAGGTCGGTGGTGTTGCCCGTGAGGGTCAGGGCGCCGTTGCTGGCGATGCGGCCGTTCTGGCCGTTGAGCGTGGCGACGGCGATCGTTAGCGCCCCCGTGCCGGCATGGGCGATCGTGCCCTGGGTGTTGTCGAGCGTGGATGCGGTGACGGTAAGGTCGCCATTGCTGGTCAGTACGCCGTGCGCGCTGTTGTCCAGTAGGGCATCGGCGGTGATCATAAGCGGCGCACCGGCCGCCTGGATCGTGCCGCCCCGATTGAGCAACGCGCCCGCGTGCACGGCGGTGGCGCCCATGCTGGCGAGGTTGCCGTCGGTGTTGGTGAAGGTATGGGCGATCGTGAGCTGAGTGGCGTCCGATCCGGCCGCGCTGAGTGTGCCCCGCGTGTTGTCGAGGACGCCTGCATTAACCGTCAGTGCACCGTTGGTGGCGACCTTGCCATCGCTGTTGTCCCATGCGCCGCCGGCGCGCACGACCATGGCGCTATCGCCGATGGCTTGTAGCGTGCCACCGGCCGTGGTGAGCGTGCCGGTATCGATGGCCACCGTATGCGCATAGGTGGTGCCATTGCGTAGGTCCGTCGTCGTACCGCTGAGGGCGAGGGTGCCATTGGTGGCGAGCGTGCCGCCGTGGCCGTTCAAGGTGATCGCCTGAATGGCTAGCGTGCCGGCTGAGCCGCCTTGAGTGGTGCCGGCCTGTTGAATGGTGCCACTGGCATTGCCCAGGGTTGTGGCCGTGATGGCCAGATCGCCGTTGGTCTCGATAGTGCCTTTGTCGCCATTGTCCAAGGTGCCGTTGATGTGCAGCGTATTGCTTGCCTCGCCGCCCGTGACGATGACGCCGCCGCGGTTGTCGAGGTTGGCGGCGTGAAGCGTCAGTTGCGCGGCGCTCAGCATCGCGCCCTGATGATCCATCGTGCCTGCGGTGACCGAGGCGTTGCCACCGGTAACGACGGTCCCGCCAGCGCCGTACCAATCGCCAGAGCTCAGCGAGAGGCCGTCGCTACCGGCATGGTTGATCGTGCCGTGCTCATTGATGAGCGTGCCGCTGTAGAGCGCAAACTGCGTGGCGTTGGTGGCAAGCGTGCCATTGGTATTGTCCAGCGTCCCGGCCACGCTCAGCGTCATCGGCGCGCTGTCGGCCAGTGTGAGCGTGCCGCTGCGGTTGGACAGGCTTTGGGCGTCCATCGCCACTGCGCTGGCGAAGGTCAATTTGCCTGCATCGTTGTTGATCTGATTCGCATGGATGGCGGAGGCGCCATCGATCAGCAGGGTGCCGCCTTGGTTGCTCAGGTTGCCGCCGGTCAGGTTGAGCTTGCGCAGCTCCAGTTGGCCGCCGTCGTTGGCGAGGCCGGCGCTACTGGCAAGATCAAAGCCGGCCGCCGCGCTGATGCGGCCGCCATCGTTGTCGAGCAGGCCGCTGATATGCAGGATGCCGTCGGCCAGCGGGACGATCGGCGTGATAGAAGCACTGCCACCGCCAGATGCGGTGTTATCGCCGTTAGTGCTGGTATTTCCGGCGGTGCCGCCACTCTGGCCGCTTGCCGATCCATCGGATGGCGCGTCCGTCGAGCCAGTCGCAGCGGATTCCGCCGCACCGATGCGCCCACCGTTGCGGTTGGAGAGGGCGCCTGCATCCAGCGTCATGCCTTGCGGGCCCGATTGCGTGATCGTGCCGCCGGCGTTGCGCAGCGAGGCGGCATCGACGGCGATGCGCGCGGCGTTCAATGTGCCCTTGCTGTTGTCGACGTCAGCCTGCGTGCTCAGAGCGAGTTCGCGTGTGGCGCTGATCGTGCCAGCATTGGTGACGCCACCCGCCGCATTGATCTGCGTATTGGACTGCGATTGCAGGCTGCCGCTGTTTTCCAGACGTCCCTCGGTGGTGACGATCAGGTCGCCGGCGCTGGCGCCGATAGTGCCGGCGTTGCGCGCACCGACACCGTTTTCGGTACCCAGCAGGACGATTTTGTTCGCGTACATGCCGCCCAGCGCGCTGACGTCCAGCGCCAGCGTGGGCTTCTCACCATTGGCCGCGATGGCAGTGACTTGCGACTGCTCGGCATTCAACTGATTGGTGCCGGTGGTCACCTGCAATTGCGGCGACCAGATGCTGCCGTTCACCTGCACAGCGCGCGCGATGATGTCGGTGTAGTCGGCGCGCGTGGCATCCAGGCCGTTCGCGCCGATTTGCACTGCGCCGCCCGTGACGCGGTAGCCGTCCAGGTTGCCACCGCTCAGCACCGGCGTGCCAGTGGTCAAGGTGAAGCGATTGGCGTTGATCACGCCGCAGCCATCGCAGCTGATACCGGCCGGGTTGGCGATGATCACCTGCGCGCGATCGCCGGCCACTTCGACGTAGCCATGGAGCGCACTCGGGTTGGAGCCGGTCACTTCGTTGAGGATGACCTTGGCCGTCCCTGTCGCCAGCCACGGATTGCCCGCCACGGTTCCGGCGAGCTGCGTGGTGGTGTTGGTGCGTGAGTTGTTGAGCACGACGCCAGCGCCATCGACATTGAAATCGCTGTACGTGTTGCGGCTCACGCCGGCCTTGCTGGGCGTGGTGATGTTGATCAGCGGTGCTGCACCGGGTGAACCCAGCACGGTCGGACGTTGGTTACCTGGCGCGTTCGGGTCCGTCACGATCTGGCCGGCGGTGGCGACCGACGCCAAAGCAACCCAGCCAAAGGCCACCCACAGACTCAGGCTGACTGATCGCACCGTGGCTGTCGTCACGGGTGCATCGCCTTTCGATGCACCACGTCCCGGGCGACGGACCAGTTCCGACACCACCTGAAACAGACCCAAGGCGTGGTTGAAGACGATGCGATAGAGGTGCTTGTTCATCCGTGAGGTCCTTTCAATGCAATGCGTCGGGCAGGCAAAAGCGAGCGGTGTGCGGACAGCTCAGAGCGACCAGCTCAGGCTGAAACCGGTGGTGGGATTGGCGGTCGGGTAGCCGTGCGGTTTGCTGATCGGTGCACCAACGAAGAGGTCCCACGCCCAGCCATGCCAGCCTCCGCGCAAGCCGAGCGCGACACCGGCCAAGGTCTGACCCAGCTCCCACGCGGTGGGTGGTCCGCCGACATGACCCACGTCGGCGCCCAGGTAGAGTTCCTGCCCACCGCCGAGCATCCAGCCGAGGTCATTGCGGATCAGCCAGCCGTGGTCGCCGGTGAGTTGTAGCTCGCCGTCAAAGCCACGCACGGTGTAGCGGCCGCCGATGGCAAAGCGGTCCTGCGGAACGAGCGGTGTCTGGTTCCACTGCGCGCGCCAGCTGCCGATGTAGCGGAAGCGCTGATTGCCGAGTTGGAAGGGTGCAGTAAGCGTGGCGTCTGCGGTGATGATTTCCGAACGCGAGGTGCCTTCACCGTAGGCTTCTTCCGGCGCATGCAGCGCATTGAACGCGCCCGTGCCGCGGCGATAGGCAACATCGGCATCGAGTGTCGCTGTGCCGACGAATTGCTTATAGGTAAAGCCCGCTTCCCAGCCCGCCTGACGACGGCGCTGCACCAGTACTTCGGTATCGTCGATGAAGTTGTTGGAGTCGCGTTCCCACGCGCGTGCATACGCGCCCAGCTTGACGGTCGCATTGCGATACAGCAGCCGACCGAGGCGCACATCGGCGTTGTGGCTGGTGCCGCTGTACACGTAATCCTGCGCGTAACCGGCAACCGTCTGGTGATAGCTGTAACTGCTGGCGGTGGTGCCGAGCAGCCAGTAGCCATAGGGCACGTCGTAATGCAGCGTGTAACTGCGCGTGCCCTTGTGGTCGCCATCGAGCACGTCCTGGCCGAGGTTGGCGTAGAACAGGTCGTTCAAGGTCAGCAGGTTGTCCAGCGACAGGGTGGTGCCGCCTTGCACCTCGCCGGTACCCTGGCTACCCGAGTCGTCCAGCGTGATGGCCAGACGCATGGGCGATGATTGCTTCCAAACGATCACCAGATCGCTTTCGCCAGGCGCGGCATCGCCATCGGCCGGCACGATTTTTATGTCTGCATCGGCCGTAGGTACGCGCTTGAAGTTCTCCAGCGCCTGTTCGATGTCGCGCAGATTGAGCAGGTCGCCAGGACGGGCGGGCAGGGCATCACGCCAGGACGTGGCGCGCGCGTCCGTGCCGGGCGCGAATCGGATCGCGCGAATGCGACCGGGGATGACCGTTAATGTGAGCAGACCAGCCTTGAGGTCTTGCGCTTTGGCCACCACCCGCGTGGTGACGTAGCCGCGCGCGATGATTGCGTTCTGGACGCGTTTCATCACCACGTCGATGCCATGCGTGCCCAGGCATCGGCCGGTGGCCGGATCATGCGGCGCGTTGGCGGCTTTCACGGCCCAAGCGAAGGCGTCCGCGTCATCACCATCCAGGTGGATGGTGTGAATGGGAAAGCAGGGTGTTTCGTTGGCGGGCAGGCGATCGACCTGCGCTTGCGCCGGCGTGGGCAGGCGCACATCCGGCGACGTCTGTTGTTGCTCGCGCAGTGCGCGTTCGCGCTCCTGCTGCCGCAGGATTTCCTGCGCGGCAGTGTCGCCTGACTGCGCCATTGCCGCGGTCATTGGCAGGCACACGCTCGCCAATACCAGCCACGAGCTGAGGGTCTTCGTTCCTTGAGTCACTTGCACACCTTCCCGCGCGGACGCGCAATGGCCACGACCGAAAGTCGTAGCCATCACGTGATGAATGCCATGAACCGAAGGGTGCTTGCCGGGGCTATCGAAGCGGCGCGCCTCTCCGCGTACAGCGCCTTCCAGCGCATCGGTCCTGCCGGATCGGGGGATGAGAAACCGATGCGCCAGAGGGCAAGTGCAGCCTATGGATCGGCTGGTGCGACGGCTATCGGACGCGTCCTAAAGAGCGCACGAGGTTTATCGTGATGTGCTGGCGTGGCGGACTCATGCGGAACGCGGGCGCCATCGCCGGGAAGGCGCCGCCAAAGGATGCCGCGCGTGGCTTGGGCAGCCAGTTTTGGATACGTTGACGTATCGCAGTGGCGTCGATGAAGAGGGCGGCCGCCGGAAATGCTGCGACACTCGCTGAGGTTTTTCGCGGTTCGCGCTCTCGAAGGGGCGTGGCGACGGCGGACCATCAGTCGGCAGAGAGAGCGACTTTTGGGTCCGATTTTTCCGACGTGGCAGACCGGAAAAGAAAAAGGCCGCCCTTTTTAGGCGGCCTAAGTCTTTGATTCGATGGTGGGCGATGCAAGGATCGAACTTGCGACACCTGCCGTGTGAAGGCAGTGCTCTACCGCTGAGCTAATCGCCCGCCGAGCCCGGAAATATATTAGGAGCCGCCCAACAGGTCAAGCCTCCCGGCCAAAAAAAGTCCTCGGGATGGCAGGCGATTGAAAGGTGGGCGAGTACAATATCCGGCTTTTCAGCTAACCGGCAGCCGTCCATGGACTTCCTGACCCACGAACTCAGCCATGTCTTCGAAGCCCTGCGCCGCTTTGAGCTTACGCCCTGGAAGGTGGTGGGTCTGCTGGGCTCGATCATGTTCACCAGCCGCTGGTTTGTGCAGCTGTACTACACCCGCAAGCTCAAGCGGGTGGTGATGCCGCTGTCGTTCTGGTGGTTGTCGGTGATTGGCAGCGCCTTGCTGCTGTCGTATTTCATTTTTGGCAAGAATGACTCGGTGGGCATTCTGTCCAATTTCTTCCCGGCGTTTGTGTCGATCTACAACCTCGTGGTGCATATGCGTGAGGTCAGGCGGCGGGAGTTGGTTGAGAGTGAGGTTTGAGAGGGCGTCTGGCCTCTCCTGTGGGAGCGCACCCTGTGCGCGACAAGCGGGCGGAGCGGTGACGACGAGGCTCTGCGGTCGCGCACAAGGTGCGCTCCTTCAGGGTCGCAGCACGACCTAATACCTGTTGTAGGAGCGCACCTTGTGCGCGACCGCGGCGTTGGGTGCTGCCACTTCGTTGGGCCGTCGCGCACAGGGTGCGCTCCCACAAAAAAGCGCTCCCGCAGAGGGGAGCGCTTTCGCAGACAGATGCCAATAGGCGTGCTTGATCAATCCGGATCGTAATCCAGGTTCGGCGCCAGCCAGCGCTCCGCTTGCTCGCGCGTCCAGCCCTTGCGCTTGGCGTAATCGTCGACCTGTTCGCGGGTGACGCGGCCCACCACGAAATACTGGCTGTCCGGGTGAGAGAAATACCAGCCGGAAACGGCGGCTGTGGGGAACATGGCGTAGCTGTCGGTCAGTTCGATGCCGGCGTTGGCGGTGGCGTCGAGCAGCTTGAACAGGGTGCCTTTTTCCGTGTGGTCGGGGCAGGCCGGGTAGCCGGGGGCGGGGCGGATGCCGGTGTATTTCTCGTCGATCAGGGCGACGTTGTCGAGCGACTCGTCGGGCACGTAGCTCCAGAATTCGCGGCGCACGCGCTGATGCAGGCGCTCGGCGAAGGCTTCGGCGAGGCGGTCGGCGAGTGCTTTGAGCAGGATCGCCGAGTAGTCGTCGTGTGCCGCCTCAAAGCGTGCCACATGTTCGTCGATGCCGATGCCGGCGGTGACGGCGAAGCCGCCTACCCAGTCCTGCTTCTTCGCGGATTTGGGCGCGATGAAGTCGGAGAGGCAGAAGTCGGGGCGTTCGGCGGGTTTGTCGGCTTGCTGGCGGAGGTGGTGGAGCGTGGCGATGGGCTTGCCCGTGGGTTCGGGCAAGTCTTGGGGCCCCCCCCCCCCCCCCCCCCCCCGCGGGGGGGGGGGGGGGGGGGNNGGAGGGGAGAGGGAGAAGTGTGATGTCGTCGCCGTTTGAATAGGCTGGCCAAAAGCCGATCACGCCGCGCGCCGTCAGCCACTTTTCGGCGATCAGCTTGTCCAGCATCGCCTGCGCATCGTTGAACAGTTCGGTGGCCTGCTTGCCCACGATCTCGTCAGTGAGAATCGCGGGGTAGCGGCCGGCCAGTTCCCACGCATTGAAGAACGGCGACCAGTCGATGTACTGGCGCAGTTCGGCCAGGTCGTAGTCGTTGAAGACGGTGATGCCGGGCTGCCGGGGCTGCGGCGGGTCGTAGCTCGCCCAGTCGGTGGTGTAGCGTTGCCCTCGCGCCTTCTCCAGCGACACCAGCGATTTGCCCGCGCCGCGATGCTTGTGGCGTTCGCGCACTTCGGCGTATTCGGCCTGCACCTTGGCGATGAAGTTGTCGACCAGCTCCTTGCTCAGCAGCGACTGGGCCACGCCCACGGCGCGCGAGGCGTCCTTCACCCACACGGTGGGCGATTTGTAGTGCGGGTCGATCTTCAGCGCGGTATGCGCGCGTGAAGTGGTGGCGCCGCCGATCATCAGCGGTATGGTGAAATTCTGGCGCTGCATTTCGCGCGCGACCTGGCTCATTTCCTCCAGCGACGGCGTGATCAGGCCGGACAGGCCGATGATGTCGGCGTTCTCGGCAATCGCGGTTTCCAGGATCTTCTGCGTGGGCACCATCACGCCCAGGTCGATCACGTCGAAGTTGTTGCAGCGGAGCACCACACCGACAATGTTCTTGCCGATGTCGTGCACGTCGCCCTTGACGGTGGCCATCACGATCTTGCCGTTGGATTTGCCGGCATCACCGGTGCGCGCCTTCTCTTCCTCGATATAGGGAATGAGGTGGGCCACGGCCTTCTTCATCACGCGGGCGGATTTCACCACCTGCGGCAGGAACATCTTGCCGGCGCCGAACAAGTCGCCCACGACGTTCATGCCGTCCATCAGCGGACCTTCGATGACGTCGAGCGGGCGCGAGGATTGCTGGCGTGCCGCTTCGGTGTCTTCGACCACGAACTGGTCGATGCCGTGCACCAGCGCATGGCTCAGTCGCTCACGCACCGGCTTGTCGCGCCAGGCGAGGTTTTCGACGATGACTTCGCCCTTCTTCGCCTTGAACTGATCGGCGACTTCCAGCAGGCGCTCGGTCGCATCGGGACGGCGGTTGAGCACCACGTCCTCGACGCGCTCGCGCAGGTCCTCGGGCAGATCGTCGTAGATCATCAACGCGCCCGCGTTGACGATGCCCATGTCCATGCCCGCCTTGATGGCGTGGTAGAGGAACACCGAATGGATCGCCTCGCGCACCATGTTGTTGCCGCGGAACGAGAACGACACGTTCGATACGCCGCCCGACACATGCGAATGCGGGAAGCGGCGCTTCAACTCGCGCGTGGCTTCGATGAAGTCCACGGCGTAGTTGTTGTGTTCCTCGATGCCGGTGGCGATGGCAAAGATGTTGGGATCGAAGATGATGTCTTCGGGCGGGAAGTCGAGCCTGGTGGTGAGCAGCTCATACGCGCGCGAGCTGATTTCCACCTTGCGCTCGCAGGTGTCGGCCTGGCCTTGCTCGTCGAACGCCATCACCACCACGGCGGCGCCGTACTGCTGCACCTTGCGCGCGTGTTCGAGGAAAACCTCTTCGCCTTCCTTCATCGAGATGGAATTGACGATGCCCTTGCCTTGCAGGCAGCGCAGGCCGGCTTCGATCACGGTCCACTTGGAGGAGTCGACCATCACCGGCACGCGGGCGATGTCCGGCTCGGCGGCGATCAGGTTCAGGTAGCGCGTCATCGCCGCTTCCGAATCGATCAGGCCTTCGTCCATGTTGACGTCGATGATCTGCGCGCCGTTGGCCACCTGTTGGCGCGCCACGTCGACGGCTTCCTCGTAGCGTTCTTCCTTGATCAGTTTGCGGAACTGCGCCGAGCCGGTGACGTTGGTGCGTTCGCCGACATTGACGAACAGCAGGTCGGGCGTGATGACCAGCGGTTCGAGGCCGGAGAGTCGGGTGTAGCGAGGCATCATGCTTGTTCCTCCTCTCCCCGACGGGGAGAGGATTGAGGTGAGGGGGCGGGCCTTGCGGCGAGGTGCGAAAGTGCGAGGGTGAGGCTAGATTGGCCCCTCACCCCAGCCCTCTCCCCAAAGGGGAGAGGGAGCATTACGCAGCCTCCTGCGTTGCGGCGGGAAGCGCGCGTGGCGCGATGTTGCTTACCGCTTCGGCGATGGCCTTGATATGCGCAGGCGTGGTGCCGCAACAGCCGCCGACCATGTTGAGCAGGCCGTCGCGCGCGAAGCCGCCGATCACGGAAGCCATCTGCTCGGGTGTTTCGTCGTATTCGCCAAAGGCGTTGGGCAGGCCGGCATTGGGATGCGTGCTGACGAAACAGCTGGCCGTTTGCGACAACACCTGCACGTGCGGGCGCAGGTCAGCCGCGCCCAGCGCGCAATTGAGGCCCACCGAAATCGGGCGCGCATGCTGCACCGAGTAGTAAAACGCTTCGGCGGTCTGGCCGGAGAGCGTGCGGCCGGAGCGGTCCGTAATCGTGCCGGAGATCATCACCGGCAGGCGCGCGCCGCGTTCGCGGAACAGCTCGCTCACCGCAAACAGCGCAGCCTTGGCGTTGAGCGTATCGAAGATGGTTTCGACCATGATCAGGTCGGCGCCGCCATCGACCAGGCCGCTGGCCGATTCGATGTAGTTGCTGACCAGCTCTTCGAACGTGACGTTGCGGAAGCCTGGATCGTTGACGTCCGGCGACAGCGACGCAGTACGGCTGGTCGGGCCGAGCACGCCGATCACGAAGCGCGGCTTGTCCGGCGTTTTCGCTTCCACCGCATCGCAGGCGGCGCGAGCGAGGCGGGCGCCTTCGAGGTTCAGCTCGTAGGCCAGGTGTTCGAGGTGGTAATCGGCCTGGCTGATGCGGGTGGAGTTGAAGGTATTGGTTTCGACCAGGTCCGCGCCGGCTTCGAGATAGGCCACGTGCACGCCGCGGATGATGTCCGGGTTGGTGAGCGTGAGCAGGTCGTTGTTGCCCTTCAGGTCGCAGCTGCCGGGGTGGTCATGCGCGTGCGAGCTGTCGTGGCCTTCCACGAAACGCTCGCCGCGGAACGCGGCTTCGTCCAGCGGATGCTGCTGCAGCATGGTGCCCATGCCGCCATCGATGATCAGGATGCGCTCGCGCAGCAGGCGTTCCAGCAGGGCGACGCGTTCGGGGTGAAGCCAGGGGAGGGTGCTCATGGATGGATGCCTCGCTTCAAGGCTTGCGCGCGAGCAGGCTGATCACTTCGAAGTGAGGTGCCTTGCGTTCGCGGCTCAAGCGGGTACAGCTCATGGACTCAAGCCCGGCTTGCTTGGCGAAGCCGGTCAATTCGTCGGAGGAAAAACCGAGATTGCGGTGATCGAACGGTTCCACCACGGCGCGGTGATCGTGCTTGCCCAGGGTGACCGCGAGCAGTCGTCCGCCGCTGCGCAACACGCGTGCGGCTTCCGCGACAGCCTTGGCCGGCTGTTCGGCATAAGTGAGGGCGTGCAGCATCAGCACAAGGTCGAAACGTCGTTCGCCCAGGTCGAGCGCATGCATGTCGCCCTTGAGCACTTCCACGTTGCCGAAGGATTTGAGGCGTTGCGCGGCGGCCTCGGTCACGCGCTCGCTGCTGTCCACGCAGACGATGGAGTGCGCATGCGGCGCCAGCAGCTCGGCGGTGATGCCGTCGCCGGAAGCGATGTCCAGCACGTCGCCGGTTTCCAGCAATTGCAGCAGCGAGCGCGCCAGCGTCTCCCAGGTGCGGCCGGGGGAGTAATGGCGCTCCATGTCGCCGGCGACGGTGTCGGCCCAGCCTTCTTCGCGGGCGCGTTCGGCCAGCACGCCGGGTAGGCGCGCGGCATCTTCGCGCAGCAGGGCATCGTCGATGTTGTCGCGCAGGGACCTCAGCAAGACCTGCAGGTGTTCGTCCGTCTCGGCGTTGGCCCGGTAATAGGCAGACACGCCGGCACGGCGGTCGCGCACCAGCTCGGCCTCCTTGAGTTTGGCCAGATGGGTGGACACGCGCGGCTGCGCCAGATGTAGCACCGCAGCCAGTTCCGCCACGGTCAGCTCCTCGCGCTCAAGCAAGGCCAGCAGGCGAACCCGGGTCGGATCCGCCAGCAGGCGCAAGACGCTGGAGGCGGTGGCCAAGTCCATGGTTATCCTTATATCGCGATGCAGAGATACATAAGGCTAGGCTTCGGGGGGCGGGGCGTCAAGTCGAGCCGTTCTTTTGTAGGAGCCCACCCTGTGGGCGACGGCCGAGCGGAGGGGCGAGCCTGGAGGCCGCGGTCGCGCACAGGGTGCGCTCCTACAAGGGGGCGGGGGCCTTGCTGCTTATCTGTAGGAGCCCACCCTGTGGGCGACAGTCGGGCGGAGGGGCGGCCTTCTGGGGTGGCGCGATCCCTACAGGGGACGGTTGCCTTGCTGCACCTGCACACTGACCCGCGGGCAGAGCGGGTTAAAATGGAGGGCTTCCCTATCCCCCTTGGAGCCTTCCATGGATTTCCGCTTTACCGACGATCAGCTGTCCATCCAGGCCATTGCCCGCGACTTCGCGCAGAAGCGCATTGTGCCGGTGGCCGCCGAGCTGGATGAGAAGGGGGAGTTCCCGCTGGACAACATCCGTGAGATGGGCCAGCTGGGTCTGATGGGTATCGAGGTGCCCACCGAGTACGGCGGCGCGGGCATGGACCCGATTGCCTACGTGCTGGCCATGATTGAGATCGCTGCGGCCGATGCGGCCACGGCGACCATCATGTCGGTCAACAATTCGCTGTTCTGCACCGGCATCCTCAAGCATGGCACGGAAGAGCAGAAGCAGAAGTACGTGCGTGCGATTGCCCAGGGCGAAGCCATTGGTGCCTACGCTTTGACAGAGCCGCAGTCCGGCTCCGACGCGTCGGCCATGCACACCCGCGCCACCAAGAACGCCAACGGCGACTGGGTGATCAACGGCAAGAAGAGCTGGATCACTTCGGGCATGGTGGCCCGCTACATCATCCTGTTCGCCATCACCACGCCGGGCATTGGTGCCAAGGGCGTATCGGCCTTCATCATCGACACGCAGTTGCCGGGTTTTCATGCGGGCAAGAGCGAGCCCAAGCTGGGCATTCGCGCCTCGGCCACCTGTGAAATCGAGTTCACCGACTACGTGTGCCCGAAGGAAAACATGCTGGGCGACGAGGGCAAGGGCTTTGCCATGGGCATGAGCCTGCTCGATGCAGGCCGCATCGGCATTGCCTCGCAGGCCGTGGGCATTGCGCGCGCCGCCTACGAGGCTTCGGTGCAGTGGTCGCGCGACCGCAAGGCGTTCGGCCAGCCTATCGGCACCTTCCAGATGACCCAGGCCAAGATCGCCGACATGAAGTGCAAGCTCGATGCCGCCATGCTGCTCACCTTGCGCGCCGCATGGACCAAGGGCGAGACGGAGAAGAACGGCGGCCGCTTCGGCACCGAGGCCTCCATGGCCAAGTTGACCGCTTCGGAAGCGGCCATGTGGATTTCGCATCAGGCGGTGCAGATCCATGGCGGCATGGGCTATTCCCGCGAAATGCCGCTGGAGCGCTATTTCCGCGATGCCAAGATCACCGAGATCTATGAGGGTACGAGTGAGATTCAGCGCATTGTGATTGCGCGTGCGGAGACGGGGCTGCGCTAAGTCGGCCAGGTTCTACGTGCGGAGAAGCCCTCGGTGAGAACCGGGGGCTTTTCTTTTCCGGGCATCGCAATCTGTGTTTTTTGTGGGAGCGCACCCTGTGCGCGACGGCGTGGCGTCCGAGGCCGCCTCGGACCGTCGCGCACAGGGTGCGCTCCCACAAAGGTCCATTTCCATCGGTGGGTTTGGGGCGGTTTGGTTGACGGTTGCCGCGTCAATCGCAAATACTTGCGACCACCACGGAGACAGGTCCCCTCCCGCCAAGGATGGCGACTCTCTCCCAACCGCGTTCGCCACGCCGCGTCGGGAACTGACCGAGCAGGGCTACACGGACTTCAAGCGGGCCCACTGGCCCGATGGCGCAAAGCGCGACATACGCGGCTTTTGCAGGCTTTCTCCCACGAGCATCACCACGGCACGATGGTTGCTTCGCACCAGGGATCTGAAACCACCTGCCGCGAGCCGCCCATGACCGATGTCGTT
Source organism: Dyella japonica DSM 16301 (assembly GCF_001010355.1). Lineage (GTDB taxonomy): Bacteria > Pseudomonadota > Gammaproteobacteria > Xanthomonadales > Rhodanobacteraceae > Dyella > Dyella japonica. The sequence continues at coordinate 14,692 of NZ_JPLA01000035.1, read as the reverse complement.
GAGAAGCTGGAAGTAGAGAGCATGGTCTACAAGACCCTGCTCGAGTCCACCAAGGCCATTCCCTGGCGCATCCAGTGGGACAGCCTGTCGTTCTCCTATATCGGCCCGCAGATCGAGCACTTGCTCGGCTGGGCGCCGGACAGCTGGGTCAGCGTGCAGGACTGGGCCGAGCGCATCCATCCCGAAGATCGCGACTGGGCGGTCAACTTCTGCGTGGCGCAGTCCAAGGCCGGCGTGGATCACGAGGCCGATTACCGCGCGCTGTGCAAGGACGGCAGCTATGTGTGGATCCGCGACGTGGTGCATGTGGTGCGCAAGGACGATGGCAGCGTGGACGCGCTGGTCGGCTTCATGTTCGACATCAGCGAGCGCAAGCGCACCGAGCAGCGCCTGATTGAACTGCAGCGTGAGCTCGAAGCGCTGTCCTTCAAGGATGGCCTCACCGGCATCGCCAATCGCCGCCGCTTCGACAGCGTGTTCGAGGAGGACTGGGAGCAGGCGCGCCGCAGTGGCAAGCCGCTGTCGCTGCTGATGCTCGATATCGATTACTTCAAGCAGTACAACGATCACTACGGCCACGTGCAGGGCGATTACACGCTCAAGCTGGTGGCCAAGGTGCTGGAGAAGGCCGTGCGTCGTTCGCACGATTTCCTGGCCCGCTTCGGCGGCGAGGAATTCGTGCTGGTGCTTCCCGATACCGATGCAGCCGCGGCGCGCGAAGTGGCCGAGCGCTGCCACGCGCTGATCGAGCATGAGTGGATTCCGCATGAGCGCTCGATGGCGCGCAAGTCGCTGACCATGAGCATTGGCGCGGGCACGGTGGTGCCGATGCATGGCGATGAGCGTTTGTCGTTCCTCGAACTGGTCGACCGGCGCCTTTATCAGGCCAAGCAGGCGGGTCGCAACACCACGGTCAGCAGTGACGACTGACGCACGCACCTTCAACTCGTCATGCCGGCCTGCGCCGGAATGACGAGGAAAGCAGCGTCGCTTTCCTGGCGCTCCGCGTAGGGCCAAAAAAAGCCCCGGTCTTTCGACCGGGGCTTTCGTTTGACTACCGTAGGTCCGGATTAACCGCCGCGACGCGGGTCCGAATCGAACGGCTGCATCGCACTGCTCGGCGTACCACCGGTACCACCGCCGCCCTGCGGCGCGGCAGCTTCGCCATGGGCCGGGCGGATCTTGCGGGACGGTTCGTCCAGCTTGTCGCCCAGTGCGCGGCGCACCGTCACGTAGAACACCGGGATCAGCAGCAGACCCAGGAAGGTGGCGAAGATCATGCCGCCGATCACGCCCGTGCCGATGGCATGGCGGGAGTTGGCGCCGGCGCCCGTCGAAATGAACAACGGGAACACGCCGAGGATGAACGCCATCGAGGTCATCAGGATCGGACGCAGTCGCTGGCGGGCCGCCGTGATGACTGCATCGAACAGCGACTTGCCGTCCTGTTGCTGCTCCACCGCGAATTCCACGATCAGGATCGCGTTCTTCGCCGCCAGGCCGATCACCGTGATCATGCCGATCTTGAAGTACATGTCGTTCGGCAAGCCGCGCAACATCGAGAACACGACCGTGCCAAGCAGGCCCAGCGGCACCACCAGCAGCACGGCGACCGGGATCGACCAGCTCTCGTACAGTGCGGCAAGGCACAGGAACACGATCAGGATCGACAGCGCCAGCAGCAGGGTGGCCGAGTTGCCGGCCAGGATTTCCTGGTACGACTGACCCGTCCAGTCCGCGCCGAAGCCCTTGGGCAGGTCGTGGTCGACGATGCCCTGCAAGGCGTTCATGGCCTGACCGGTGGAGTAGCCCGGCGCTTCGTTACCCACGATTTCGACCGCGGCGTAGCCGTTGTAGCGGGTCAGGGCAGGCGAGCCCATGTCCCACTTCGTGTTGACCACACTGGAGATCGGAATCATGTTGTACGGATTGACCGTAGCCTGGTACGACGACGTGGAGGTCGACGAACTGCTGGCCGCCGCGCCCGGCGCGAGGCTGCTGGGCGTGTAGATGTGCTGCAGAGCGTCGGGGCCCATGCGGTAAGCCTGGTCCGCCTGCAGATAGACGCGCTTCACGCGGCCACCGTAGACGAAGTCGTTGACGTACACCGGCGCCAGCGTGAGCTGGATGGCCGTGTACACGTCGCTGACCGACATGCCCATCGCCTGAGCCTGCGTGCGATCGACCTTCATATCCCACTGCGGCGCATCGGGCAGCTGGTTGGGACGCACGCCGAACAGGGCCTTGTTGTCCTTCGCCTTGCCGACAGCCATGGCCATCGCCTGCATCAGCTCGCCATGCGTCTGGCCCGCGCGGGCCTGCAGATACATGTCGATACCGCCGAACTGGCTGAGGCCGCGGATGGTGGGCAGGTTGACCACGAAGATCTGCGCGTCGCGGATGCCGTGGAACACGCCGTTCAACTTCATGATCAGCTCATCGGCGGTAATTGCACGCGAATCCCAGTCCTTGAGCTTGATGAAGGCCATGCCGGTGCTTTCGCTCTGGCCGATGAAGCTGAAGCCGCTGATCTGGTACATGCCGATGATGTCATCGTTGTACGGGCTCTTCTTCACGCGTTCGCGCATCTCGGCCATCACGTCCTGCGTGCGGTGCAGGGTGGCACCCGGCGGCAGGTTGACGATGGCCAGGGCAAAGCCCTGGTCTTCGCTGGGCACGAAGCTGGTGGGCAGGCGCGTGTAGAGGAAGCCGGCCAGCACCGCGACCAGGGCGAACACGATCATCCAGCGCGGCGCATGGCGCGTCGCACTGCCGATGTGGCCGCCATAGGTGCGCGTGACCCAGTCGAAGGTCTGGTTGAACTTGCGGTAGACGATGTTCTTCTTGTGCTCGTGCTCAGGCTTGAGCAGCGTGGCGCACAAGGCCGGCGTGAACGACAGCGCGAGGAACGCGGAGAAGCCCATCGACACGGCGATGGTCAGCGCGAACTGCTTGTAGATCACGCCCGACGCACCCGGCTGCAAGGCGGACGGCACGAACACCGCCGCGAGCACCACGGTGATGGCCACCACCGCGCCGGTGATCTGGCCCATCGCCTTGCGTGTCGCTTCCTTGGGCGAGAGCTGCTCCTCGCTCATGATGCGTTCGACGTTCTCGATCACCACGATCGCGTCGTCCACCACGATACCGATGGCCAGCACCATGCCGAACAAGGTCAGCTGGTTGATGGTGAAGCCCAACGCCACCAGGCCGATGAAGGTACCCAGCAGGGCCACCGGAATCACCAGGGTGGGGATCACCGTGGCGCGGAAGTTCTGCAGGAAGATCAGCATCACCAGGAACACGAGGATGATGGCCTCGATCAGGGTGTGCACCACTTCCTTGATGGAGATCGTCACGAACGGGGTGGTGTCGTACGGAGCGAACCAGGTGACGCCCTCGGGGAAGTCCTTGGACAGCTCGTTCATCTTGGCCTTGACGGCGTCGGCCACGTCCAGCGCGTTGGCGCCGGGCAGCAGCTGCACGCCCAGGCCGCCGACCTGCTGGCCGTTCCACGTCGCACCCAGGCCGTAGCTCTGCGGGCCGAAGTCGATGCGCGCCACGTCGCTGAGCTTCACCACCGTGCCGTCGCTGTTGGCGCGCAGGATGATGTTGCCGAACTCCTGCGGGGAGGAGAAGCGGCCTTCAGCGGAGACGGTGGCGGTAAAGCCCTGTTCCTTCGGCGACGGATCGGCGCCCAGCGAGCCGGCGGCGAACTGCACGTTCTGCGCCGCCACGGCGGAGAACACCGAGCTGGGCGACAAGCCGTAGCCGTGCATCTTGTCCGGGTTGAGCCAGATGCGCACGCCGTACTCGGCGCCGATCAGGCGGGTGGCGCCCACGCCGGGAATACGGCCGACCTGGTCCGCCACCTGGGACGCAATCACGTCGGCCAGGCGGTTGCCGTCGATGTCCGGGTTGTTGGACACCAGCGACACGAACATCAGGAAGTCCGGGTTGCTCTTGGCCACCACCACGCCCTGCTGGGTCACGGCGGTCGGCAGGCGCGGCTGGGCCAGCTGCACCTTGTTCTGCACCTGCACCTGGGCGATGTCCGGATCGGTACCGGTCTCAAAGCTCAGCGTGATCGAGCTGGTGCCGTTGGAGTTGGAGGAGGAGGAGAAGTACAGCAGGTGGTCGATACCGGTGAGCTGCTGCTCGATCACCTGGGTGACGTTCTTCTCCATGGTGTCGGCGTTGGCGCCCGGATACGTCGCGGACACCACCACCTGGGGAGGCGCGATGTTGGGATACGACTCGATACCCATGTTCAACACGGAGATGGTGCCAACCAGGGTGATCAGGATGGCCACCACCCACGCGAAGATGGGACGGTCAATAAAGAAACTCGGCATGTTGGTCGACTCCCTTTACTGCTTGCCGCCAGCAGCATGACCCGCTGCTGCCGGTGGACCCTGCTCGCCGGGCTTCTTGTTCGGATCGAACGGCGCCGCCTTGGCCGGCTTGCCGGGCTGCACCGTCTGCAGGCCGGAGACGATCACCTGGTCGCCGCTGCTCAGGCCGCTGGTGACGATGAAGTTCGAACCGGCCAGGTTGTCCGCGGTGACGTTCTTGCGGGCGACATTGCCGTCCTGACCCACCACCAGCGCATAGGCGCCGACCACGTCGCGCTGGATGGCCGCCTGCGGCACCAGGAACACGTTGTGTAGCTCGCCGAGGTTGGCGGTGATGGTGATGTAGGTACCCGGCAACAGACGGCGCTGCGGGTTGGCCAGCAGGGCGCGCAGGTTGATCGAGCCGGTGGTCGGATCGACCGTGGCGCCGGAGAAGTCCAGCGTGCCGTCCTGGTCGTACTTGCTGCCGTCGGGCAGGGTGACCTTCACGGTGGTCTTGCCCTGATCGCTCAGCGACACATTGCCAGCGGCCTGGGCCGCGCGCAGGCGGTCCAGATCGGCCGCGCTGACCGTGAAGTTCACGTACAGCGGATCGAGCTGGTCGACCGTGGTCAACAGCGTCGAGCTGGAGCCGGAATCGGCGGCGCCGTTGCCGACGATGGCACCCTCGGTCACCTGTTGCTGACCGGCGCGGCCGTCGATGGGCGCCACCACGCGGGTATAGCTCAGGTTGATCTTGGCGCTTTCCACGGCGGCCTGCAGCTGCTTCACCGAGGCGGCACCGCTGCGCTCGTTGGCTTCGGCGGCGTCCAGGTCGGACTGCGAGATGTAGTTCTGCGGGCGCAGCTTGCGGTCGCGCTCGGCCAGGTTGTGGAAGTTCACGTAGGTCGCCTGGCCCGCGGCCAGGTTGGCCTTGGCCGAGTCCAGCGCTGCCTGGTAGATCACCGGGTCGATCTCGAACATCACCTGGCCGGCCTTGACGTCGGTGCCTTCCTGATAGACGCGCTTGAGCAGCACACCCGACACGCGGGCGCGCACATCGGCGCTACGGTAAGCCGACACGCGGCCCACGAGATCCTTGGCTAGCGGCGTGCTCTGGGCCTGGGCCTTGACGACACCGACTTCCGGCGGCGGCGCCTGCGGCGGGCCTTGATCCTTGCCTTTGCCACAGGCGGCCAGTGAGAGCAGGCCAAGGCACAGCAGAGGTGTGCGCAGTGACGTGGACTTCATGTGGGCTCCATTTCTTTTTTAATGTGGTCGGGGATGCAGCGCGTCGACGCCTCTCCGGGCGGCGACAAAAGGGGCTTGCAACGAACACGCAGCGGCCCCGCTAGTCCGAGCGTCCCGTAAACGGGCAGGCAAGGAAGGGCAGGGTCGGTAAAGCCGTGGCTCGTTCAGGCAGGCGAGCTTGGACTATACCGTACAGTTTACAATTTGTAGAGACACCCCTGATACGCCGGATCGGCCTCCCTGGGCCATTCAGACGCGTCCTATGTGTTCCGCTGGGTTGGGTGGCTGTACTCCCAACGGGACGTGCGACCTAATTTTGGCTGAATTCCGTGAAGGAAGGGTGTCGGCCACTAAGACAGGGGACGGCCGTCGCCCGGATGGTGCCTGCGGCGGCTTGCGAAAGCCTGTGCCGATGGTCCGGTTGCGGCGGTCGCGCGCTTGCTGGCAACAAGCGGTCGCGCGAGCGGACGGGCAGGCCCGAAGCAGGCATGGCGGTCCATAGGTCGACCATTTCATCTGCTGCGCTGCAACGTTTTGAATGCGTCGTCGCCATGACATACGCAGGGGTATCGGCTGATCCGCGGTGGACACGAATCGCCAGCGTTGCAGCGGCAACACGCGAGCGCGGCAAGTTTTCGTCCAAGTGCGCAAGCGCTTGGTTGTCATGCAAACGTCGCATGGAAAGCGATGCAGGCTCATTGCTGCACGGGCGTCATGACCTGCCGCTAGCTGAAGTGCATCTTTCGCAAGTGTGGATAAGGCATGGCGCGAGGCGTATTCTTTTGAGGCTTTTTTAGCCTCATTCCGTCTCCCCAACACAGTAGATGCCATGAACGCGATTCGTGCGGCTAGCAACAGCTCGTTCCCCACTGTTGTTTTCGAAGAACTGAAGCAAAGCGGATTTCCTACCGGGCGCCTTGATGAGGCGCAATTTTTTATCAGCGCTTTCTTCGCGCGCATCGCCGATGGCGATCTCGAACTCCACACCGCCCGCGAGTGGGCCGCCCTGATCGCCGACTTGCTCACCTTCGTGCAGCAGCGCCAGCCGGGCCGCGCCTCGGTGCGCGTGGTCAATCCGGCCACCGGCCACGCCGGCCGCAGCTACATCCAGGTCGTCACTGACGACATGCCGTTCCTGGTCGACACGGTCACCATGGTGGCGGCCGACCAGCTGCAGATCCACGCCGTGATCCATCCGGTGGTGGAGGTGGCGCGCGATGCCTCCGGCAAGCTGCTGAAGATCGGCGCCGCCGACGGGCAGAGCGAGTCGGTGATGCACTTCGAAGTGGACCGCGTGGCCGACGACGAAGAGCTGGCCAAGCTCAAGGCGAAACTGGAAGGCGCGCTGGAAGACGTGCGCGTGGTGGTGGCCGACTGGAAGAAGATGCGCGACCAGGCGCTCGCCACCGCCGACGACCTGCCGTCGCGCCAGCTGCCGCTGGACGCCGCCGCCATCAAGGAGGCCTCCGCCTTCCTGCGCTGGCTGGCCGATGACAACTTCACCTTCCTCGGTTACCGCGAATACGAAGTGACCGAAGCCGATGGCGAGGAAGTGCTGCGCGCCAACGAAAGCTCGGGCATGGGCATCCTGCACAAGAGCGAACGCTCGCTCGCCCCGCGTTCGCTGCGTTCGCTGGTGGCCAGCGACCTGCCGCAGTCCGGTTCCACCGACGCCATCATCCTGACCAAGACCAATGCGCGCTCGCACGCGCATCGTCCGGGCTACATGGATTACGTGGGCGTGCTCAAGTTCGACGCCAACGGCAAGCCGGTGGCCGAACAGCGCTTCCTGGGCCTGTTCTCCTCCAACGCCTATATGGCGCGTCCGCAGGACGTGCCGCTGGTGCGCCAGAAGTTCGAGTACGCGATGGAGCGCTCGGGCCTCAAGCGCGACTCGCATTCGGGCAAGGCGCTGCGCCACATCCTGGAAACGCTGCCGCGCGACGAGCTGTTCCAGAGCAGCGACGAAGAGCTCTACACCACCGCCATGGGCACGCTGGAACTGCGCCAGCGCGCACGCACGCGCCTGTTCGTGCGCCGCGACCGCTACGGCCGCTTCGTCACCTGCATCGTCTACGTGCCGCGTGACCGCTTCAACACCACGGTGCGCGAGCGCATCGAAGCGCTGCTCAAGGACGCCATGCGCGGCGAGAGCCTCGATTCGTCCGTGCTGATGGGCGAAGCCGCGCTGGTGCGCCTGCATGTGGTGGTGCGTCCGAAGATCGGCGACCAGGTGCATTACGACGTGGCCGAACTCGAGAAGGGCGTGGCCACCATCGTGCGCAACTGGCATGATGACGTGCGCGACGAACTCGTGCGCACGCTGGGCGACCACGACGGCGTGGTGCTGGCCAACCGTTACGCCAAGGCGCTGCCCGCCGGTTACGTGGAAGACGTCTCGCCGGCCACCGCCGCCGAGGACGTGCACCAGCTGTCGCTGCTCAAGGGCGACGACGCCGTGCGCATGTCGTTCTACCACCCGGCCTCGCGCCCGGAAGAACTGCGCTTCAAGATCTATCGCAGCGGCGGCGACATCGCGCTGTCCGAAGTGCTGCCGCAGTTGGAGAACCTGGGCCTGCGCGTGCTCACCGAGCACCTGTACGACATCCATGTCGGCGGCACTATGCTGTACATCCAGGACTTCGAAGTGCAGACCGCCGGCAGCCTCGCTTTCAGCGTGGAACAGGTGGGCACGCTGTTCGAGGACGCGTTCGAGCAGATTTGGCGCGGCAATGCCGAGAACGACGGCTTCAACCGCCTGGTGCTCGGCGCCAAGCTGAGCTGGCGCCAGATCGCCATGCTGCGCGGCTACTGCAAGTACCTGCTGCAGACCGGCGTGGCGTTCTCGCAGAGCTATATGGAAGACGCCTTCAACCGCTACCCGGCAATTGCCGGCCTGCTGGTGGAGTTGTTCCTGGCGAAGTTCGATCCGCGCCGCGAGTCGCTGTCCACGGATGAGCTCAAGCGCGCCGGCGAGCTGCTGCGCAACGAAATGCAGGTGCTGATCCCCGAGTCGCTGCGTCACGCGCATCCGGCCCTGATCGACGGCCTGGTGGCGGCGCTGTCCCAGCCGCGCGGCGAACAGCTGGCGGCGGTCGAAGAAGCCATCGGCACGCTGCTGGAAACCGTCTCCAGCCTCGACGATGACCGCATTCTGCGCAGCTTCGTGGCGCTGATCCGCGGCACCTTGCGTACCAGCTTCTTCCAGCAGTGGAACGATCAGTACCGCAGCTACATCAGCTACAAGTTCGATTCGCACCGCGTGCCGGACCTGCCCAAGCCGGTGCCGTACCGCGAGATCTTCGTCAGCGCGCCGCGCGTCGAAGGCATCCACCTGCGCTTTGGCGCCGTGGCGCGTGGCGGCCTGCGCTGGTCGGATCGTCGCGAAGACTTCCGCACCGAAGTGCTGGGCCTGGTGAAGGCGCAGATGGTGAAGAACACCGTGATCGTGCCGGTGGGCTCCAAGGGCGGCTTCTTCGTCAAGCGTCCGCCGGTGAACGGCGACCGTGACGCGCAGCTGGCCGAGGGCATTGCGTGCTACCGCATGTTCATCAGCGGCCTGCTCGACATCACCGACAACCTGATCGAAGGCAAGGTGGTGCCGCCGCACGACGTGGTGCGCCATGACAACGACGATCCGTACCTGGTGGTGGCTGCCGACAAGGGCACCGCGACTTTCTCGGATATCGCCAACGCCATTTCGGTCGAACACGGCTTCTGGCTGGGCGACGCGTTCGCGTCGGGCGGCTCGAATGGCTACGACCACAAGGGCATGGGCATCACCGCCAAGGGCGCGTGGGAGTCGGTCAAGCGCCACTTCCGTGCACTGGGCCGTGACAGCCAGTCGCAGGACTTCACCTGCGTGGGCGTCGGCGACATGTCCGGCGACGTGTTCGGCAACGGCATGCTGTTGTCGCGCCATATCAAGCTGGTGGCGGCGTTCGATCATCGCCATGTGTTCCTCGATCCGAACCCGGATGTCGAGCGTTCCTTCGTCGAGCGCGAGCGCATGTTCAAGCTGCCGCGTTCGAGCTGGGACGATTACAACAAGCAGCTGATTTCCGCGGGCGGCGGCGTGTATCCGCGCACGCTCAAGTCGATCCCGATCTCGCCGGAAGTGCGTGCGGTGCTCGGCCTCAAGCCGGACGTGACCCAGCTGGCGCCGAACGATCTGCTCAGCGCCATCCTGAAGGCGCCGGTGGACCTCCTGTGGAACGGCGGCATCGGTACCTATGTGAAGTCCAGCGCCGAAACGCATGCCGATGTGGGCGATCGCGCCAACAACGCGCTGCGCGTCAACGGCGTGGAGCTGCGCTGCAAGGTGGTGGGCGAGGGCGGCAACCTGGGCTTTACCCAGAAGGGCCGTATCGAAGCCGCCCAGCATGGCGTGTTGCTCAATACCGACTTCATCGACAACTCCGCCGGCGTGGACACCTCCGACCACGAGGTGAACATCAAGATCCTGCTCGGCGACGCCGTGCAGCGCGGCGAGCTGACCACCGAGCAGCGCAACACGCTGCTGGCCAGCATGACCGACGAAGTGGGCCAGCTGGTGCTGTGGGACAACTACCGCCAGAACCAGGCCATCACCTTGATGGAGCACCAGTCGGTGCATCGCATCGGTTCGATGGCGCACTTCATCCGCCAGCTGGAATCGGAAGGCCTGCTCGATCGCCAGGTGGAAAACCTGCCCAGCGAAGCGGAGCTGACCGAGCGCAAGTCGCGCGGCATCGGCATGACGCGTCCGGAACTGTCGGTGCTGCTGTCGTACGACAAGATCAAGCTGTACCAGCAGCTGCTCGACTCGGATGTGCCCGAAGATGCCTACCTCTCCAAGGAGCTGGTGCGCTACTTCCCCGAGCCGTTGCACGGCAAGTACGCCGAGCACATGCAGCGCCATCGCCTGAAGCGCGACATCATCGCCACGGCCGTGACCAACTCCACCATCAACCGCATGGGCGCCACCTTCATGATGCGCATGCAGGAGGACACCGGTCAGGGTCCGGCAGCCATCGCCAAGGCGTACACGGCAGCGCGCGAGATCCTCGATGCGCGTGAACTGTGGGCCCAGATCGAGGCGCTGGACGGCAAGGTCGCTGAGAACACCCAGATCGACGCCATCCTGCAGATCTGGTCGCTGCTGCGTCACACCACCCGTTGGCTGCTGAACCGCCCGGGCGGCACGCTGGACATCAACGCCAACGTGGAGCGCTACCAGACCGGCGTGACCGAGCTGCGTGCGGCCCTGCCGAACGTGCTCACCGAAACCGGCAAGCAGGACTTCGCCACCAGCCAGGAAAAGTGGGACGGTCTGGGCATGCCGGGCGAACTCGCCCTGCGCATGGCCCGTCTGCCCGAACTGCGCGCCATGCTCGACATCGTCGAAGTGGCACAGCAGAGCGGCCAGCCGATCGCCAAGGTGGCCGGCGTGTTCTACGAACTGGGCGAGGCGCTGGACCTGGAATGGCTGCGCAACCAGATCGAAGCGCTGCCGGTGGAAGGTGCATGGCACGCCCAGGCTCGCGGTTCGCTGCTGGATGAGCTTAACCACCAGCATCGCGCGCTGGCCCTGCAGGTGCTGTCGATGACCGGCAGCGCCAAGGACGTCTCGCCGGTGCAGGCGTGGCTGCAGCGTGACGACGCCACGCTCAAGTACACGCGCAACATGCTGGCGGAAATCCTCACCGAGAAGGCGGACTACCCGATCGCCTCGGTGGCGGTCCGCCGCCTGGCCCAGCTGGCGCAGGTGCCGGTGAACCAGTAATGCCCACCCGGCGTCTCATGGCGCCGGCGCGGTGAAGGTCAACGAAGGGCGCAAACCGGCGACGGTCTTGCGCCCTTCGTCCATCTACGCTCAACTGGCGTCCTCGCCCTGACCGTTGCCCGACCCTATGCGCTTCGCCTTTGTCGCCAGCGAAACCAATGTCGCCCAACAGGCCCGACGCAAACTCATCGACCGCTATGGCGATGCGCAGCCTGAGCAGTCGGATGTGATCGTGGCGCTGGGCGGCGACGGCTTCATGCTGCGCACGCTGCACGCCTATCGCGCGCTGCCGGCGCCGGTGTACGGCATGAAGCTGGGGCGCGTCGGCTTCCTGATGAACAAGCATCGCATCGACGAGCTGGAAGAGCGCATTTCGCGCGCGCATGCCGCGGTGCTCTATCCGCTGGAGATGCGCACCGTCGATGTCAATGGCGACGTGCATCACGCGCTGGCGTTCAACGAAGTGTCCTTGCTGCGCCAGAGCAATCAGGCGGCGCACCTGGAAGTGAAGCTCAACGACATCGTGAAGCTGCCCAACCTGGTCTGCGACGGCATCCTGGTATCGACGCCTGCCGGTTCCACGGCCTATAACCTGTCCGCGCACGGGCCGATCCTGCCGCTGGATGCCAATGTGCTCGCGCTGACCCCGATCAGCCCATTCCGTCCGCGCCGCTGGCGTGGCGCGATCCTGCCGCACCGCACCCTGGTCACCATGCGCGTGCTCGATCCCAATAAGCGCCCGGTCAGCGCCACCGCCGACTACCACGAAGTGCGCGACATCCGGGAAGTGGAGATCCGCCAGTCGGCGGGGCAGGGTGTGCGCCTGTTGTTCGATCCGGAGCACAATCTGGAACAGCGCATTCTGGATGAGCAATTCGCTCCGGACTGAAAGGGCAGGAGTGAGTGGAGAGGAGTGAGAAGTGAGAGTCGTGCGGCAGATCTTGTGCTTTCTCTCACTCCTCACTCCTCTCCACTCACTCCTCCCACTCACTCCTCGCCTTTTGCGCTAAATTGCCCCCATGACCCGCCCCGCGTCCGACGCCCACGATCCTTCCTCTGCCGGCGACAACCGCCTGGTGGTGGCCATTTCCTCGCGTGCCTTGTTCGACCTGGGCGACAGTCACGAGCTGTTCGAGCATCAGGGGCTGGATGCGTATCGCGCGTTCCAGATCGAGCACGAGAACGAGCTGCTCAAGCCGGGCGTCGCGTTTCCGCTGGTACAGAAGCTGCTGGGCTTGAACAAGCTGGCGGGCGATGTGCCGCCGGTCGAGGTGATCCTGTTGTCGCGCAACTCCGGCGACACCGGGCTGCGCATCTTCAACGCGATCCAGCATTACGGGCTGGAGATCAGCCGCGCCGCCTTCACCAGCGGCGCGCCCACCTCCGATTACATCGCGCCGTTCAAGGCCGACCTGTTTCTTTCCGCCAATGCGGAAGACGTGGGCCGTGCGCTGGCCGCCGGTGTGGCGGCGGCCACCATCCTGCCCTCGGTCGCGCCACCACGCGCCACCGAGCAACTGCGTATCGCCTTCGACGGCGACGCGGTGATCTTTGGCGACGAAGGCGAACGCGTGTCGCGCGAGGAAGGGCTGGAAGCGTTTCATCGCAGCGAACACAAGCTGGCCAACGAGCCGCTCTCGGTGGGGCCGTTCCGCGGTTTTCTCACCGCCGTGCACCGCCTGCAGGCAGCGTTCCCGGCCGAGGATTCACCCATCCGCACCGCCCTGGTCACTGCGCGCTCCGCGCCGGCGCACAAGCGGGTGATCCTCACGTTGCGGCGCTGGGGTGTGCGTATCGACGAGGCGCTGTTCCTCGGCGGCCGTGACAAGGGGCCGTTCCTCGACGCGTTCGGCGCCGATATCTTCTTCGATGATTCGCCGGCGAATGTGGAGTCCGCGCGCAAGCATGTGGCGACGGGACATGTGCCGCATGGTGTGAGCAACCGCTAAGCGCTGACCTCAGGGCACCCTGTGGGAGCGCACCCTGTGCGCGACAGCCCCCAAGTGCAAAGTCACGCTCGGTTGAGCGGCACCTTCATGTTGGCCGCCAGCAGGATAGGTCGCCGTGTCGCAGTCGCGCACAGGGTGCGCTCCCACAAGTGCAGTTACGGCACCGAATGCCCCTTGCTGGCGGTCCATATCGCATACCAGTCCTCGGCATCCAGCTTCACATCCAGCGCCGCCACCGCCTCGCGCAGACCATCGATACGCCCCGTGCCGGTGATCACGTGCGGACGCGACGGATGGCGCAGCGACCACGCAAAGGCCAGCGTGGTGAGTGTGACGCCGTAGCGATCCGCGATCGTCGTCATTTCAGCGCGCACGCGCACCGCCTGTTGATCCTCGCCGGTAAATAGCCGCCCACCACCCAGCGGCGACCAGATCATCGGGCGCAGGCCCAGCTGCTGCGCCTGGTCGAGCGTGCCATCGTCCAAAGCATCCATCTGCAGCGGCGACAGTTCGATCTGGTTGGTGAGCAACGGGTGATGCTGGTGCAGCAGCGCGAACTGGCTGGTCGTGTGGTTGGACACGCCCCAGTGCGCGACCTTGCCTTCGCGCGTGAGCGTGTCGAACGTCTCTGCCAGCTCCGCCGCGTCCATCAGATAGTCGGGGCGATGGATCAGCACCAGGTCCAGCTGCTCGGTGTGCAGGTTGCGCAGCGATTGCTCCACCTGCTGGCGCACGTAGCTGTCGGAGCTGTCGTAGTAGTTGATGCGATAGGGGTGTTGCGCGGAGCGAAGGCGGATGCCGCATTTGGTGATCAGCTGCATGCGTGCACGCAGTGACGGTGCGGCCTTGAGTGCCTCGCCGAACTGCGCTTCGGCCTGGTAGTCGCCGTAGATGTCGGCGTGGTCGAACGAAGTAATGCCAAGCTCAAGCGCCTGCTCGATCCAGCGCACGCGCTCCGGCACGCTGAATTGCCAGCTGGTGATGCGCCAGAGGCCGGCGACGATGGGAGAGAGGGGGAGGTTGGGGGTTGGCATTTGGCGATGGCTGAGGTGGGTTTGGCGGGAGTTTGACAAGGTGGGGGGATTGTCGCCAGCGGGTCGCTTTTTAGATTGATTGGATTGACTGGTTGAGCATCGAGCACTGGGCTACGTTTCGTTGCTCGTGATCGCGGTGCAGGCGCGCTTTTACTCGTCATTCCTGCGAAAGCAGGAGGCGCTTTTCAACAGCCGAATGGCTGGTCATCCAGTGACTGTGCGCTTGGTTTTCGCGATACGGCGACCTGGCTCGCCTGCCGCGGGCTTCCGTCCTCCTGCCGGAGGCCGGGTTACTTTCTCTTGCTTGCCCAAGAGAAAGTAACCAAAGAGAAGGGCCCCCCGGATGACGCGCCTTCCGGG
>NZ_JPLA01000034.1 GCF_001010355.1 Dyella japonica DSM 16301 | reverse complement strand
AACCAAAAGAAAGGGCCCCCCGGATGACGCGCCTTCCGGGCCTTCGGCCCTCCAGGTGCGCGGGCGGGCTCCGGGGTTTTTCGACAGGACATCCCTGTCCTGTCGAAAAACTGGCCGCATCCATGCGGCCACCCTGCGGGCTTTCCTCCACCCGCCCGCCGCGTCATACGGGGACCCCGGTTAAAAGCCACATCAAAAGCGGAAGCTCATCCGTCGCCGGGTTTGCGTTCTCTTGTAGGAGCGCACCCTGTGCGCGACAGCCCCACGGCGCGGTACGCCCCAACGCCGCGGTCGCGCACAAGGTGCGCTCCTACAAGGGAGCGCAGGCCGTGGATCTCGACTGATAAATTGCGCGCGGTTTTTTTGTGGGAGCGCACCNNCCTACGGAGCGGTACACCCGGGCGTGGCTGTCGCGCACAGGGTGCGCTCCCACAGACGAGCAGGCGTCAACCGTGGCGCAGCGCGGAAACCGGAATCAGCAGCTCAATTGGGCCGCTGATCCGCAAACGCATAAACGTGATCGGCCCACTGCGTCGCCTCGAGATAAATCGCCGCCATGCGGCGAATCACTTGCGGCTGCACTTCGCCGCCGCGCAGGTTGCCGGCTTCCCACGCGCGGATCTGATCGAGCAGGGTGGCGAACGGGCCCTTGTTTTCCAGCAGGGCGCTGCTGATTTCGCGGGCCAGCGGCAGGTGCCACAGGACGAAATCCATGGGGGCTTCCATCATCGCGTCGAGCAGCGAGAACAGGCCGGCGGTGAAGGCCATTTCGCGTTGTTCGGCGGGCATGTGCTGGGCGAGCTTTTCGCACATGTGGGCGCGGATGAGGGCGGCGCGCAGCAGTTCCGGCGGACGATCGCCGGTGCCGCTCAGCGCCATGGTGTAGATCCAGTTACGCAGGCGTGCGGCGCCGAAGAAGATGGCGGCCTGCTGTACCGACTTGAGCTGGCGCGGCAACGCGAAGTACGCGGAGTTCACGCAGCCCAGCAGCTTGTAGCTGAGGATGGCGTCGTCGCGCACGATCTGGCCCAGTTCCACCGGACCCGGATTGCCTTCCTGCAAGGCCTTCATCAGGCGCAGAAGACTGAGGCGGCTGGCGGCGAGCACCGGCACGGCGACAGGTTCGGGCTTCAGCAGGAACTGGCCCTGGATCGCCTGCAACGGCAGCGATTCGCAGCGGTGATAAGTGTCGTGATCGTCGACATGGCCGGCGACCACATGGGTGCCGCGCGCATGCAGGTACTCGCTGCGCGAGCGCAGGGTAGCCGGATCGAGCTTGCTGGCATCCAGGCGCACGAACTGCACGATCTTGAGCAGGGGTTCCACCGCCGGATTGAATTCCAGCGTGGTGTCGCCGGCATCGAGCATCAGCGGGCAACCGCGTTGCGCCATGCGTGCCAGGCGTTCGACCAGGGCGGCATCGGCGGCGGCCTCGGGCTGCAGCAGCACGCCGAAGCGTGGCTGGTGCTGCAGCACGTCGGTTTCTTCCATCAGCAATTCGTGCGTGAGCCGCAGGAAGGTGCGGTTGCCTCGCACCAGGCGCGCCAGCGCGCCATCGGTGATGGTGGCGAGCGCGCGACGCATCAGCGTGGCTTCGTCCTCGGCATCGTCCTGGAAGACGATTTCATAGGCGAACAGTTCGCGCTTGCTGTCCAGCATGGGCAGACGGATCACCGGCAGCGCTTGTTCGCTGGCGGTGGAGGCGTCCGTGGCGGAGGGGATGGCCGCAGCTTCGCTCATGATCAGTCGATGTGGTGACGATGGTGGAGAGGAGCGGCAACGGCCGCCTGCAAACAACCGCGCGTGTTGGAAAGCTGCACGCGCGTCATAACTGCTTAAGCCTCGGCCAGCGACTGTGAGCGCAGGCTCGTGCGCAGGTCACCTGCGCGGCCGTACACGCTCGCTTCCGCTTCGTTGCCGGTCAGTACGGCCAGCGCCTTGCGCACCTGCTGCAGGCGCAGGCCCACGAGATAGCCGTTGCGTTGGTTGAGCTGCTGGCAGGCACGCAGCGACTGCAGGATCTCTTGCCACCGCGGTGCCAGCGTGCGGCTGGCCTCGGGCGCGCCCTGGCTGAGTTGCACGCGCTCGCTGTCGAGCTGTTCCAGTCGCACCATCAATTCGTGCTTGCTGGCGCCGGCGTGGTTGAGCGCGTCGACGTCGGCATTTTCCAGGGCGGTGCGCTCGGTGGTGAGCGCATCCATCAATTGACCCACTGCCAGCCGCATCTCGTCCACCGCGGCGGTCAGCGCATGGTCCAGTTCGGCTTGCAGTGACGGGCTCATGACTTGCCGTTGAGCTGGTTTTCGAGGGACATCATGCGATCGGCGATCTTGCCCGCATCGACCTTGTAGGTGCCGCTCGCCAGCTGCTGGCGGATGTGCTCGACTTTCTTCGTGTCCATGGTGGCACCGCTGTTCGTGCGGGATGCTTCCTGCAAGGCACGCGCGGAGTCGGTCAGCTGGACGCGGTCGTTTGCACCCGTGCTGCTGCCGGCGGCATCGCTGGCCGTCGTGCTGGAAGCGCCCTGCGTGGAGCCGCTGGCCTGGCCCGTGGCGGGCTGGGGAAGCTTGGGCAAGCCGTTGTTGGAGATCGTGGTATTCATGGGTCCGTTCTCTTGGATATCTGGCCCTGTTGCTTACAGGATCGGCCGGGGGGCCGCAAACTTTAATCGCTCATGCACTGCATTCAGGGTAGCGCCAGGACTTCCCCCGGGGCCGTCACCATGGCGTCGATCACCTTGCCGGAGCTGCCGTTGCGCACCTTCAGGCGCGAACCGCTGTCCCCGCCGCCCAGCGCGACGCCGCTGGCACGGACCTCGATCCCATCCAGCCGGGATACCAACTGCACCTGGTCGCCCGCCTTCACCGCGCTGCGCCCGCCCAGGGCCGCCGGCGTGACGACCGAGCCGGCGCCCAGGGCGCGCGACAGCGTACGCCCCTGCAGCTCTGCCGCATCGCTGACATAGCCGTAGCCCAGGCGCGTGATGTCGCGCTCCTCGCTGCGCACGTCGTCGACGCGGACGCCGTCGCCGCGCTGCAGCGGATGCACCAGCACCAGCACCTGGCGGAACACCTGCAATTGCACCGGCACATGCAGGGTCCAGCCTTCCGGGCCCGGGCACCTGACCAGCACGTTCATGCGTGGCATCAGTCGAGCGCCGGCCTGCAAGCCAGCCGTCAGTGAACCCGGGCATGGCGTCAGCTGCAGCGTGCGCGTATCCAGCTCGGCGGCCTGCGCCACCACGCGGCTGCCGGGCGTGTCGTATTGACCGCGCAGCCATTGCTCGGCCGCCGCACGCGCGGCCTGTGCCGGCTCCGTCGCATGGACGGGCAGCACCAGGGCGCCGAGCAGCAGGGCGGCCAGAGGATGTTTCATAGATCGGCGAGCAGTACGTTCAGTTGGGTCAGCAGCGTTTCGCGCTCGCCTTCGAGCTGCCGCATCAGCTGGCCCGCCTGATCGAGCTGGCCATCGCAGAGCAGGGTGGCAAACGTGCTGCCTTGCTCGCGCAAGCGTGCGCCAGCCGCCGAGAGCGCACCGGCAGCGGCATGGTTGGCGCGCCCCGCGGTGAGGCGCTCGAGCGTGCGGCTGAGGGCCTGGGTGTCGAACCAGCGGCGGTCGAGTGCGGCCGGCTCCTGCAGTGCCAGCTCCATCGCCTGGCGCAGGCCTTGGGCGGCCTCGCGCACGGTGAGGCTCAGGCTTGCCGGATCTTCGCCGCTCTCGCTTTCCAGCCAGTCCAGCGCGAGGCGATGGCCGAGCAGGGCGCCGCGGCTGAGGGCTTCGGACTGGCGGGTGGCTTCGGCCGAGCGGCGATGCCATGCGCCCAGCGCGGCCTGCGCAGCGACCGCGCGGGCGTGGTGGACATCCTGATTCTTCTGCATGTTGCCGATGCGCTCGCCGATCTGACGCAATGCCTCGCCGCTGTCGCGCAGCGAGGTTTCGGTCTGGCTGAGGCCACCCTGCGCGCGGTCGAGGCGCTGCAGGCCTTGCTGCACATCGCCGTCCAGCTGCAGCGAGAAATCGCCGATGGAGCCGGTGACGGTCTCGATCTCGTTGGTGGCCAGGCTGGTCTTCTCGGCCAGCTGCTTCACTTCGTCGGCGACCACGGCAAAACCGCGACCCGCCTCGCCGGCACGAGCGGCCTCGATGGCGGCATTGAGCGCCACCAGGTTGGTCTGGTGGGCGATTTCCTGCACCACGCTGGTGAGCTTGCGGATCTGCGCCACCTGTTCGGCCAGCTTGCTCTGGTTGCGGTTCATGGCCGACAGCGCCGTGCGCAGCAGGCGCAGCTGGCCGTCGAGCTCGCTCACGCTGCGCTCGCTGGTCTCGCCGGTCTGGCGTGCGTAATCCAGGCCGGTGCCGATCTGTTGGAGGGATGTCGAGATTCCGGCGCTGCCATCCGTCAAACGGCCGACGTCGTCGCGGCTCTCCTGCGCCGACTGGTGCATCGATGCCTGTTCGCGCGCCAGCTGCTGCGACGCGCCCAGCACCAGGCCCAGCTGTTCCATCGTCTGCATGGCCACGGCCACCGGCGGCCTGGCGGTGAGTACGGCCGACAGCAGCGGCGCCAAGGCCTGCGCTGCGCGCGGATGGCGGGCCGTCAGCTGTGCGACCTGGGCGCGATCACCCGCCGCGGCAGCGCGGGCAAGTTCGGCGAGGTGCTGGCTCCAGATCAGACTCATGGGTGGATCGTTCCTTCCTATAGGGTCGCCTCCGGCATCGGCGGCGAGCGTCGGAACTTGAGAAGCAAGCGACGTGCCATGGCGATATGGCGGCTCAAGCCACTGCTCCGGCGGCCGATACGCGGGAGAGATAGCGGCAGGGCCGCAGAGGAATCGGCATGAGCGCGTGGATGGACAAGGTGGAACAGCAGACCCGGCTGGCGGGCCACAACCGCGTGGCCATGCTGTTGTTCCGGATGGGCGACGAACAGCTGTTCGGCATCAATGTATTCAAGGTGAGAGAGGTCATGCGCCGCCCGCCGATGGAACGCATGCCCGATGCGCATCCGCTGATTGCCGGCAGCTGCGATTACCGCGGCACCACCATTCCCGTCATCGACCTGGCGGTGGCGCTGGGTTACCCGTCATTGCGCGATGCGGGCTCGGCACACTTGATGGTCACCGAGTTCAGCCGCAGCGTGCAGGGCTTCCTGGTCGCCGAGCCGCAACGGCTGGTGCATTGCGATGGCGAGTCGCTGGCCGCGCCTTCGGCAGCCCTGGGCTTTGGCAGCCGCGTCAATGCCGTGACGCGCGTGGACGGCGCCCTGGTCGCCGTGGTCGATGTGGAGCACGTGCTGGCCACGCTCAATGCCAACACCACGGAATTGTCCGCGCCGATGCAGCGCATCGCGCGCGTGCACGACCTGCAGCCGCGGCGTGTGATGGTGGTCGATGACTCGCTGGTGGCGCGCAACCAGCTGGTGAACCTGTTCCGTCAGATGGACGTGGAGTGCGTGATCGCCCAGGACGGCCGCGAGGCGCTGGAGCGGCTGGAGGCGCTCGCCGAGACGCAGGGCGAGGAAAGCGTGACCCTGGTGGTGTCGGATATCGAGATGCCGCGCATGGATGGTTATGCGCTGACGCGCGCGATTCGCGAGACCGCATCGCTGCGTTCGCTGAAGGTGGTGTTGCACAGTTCGATCAGCGGCATCTTCAATGAGGCGATGGTGCGCGAGGTGAATGCGGATCGCTTTGTGGCGAAGTTTCAGCCGGATTTGTTGGCGCAGACGGTGTTGGAGTTGATGCCGGAGAGGTTTGAGGAGTTCTGATTTTCGCTCCTGCCCCCTCTCCCCTGCGGGGAGAGGGTTGGGGTGAGGGGCCGATCTAGCCTCATTGCATGGTGGTG
Source organism: Dyella japonica DSM 16301 (assembly GCF_001010355.1). Taxonomy (GTDB): domain Bacteria; phylum Pseudomonadota; class Gammaproteobacteria; order Xanthomonadales; family Rhodanobacteraceae; genus Dyella; species Dyella japonica. The sequence continues at coordinate 195 of NZ_JPLA01000034.1, read as the reverse complement.
ACGCTGGCTTCTTTTGCTCGTCATTCCTGCGAAGGCAGGAGGAGCTTTCAACAGCCGAATGGCTGGTCATCCAGTTTCGTCAGTCTCCGGTTGTCGCCTTATCGCGACCTGGCTCGCCTGCCGCGGGCTTCCGGCCTCCTGCCGGAGGCCGGGTCACTTTTCTTTGCTTGCCCAAAGAAAAGTAACCAAAAGAAA
>NZ_JPLA01000033.1 GCF_001010355.1 Dyella japonica DSM 16301 | reverse complement strand
GCAACTACGACGACCAGGCCAATCAAAACCACGCCGCCGGTCTCAAAGGCCATCTGCTGCTCGCGCACGGCACCATGGATGACAACGTGCCGCCATACGAGACGCTGCTTGTGGTCGATGCGCTCATCAAGGCCAACAAGGATTTCGATCTGTTGATGATCCCGAATGCGCATCACGCTTATGGCGCTGCGGCGAACTACATGATGCGCAAGCGGTGGGATTATTTTGTGCGGAATTTGGCGGGGGATGTGGCGCCTAAGGAGTTTGAGATGAGGCCGCCGAAGGATTGAGGGGTTGCTGTTGACGTTTGTGGAGTAGCTGACCGTCGCTGACTGCGAAGGTCAGCGTAGTCTGCAATTGATCGTCATTCCTGCGAGGGCAGGAGGCGCTTTTCAACAGCCGAAGGCTGGTCATCCAGTGACTGTGCGCTCCGTTGTCGCGATACGGCGACCTGGCTCGCCTGCCGCGGGCTTCCGTGCCGCTGCCGCGGCCCGGGTCACTTTTCTTTGCTTGCCCAAAGAAAAGTAACCAAAAGAAA
>NZ_JPLA01000032.1 GCF_001010355.1 Dyella japonica DSM 16301 | reverse complement strand
CCTCGCTGCGCATCGGCTTTAGGCTGCGCGTGGCGAGCCGCGCCGCGCTTGTCGCTTGTCTGTGGGAGCGCACCCTGTGCGCGACAGGCACGCTGCGGTGTACCGCTCCGTAGGTTTGTCGCGCACAGGGTGTGCTCCCACAATCGCTCGATGGTGCGAGCCGCCTAGAGAGAAACGCGATACACCGCACTTCTCCCTCTCCCCTGCGGGGAGAGGGCCGGGGTGAGGGGCGGGTGCTCGCGGGAAGGTTTCTATGGAGAGGGTTTGGGGCAAAAGAGCGAAGGCGTGACCCTTCACCTCACCCCTTCACCACACTCCACCGCGTCCCCTGCGCACCATCTTCAATGGCCACGCCCATCGCCGTGAGTTCTTCGCGAATGGCATCGGCGCGCTTGAAATCCTTGCTGGCGCGGGCGGTGCGGCGTTCTTCCAGCAGGGCTTCGACGCGGGCGGCGTCGACTTCGGTGGCGCCGCTGGTCTGCTTGAACCAGCTCTCGGGGTCCTGCTGCAGCAGGCCCAGCACGGCGCCGGCGCCGAGCAGGGTGGTCTTGGCGGCGCGGCGTTCTTCCTCGCTGCCGGCCTGGCGTGCGGCGTCGGCGAGCTGCGACAGCTCGGCCAGGGCCTGCGGAGTGTTGAGGTCGTCGCACAAGGCGGCTTCGACCGTGGCGGGTACGGGAAGGGCGGTGGTGTCCACTTCCACGTCGACCAGGTCGCGCAACACGCGATACCAGCCATCGAGCGTGCTGATGGCCTGGGCGATGGCGGTGTCGGACCAGTCCAGCGGCTGGCGATAGTGGCCGCGCAGGAGCAGCAGGCGCAGCGCTTCGGGCGCATGTTCCTTGAGCAGCTCATGCACCAGCATCACGTTGCCCAGCGACTTGGACATCTTGCGGCCGCTGAAGGTGAGCATGCCGTTGTGCAGCCAGTAGCGCGCGAACACCTTGCCGCCATGGGCGCAGGTGGACTGGGCGATCTCGTTCTCGTGATGCGGGAACTGCAGGTCGACGCCGCCGGCATGGATGTCGATGGTGTCGCCCAGGTGGGCTTCGCTCATCGCCGAGCACTCGATGTGCCAGCCAGGGCGGCCGCGGCCCCAGGGGCTGTCCCAGCCGGGCAGGTCGGGGGTGGAGGGCTTCCACAGCACGAAGTCGCCCGGATTGTGCTTGTACGGGGCCACCTCGACGCGGGCGCCGGCCAGCAATTCTTCCGGATCGCGGCCCGACAGCTCGCCGTACTTGGCATACGAATCCACCGAGAACAGCACGTGCCCCTCCGCGGCGTACGCATGGCCGCTGGCGATCAGGCGCTCGATCATCGCAATCATCTGCGGCATGTGAGCGGTGGCGTGCGGCTCCACGTCGGGTGGGGCAATGCCCAGCGCCGCCATGTCTTCCCGATAGGCCTGGGCGTAGCGGGTGGTGATGCTCTCGATGCCCACGCCCAGCTGCTGGGCGGCGGTGTTGATCTTGTCGTCGACGTCGGTGATGTTGCGGGCGTAGACCACGTTCGGATAGTGGCGCCGCAGCAGCTTCACCAGCACGTCGAATACCACCGGCCCGCGCGCATTGCCGATATGCACGTAGTTGTAGACGGTCGGCCCGCACAGATACATGGTGACCCGCTGCGGGTCGAGCGGGGTGAACGTTTCTACGCGGCGCGTCAGGCTGTTGTGGAGCGAAATCGGCATCGGTCGGGTGGTCCGGACGGTGGGAGCAGGCGCCAGGCGGGCGCAAGCCGGTCGCGCATCTTAACAAGCCGCCGTGGCCTCCGCTGGGGCCGGGGACAGCCCTGGCAGCGCTTGGCTCGGTGCGGGCAGGCGGCGCAAGAAAACCTCTAAGCGTCGATTCAGCGTGAATTTGCTGCAATGGATGCTATGAGGTGCAGAGATGCGCCCGAATTGCTTCCTGCGGAGGTCGTAATGACCAAGTGGTTGTTCCCTGCGCTCGTGCTGTCCGTAATGACCACTGGCGTATTTGCGCAGGATGCGCGCTATCAGAATCAAAATGAAGACAACACCCATTACGGTTGGGCGGATGTGCTGCGCGTCGACCCCGTGTATGGCGTGGCCCGTACCGAGGTGCCGCGCCAGGAATGCTATGACCAGCAAGTAGTACGTGAGGCCCCCAGCCAGGGCTCGGCGGCCGGCACCATCCTGGGTGCCGTGGTGGGCGGTGTGCTGGGCAGCACGGTGGGTCACGGCAACGGCCGCACGGCGGCCACCGTGGCCGGTGCGGTCGCCGGCGGGGCCGTGGGCAATAGCGCCACCCAGTCCGGCGGCGGCGAATATGCGACTACCGAAACCCATTGCCGCCAGGTGGCGGCGGTCAGCGAGCAGCGCCGCATCATGGGTTACGACGTGGAGTACCGTTATCGCGGCGAGGTTTACCTGTCCCGCCTCAACTACGATCCCGGCGAGCGCCTGCGCGTGCGGGTGAGCGTTTCTCCCGCCGACTGAGATCCCCCGTCCATCGCCGCCTCCGGGCGGCGATTTGGTGTCGGGTGCCGCGATCGGGGGCATTCGTTGTTGCATGGCAGCGAAAATCCCGTCATCATGACAATTCAACCTCCCGGAACACCCATGTCCGCAGCCGTCTATACCGCCACTGTCCTCACTAGCGCCCGCATGGCCGCTGGGATGACGTCGCGTGCTCGCCGACCGCTGTGCCGCTTTATGGCCGGGTAGGCTGTCGCACGCGTTTCACGTGTATCGACGATAAAACCCGGCTAGCAGCCGGGTTTTTTTGTTTCCGGATTCCGACGATTGGACAAAGGCAACTTCCTCATGACGCTTCGCCACTTTCTGACCACCCAGGATTACAGCCGCACCCAGATCGATGCGCTGCTCGAGCAGGCAGCTGCCTTCAAGCGCTCGCCGCGCGGGCAGCAACTGGCCGGCAAGTCGGTGGCGCTGATGTTCTTCAACCCGTCGATGCGCACGCGCACGAGTTTCGAACTCGGCGCCTTCCACCTGGGCGGCCATGCCATCGTGCTGGCGCCGGGCAAGGATGCGTGGCCGATCGAGTTCGAGGTGGGCACGGTGATGGATGGCGACACCGAAGAGCACATTGCCGAAGTGGCACGCGTGCTGTCGCGCTACGTGGACCTGATCGCCGTGCGCGCTTTCCCGAAGTTCCAGGACTGGCAGGTGGATCGCCAGGACAACGTGATCAAGGCGTTCGCCAAGTACGCCACGGTGCCGGTGATCAACATGGAAACCATCACCCACCCATGCCAGGAGCTCGCCCACGCGCTGGCCATGAAGGAACACCTGGGCAGCCTGCAGAACAAGAAATACGTGCTGACCTGGACCTATCACCCCAAGCCGCTCAACACGGCGGTGGCCAATTCCGCGCTGCTGATCGCCACCAAGATGGGTATGGACGTGACCTTGCTGTGCCCCACGCCGGACTATGTGCTCGATGAGCGCTACATGGAGTTCGGCTATCAGAACGCCAAGGAAAACGGCGGTTCGCTCAAGGTAAGCCACAACATCGAAGAGGCCTATAGCGGCGCCGATGTCGTGTATGCCAAGAGCTGGGGCGCGCTGCCGTTCTTCGGCCGCTGGGAGCAGGAAAAGCCGATCCGCGATGCGCACAAGCACTTCATCGTGGACGAACAGAAGATGGCCCTGACCAACAACGGCCTCTTCAGCCATTGCCTGCCGTTGCGCCGCAATATCAAGGCCACCGACGCGGTGATGGATTCGCCCGCGTGCATCGCCATCGATGAAGCCGAGAACCGCCTGCACGTGCAGAAGGCCGTCATGGCCTCGCTGATCGGCCAGGGCTGAGCATGTACCAGCCCGCGCACTTCAAGCAGACGGACAGCGAGACGCTGCACGCGCTGATGCGCGCCTACCCGTTCGCCACCGTGGTGGTGCAGGGCGAGGACGGGCTGGCGGCCAATCATTTGCCGATCGAGCTGGTGGATGGAATGCTGCACGGTCATGTGGCGCGCGGCAATGAACTGGCGCGCATGGACGGAGCCGACGTGCTGGTGATCTTTCGCGGTCCGGACGGCTATATCAGTCCCAACTGGTATCCCAGCAAGCAGGAAACCCATCGCGAAGTGCCCACCTGGAACTACGCCGTGGTGCACGTGCATGGCCGCCTGCGTGTGATCGACGACGCCACTTGGTTGCGTCAGTTGCTGGAGCGCCTCACCGATCGCCATGAAGCTGGTCTTCCGGCGCCCTGGCAGGTCTCCGACGCACCGGAAGATCACATCGAGAAGATGCTACGCGCCATCGCCGGGCTGGAAATTTCCATCGATCGCATCGAAGGCAAGTTCAAGTTGAACCAGAACCATCCGGCGGCCAATCGCGCCGGTGTGATCGCCGGCCTCGGGCAGCGTGCCGGTCGCGGCGATGCGGAACTGGCCGATCTCATGTCGAAACAAGAAGAGGCAAGCTCGTGAGCCACACCCATCAGCACCACTACAAAGTCGACGTGACCTGGACCGGCAACCAGGGCACGGGCACCAAGACCTATCAGGGCTATGGCCGCGGCCATGAGATCCGCATCGAGGGCAAGCCGACCGTCGAAGGCTCGTCCGACCCGATGTTTCGCGGCGATGCCAGCAAGGTCAACCCGGAAGACATGCTGGTGACGGCACTGTCCACCTGTCACATGCTGTCCTACTTGCATCAGGCGGTGTTGGTCGGCGTCGTGGTGACGGCATACACCGATAGCGCCGAAGGCACGATGGAAACCGATACGCATGGCGGCCACTTCACCGAAGTGGTGCTGCATCCGGTGGTCACCATTACCGCCGACAGCGACGCGGCCAAGGCCGAGGCGGCACACGATGCTGCTCACCACGGCTGCTTTATCGCCAATTCCGTGAATTTTCCGGTGCGCGTCGAACCGCGCATCGTGGTCCAATCCGTTTAACTATTTATCCGTTTAGCCTTCCATCTCAGGATTCGCAAGTCATGAGCAAAGACATCGTTCTCGCCTTCTCCGGTGGCCTCGACACCAGCTTCTGCGTGCCTTACCTCAAGGAGCGCGGCTGGGCCGTGCATACCGTGTTCGCCGACACCGGCGGCGTGGATGCCGAGGAGCGCGCCTATATCGAGCAGCGCGCCAAGGAGCTGGGCGTGGCCAGCCATGTCACCGTCGATGGCGGTCCGGCGATCTGGAACGGTTTCGTCAAGCCGTTCGTGCAGGCGGGCGAGGCCTACCAGGGCCAGTATCCGCTGCTGGTGTCCGACCGTTACCTGATCGTGGACGCCGCCATTGCGCGCGCCAAGGAACTGGGCACCAAGGCGATCGCGCACGGCTGCACCGGCATGGGCAACGACCAGGTCCGCTTCGATCTGGCCGTGAAGGCGCTGGGCGACTACCAGATCGTGGCGCCGATCCGCGAGATCCAGAAGGAACACACCCAGACGCGTGCCTATGAGCAGGCCTATCTGGAAGAGCGCGGCTTCGAAGTGCGAGCCAAGCAGAAGAGCTACACCATCAACGAGAACCTGCTGGGCGTGACGCTCTCTGGCGGCGAGATCGACCATTGGAAGACGCCGGGTGAAGGCGCCCGCGGCTGGTGCAAGCCGCGCGCCGAATGGCCGTCCGAAAAGCTGACCGTCACGCTGGGCTTCGTGAAGGGCGAGGCGGTGTCGCTCAATGGCGAAAAGCTGCCGGGCGACAAGCTGCTGGCCAAGCTCAACGAGCTGTTCGCGCCCTACGGCGTGGGCCGCGGCATGTACACCGGCGACACCACCATCGGCCTGAAGGGTCGCATTGTGTATGAAGCGCCGGGCCTGATCTCGCTGCTCGCCGCGCACCGCGCGCTGGAAGAAGCCGTGCTGACCAAGCAGCAGAACCGCTTCAAGCCGGAAGTGGCGCGCAAGTGGGTGGAAGTCGTGTACGAAGGCTTCTTCCATGACCCGATCAAGACCGACCTGGAGGCGTTCCTGTCCTCCAGCCAGGGCCAGGTCAATGGCGAGGTGGTGCTGGAAACCTCCGGTGCCCAGGTGACGGCGGTGGAAGTGCGCTCGCCGCACATCCTCAATGCCAAGGGCGCCACCTACGCGCAGTCCGCGGACTGGGGCGTGGAGGAGGCCGAAGGCTTCATCAAGCTGTTCGGCATGAGCAGCACCTTGTGGGCTGAGATCAACCGCTGACCTACGCTCGTCATCCCAGCGGAAGCTGGGATCCAGTGACTTTCGCCCCTAAAGCTAAGGCATTGGATTCCTGCTCTCGCAGGAATGACGGATGGGAAAACTTGAGGCAACCATGTCACCTGCCTGGATCGCATGAACGCACTACTGGACGACACCCTCCGACATCTCCGCGCGCTGGTCAGCTACGACACGCGCAATCCGCCGCGCGAAATCGGCACGGGCGGCATCTTCGATTACCTGCGGGACAACCTGCCGGGCTTCGATGTTTCCGTGACCGATTACGGCGCTGGCGCGGTCACGCTCTATGCCGTGCGCGGCAAGCCCAAGGTGCTGTTCAATGTGCACCTGGACACCGTGCCCGATTCGCCGCACTGGACCGCCAGCCCGCACGAGCTGCGCGTAACCGAAGACCGTGCGATCGGCCTGGGCGCCTGCGATATCAAGGGTGCAGCGGCAGCGCTCGTTGCCGTGGCCAACGTCACCAGCGGCGACATGGCCCTGCTATTGTCCACCGACGAAGAGGCCAACGATCCGCGTTGCATCGCCGGCTTCCTCAAGGATAAGCCGGCCTACGATGCCATCATCGTGGCTGAGCCGACCAAGGGCGAAGCCGTGCTGGCGCACCGTGGCATCCATTCGGTGCAGATGCGCTTCAAGGGCAGTGCCGGCCATGCGTCGGGCGAGCAGAAACCCAGCGACAGCGCGGTGCACCAGGCCGTGCGCTGGGGCGCTGCTGCGCTCGATTATGTGGAGAAGCAGGCGCATGAGCGCTTTGGCGGCCTCACCGGGCTGCGCTTCAACATCGGCCGCGTCGACGGCGGCATCAAGGCGAACATGATTGCGCCGTCCGCCGATGTGCGTTTTGGCTTCCGTCCGTTGCCGACCATGGCGCCGGAGCAGCTGCTCAACACCTTCCGCACGTTGGTGGAGCCGCAGCCGGTGGAGTTCCAGGAACTGTTCCGCGGCGACTCGCTGCCGGCGGGCGACACGGCCACGGCCGAAGCGCGCCGCCTGGCGGCGCGCGACCTGGCCGATGAGCTGAACATCCCGATCGGCAACGCGGTGGACTTCTGGACCGAGGCGGCGCTGTTCTCGGCTGCCGGTTACATCAGCTTTGTCTACGGCCCCGGCGATATCGCCCAGGCGCATACCGCCGACGAGTGGGTCGCGCTCGATCAATTGCAGCATTACGCCCAGACCATCTACCGCCTCATCGATAAGAGCTAAGACCGAAGTGGAAGCCCACAAGCACACCCGGAAAACCATCGTCCGCCTGCTTTCGAGCATGGGTAGCGCGAAGGAGATCCAGCAATACCTCAAGCGTTTCTCGCAGTTGGATGCGAAGCGCTTCGCCGTGGTGAAGGTCGGTGGCGCCGTGTTGCGCGACGATCTGCCCGCGCTGACCTCGTCGCTCACCTTCCTGCAGCAGGTGGGCCTGACCCCGATCGTGCTGCACGGCGCCGGTCCGCAGCTGGACGAAGAGCTGTCGGCCGCGGGCATCGAGAAGCAGACCGTGAACGGCCTGCGCGTGACCACGCCCAAGGCCTTGTCCATCGTGCGCAAGGTGTTCCAGGAACAGAACCTGCGCTTGGTCGAAGCCCTGCAGACCATGGACACGCGCGCCACCTCGGTGCCGTCGGGCGTGTTCACGGCCAGCTATATCGACCGCGATACCTATGGCCTGGTCGGCAAGGTCAGCCAGATCAACCTGGCGCCGATCGAAGCGAGCCTGCGTGCCGGTTCCATTCCGGTGATTGCGAGCCTTGGCGAAACCGAAGAGGGCCAGATCCTCAACGTGAACGCCGACTTCGCCGCCAACGAACTGGTGCGCGTGCTGCAGCCGTACAAGATCGTGTTCCTCACCGGCACCGGCGGCTTGCTGGACGATCAGGGCAAGATCATCGACTCGATCAACCTCAGCACGGAATTCGACCACCTGATGTCGCAGCCGTGGATCAACGGCGGCATGCGCCTGAAGATCGAACAGATCGCCGACCTGCTGAACGACTTGCCGCTGACTTCGTCGGTCTCCATCACCAAGCCGTCCGAGCTGGCGAAGGAACTGTTCACGCACAAGGGTTCGGGCACGCTGGTTCGCCGCGGCGAAAAGGTGAAGCGCTTCGAGTCGTGGGAAGGCATCGACCTGGGTCGGATGCGCGAGCTGATCGAGTCGAGCTTCGGACGCACGCTGGTGCCTGACTATTTCGAGCGCACCATGCCGTTCCGTGTCTATGTGAGCGAGAACTATCGCACCGCGATGATACTCACCATGGAAGGCGGCCTGCCGTATCTGGACAAGTTCGCCGTGCTGGACGACGCACAGGGCGAAGGCCTGGGTCGCGCGGTGTGGCAGGTGATGCGCGAGGAGAATCCGCAGTTGTTCTGGCGCTCGCGTCACGGCAACAGCGTCAACCATTTCTATTACGCCGAATCGGATGGCTGTCTCAAGCAGCCGAGCTGGAAAGTGTTCTGGTACGGCATCGACGACTTCGACACGATCGCCAGCTGCGTGGCGCATTGCGCGCAGCGCCTGCCGACCCTGGTGGACTGAATCATGAGCACGACTAAACATCGCTTGGGCATCGTGGGCGCGCGCGGGCACACCGGTGCCGAACTGATCCGGCTGGTGGCGGCGCATCCGTCGCTGGAGCTTGCCTTCGTTTCTTCGCGCGAGCTGGATGGTCAGCGCGTGGCCGATCACGTGGAGGGCTACACTGGTGAGCTGCGCTACGTGAATCTTGATGCCGAGGCCGTGGCGGCGCAGCAGGCGGACGTGGTGGTGCTGGCCTTGCCTAACGGCAAGGCCGCACCGTATGTCGAGGCGATCGACAAGGCCAAGCCGGACACGCTGATCGTGGACCTCTCGGCCGACTATCGTTTCAACGAGACGTGGTACTACGGCCTGCCTGAGCTCACCCGCCAGTTGTGGCGCGGCGAGAAGCGCATCAGCAATCCGGGTTGCTACGCCACCGCCATCCAGCTTTCGATTGCGCCATTGAAGGACTTGCTTGCCGCGCCGCCGGTGAGTTTTGGTGTTTCCGGCTACTCCGGCGCAGGCACCACGCCCTCGGACAAGAACAATCCGGAAAAGCTGCGCGACAACCTGATGCCGTACCAGCTGACCGGCCACATGCACGAGAAGGAAGCGAGCCGCCATCTCAACGTGCCGGTGGAATTCATGCCGCACGTGGCGCCTCATTTCCGTGGCCTCACCGTCACCACCAACCTTTACCTGGCGCGTCCTGTGACGCGCGAGGACATCATCAAGCGCTTCAACGGCGCCTATGAAGGCGAGAAGCTCGTGCATGTGGTGGACGAGGCGCCCTGGGTCAGCCAGATCGCCAACAAGCACCATGTGGATATCGGCGGCTTTGCCGTGTCCAACGACGGCAAGCGCGTGGTGGTGGTGGCGACGCTGGACAACCTGTTGAAGGGCGCCGCGACGCAGGCCATGCAGAACATTAATCGCGCCATTGGCGTGGACGAGTACACGGCGATCGAAGAGCGAGAAGTGAGTGGGAAGAGCCAGAAGTGAGTGGGGAGAAGTGAGGAGTAAGAGAAAGCCGTCATTCTTCAGCTCTATCTCACTTCTCATCCCTCACTTCTCACTCCTAGCTACTAACTCCTAACTTCTCACTTCTCGCTCTAAAGAGGCATTCCAATGACCCAACCCCTCTGGCAAAAATCCAATATCAAGATCGACGCCCGCATCATGGCGTTTCTTGCCGGCGACGACGTGCTGCTGGATCGCGAGTTTTTCCTGCATGACATCACCGCCAGCAAGGCGCATGTCGAAGGCCTGGCCAATATCGGCGTGGTCAGCGCGGACGAAGCCGCCGCGCTCAAGCGCGAGCTGGATGCGCTGGCCGAGGACTTCCGCAGCGGCGCCTTCGTGCTGGACGATCGCTATGAAGACGGTCATTCGGCGATCGAGGCGCGTCTCACCGAGCGCCTTGGCGATGCTGGGCGCCGCGTGCACACCGGCCGCAGCCGCAACGATCAGATCCTGGTCGCCACGCGCCTGTGGCTGAAGGAGCAACTGGCGGCGCTGGAACAGTATTGCCGTGCGATCGCGCAGGTCTGTCTCGATCGCGCCGCCCAGCCGGCGGTTCCGCTGCCGGGGTACACCCATCTGCAGCGTGCCGTGGTGTCCTCCACCGGCATGTGGTTTGCCGGCTTTGCCGAGGGCTTTATCGACAATGCGCTGCGTGCAAAGCAGACGGCGCTGCTGATCGATGCCAATCCGCTGGGCACGGCCGCGGGCTATGGCGTCAACCTCAAGCTGGATCGCGAACACACCACCCAGGCGTTGGGTTTTGCCCGCATGCAGGTGTCGCCGATCTATGCGCAGCTCTCGCGCGGCAAGTTCGAGATGGCCGTGCTCGAGGCGATTGCCGGCGCGCTGCTGGACGTGCGCCGCATGGCCTGGGACCTGTCGCTGTTCACCACCGCGGAATTCAACTTCGTGAAGCTGCCGTCGGAGTACACCACCGGCAGCTCGATCATGCCGAACAAGCGCAACCCCGACGTAGTCGAGCTGCTGCGCGCCAGCTATGCCAGCGTGGCGGCTGCGCGTACCGAGATCGAGCAGCTGCTCTCGCTGCCGTCGGGCTACCAGCGTGACCTGCAGTTCTCCAAGGGCTCGCTGTTCCACGGCTGCCGCCACGGTCTGGCCGCGCTGGAACTGGTGCCGGATCTGCTGGCGCGGATGGAATGGAACGAGCCCGCCATGCGCGCCGCGATCGAGCCGGCGATGTACGCCACCGATGTGGCGATCGAGCAGGCGGCAGCTGGTGTGCCGTTCCGCGACGCCTATCGGGCAGCGGCCGATGCCGCCGCCTCGGCGGGTGCGGGGCGCACGCCCGAGGGCAGCCTGGCTGCTCGCGTGTCGCCCGGTTCCGGCAACGACCTGCGCCTGGACGAATTGCGCGATAGACTCGGCCATCTGGACGTCTAAACGGAGATCGGCATGACGACCGTCAGTACGGGAAGTGCCGAATCATGAATGAGGGGCAGCGCGTGCAGACGGCCCCGCAGGCGCTGCCTGCCTGGCGTCGTGCCGTGTTGAAGGTGGGCAGCAACCTGCTGGCAGCCGACGGCGGCGGCCTCACGGCGGCCTATGCCGCGAGGCTGGCGGAGTTCATCCGGGCGAGCCGGGAGGCAGGCCGCCAAGTGGTGCTGGTGTCCTCCGGCGCGGTGGCGGCAGGGCGGGCGCAGCTGCGGGCGCATGCGCCCAGCGGCGGCGATCTGGCGGCGCGCCAGGCGCTGGCCGCCTTGGGGCAGGCGCCGATGATCGCGCTATGGCAGTCGCTCAGCGCACGCCCGGTGGCACAGGTCCTGCTGGCCCATGACGACCTGCGCAGCCGGCGCCGTTATCTCAATGCCCGCACCACGCTGCGCGAACTGCTGGCGCTTGACGTGCTGCCGGTGGTGAACGAGAACGACACGGTCGCGGTCGACGAGTTGAAGCTGGGCGACAACGACAATCTGGCCGCCATCGTCGCGGCCCTGGTCGATGCGGACCTGTTGCTGATCGCTTCCGATATCGATGCGCTGTATACCGCCGATCCGCGCCGCGATCCCGCGGCGACGCCCATCAGGAGAGTGGACGCGCTGACGCCCGAGATCCTGGCCATGGCCGGCGGCAGCGGCAGCGCGGTCGGTACGGGCGGCATGCATACCAAGCTTGAGGCGGCGTCCAAGGCGGGCGCCGCGGGCATACCGACCGCGTTGTTCAGCGGCCGAAACGCCGGCGCCGTCGCCGCACTCTCGCGCGGTGAATTGCTGGGAACGTTTTTCGCAGCTGGCCGCAATCGCATGCAGGCGCGCAAGTACTGGTTGCGCCATGCGCCCGCTGCACCGGGACGCGTCCATGTGGATGCGGGTGCAGTGCGTGCCCTGGCCAGCGGACGCGCCTCCCTGCTGCCCGGTGGCGTGCTTGCGGTGATCGGCGAATTCCACCGCGGCGACCTGGTCGAGATCGTCGACGAGCAGGGGCGTGCGGTGGCGCGTGGACTGAGCCAGTACGGCGCCGGCGAAGTGAAGCGTTTGGCCGGGCGGCATAGCCGCGATATCGAAATCATCCTGGGTTACAGCTACGGTGCGGAAGTCGTGCATCGTGATGATCTCGCCACCACGGCAGACATCGAGACCACCGGAGATATCGACGCATGAGCGACATCCGTTCGTTGGCGATGGCCTGCCGTGAGGCGGTACCCCTGCTGGCCATGCTCGACACGCCAAGCAAGCGCGCACTGTTGAATGACATGGCGGACGCGCTCGAACGACGGGTCGACGACGTGCTCGATGCGAACGCACAGGACATGCAACTGGCCGCCGACAAGGGCGTGCAGGGCGCCATGCTGGATCGGCTGCGACTCGACCAGGCTCGCGTGGCCGGTATCGCCCAGGCCTTGCGCGATGTGGCGCAGCTGCCCGATCCGGTGGGCGTGGTCACGCGACGGGAAACGCTCGCCAACGGCATCACCGTGGAGCGCGTGCGCATACCGCTCGGCGTGATCGCGATGATCTACGAAGCTCGCCCCAACGTCACCGCCGACGCCGCTGCGCTATGCCTGATGGCAGGCAACGCGGTGATCCTGCGCGGCGGCTCGGAGGCCATCCACTCCAATCGCGCGATCGCCGCCGCGCTGCACGAGGCGCTGCACGCCCACGGGTTGCCGACGGCGGCCGTGACCCTGGTCGAAGATCTCAGCCGCGAGACCATGGTGGCGCTGCTGCAGTTGAGCGATCTGGTCGATCTGGCCATTCCACGCGGCGGCGAGGGCCTGATCCGTTTCGTGACCGAACATGCGCGCGTGCCGGTGATAAAGCACTACAAGGGCGTGTGTCACCTGTACGTGGATCGCGTTGCCGATCTAACGCTGGCCTTGAATCTGCTGATCGACGGCAAGACCTCGCGTCCTGGCGTGTGCAATGCGCTGGAAACGGTGCTGGTGCATCGCGATGTGGCTGATGCGTTCCTGCCCGGCGCCGCGGCGGCGTTGCGCGAGCGCGGCGTTGAGTTGCGCGGCGACGAAGCCACCCGCGCCCTGGTGCCCGCAGCAGGTCCTGCCAGCGAAGAGGATTACGCCGCCGAATTTCTCGACCTGATCATCGCGCTGCGCGTGGTGGACAGTCTCGACGAAGCGATCGCGCACATTCGACGCTACGGCTCCGACCACACCGAAGTGATTGCCACCGGTGATACATCGACAGCGCAGCGTTTCGTGCAGTCGCTGCGTTCGGCGGTGGTGATGGTCAATGCGTCGTCGCGCTTTTCCGATGGCGGGCAGCTGGGGCTGGGGGCGGAGATTGGCATTTCCACCACTCGCCTGCATGCGTATGGCCCGATGGGGGCGGAGTCGCTCACCATCGAGCGATTTGTCGTGCGTGGGGAAGGGCAGGTGCGGCACCCAGAGAGCCGCATCCCCTAATCGATTGTAGGAGCGCACCCTGTGCGCGACCGCGGACTGACCGGAAGCCTCTGTGCCCGGTCTTCGCGACGACCGATCCGGCTTCATCGCTCCGTAGGCTGTCGCGCACAGGGTGCGCTCCTACAAGGGCGTGGTGGCGCTCAGTTTGCAGGCTCGAGCGGCCGATGGTCGTAACTCACCACGCGCGTCAGCTGCCACTGGCCATGCTGGTAACGCCAGATATGGAAGAACTTGCCCATGCCTTCGCACTTGCCGGACTCGAGCTGGCAGAACTTGTGCGTGCCGATCTCGATCGCGCCGTAATCCTTGATCGGATACACCTCGATGTTGCCGATCAGTTCGCGCCGCACTTTGTGGCAGATATTGCGCCGGGTCGCATCAACGATGGCGTCGCGAGTAGTCATCAGTCCACCCTTGTCGTGGTAGAACTCGATGTCGTCGCTGAAGTACTCGCCGAACGTCTTCAGATCGCAGTGGTTGTAGGCGTCGAAGACCTTGCTGTCAAGCGAAGCAATCGTGCGGGTCAGTTCGTCGCCGGTCGGCATCGCTGCCGGTGTTTGCGCATGTGCCAGGCAAACAGCCATCGGCAGGGCGATCAGACCGAGCAGGCGGACGAGCAGTGCGTTGCGCATGGCCATTCCTTGTCGTGGAGGGGGCCATCATGGCTCAACCAACCAGCACTCGCATCCATGCCTAATGGATGGACGTCCATTCATCGCCTTCAACGCGACCGCGGCCGCCGCGACATCACCGCCTTGAGCTGCTCCAGCAGCATGGCCACCGGCGCTTCCAGGCGCGGCGGCAGGGCGCGGTGGATCAGCCAGGCGATCATGTCCAGCTGGAAGTCGGTTACCGTGACGAGCTTCAGCTGGCTGCGATAGCTGCTGGCGGAGAGCAGGTCGGGAGTGATGATGCCGATGCCGGCGCCGCGCGCGACCAGGGACAACTGCAGATCCGCCCCGAACGCTTCCACGCCCACGTTGCAGGGCAGCCCGCGTTCTTCCATGGCCCGCCGCAAGGTGGAACGCATGCCGCAGCCGTTCTGGCTCAACACCCAGGGAAACGCGGAGAGATCCTTGAGCGTGGCGCGTGCGCGCAGGCCCAGCGATGGCGCGGCGACAATGCGCAAAGGCTGGCGATCGATGGCGTGCGCCGTCATCGTTGCTGGTGGCGGCGTGTGCTCGGAGAGAACCACCGCTGCCGCGTCCAGCAGGCCGGTCTCCACTTGTTCCACCAGGCCGGGCGACCAGGCCGAATGGATGCGCAGCGCGAGGCCCGGATAGCGCGAGCGGAGCAGATCGATGGGCGTGGTGAGCGCGCGCTCCGCGAGGAACGGCGGCATGCCCAGGCGCAATTCGCCGGTGGGTTCGGTGTCGCTGCGCGCCAGTGCGAGCAGGTCGGCCTCGGCGTGCAGCAGGTCGCGGCCCTTCTGGTAGATCTCGCGTCCCGTCGCGGTGGGGCGCAGCGGCTTGGATTGGCGATCCAGCAGTTCCACGCCCAGCAGCGCCTCCAGGCTTTGCACGCGACGCGTGACGCCGGGCTGGGTGAGGTGCAGCTGGGCCGCCGCCTGCACGATGGAGCCGGTGTCCACCACCGCGATGAAGGCCCTGACGTCCCGCGTATTCATGCCCGATGGTCCTGCTCTGTATGCAAAGTACGCATGAAAACTATGATGATTATTCACTGTCATCATGATGCCAGGGTATTTAGCATCGCAGGCCCATCGATTGGCAAGGCCCCAAGACATGCAATACCCCTCCCGACGCCGTATCGATGCCGTGGCGACCGAGGTGCCCGCGGAGCTCACCACGCCATTGACCCTGCTGTTCGCCTTTGCGGTGGGCGTGATCATCATCAATCTCACGGCGGCGCAGCCCCTGGCCGGCCCGGTGGCGCGTGCGATGCATCTGCCCCCGTCGCTCACCGGGCTGGTGGCGATGCTGCCGCAGCTGGGTTACGCCGTTGGCATGATGTTCGTGGTGCCGTTGGCGGATCTCTTCGAAAACCGGCGCCTGACCACGATCACCCTGCTGGCTTGCGCGCTCGCGCTGGGCGCTGCAGCCGTGGCGCAGCAGGCGTGGTGGTTGTTGCTGGCCGTATGCCTGGCGGGGGCCACCTCGTGTGCGATCCAGATCCTGGTTCCGCTGGCGGCCGCCATGGCCAGGCCGGAGCATCGCGGCAGCGCCGTGGGCAACGTGATGAGCGGCGTGATGCTCGGCATCCTGTTGTCGCGTCCGTTGGCCAGCCTGGTGGAGGGCACCTGGGGCTGGCGTGCCTGTTACGGCCTGCTGGGCGCGTTCGACGCGTTGCTTGCCGTCGCGCTTTGGTTCGCGCTGCCACGGCGACAGCCGCTGGTGCATACCTCATATCGCGGGCTGATCGCGTCGCTGTGGACGCTATGGCGCGGTGAACCGGTGTTGCGACGCTACGCCGTCTCGGCGGCGATCATGATGGCCGCGTTCAGCGCATTCTGGACCGGGATTGCGCTGCGCCTGGTGCAGGCGCCCTTTCTGCTCGACAGCCGCGGCCTGGCGTGGTTCGCGCTCGCCGGCGTGGCCGGCACGGTGGTGGCGCCGTTGGCGGGCAAGGCAGGGGATCGCGGCCACAGCGCGGTGGGCATGCCCATCTCCCACGCCGTGGCCACAGCAGGCGTTGTGCTTGCGGGGATCGCAGGGGCGGGCTGGTTTGGCTTGGACCTGGTGCAGCATCCGCGGCTGGCGCTGGGTCTGCTGGTGCTGGCCGCCATCGTGATCGATGCCGGCGCCGTCGGTGATCAGACGCTGGGGCGGCGCGCCATCAATATGCTTGATCCGGCCGCGCGCAGCCGACTCAATGGCTTGTTCGTCGGCGTGTTCTTCATCGGTGGCGGAGCCGGCGCCGTGGCCGCCGGCAGCGCCTGGGCGGCCGCGGGATGGACCGGCGTGTGCGGCGTTGCCCTGGCGCTGTGCGTGCTGGCCTTTGTGCTCGATGCGGCGACATGGCGCGGCATGCGCCATGTCGCCTGATCAGCTGCGCTGGGCCCAGCGACGCGTGGCTTCGACAAACGCCACGCAGTCGGCAAACTGGTTGTACAGCGGCGTCGGCGAAATGCGGATCACATCGGGCTCGCGCCAGTCGCCGATGATGCCGTGCTCGACCAGATCGTCGAACAGTGCACGGCCACGCGCACGCCCGCCGAGCACGCGGAGGGACAGCTGCGAGCCGCGACGCGACGGATCGCTCGGCGTCACCACTTCCAGCACGTCGCTCAATTGCGACTGCACCAGCCATTCCAGATAAGCGGTAAGCCGCAGCGATTTCTCGCGCAGCCGGCCCATGCCGGCACGGCGGAAGATCTCCAGCGACACGCGCAGCGGCGCCAACGCGAGGATCGGTGGATTGCTGAGCTGCCAACCGTCCGCGCCATAGGTGGGCACGAACTGCGGACCCATCTGGAACCGCGAGGTCTTGTCGTGTCCCCACCAGCCGGCGAAACGCGGCAGGGTGGTGCGCGCGTGGCGCTCATGCACGAACGCGCCGCCGACCGCACCCGGGCCGCTGTTGAGGTATTTGTAGCTGCACCAGATGGCAAAATCCGCGCCGCTGTCGTGCAACTGCAGCGGCAGATTGCCCACGGCATGGGCCAGGTCGAAGCCCACCATGCAGCCGTGGCGATTGGCCAGGCGCGTGATCGCCGCCAGGTCGAAGGCCTGGCCCGTGCGGTACTGCACGCCCGGCAGCATCACCAGCGCAATGCGCGAACCATGTTCGGCCAGCACGCGCTCGATGGCCTCCATCGAGATCACGCCGTTCGCCTCGTCGCCCTGCAACTCGATCAGCGCGGTGGCGGGGTCGTAACCGTGGAAACGCACCTGCGATTCCACCGCATAGCGATCGGTGGGAAACGAACCCGCTTCGATCAGGATGGCGTGCCGCTCCGGCGTGGGCCGATAGAAGCTCACCATCATCAGGTGCAGGTTCACGCCCAGGGTGTTCATCGCCACCACTTCGGACGGCTGCGCACCGACCACGCTGGCGAGGTCGTCGCGGACGAACTCGTGGTAGTCCATCCACGGCAGGTCGCCGCGGAAGTGGCCTTCCACCGCCTGGTCGGCCCAGGAGTCGAGCTCGGCGCTCAGCGCCGGGCGCACGGCGCGCGGCTGCAGGCCCAGCGAATTGCCGCAGAAATAGTGGCCGTCGCGGCCCTCGTGCCTGGGTATCAGGAACTCGTCGCGGAAGCCGCGCAGCGGATCGGCGGCATCCTGGGACTGCGCCCAGGCGAGGGTGGCTTCGAACGGAGCGGACATCGGGAATCTCTTGCAGAGGCGTCGTGCCCAGCGCGGGCACGACGTGGGTGACGATTTACTTCATGCGTGCGGCGATGGCGTCGCAGCCCTTGTCGAACGAGGCGCGCCATGCGGCGCCAGCCTGGCCTTGCGCAGGACGCACGCAACGCAGCTGGATGGCGTGGCTGTCCTTGAACCAGTAGCGCTCGCTGTAGCTGTACTGCGCGCCGTTTTCCTGCGCCGTGTAGACGAAGTTGTCGGGCGTGCCGCCGCTGGTGGCCTGGTAGCCGGTCAGTGCCTTGGCCTTGCCCATGGCGCCGGTCACGTACTGCTGGAACTCGCCGGCGTTGCCCACCTGCTTCACCGTGACGCTGATGCGGGCGAGGCTGCTGCTGCCGTTGGGCGAGGGGTCGGGGACCTGGAACACGCGTACTTCCGGATCGCCCTGCGTTTCCATGATGCCCATCCACTGGTCGGGCGTGCTGAAGGTGACGCTGCCGCCGGCCATGCTGATATCGGTGGCGTGGGCGGCTCCGGCCATCACGAGGGCGCCGGCGATAACCAAAGTGCGGAACAAGCTCATGCCTTTTCCTGTGCGTGAAGGTGAGGTTCGAAACGCTGCAGCGGCAGGCCCAGCCATTCCAGGGCGGTGCCGTGGAAGAGTCGCGCGCGGGCCTGGTCGTCGAGTCCGAGTGACTCGATGCCGCTGCCCGGATGCTGTTCCCCCAGCGGGAAAGGATAGTCGGTCCCCAGCATCACGCGCTCGACCCCGGTCACATCCAGGAGATAGCGCAGGGCGGCCGGGTCGTGCACGCAGGAATCGAAATACAGGCGCTGCAGGTATTCGCGCGGATTGCGCGGGTTGTCGGTGGCGACCAGGTCGGGGCGCATGCGGAAACCATGCTCGATGCGGCCGATGGTCCAGGGGAAGCTGCCGCCGCCATGGGCCAGCATCACGCGCAGCCGCGGCAGGCGCTCCAGCACGCCGCCGAACACCAGGCAGCAGGCCGCGCGCGACTGTTCGGCCGGCATGCCCACCAGCCAGGGCAGCCAATACTTGGGCATGCTGGCGGCGCCCATCATGTCCCAGGGATGCACCATCACCGCGGCGCCCAGGTCGGCGGCCGCCTCGAAGAAGGGAAACAGCTCGGGCGCGTCCAGGTTCCAGTCGTTGCAGTGCGAACCCACCTGCACGCCCTGCAGGCCCAGCTCGTCGATGCAGCGTTCCAGCTCGCGGATGGCCAGGTCGGGCGACTGCAGCGGCACCGTGCCGATGCCGGCGTAATGGCGCGGGTAGTCGTTGCAGATGCGCGCGGTCTCGTCGTTTAGATGACGATGCAGCTCCAGCGCCTGATAACCCGGCGCCCAGTACGAGAACAGCACGGGCACGGTGGACACCACCTGCACGCTCACGTCGAAGCGGGCGTAATCGTCGATACGCTGCTGCGCGTCGAAGGCCGAGTCCCACACCTCCCTGAAGAACTTGCCATCCTTGTAGATGCGATGGCGCCCGTCGTTGTGAATCATCACCGGAAAGCGCTCGTCGCCGAACTTGGCGGCGAGGTTGGGCCAGTCGCGGGGCAGGATATGGGCGTGCGTGTCGATTTTGAGCATGTCGCCGAGTGTAAGTCAGGGGCGCGGTGCCGTCTCGGCGCGGTGCAGCGTAAAAGCTGCCCGGGGTGGCAGGGCGCCCGACTCAGCTGGGGCGAGATTCCCGCCAGCTGTGCGTTGGCCCGATTGCACATGCAAGCCGTCGCGGCTGGCGGCATCATGGCGAGCGCGACGACGTCCGCAGCCATTGGAGGCAACATGAAGTTCCTGGTCATGATCTACAACGACGACAGCCTGCTCGAGGCCCTGCCGCCGGGTGAGTTCGACACGATGATGCACGGCTGCTTCGTCCACGCCGACGAACTGCGCGCCGAAGGGCATCTGCTCGATTCCATGCAGCTCGAATCGCCGGCCCAGGCCAAATCGCTGCGCATGCGCGACAACACCATGAGCGTGATGGACGGCCCGTTTGCCGAAGCCAAGGAATACCTCGGCGGCTTCAACCTGATCGAAGCAGCCGACATGGCCGAGGCCGTGCGCATCGCCGCGGAATTTCCGTGGGCGCGGACGGGGCGCATCGAGGTGAGGCCGGTGCGGGATATCGATGCCGTGCGCCGGCGCGTCGGGGCCTGAAGCGCAGCTGGTGAATCACTGTGGGAGCGCACCCTGTGCGCGACCGCGGAGCTGCGCCGCTACCTCTTCGTTTGGCCGTCGCGCACAGGGTGCGCTCCCACAAGCGTATTGGCAGGTCGTGTGGTCAGCGCGGTCAGGCCGTCGCCGTCGATTTGCTGTGGCTGCGCCCGGTGATATGCGCCAGCGTGTTCACGTTATCCACCAGACGATCGCTGATGCGCGCGAGCATCTCGGCGGCCTGACGGTCTTCCGCCATATTCAGCAGCGCGGCCAGGGTGCGCTGCAGGCCGCGCAGATCGGGTAGCTGTTCGGGCGCCCGCTGCGTGCGCAAGGCGGAAGCGACTTCATGCAAGGCCTTGGCGCTGTGGTCGACGAACGCGCACATTTCCGCCGTCTCCGGCAGGCTTTGGTGGTCGTCGATCAGTGCCTCCAGCGTCATCGCCGTGCGGGCCAGGCGATTGCCGTTGGCGAACAGCGCATTGGCCAGTTCCAGTAGGGGCGCTGGCGTGGCCGGTTCCGAGCGCATGCGATCCAGTGAGGCCTGCGCATTGCTGCGCGCGGTGCGTGCGGCAGTGCGCGCTTCGCGACGGTGATCGCGGCGTTCGGGATGGGCCAGCGCGTTTAGATAGTCGGCATAGGCGTCGAGCATGTCCGATAGTGCCGCGCGCGCACGCCCGCGTTCCCAGGTGGGCCACAGCACATAGGCCACCAGGGCCATGCCGCTGCCGAGCGCCGTATTGATCACGCGATCGAGCACCGCATCGCTGGAGTTGACGCCTTCGAACGACAGCAGGATCACCACGGTGCCGGTCAGCGCCGCCACCGCAATGCCGTAATGCGCGGTGGCCAGGTAGCGAAAGCCCATGCACAGCACCGCCATCAAGAGCAGATGCGCCCACATGTCGTGCGGCGTGAAATGCAGCAGGGCGGTGGTGAGCAACAGGCCGAGGATGGTGCCGACCACGCGCAACAGGCCGAAGTTGAAGGTGGCGGCGAAATCCGGACGCAGCACGATGGCGGCCGTCATCGGCAGCCAATAGCCATGCGGCAGGCCGAGTTCGCGCGAGACAAACAGCGTGGCACTGAGCGTGACGGCGCTGCGCACGGCATGACGGAACGCCACCGAATGCGGCGTGAGATTGGCGCGCAGGGTGGCGCGTGCCGAACTGCTGCGCAGCGCCGTCGGCAGCGGCGTTTCCGCGGCAGCCGCGCGCAACTCGCCGCGGCTGCCCGCCCAGTTGGCATTGCGCACCGCGGCAGCGAGCTGTCCGGACAACGCATGGATATGCGTGGCCAGGCCATCCGCGGTGCCGCCATTGCTGAGCAGGGCGTTCTCGCTGGCCTGCAGGGTCTGCAAGGCGTGTTCGGCCTGGCGGGGTGATTCGGCCAATTCCAGCGCGTCGGCGATCGCTGCGAGCACGCGCGCAGCGTCGCCCCGGAACATCGCGTGGATGGTGGAATTGCCGCGCAACTCCGCCATCGCGGTGAGCTCCAGGCGAATGCGTTCGGCCAGTTCCAGCAGCACGCCGAACGCCTCCATCGCGCGGCCACGCGCGTGGTGCCGCCCCAGCAGCGTGTGCTGCAGCGTGGTCATGGCGTCGGTAAGTGCAGGCACGTCGGCGTCGTCGTGCTCCTGCTGGCGGGCGAGGGTCGAGAGGCCGCGATAAACCGCCGCCAGCGCATGCCGCTCCGGGCGGTAGCGCTGCAGCGGCCAGGCCGCCACGGAAAACAGGGTAAGCAGCAGGCCACCGGCAAAGATCAGCGCCGAGGCGCCTAGCGCTTCGGCCAGCGGCCGTGGCGTGGCCGCGGTGACCACCAGCAGGATCATGCTGGTCATGCCCACGCGCGTCATGTCCGGGCCAAACACCACCAGCAAGCCGCCGAAAAATCCGAACGCCGCCGTGGCGATCAGGATGGGGATTAGCTGATCGCCGATCAGAAAGCCGATCAAGGAGGCCAACCCGGCCGCCAGCGAGGCCAGCAGCAGGCGCGTCATGCGCTGGCGGTAAGGCCCCGGCTGGTCCGAGAACATGGTGTCCAGCGCGCCGGCACCGATACCCAGTCCAATGCCCGGATGTCCGGTCAGGATGCCGATGGCCAGCGGCAGCACCACGGCAGCCGTATTGCGCACGACCACACGCACCGGCACGTCAGGCCGCTTGGCCGTGAGCAGGCTGTCCACGACCGTGGCGCGCAACGAATAACCCGTCGAGGACATGACGCGACAAGACTCCTAGTCAGTGCGGTGATTCTGCCTCAAACAGCCTGAAGCGAACGCGACGGGCGAGGGATGAGTGGCTGGTCGGGCAGGGCGCATGGACTGGCCGGTTTCCCGATGGAGGGCGAAGTGAAGTGCATGGGAGTCGCCGGGCGCTTGTCTGTGGGAGCGCACCCTGTGCGCGACCGCCCAGCTGCGGTGTACCGCTCCGTAGGTTTGTCGCGCACAGGGTGCGCTCCCACAGACAAGCCAAGGCGGGAGGAACTAGGCCCGATGCGCAGCGAGGCCCCGCTTTAAGTCCTCAGCGATTCGGGCGCGTTGCGCAGCGCATTGAGGTACCCCTGTGTACCCTCGGAGGTTGTCCCCTGACGGCCTGCATCGAGCGTTCGGGCTTATCCCAGCACGATGCTGCGGGCGTTATCAGGCCATTTTCTTTGGGTTACTTTTCTTTTGGGCCAGCAAAAGAAAAGTGACTCGGCTGCCGGCAGGCAGTCGAAACGCCCGCCGCGCAGGCGGCACGCTGGCGGTAACGCGACAACCGAGCGCAAAGTCACTGGATTCCTGCTTTCGCAGGAATGACGATCAAGAGCTGGATGACCAGCCTACGGCTGTTGAAAGCGCCTCAGGCCTGCGCCGGAATGACGAGAAAGAAGCGTTCCCGCGAGCACCCGCCCCTCACCCCGACCCTCTCCCCGCAGGGGAGAGGGAGAAGGGTGGGGCGCAGCGCTTACCCCGCCGCCGGCATTACCCCACTACCACCAGCCCCAAGCTGCTGCGACAAGCTGTACAGGATGCGCAGGTCTTGTGCGTCCAACGTATCGCCATCCATGCCACGAAAATGGTGATGGAAGGAGCGCACCGTGGACACCCGATCGTCCAGCGGATACCCGATCAAGCCCAGCGCCGCCCACGGATCAAACCCCGCCGGCGGCTCCACCAGCGCGCCCCGTGGCCACAAGCCAAAGCCCGCCTGCGCCAGCTGCTGCCATGGAAAGCGCGGGCCGGGATCGTCCTTGCGGCCGGGCGCGAGATCTTCGTGGCCGATGATCTGCGTGCGCGGGATGCGCAGGCGGTCGGTGAGGTCGGCCAGCAGGCGCAGCAGGCTGTCGATTTGTACCTGGGTGAAGGGCGAGTCGCCATCGTTGTCCAGCTCGATGCCGATGGAAGCGGAATTCAGATCGGTAATCGTGCCCCAGTGTCCGGCGCCGGCGTGCCACGCACGGTCGCTATCGGCGACCAGCTGGTAGAGGCGGCCGTCGTTGCCGATCAGGTAATGCGAACTCACCGGGCCACCGCTGTTGGCGGTGCGCAAGGTATGCAGCGCCTGTTCCGCGGAATGCTCGTTGGTGAAATGAATCACGATCAGCACGGGCCGTCGCGCGTCGAAATTGGGCGAGGGCACCCATTGCGCGATGGGATTGCGTACTGGCGCCGGTGCACATGCCGAAAGTGTCAGCGCCAGGAGCACCGGCGTCAGCAAATGGCGAGTACGAAAGAAACGAGCATGCGGAGCGTGGGGACGCGACACGGCATTCATTCCTGGGCGGGAAGAGGCGAACGTGCCGCAGCCGTGTCACCGCGTCAAGTCAAACAAAAAGCGCCAGGTTTCCCCGGCGCTTTCGTGACTTACTTGCAGCGCCGATCAGGCGCGGCCGGCGAACTCGCCCGTCAACGTGTTCACCCACACCTTCTCGTCATTGGTGATGTACTCGGGCACCTGGATTTCGATGCCGGTGCTGAGCTTGGCCGGCTTGGTGCGCTTGGTGGCGCTGGCGCCCTTCATTTCCGGGGCGGTGTCGACCACGGTCAGCGTCACGCTGGTCGGCACCTGCAGGCCCACCGGCGCATCGTCGATCAGCTGCACGTAGTAGCCCTCGACGCCTTCCACGATGTAGCCGGCGTTGTCGCCGACCAGTTCGGTGGAGAGCAGGTACTGGGTGAAGTCTTCGTTGTCCATGAAGACGAACGCTTCGCCGTCCATGTACGAGAAGTTCGCCTCGCGGCGCACCAGCTCCATTTCCTTCAGATCGTCGTCGGCGCGCAGGCTCAGGTCGAACTTGCGGCCCCCGGGGATCGAATACATGGTGAAGCGGAACGTGACATTGCCGCCACGCGCCGTCGGCGAGCTGCGCTCGATATCGCGCACCTGATAAACGGTGCCGTCGTGTTCGACTACGTTGCCTTTCTTGACGTCGGAAGCTTTCATAGGGGCTAGGAGTAAGTGAATAGAAGTGAGGAGTGAGAGAAAGCGAAGAGTCGGGAGCATCTCTCACTCCTCACTCCTCTCCGCTATCTCCTGTTTTATTACTTCGGCTGCAATCGCACCGCGCCATCAAGACGAATCGTTTCGCCATTGATGTAACGATTGCCGAGGATGAAAGCCACCGTGCTGGCGAATTCATCCGGCTTGCCCAGGCGCGACGGGAACGGGATCGAGGCGGACAGCGATTCCTGCACCTGCGGCGGCATGCCGTCGACCATCGGCGTCCAGAAGATGCCCGGGGCGATCGTGGCCACGCGGATGCCGAAGCGCGACAGTTCGCGCGCCATCGGCAGCGTCATGCCGACCACGCCGCCCTTGGATGCGGAGTAGGCGGCCTGGCCGATCTGGCCTTCGAACGCGGCGACCGAGGCGGTGTTGATGATGACGCCGCGCTCGCCGTCTTCACCGCTTTCGTTGTTCTGCATCAGCGCAGCGGCGGCCTTGGCCACGTTGAAGCTGCCCACCAGGTTCACCATCACGGTGGTCGCGAAGGTGTTGAGCGGCATCGGGCCTTCCTTGCCCAGCATGCGGCCCGCGCCCAGGATGCCGGCGCAGTTCACCAGCACGTTCAGGCCACCCATCGCATCGCGCGCGGCGGCGACGTTGGCGGACACGCCTTCCTCCGAGGTGACGTCGGTGCGGAAGAAGTGACCCTTCAGCGCCGTGGCGGCTTCCTGGCCTTTTTCCTCGTTGACGTCGAACAGGGCGACCTTGGCGCCATTGGCGACCAGATGCTGGGCTACGGCATTGCCGAGACCGGAGGCGCCGCCGGTGATGATCGCCTTGACCTGATTGAGCTGCATATGAAGTCCAAAAAGCGGTGGAAAACGCCAATGGTAGCGCAGCAGGCCGGACCAGGCGCCACCCCGCGCGCCCTGGCCCTTCCGGGCGGCGGAGAGACGCCGGGAGGGGCCTGCGGCGCAACGCCTGCAGGGGCCGTCACAGCGCTTCCATGGGGTACGTAGCTGGTTATACGTATGACCTTTGGCGCCGCGGCTTAAGCCATGTTTCCAGGCGTTTTTGGCGGCTTTATGGCGTAGAACCAGCGGAGTGAGATGACTGGCGCGTTCGCATAGGGAGAGTCGCCATGATCCATCCCGCTCAGGGACCCGTTTCGGAGGGACGGCCGGTCGCCACGTCGCCGGTGTCGAAGGGCTTGTTCGCGGGGCTGGCGGCGTGCCGGTCGAAAGGAAGCCGTCGGCGCATCACGCGATGGCTGCTCGCTGCCGCATTGATCGGCGCTGCACCGGTCATCGCAGCGAAATCTCCGGAAGAGACCGGTGCTGTGGCGGCCGCTTCGTCGGTCGCGCCACCACCGGTGACCTCGTCGTCGTACTTCGTGGCGGCATCTGAACTCCCGCATCCGTTGCGGCCTTTCGAACATCTGCCCGGCAATGCAGCGATCAACGTGCACGCCGCCGTGGTGACCATGCCTGACCCGGTGGAAACACGCCTTGGCCGCTCGTTTGACACCGAGCTGACCGCACTGGTGAGCGCGTTCCAGGCCAAGGAATACGTGCTGGACGGTTTTGCCTTCACCTGGGCGCCCCGCGCACCCGACGACAAGCCCGCGCCCAACGAAGCGGATGCAAGCCGCCGTTCGCTGCCCAGCGTGATGCTGTTTCGCAAAGACAACTGGCGCAGCTGCAAATCCAAAACAGACAAGCAGGCAGACGCCGCCGCGTGCGAGTCGACGTACTACGTGCTGTTCCTGGTGGGCGAGACGCCGAGCTTTGGCATCCATCCGGAGTCTTTCATTCGCGCCGCGCGTTGTGCGATGGCACTGGATGCGAGCAATCGCCAGCAGAAGAACTCACTGCCTGACGCGTTCAATCAGACCGATTGTGACCGGATTGCGTGGAAGGCACCAATCAACGGCGTCTCCTGGTCGTGCGATGCGAATCTCGCGGTGATCGGTCCGACTTTTTCCGGTGCGATGGAATCGATGGCATCGGCACTGAGCAAGGTCGCCACGGAAGCAAGGGACCAGGCGATCAAAAGCGCGGCCGCGACAGCCAAAGCCACGAATCAGGCCTCAGGCAACGCAGCCCTCGAAACAACGGGCGCGGCCTGTCAGGGACCGGGCCACTTGAATATCGTGCTCAGGACGCCTTCCGCGAGCGTCGACAGCAATGATCAGATCGTGCAGAACGCCTACCTCAGCCCGCTGCAGCCCTTCGTTTCCTTGAACTACACCCCGCTGGCCTACAGCGTCGGGCATCAGCTGGAACGGGTGAAGCGCTATCTGGAGCGCCGGATTCTGCGCGGCGACAAGGTGGTGATACTCAGCGAGGAATCCAGCTTTGGCCTGGGCGCTTCGAAGCTGGCGATGCCTTCGTCGTCGTCATCATCGGCACCGCCGGCATTGCCGGCATCAACGGCATCGTCACCGGCATCGTCTTCGTCAACGGCCACGGCACGCCGGGTCCAGTTCATCAGCGTGCAGTTTCCGCCGAACATCGCCGCCATCCGCTCCGAACACGTCCAGCTCAAGCAGGAAGAGTCCAAGCAGCGCCGCAGCATGCTCCCCGAACGGCTGCTCGAGCTGGACCTGACCGGTGTGGAACGAGGCGTCGATCAACCGCCGACGTACCAGCCCAGCCTGAGCTCGCGTTCGGACGAGCTGATGCTTTACCAGACCTTCGACGCGCTGCAGCGCTTTGTCACGCCGGCGGCGGTGATCATCGTGGCCACCGATGTGCGCGATCGCCTGTTCCTGTTGAGCGAGATACGCAATGCCTTTCCCGGCGCGCTGCCGGTGGTGCTGGAACAGGACAACCTGATGGTGCATCCCGATTACCGCGCCATGAGCCGAGGCAGCATCATCATGCCGGCCGGCAAGAGCCTGCTGTGCCTGAATGCGTCAGGGCTGGACTGCTTCCCTGCGAAAGCCGCGCCCGATGCGTCGCCACGCGAGCAGGCGTCGCCCAGTTCTGCCGGCAACGCGCCTGAGTTGGTTGCGAACCATTGCACTCGCGCTGCCAGTCGACGCTTTTTTTCGTTTCCGACGGACTATGCGGCCAACATGTTTCGCGCCGTGGTGGGTCTGATCTGCCCCAGCGATGCCTCGCCCAACGAACCCGCCATGCTGGTCGCGACCTTGGCGGGCTTCCAGCGTGTCGACGAGTCGGTTCCCGACCAGCGCGATGAACAGGACAAGCGGGGAGCCCAGCGCAACAGCAAGACGATGGGCGATATTCCCATCGTTGCCGATACCCGCATGCAGCTGCAGCAGCCGGTCTACCTGTCGATGGGGATCGTGCTAGGCATCCTGCTCGTCACTGCGGTGTGGCTGGTCCGCAACGGACGCACGCCCGAACTGGCCACGCTTCCGCTCAGCCGCCATGCGATGCGCTGGATGGACATGGTGAAGACGCCAAACGGCGCGCGTGCCTCCAGGCAGGCTGGTGAGCCCAGGACCAGCTGGTGGTGGCTGGCGCCATGGATCGCGTTTGCCGTGTTCGGCATCGTCGTCGCTGCGTGCAAGATCATCGTGATGTTTCCTCCGGCGACGCCCGGCGACACGGATCTGGCGCATGGCACGGATCGTTGGGCCTTGATCTGTTTGTGTCTTGCCTATGCGTGCTTCGTCGCGTTCTGCGGTGTGCGCATGAGGGTGTGGAATGCCTATTGCCTGGCGATCGCCGAGCATGTGGATGCCTCCTCGCGACTGAAGGTCCGCCTCTACCACCGCGCGTACCTGCGCGCGTCGGTGGCCACCGTGCTGCTGTTGCTCGTGCTGGTGCTTTGCGTCAACGACTACCTGCCAACCGGGGCCCATTCGGTCTGGCTCTCGGCGTTCGCTGGCGCGTTCGTGCTGGGCAGCAGCGGCTTCTTCCTGGTGCTTTACCTGGAGGGCCTGGACCGCTGGCGCTGCATGAGCCTGGAGCTCAGCAGAACGGTGACAGCCGTGCAGGAATCCACGGGAGTCAAGGAATGGCCCACGCCCAAGCTGCTCGACGAGCGGCCGCGCAGCCCGTTCAACGTGGTCATGCGCATCGACAATTACAACGCGCTGCGCCGGCCTGATCTTGCCGCCTGGGTGCGCCAGACCAACGCCTTGCTGGGCGGCACGGTCGACCCTTCGTTCGACAAGGCGAAGCTGCGCGAGTGGCAGGCCGTGCTGGTGTCGCAGATGAAGCTGGCCGGCACGGCGGTAAGGTCCAGCGCGTGGTGCGCCGTGCTCGGCGCCACCGTCACGCTGATGTTGATCCAGGTCTATCCACCGGTGTACGAGCGGTTGCAGACGACGGCGGCGGCCATCCTGATGCTGCTTGGCTTTGCCGCCATCACCTACGGCGTACTCACGCTGGAGAAGGACTATCTGCTCGGGCGCATGTTCACCAACGACAAGGACCAGTTGACCCTGGGCGGAGCCTTGTCCGCCTTGTGGCCCAAGCTGCTGGCGATGGGCTCCATCCTGATCACCGTGTTTCTGCCCGATGCCTGGGACTGGCTGAACAGTGCGGTGAAGGCGGTCAACTCGCTGCGATGAGCGCGCGATGGGCCGCGGTCAAGCCGCGAACAGTGCCTTCAGCTGCTCGGCGTCCACTGCGGGAAACGGCGTCACGGGCCGCGGCGGTGTCTGCGTCGGTTGCAGTTGTTTCTGCCAGACGCCCACATCCCACCACTGCGCGAGCTTGTAGCCCGAACTGCGCCACACGCCGGCCGGGGTGAAACCCATGGTTTCGTGCATGGTGACGCTGCTCTGGCCGGGCAGGGTGATCACGCCCACGGCCTGGTTGATGCCTTGCAGGCACATCACCTCGAGCAACGTGCCGTAGAGCTTGCGCGCAATGCCCCGACGGCGTGCGTCGGCATGCACATAGATCGAGGTCTCCGCGATCCAGTCGTAGGCGGCGCGTTCGCGGAAGCGGCTGGCATAGGCATAGGCCAGCACGCGGCCGTCTTCTTCCCAGACGATCCACGGGTAGTGGCGCAGGCGCGTGAGTATGCGTTCGCGCATCGCCTCGACGCCGGGAAGCTCGGTCTCGAAGGTTTCCACGCCGTGCAGTACGGACGGAGTGTAGATGTCGTGGACAGCGCTGGCATCGTCAGCGTGGGCGATACGGATCATGCGAGCGCTTTCTCCATGCAGATGCTGCGCGGGTTGGACTGGTGTTCGCCGAAGGGCGGGCAGCGACGATAGCCGGCGCGTGCGTAGAGTTCCAGCGCTTCGGCCTGGGCGGTACCGGTTTCCAGGCGCACGAGGGTGCCACCGCTGCGCGCCACCTCCTTCTCAAGTGCCTCGAGCAGTTGCTTGCCAAGGCCCAGCCCGCGGCAGGCCGGCAGCACGTACATGCGCTTGACTTCCACATAGTCGCTGTGACGAACGAAGGCGCCGCAAGCCACTGGCTTGCCGTCGACACGGGCGGTGAGGAAGGTCACGTTCGGCTGCTTCAGCTCGGCCAGCGGCACCGGCAGGATATTGCCGGTGGGATACAGTTCGGCCAGATAGCCGTCCAATTGCAGCAGCAGCGGCGCGACCTTGGGCGCCGCGGGGTCGTCGATCTCGAAATGCAGCAGCGGCGCTTTCAGCATGCTTCGTACTTCCAGTTGCGTCGCTTGCCTTCGGCCAGCCACTCCAGCGCGCTGGCAATGCGTTTCTGGCGCGTGGCGTCAGTCTTCGCTTCGGTGATCCATTCGACGTAGTCGCGCTGCGCGCTGGGCGGAAAGCCCTCGTAGGTCTTGCGGGCGGCGGCGTGCTTCTTCATCGCCAGCAGCGCGGCGACATCCTCGGGCAGCGTCGGTGCGGGTTTGGGCGCGGCCTTGGGGCGCGATACCTTCACGCCGGTTTCGTTCAAGGCCTTGGCCTTGCGGATCAGGGCGATCAGCGTCTTCTTCGCCGGCAGATCCTTCAGCGAGGTCAGCTTGCCGAACTGGCCCATGCCATCGGCGCGATCGCTGCCGGTCACCTCCTTGTGGCGCCAGAAGCCGAACGCGCAGTGCTGCTTGAACGCGGCCATCTGGCACATCGGCGAGCCGTTGAGGCTGAAGAACGGCATGCTCCACTTGATGCCTTCCTCGACCTCCGGGCAGGCTTCATGCACGACATCGCGCAGATGTTCGAGGATGGGCTGGGCGAACGGCGGCGCCTTGAGGATGTAGGCGTCGATGCGGTGATCGTGGGCCATGAGGTACTCCTACAGATCGCGCAGATAGAACTGGTCGCAGCTGAAATGTCCGGTGCCGCCCATCGGCGCGCAAAGGGTGCGGAAGCCGTGACGACGATACAGCGCCTGGGCCGCATCCATGCCGGTAAGCGTTTCCAGATAGCAACGATGAAAGCCATGCTCGCGCGCCGCGTCCAGACAGCGCAGCATCATCGCGCTGCCGGCGCCGATGCCTCGCGCCTCGGGCAGAAAATACATCTTGCGCAGCTCGCACACATCCGCTTCGCCGCTTTCCAGCGGCGCCACGCCGCCGCCGCCGATCACCTTGCCGTCTCGCTCCACCACGAAATAGGCGCTGCGTGGCCGCGTATAGGCTTCGTACATGGCGCCGACTTCGGCATCGTGGATGGCGAAGCCCGGGCCGTCAGCGCCGAACTCCGGCATCACGGTGCGGATGATGCTGGCCACGGCGGCGTTGTCGCGTGCTTCGATGGGACGGATCAGGAAGTCGGTCATGGTGTGGTTTGCGGTGTGCGGTAAAGGCTGCCGTCCTTCATCACGAAGACGGGATGCTGGAGATCGTCGATATGCGTGCTGGGATCGCCGGTGAAAGCGACCAGGTCCGCGCGCAGGCCCGGCGCGATGCGGCCGAACTTGTCCTGCTGGCGCAGGATGCGCG
Source organism: Dyella japonica DSM 16301 (assembly GCF_001010355.1). GTDB lineage: Bacteria > Pseudomonadota > Gammaproteobacteria > Xanthomonadales > Rhodanobacteraceae > Dyella > Dyella japonica. Next base: position 25,620 of record NZ_JPLA01000032.1, on the reverse strand, counting down.
CCGCGATATTGGTTGCGGCGTGCAGGGCCTGCGGCGGCGTCATGCCGTCGCGCACCATATTGGCCGGCTCGCGCCAGTTGTCGCCATGGGTGAACACGCCCACGTCGCTGCCGTTGCCGATGGTGACGCCCAGCTTGAGTGCGGTGCGAAAGGCGCGTTCGGCTTCTTTCATGCGCGCCGTGGGTTCACTCTGGCCCGGCACGTAGTGCTCGAAATACTGCGCGGTGGCTTCCACGGCGGTCAGCGTGGGTTCGTACGCGGTGCCGTGCTGCTTGAGCAGGCGGAAGGTCGCCTCGCTGGCGCCATAGCCGTGTTCGATGCTGTCCACGCCCGCTTCCACGGCGAGGCGTACGCCCTCGTCGCTGGACGCATGCGCAGCCACCGGCCGGCCCGAAAGATGCGCGGTATCCACGATGGCCTTCATTTCAGCCAGCGACAGCGTGGGCTGCGTGCTGCCATCGGCGCCCACGCGGTAGTCGGCGTAAAGCTTGATCCAATCGGCGCCGTGACCGGCCTGTTCGCGGGTGGCGCGGATGGCCTCGTCCACGCCGCTGATTTCCTGCGCGCCGCCCGGCAAGTCGAGGTCAGGACGGAAGCCGCGTGGACCCGGTCCATAACTGTCCGTGGCCACGATGGCGCGGGTGGCGACGAACATGCGCGGGCCCGGAATCATGCCCTCGTCAATCGCGCGCTTGATCGACACATCGGCGAAGCCGGCGCCTTCGGTGCCCAGATCGCGCAGGGTGGTGAAGCCGGCCATCAAGGTCGCGCGCGCATGCGCGGCGGCTTCGAGCGTGCGGTAGTCCTGCGGTTCCTTCAGGACCTGGTCGTTCCACAGCGTCTCGTTGTACGGATGCAGGAACACATGCGAGTGCAGATCGATCAGGCCCGGCGTGAGCGTGGTGCCGGGCAGGGCGATGCGCCGGACGTCGGCAGGGGCGTGGAGACTGTCCACCGGACCCACGCCAGCAATGACGCCTTCATGCACCAGCACCGCCCAGCCCGCGTGCGCGGCATCGCCATCGGCGGTCCAGACGCGGTCAGGCACCAGCAGCAGGTCGCCCTTGGGTGGTGCGGTTGCCGCCGTGGCGGCCGCCACGGCCAGGGCTGCGAGCCCGCCGATCCAGATCTTGCGTGGTTGCCACCGCATCGCGTACTCCCGCCGTCGATGCTGCCGATTCTAGCGAGGCCCGGCGCCGGGCTGCGAGATCGGACTGTTACGGCGTGCGATGACCGGTGCCGGCCAGTTGCTGGGCGCAAAGCCCTTCGGCCGTGGGCGAGGAGGTGACGCAGCTGGCGAAGTCTTCGGGCAGGCGCGTGAGCAGCAGCGAATCGCCCTGGCGCATGGTGAAGACGGTGATCGGCGGATCGCAGTTCACGCGCTGGGTGCTGCAGGAGCCGGGCAGTACGGTGTAGTGGCATTGGCCGCTGCGGCTGCGCAGGCAGCGGAAGGTGGCCAGCTCACCGGTGATCTGGATCTTGCTGTAGAGCAAGTCCGTGCCGTCGACCAGTTCGTGCGTGATGACCGTGCGTCCCTTCTCGCATCCGGCAAGGCATAACAACAGGTAGAACAGAAGAATCAGCTTTTCCATGATGACCTCTCGTGATTCCCGCGTGGTTGAATGTCAGCGCTACATATTCCGGAACAGCGTCATGAACGGCTGGCTCACCACCAGGGTCTCGGGTCGTTGCTTGAGCCGCAGCGTGCCCTTGCCGGTGTCGTCGCGGACGATCGAGGCGACCGCGCGCAGATTGACGATGGTGGAGCGGTGGATCTGCTTGAACACCGCAGGGTCCAGCGCCGCGGCCAGTTCGCGAATGGGTTTGCGCAGCAGCGCCTCGCCCTCGGCCGTCATGGCGATGGTGTATTTGCTGTCGGCACGAAAATAGGCAACGTCGTCCACCATGATCAGCCGCGTTTCGCGCCCGTTGCTGGCGGTGATCCAGGTCAGCGGTTCGGTGCGCGAACCGGGTTGCAGCATCACCTCGCGCAGCAGCTGCGACAGCGCGGCGGCGTCCATCGCGCGGGGCGCGGCGCGGGTCTGCAGACGCTGCATGGTGGCGGTGAGCCGGGCTTCCGTGATGGGCTTGAGCAGATAGTCGACGGCGCCGCGTTCGAAGGCATCGATCGCGTACTGGTCGTAGGCAGTGGTGAACACCACCTGCGTTTGCGGGCTCGCTTCGGCCGCTGCTTCGGCGACTTCGAGTCCGCTGAGGCCCGGCATGCGGATATCGAGAAAGGCGATGTCGGGACGATGTTCGCTGATCGCTTCCAAGGCGCTGGCGCCGTCTTCGCAGTCGGCGACCACCTCCAGTTCCGGCCAGACGCGCGCGAGCAGATCGCGCAGCGCCGAGCGCAGCAGGGTTTCGTCTTCGGCAAGGATGGCAGTGGTCACGACGCGTGTTCCGTAGTCTCGCTGCGCAGGGGCAGGGTGATGGTGGCGGCGACGCCTTCGGGCGCATTGCCGACCACCGAGAGCGAGGCATCCGTGCCATAGATCAGGCGCAGCCGCTCGCGCACATTCTTCAGGCCGATGCCGGTGCCGCCGCTGGCGTCGCTGAAACCGCGGCCATCGTCGGCCACCGTGATGGACACCGTGTTGTCGTCGCGGCGCGCCAGGATCCACACCGTGCCGCCGCCGGGCTTGGGTTCGAGGCCGTGCTTGATGGCGTTCTCCACCAGCGTCTGCAGCATCATCGGCGGCATCGCGATGGCGCGCAGCGCATCGGGCACGTCGATCTGCAGGGAGAGTCGCGGCCCCATGCGCAGGCGCATGATTTCCAGATAGGCGCGGGTGCGTTCCAGTTCATCGCCCAGCAGGGACAGCGCATCGTCGCGCTGCGGCAGCGAGTGGCGCAGGTAGTGGATCAGATGCCCGAGCATGTGATCGGCCTGCAACGGATCGGTACGCGTGAGGTATTGCGCGCTGGCCAGCGTGTTGTAGAGAAAGTGCGGCTCCACCTGCGCATGCAGCAGGTTGAGGCGGGCCACGGTGCGTTCCTTCTCGTTTTCCGTCTGGGTGGCGCGGCGCTGTTCCTGCCGGCGCTTCTCGGCGATGCGGCGGGTGATGGCGCGGGTGATGGCCTCGGCGTTCTCCAGATTGGTGCCGTCGTCGACGCGGAACCAGTCGGTCCATGCGCCGGCTTCGGGCTCGCAGATCAGGGTGACGCTGCCCGAACCCTCGCGTGGCGTGACCGTGGCGAAGATCTGGTTGCGCACATGGCCGAACCACAGCGACGGATCAAGCCGTTCGAACGGATTGGTTCCATAGGCCTTGGGGCGCTGCACCTTGGCGCGGATCTGCAGGCTGTCGCGCGCGCTCTCCACGTCTTCGCTGCGCGGCAGTTCGCGGATGGCGGCGTCGAGCAGATCGAACGCTTCACCGGCTTCCAGCGGTATCTCGATCTGCCGCCGCTGGCGGTTGCCCATGGTGCTGTCGTCGAGATGGCCGGCGATCAGGCGCACGCGGCGCAGATGGGTCACCGCGCTGGTCACCACCATCACCAGGGTGATGAAGATGATCAGCACGAACATCGGTGCCGTGTCCTTGTAGCGCAGCGGCGGGCTGTTGGCGAGCAACAAGGCCACGAACAGCAGCACGAAGAACCAGAACACGACCAGGCGGGCTACGAAGAACACGCTCTTCATCACGACGTCCTTGAATGGGATGCGTCGGAGCATAACCAGCCGCTATGCGGCTGGCGCGTGGTTTTCGACGGAAGCGGGCCTGGGGCGACGAAACGGCCCGGGGCCGGGATGAACAGGGAGGGCAGGGGCGCCGTGCAGGCGCCCAGGTCTCAGGCTGCGGTGCGCGCCCGCGTCACGCGGCTGGCGGTTTCCTTGTGCAGCTGGCCGGCCAGCCAGGCGCCGGTGGCCACCAGGATGTCCAGGTCGATGCCGGTTTCCATGCCCAGGCCATGCAGCATGTAGACCACGTCCTCGCTGGCCACGTTGCCGGTGGCGCCCTTGGCGTAAGGACAGCCGCCCGTGCCCGATACCGCGCTGTCGACCACGCGCACGCCTTCTTCCAGGCAGGCGAGGATATTGGCCAGCGCCTGGCCATAGGTGTCGTGGAAATGCACGGCCAGGGCGGACATGGGAACTTCCTGCGCCACCGCCTTCAGCATGGCGCGCGCCTTGGCCGGTGTGCCGATGCCGATGGTGTCGCCCAGCGAGACTTCGTAACAGCCCACCTCGTGCAGGCGACGCGCCACGCGCACCACCTCGTGGACTGGAACTTCACCCTGATACGGGCAGCCCAGCACGGTGGAGACATAGCCGCGCACTTTCACGCCGTCCTGTTTGGCGCGCACCATCACAGGCAGGAAGCGCTCGATCGATTCGTCGATCGACGCATTGATGTTCTTGCGGTTGAACGCTTCGGACGCGGCCGTGAAGATCGCGATCTCGCTGACGCCCACGGCGCGGGCGCGCTCGTAGCCCTGCTCGTTGGGCACCAGCACCGGATAGCTCACGCCGGGCAGCTTGCGGATGCCCTGGAATACTTCGGCGGCATCGGCCAGTTGCGGTACCCACTTGGGGCTGACGAAGCTGGTGGCTTCGATGGTCTTCAGGCCGGTGCTGGAAAGGCGATCGATCAAGGCGATCTTCACGTCGGCGGGCAGCAGTGTTTTCTCGTTCTGCAGGCCGTCGCGCGCACCGACTTCGACAATACGGACATGGTTCGTGCTCATGCCGATCAGCATAGCGCGATTAGCGCCGGTGGCGGCGCAAACCCCTCATTGCGGCAGCCGTTCGGGATCAAATTGCTGGATGAAGGGCTGGAACAGCGCCTGCGCCTGCGGCGTGTTCAAGCCGGTCAGCGCGCTGCCTTGGTTGGTGGCCTGCAAGGTGACGACGTGGCGATCCTTGAACAGGGCCACGGCTTCGGCGGGACCCACTTCGCTCTGTGCCGTGACGTGGATGACGAAGGAGTCCTTGGTGGAGGTGGGCACCAGCACCGGCGCGTAATCCGGGCCGCCCAGGGCACGAAAGGATTCGGCGTTGGCCTGCATCGGATCGGTCATGGCGGTCAGCATTTCGATGGCTTGCCGCGTCACCGAGCGCTGCATGTCGCGCGTGCGCCGGTTGACGTCCTCGCTGCCCGCGGGCGTGCCAGTGTCGGCGGGGTGCGTGTCGGTCACCGAGATCTCCACCTGCTTGCTGTCGTTCTTGCCGTAGACCGCGCGGATGCTGGCCGGCGTGCAGTCCCATAGGCGAAACGGCAGGCCGCCGATGTCGTGCTTGGGCGGCAGCGCCTGGGCCAGCGGGTTGTCCGCGCATTTCGCGGTGGAGGCAGCGTCTTCCTGTGCCTGTTTGGCGGCGTCCGCCTGGCCGTGGTCGGCGCTGGATGCCGATTCATCGGCGTGCTTGCCGCAGCCAGCCAGCAGGGCGATGGCGATCAGGGTGAGCACGATCGTCGACCGCAAGGAACGGAAATGCGCAAGCATGGACTCTCCCCAGGCCCGGGCAAGGACCCGGGCGATGCTTCAAGCGTCGGGATTGTGTTGTCGACGCGGCGTCAATCCGCGTGTTCAGTCGGCAAAGCGCAGCAGCACCGTGTCCGCTTCGACGAAATCGCCCTGGGTGGCGTGCACGCTGGCGATGCTGCCGCCGCGCGGCGCCTTCAAGGCAAGCTCCATCTTCATCGCTTCCATCACCAGCAATTCCTGGCCTTCTTCGACGGTGTCGCCGGCCTGGGCCTTCACCAGCACGATGCGGCCCGGCATCGGTGCGGTGATCTGGTTGCCGCCGGCGGCTTCCTTCGATTCCCAGGCAAATGCCGGTGCGCGCTCAAATGCGTAGCGGTGGCCCTGCGTGTCATGCACGGTCACGCGGGTGGCATCGTTAAGCACGGGCACGCGCATGGCCTCGCCGTCGAAACGTGCGCTCAACGCGTCCGCGCCCAGGCGTGCGCCTTGCACTTCGCAGGATGTATCGCCGTAGCGCAGCTGATAGTTGCCGTCATGGCCATGCGCTTCCACTTCATGGCGCTGGCCGTGCAGCGACAAGGCCACGATGCGCTTGCCGGCATGACCCACGCGCCACGCGTCGGCGCGCGACCAGGGCGAGTACGGATCGCTGATGTTGGAGGTGACGCTGGTTTCTTCGTGCATCAGCGCGGCGACCGCCGCGGCGAACAGCACGGATGCCGCCGGCGCCACATCGCCCGCCAGGAACTGGTCCAGGTGACGATCAAGATAGCCGGTATCGATGCGACCTTCGACCACCACCGGGTGACGCGCGAGGCGTTCGAGGAAGGCGATATTGGATTTCGGTCCCACGATTTCGCTGGCCATCAGCGCATCGCGCAAGCGCTGCAGGGCCTGCGGACGATCGACGTCCCACACGATGAGTTTGGCGATCATCGGGTCGTAGAAGATGGTGACGGTGTCGCCTTCGATCACGCCGCCGTCCAGACGCACGTGGCGCGACGGCGCAGGCAGGCGCAGCTTGACCAGCTTGCCGGAGCCGGGCAGGAAGTTCTGGTCCGGATCTTCGGCATACAGGCGCACTTCGATGGCATGGCCATGCGCCTTGATCTGTTCCTGCGCCAGCGGCAACGGCTGGCCGGCGGCAATGCGCAACTGCCATTCCACCAGGTCCAGGCCCAGGGTTTCTTCCGTGACGGGATGCTCGACCTGCAGGCGCGTATTCATCTCCATGAAGAAGAACTCGCCGTCCTGGGCAACGATGAATTCCACCGTGCCCGCGCCGACATAGTTCACCGCCTTGGCCGCGGCGACGGCGGCAGCGCCCATGGCGGCGCGGCGTGCGTCGTCGAGGAAGGGCGAGGGCGTTTCCTCCAGCACCTTCTGGTAGCGCCGCTGCGCCGAGCATTCGCGCTCATTGAGATGGATGATGTTGCCTTGCGTGTCGCCGAACACCTGGAATTCGATGTGGCGCGGATGCTCCACATAGCGCTCGAGGATCACACGCGTATCGCCGAACGAACTGGCCGCCTCGCGCTGCGCGGAGGCCAGCGCATCGACGAATTCCGCTTCGCCGCGCACGATGCGCATGCCCTTGCCGCCGCCACCGGCCGCCGCCTTGATCATCAGCGGGAAGCCGGTACGGCGCGCCTGTTCGGCGAGCACCTCGGCGGACTGATCCTCGCCGTGATAACCCGGCACCAGCGGCACCTGATGCCGCTCCATCAGCGCCTTGGCGGCAGCCTTGGAACCCATGGCGTCGATGCTTTCGGGGCGCGGACCAATGAAGGCGATGCCGGCATCGGCACAGGCGCGCGCAAACGCGGTGTTCTCGGAAAGAAAACCATAGCCAGGATGGATGGCCTGCGCGCCGCTCTTGCGCGCCACCTCGAGGATGGCCTCGCCACGCAGATACGATTCCGTCGGGCGCGGGCCGCCGATCGGCCAGGCCTCATCGGCCAGGCGCACATGCTGCGCGTTGGCATCAGCCTGCGAATACACCGCGATGGTGTGGATCCCCAGGCGTCGGCAGGTGCGGATGACACGGCAGGCGATCTCGCCACGGTTGGCAATGAGTACGCGCTCGAACATGCGGCTTCCGGGGGAGGCTGGGAGCCGCCAAAACTACCAGATCGGCACGCCGGAGCCGATGCGCGGCGCAACATGGGCAGTGAAACCCTTGTGGGAGCGCACCCTGTGCGCGACGGCCGAACGGTGAGGCAGCCTCGTCGCGCACAGGGTGCGCTCCCACAGGGACTGAGGTTTTATTCCTCGTCCCAGTAACCCACCTGCATATCCGCCCGCGTCACCATGCGAAACCCCTGCGGCGTGCCATCGGCCGCGGGCGGATATTCCGCCAGGATGCCGATCTTGCCCGTATCGGGATACTCGCAAATCTCCGGCGATTCCTTGGTGCTCACCGCGAGGTAGCGCATCTCGGTGCTGCCGGTGTTGATGATCTGGTGCGCTTTTTCCGGACCGCCGGGCGGACAGGCGATCACGTCGCCGGCGCGGATCGGATAGCGCTCCTCGCCGAAGCGCACCTCGCCGCTGCCTTCGATGATGAAGAACATCTCCTCGTTGACGCGATGGCAGTGCAGCGGAAATGCACGCTTGCCGGGCGGCACGGCGGTGATGTTGTAGCCGAGCTTTTTTGCACCGATCTGCGGACCGAAGCGCCCCATGCGCGCTTCGAAACGTTCGGCGGTGTCGCCGGTGGGGCCCATGCCCGGCGGAAACGGCTGCAGCTGGACATCGGCGATATTGATGATGGGATGCGTCATGGCGTGATCTCCAGGGAGTGATCGTGGTCGGTGGGCATCAGCCCGGCAGATGGCAGACCGCTTCGATGTTGTGGCCATCCGGATCGAGCACGAAGGCGCCGTAGTAATGCTCGTGATAGTGCGGACGCAGGCCGGGTGCGCCGTTGTCGGTCGCGCCCGCCTCCATGGCCGTGCGATGAAAGGCCATCACGGCAGCGCGATCAGGCGCGGTGAATGCCACGTGCACGGCGCCGCTGGCGTGGGTGATCTGCGAAGTGCCGATCCAGAACGTCGGTCGCCCGGCGATGCCGAAGCCGGCGTGCGAGCCGTCGCCGGTCTGCTCCTCCGTCACCTCCATCACCAGTTCGCCGCCTAGGGTGGCGAGCACCTTGCGGTAGAACTCACGGCTGCGTTCGTAACCGGAAACCTGCAAGCCGACATGGTCGATCATCGTGTCACTCCCCAGTGATGAAATGAATGGACGGCCATGCGCCGCCGAGGTGCCTCAATCGGTTGCGCACCACGCCGCGGCCCGCTTGGCCAGGAACGCGCTCAGGCCTTCCTGGCCTTCGCTGGACACACGCAGGCGTGCGATCAGTGCTGCGTTGTCGCGATCGATCGCCTCCGCTTGCGCCGCATCAGCGCCGGCCATGCGCAACGCCAGCTGCTTGGCCTCCGCCTGCGCCACCGGTCCTGCCTTGGCAAGCAACGCAAGCGCAGCATCGACCGCATTATCGAGCTGATCAGCCGGCACGCATCGATGCAGCAGGCCGATCTGCAGCGCCGTGGCGGCATCAAACAACTCGCCCGTGACAAACAGGCGACGGGCCTGCCGCAAACCGATGGCATGAATGACGTACGGCGAAATCACCGCCGGCACCAGGCCGAGTTTCACCTCGGTGAGGCCGAAGCGTGCGCTGTCCACCCCGATGGCGATATCGCAGCACGCCACCAGGCCCACGCCGCCGCCGTAAGCGGCGCCGTTGACGCGGGCGATGGTGGGCTTGGGCAGGTATTGCAGCGTGCGCATCAGGGTCGCCAGGCGCAGCGAATCCTCGCGATTCTCCGCTTCGCTCGCGCTGGCCATGCCGCGCATCCAGTTGAGATCCGCGCCGGCCGAAAAGCTGGCGCCTTCGCCGGTGAGCACCACCGCGCGTACCGTGCTCTCCGCGCCGGCCAGGGTCAGTGCCTCGGTAAGCTCCGCGATCAGGCCGTCGTCAAACGCGTTGTGCACCTGCGGGCGATTCAACGCGATGCGGCGCACGCCGCCGTGATCGGCAATCTGGATGCTGCTGGCCATGGAAAGCTCCTGCTGGGGAGCGCCATCGTAAACCGAACCATCCCCGACCATCTCCTGGCCGGGGCGGCGTGGCTCAGTCCTTGGCCGGCAGCACCAGGAATTCGGCGGCCTGCCGCGCACAGCCCTTGGAGTGTTCCGCACTCAGCTCGCGCCACCACGGCTGCACGGTTTCAAACTGCGCAGGTTCGATCACTTCGCCCAGGCGCGGCATCACCAGGCCCTCCGGCACCCTGGCCAGCAGGACCTCGGCCGGCTCGGCCCACGGATGCATGGCCAGGTTGAAGGTGCCCCAGTGCACCGGCAGAAAGCGGCCGCTGCCCAGCTGGCGCCATGCGCTGATCGCATTGTCGGGGCCCAGGTGCACGCTGCCCCAGGACGGATGAAACGCGCCCACTTCGATCATCACCAGGTCGAACGGTCCGAGTCGTTCGCCGATCTCGCTGAAATGCGGCGACAGGCCCGTGTCGCCGCTGAAGAACACCGCATGCCGTTCGCCACGCAACACGAAGGACGACCACAGCGTGGCGTTGCGATCGTGCAGGCTGCGGCCGGAGAAGTGGTGCGAGGGCGCGGCGGTGAGCGTGAGTCCGCACGGCAACGTGGTGCTTTCCCACCAGTCCAGCTCGGTGATGCGTTCGGCCGGCACGCCCCAGGCTTCCAGATGCACGCCCACGCCCAGCGAGGTGATGAAGGGCACGTCCAGCTTCGCCAGCGCGCGAATGCTCGGGTAGTCGAGATGGTCGTAGTGATCGTGCGAGATCAGCACGGCATCCAGCGGCGGCAGTTGGTCGATCGCCACCGGCACGGGCTGGAAGCGCTTCGGCCCCATGAACGTAAATGGCGAGGCACGTTCACCCCACACGGGATCGGTGAGCACGCGTGCGCCGTCGATTTCCAGCAGCACGGTGGAATGGCCAAGCCAGGTGCTGCGCAGGCCGGTGTCCACCGGACGCGTCCAGGCGGCGCGAGGGTCGAGCGAGGGCAGGGGGCGGGGCGGGGTGCGTCCTTCGCCGTGGAAAATGAAATCGACCAGCGACGGCTTGTCGTCGGCCACGCGCGGCGTGCTGGATGGATAGGTATTGGCAAACGCCTCGCCGGCGTACTGCGAGGAAGCTTGCATGCGTTCGAGCCGTAACCCGCTCGCGTGTCTGGCGAATAGAGCCATGTGAACCTCGGTATCCGTGGGTAGCGCCATCGCACAAAGGAATGCGACAGCCCGCTTCACTGCTATCGGGGCGTTTGCCGCCACTTCCAAGGCGGCGGCGATGGCAACGGTTCAGCCCCATGTTCTTGCGGCTTGCCGGGGCTGGAGGCGGCATCCGGCCGCGCTGCAGTACCCGGGTGGCTCATGTACAATGCGAACCATTCTTATTTAAGTTGGTGACCAGTGCGCCTGTCCGATCTTCCGAAAGGGGCTACTGCCGTGGTGGACCGAGTGGACGATGCTCATGCTTCCGACCCGATCGCGCAGCGCCTGCGCGACCTGGGCTTCGTGGCGGGCGAGCCGGTTCGCGTGGTGGCGCAGGGCCCGCTGGGAGCAGATCCCCTGCTGATCCAGATCGGCTCGACGCGCTTCGCGTTGCGCCGCAAAGAAGCGGAGCGCGTGCAGGTCCAGTCGGAGCATGCTGGATGAGTGCGGGCACCCTGCGCATTGCCCTGGTCGGCAATCCCAACTGCGGCAAGACCGCCTTGTTCAACCAGCTCACCGGCGGCCGCCAGAAAGTGGCGAACTATGCCGGCGTCACGGTCGAGCGCAAGGAAGGCCGCTTCACCGCGCCTTCCGGCCGCGTGCTGCAGCTGCTCGACCTGCCGGGCACGTACAGCTTCGACGCCACCAGCCCCGACGAGCAGATCACGCGCGACGTGCTGGAGGGCAACTATCCAGGTGAAGCCGTTCCCGATCTGATCGTGTGCGTGGCCGACGCCACCAACCTGCGCCTGCACCTGCGTTTCGTGCTGGAAGTGAAGCGGCTCGGCCGCCCGGTCGTACTGGCGCTCAACATGATGGATGCCGCGCGTCGCCGCGGCATCGTCATCGATGTGCCGGAACTGGCGCGACGCCTGGGCATCCCCGTGGTGGAAACCATTGCGGTGAAACGCGACGGCGTGAAGGCGCTGATCGCTCAGGTGGACGGTGAGATGCCGCAGGCCGCGCCCGCGCAGGCCGATGACGCCGAAAGCCGCGCCGATCTGCATGCGCAGGTGCGCGAACTGATGGCAGCCACCGTGACCATGCCGCGCGCAACGGCGGAGATCGACGACGCGCTCGATCGTTGGGCGCTGCATCCGGTGTTCGGCCTGGCCATTCTTGCGGTCGTGATGTTCCTGGTGTTCCAGGCGGTATATGCCGCCGGCAAGCCGATGACCGATCTGATCGGTGACGGTTTCGGCTGGCTCGGCGAGCACGCCACCGCATGGATGCCGGCGGGACCGCTGCAGAGCCTGCTGGTCGATGGCGTGTTCGGTGGCCTCGGTACGGTGATCGGCTTCCTGCCGGAAATCCTGGTGCTGTTCTTCTTCATCCTGGTGCTCGAGGAATCGGGCTACCTGCCGCGCGCGGCCTTCCTGCTCGATCGCCTGATGGTGTCGGTGGGGCTGACCGGGCGCTCGTTTATTCCGCTGCTTTCCAGCTTCGCCTGCGCCATTCCCGGCATCATGGGTACGCGCAGCATCACCGACCCGCGCGATCGCCTCTCGACCATCCTGGTGGCGCCGTTGATGACGTGCTCCGCGCGTCTGCCGGTGTATGCGCTGTTGATTGGCGCCTTCATCCCCACGCGTCGTGTGCTCGGCATCTTCAACATGCAGGGCCTGGTGCTGTTTGCGCTGTACGCGGCCGGCGTGCTCGGCGCCATGGCGGTGGGCTGGGTGATGAAAAAGATGCGCCGCGACCGCAGCGAACACGCGCTGCTGATGGAGCTGCCGTCCTATCGCTTGCCCAAGCCTCGCGACGTCGCGCTCGGCCTGTGGGAACGCGGCACGATCTTTCTCAAGCGTCTGACCGGCATCATCCTCGGCCTGACCGTGTTGATGTGGTTTCTCTCCACCTTCCCGTCGCCGCCGGCAGGCGCCACCGGCCCCGCCATCGATTACAGCTTCGCCGGTTACATGGGGCGCGGACTGCAATTCATCTTCGCGCCGCTGGGTTTCAACTGGCAGATCAGCGTGTCGCTGATTCCCGCCTTTGCCGCGCGTGAAACCGCCGTGGCTGCACTTGCGACCGTGTATGCGGTGGGCGGTGAGGGCGCCGAAGGGGCGGGCCTGGCGCAGGCGCTGGCGGCCAACTTCTCGCTGGCGAGCGCGTTGTCCTTGCTGGTGTGGTTCGCGTTTGCGCCGCAGTGCATGTCCACGCTGGCGGTGATCCGCCGCGAGACCAACTCGTGGCGCAACGTGGGCATCTCGTTTGGTTATATGTTCGTGGTGGCGTATATCGCCTCGTTCCTCACCTACCAGATCACCAGTTGGCTGATATGAGTACCGGGCTGCTCGCGCAATACCTGATCATCGGCGTGATCGTGCTGATCAGCGCATGGATCACCCTGCGCAAACTGGCACCGAAGTTGACCAGCCGCTGGCTGGCCTCGCTGGCGCTGCGGCTTGACCGGCCGGGCAGCGCCGGATGGCAGCGTGCGCTGGCCCATCGCCTGCAGCCCAAGCAGGCCACCGGCAACTGCAGCGATGGCTGCGATACCTGCGGGGCCTGTGGTCCCAAGCCACCTGCTGCTGCGCGCGACGTGCAGCCGTTGGAATTTCGTCCGCGCAGCAAGTAGCGCCTTACTGGCGGTTGCCCGGCAGCTCCATCGGCGGATTGATCTTGCGCAAGGATGGATCGTCAGACTTCACCGGTGTGAGTATGCCCACCGTCACCGTGCCCGAGAGCAGATACGACGTGAATTTCGGATCGTAGGGATCCGTGCTCGCACGCAACTGTTGATAGGCGATGACGCCATCGGTCTGGTGCACGCCGGTAACCTCGCCAGCGGTAAAGGCCTGCATGCCGCCGATGCCCACGTCGTAGTTGATCGGCGACTCATGGCTGTTCCTGCCCGTCGTGCCACCGACGACCAGATGCGGCGCCGCCGAGCCGACCCTTGATCCCGTCGCCGACATCAGCACTTCGCGCCAACGCGCCTTGGCGCGCACCAGGGCGGTGGCATCGCCGTAGGTGGGCAGCAGTTCGCGCCAGATCACATTGGCCTCATCGAACTGCTCCGGCGTGAGGTGCGCATACAGCAATTGCTTGGCATAGACGTATTGGGTGTCGTTGCGCTCGGCTGCCAGGGCAAACCACGCCATGGCACGCGGCAGGTCGACCGGCGAGCCGAGGCCGTTGAGATACAACACGCCCAGGTTGTATTCGGCGGGTTTGTACGCCCACGAGGCCGATACCTTGTACATCGCGATGGCGTGCTCGTAGTCGTGCTTCTGATTGGCCAGCGCGCCCAGGTAGAAGAAGTATTCGCCCGGCCGGCCATCGTCCTCGGGCCGGTTGAACGGATCGGTGCGGCTGGTGGGAACGTCCGGCGTGGCCCGGTAGCTCACCACTTTGGGCTGGGACGTCTGGGCATCGATAGGGATGGTGGGTAGCGCCGTATCCGTGGCGTGCAGGCCGGGGCAGAACCACAGTCCGGCGCATGCCAACAGGGATAACGGAGTCTGCATCAGGTGATTTCGCACAGTCATGGCGACACCTCGCATCGTCTGCAGGGGAAGGCAGCAGAACCAAGCTACTCCCAACCGCTGCACCGGGCAATTGCACCCGGGCGCATCGCCGGACGATGAGGGCACGCGGACCCGCGTGGCACGCCCGTCGGCTACGGATGCGTGCCGTCGTCGCTGTCCTTCTTGGCCGTCTGGTCGCTGCTGGCGGCACCGTCTTTGGCCTGCACCTGCGACAACGGACCCACCGTGGCCTGGCCCGTCACCGGCATGACCTTGGGGTCGTAGGGATTGTCGGTGGAACGCAGCGCCTGATAGGCCACGGATCCATCGCCCTGGTGCACGCCGGCCACCTCGGCGGGGTTGCCGCTGACGTGGCCGCCGTCGTGGAAATCGTAGTTCGGTGAATTCATATGGTTGGGCGTGCCATCGGCGCCGCCGACCATGACATGGGCGGCCGATGACCCAACACGCGAGCCCGTGGCGTTCTGCCGCGCCTCGCGCCAGCGCGACTTGGCGCGGGGCAGGGCAGCTTCATCGCCATAGGTGGGCAGCAGGTCGCGCCAGATCACGTTGGCCTGGTCGTATTGCTCAGGCGACATATGGCTGTACACCAGCTGGCGCGCACGCACGTACTGCGCATCGTCGCGTTCCGCCGCCAACGCCATCCACGCCAGTGCATGCGGGAGATCCACCGGCCCGCCTTGTCCGCTCAGGTACATCACGCCCAGGTTGTACTCGGCGGGCTTGTACGCCCATGAGGCGGACACTTTGTACATCGCCATGGCGTGCTCGTAGTCGCCTTTTTTGACCGCCTGCACGCCAAGCGCAAAGTAGTACTCGCCCGGTCGGCCATCGTCGGTGGGCTGGTTGAACGAGCGGCTGTTGTCTTCGCTGCGGTCGCTGACGGTGACGGGCGCCGCGGCGATCGGTTTCGTATCGATGGGGATGGTCTTGAGCGCCGTGTCGTTGCTGGCGATCGCCACGGAACCACACAGCATCAGGGCAACCAGGAGCGACGCAAAGAGCGCGGAACGTTTCTGCACAGCCATGGGAGTCCTTCCTAAGCCTGCATGAGACAACGGGTCGGCAAAACCTACTATCAGCCGCCATGGAGACGCAATGTGCTTGCCGTTCCGCGGGCCAGGGCGGACAGCAAGTTCTTGCCGAGCCTGGGCACATCGATGCCCCAGCGCCATTGAGACCAGGCGCGGCTAGAATGCGCCGATCCCACAGGAGCCACCCATGCAGCACACGCCCAACACCGAGTCGGCCGTGCCAGACGGCGACCTCTCCGACGTCACCACCTCGCCGACGCACGTGCATCACCCGGCCGGTCACAACGTGGTCGACACGCTCGACTTCGCCGGGCACGACGAAGTGGACCACGACACCGCACTGCGCGAGTCCTCGTTGCGCGTTCCGCGCTGACGCCAACCGGCAAGCTTTGAACATGCTGCGCCTGCCCTGGGTTGGCAGGCGCATGAGTGTCCACTACATGCGGAACACGCCGTAGCGCTGCGGTTCGATCGGCGCATTGAGCGAGGCGGAAATCGCCAGGCCGAGCACGCGGCGCGTATCGGCCGGATCGATGATGCCGTCGTCCCATAGGCGCGCGCTGGCGTAATAGGGATGACCCTGGCGTTCGTACTGGTCGCGGATCGGTGCCTTGAAGGCCTCCTCTTCCTCCGCGCTCCAGCTTTTGCCGCCCGCTTCGATGCCGTCGCGACGCACCGTCGCAAGCACCGAGGCGGCCTGCTCGCCGCCCATCACGCTGATGCGGGCGTTCGGCCACATCCACAGGAAGCGCGCGCCATAGGCGCGGCCGCACATGGCGTAATTGCCGGCGCCGAAGCTGCCGCCGATCACCACGGTGAACTTGGGCACGTGCGAGCACGCCACCGCGGTCACCATCTTGGCGCCGTCCTTGGCGATGCCGGCGTTCTCGTATTTCTTGCCGACCATGAAGCCGGTGATGTTCTGCAGGAACACCAGCGGCACGTTGCGCTGGTTGCACAGTTCGATGAAGTGGGCGCCCTTGAGCGCCGACTCGGAGAACAGGATGCCGTTGTTGGCGATGATGCCCACCGGATAGCCGTGGATATGCGCAAAGCCGCACACCAGGGTCTTGCCGTAGCGCGCCTTGAACTCGTGGAACTCCGAGCCGTCCACGATGCGTGCAATGACTTCGCGGATATCGAACGGACGGCGGTTGTCCTGCGGGATCACCCCGTACAGTTCCTCGGCGGCATGCAGCGGCTCGCACGGCGCGCGCAGGGCCAGCGGCATGTCCTTCTTGCGATTGAGGCTGGCCACGATGTCGCGCGCGATGGACAGCGCGTGGGCATCGTTCTCGGCGTAGTGGTCGGCCACGCCCGAAACAGACGTATGGACATCCGCGCCGCCCAGCGCCTCGGCATCGACCACCTCGCCGGTGGCGGCCTTCACCAGCGGCGGACCACCCAGGAAGATGGTGCCCTGCTCGCGCACGATGATGGTCTCGTCGCTCATCGCCGGCACATAGGCGCCGCCGGCAGTGCACGAGCCCATCACCACGGCGATCTGCGGAATGCCCAGGCCCGACATGCGCGCCTGGTTGTAGAAAATGCGGCCGAAGTGTTCCTTGTCCGGAAACACCTCGTCCTGCAGCGGCAGGAAGGCGCCGCCGGAGTCGACCAGGTAGATGCAGGGCAGGCGGTTCTCCAGCGCGACTTCCTGCGCCCGCAGATGCTTCTTCACCGTGATCGGGAAATACGTGCCGCCCTTGACGGTGGCGTCATTGGCGACCACCACCACCTCCAGCCCGTTGACGCGGCCAATGCCGGTGATGATGCCGGCCGCCGGCGCCGCATCGTCGTACATGCCATGGGCGGCCAGCGGCGAGAGTTCGAGGAAGGGCGAGCCGGGATCGAGCAGGGCGCGGATGCGTTCGCGCGGCAGCAGTTTGCCGCGGGCGGTGTGCTTCGCGCGGGCCTTCTCGCCGCCGCCTTCGGCACTGCGGGCCAGCTCGCGGTGCAGGTCGTCCACCAGCCCCTTCAGCTGCGCGCTGCTCGCCTGGAAATCCGGGGCGCGGGGGTCGATCTGGGACGCGATGACACTCATGGGCTAAGGCTGCCGTTGGTGGGGAGCGTCGATCATAGCGGCCCATGGCCGATGGCTAAATCGGCGTCGCAGCATAGGGGGCGCGTACTTTCACTTAGGCAAAAGCGTGGGCGCTGCTTTTCATAGGTCCAAAAAAAAACCGGCCGCACAAGGCGGCCGGTTTTAGAAGTACACGAGTGTACTTAGTGACCAGCGGTCGACGCAGCAGCCGGAGCAGCAGCGGTCGAAGCCGGGGTCGGCGCCGGCTGTTCGGCCGGAGCAGCAGCGGTCGAAGCGGGAGCTGCGGCCGGAGCCTCTGCCGGAGCAGCAGCAGCCTTCTGAGCCTGGTCAGCAGCCTGCTGAGCCTGGTCAGCCGACTTCTGAGCGTCCTGCGCGGAATCCTGCGCGCCGTTGCTGCAAGCCGCCAGCAGCGCGACGAGCGCAGAGGCGAGAAGGGTACGCGTGAACTTCATGTTGAATCTCCTTTGCCGTGGAATGCCGTTTGGCGGGCGTATTAATAGCGCTTTCGCGGAAAATCCGCCACATGTTTGTGTAAACGGGCAAAAATGGTTAACCCCGCTTTCATCGGCGGCCTTGGGCAGGACCGCCAATCAAGGGCTTAGTCCAGCAGTTCCACCGCAACGGCGGTGGCTTCGCCACCACCAATGCACAGTGAGGCCACGCCGCGCTTGAGGCCGCGGGTCTTCAAGGCATTGAGCAGGGTGACCACCAGGCGAGCGCCGCTGGCGCCGATCGGATGGCCCAGTGCGCAGGCGCCGCCGTTGACGTTGATCTTGTCGCGCGAGATGTCCAGCTCGCGCATGGCGGCCATGGCCACCACGGCGAAGGCTTCGTTGACCTCATAGAGGTCCACGTCGCTGGCCTTCCAGCCGGCCTTCTCCAGCACCTTATGCAGTGCGCCGACCGGCGCGGTGGTGAACCACTCCGGTTCCTGCGAATGCGTAGCGTGGGCGACGATGCGGGCGAGAGGCTTGAGCCCACGCGTCTTTGCGTCATCGGCTGACAACAGAACCAGTGCTGCAGCGCCATCGGAGATGCTCGAAGAGCTGGCGGCCGTGATGGTGCCATTCTCCTTGCGGAACGCCGGCTTCAAGGACGAGATCTTGCTGGTGTCCGAACGGCCCGGCTGCTCGTCGGTGTCGACCGTGATGTCGCCCTTGCGGCTGGAGACGGTGACCGGAACGATTTCGTCGGCGAAGGCACCATTGGCCTGGGCGGCCTTGGCGCGGTCCACCGACTCCTTCGAATAGGTGTCCTGCTCTTCGCGGGTGAAGTGGTACTTGTCGGCGCACAGCTCGCCGAACACGCCCATGGCCTTGCCGTCGTACGGGTTGGTCAGGCCATCCCACGCCATGTGGTCGACCAGGGTGCCGTCGCCGTAGCGGATGCCGGTGCGTGCATTGACCATATGCGGTGCATTGGTCATCGACTCCATGCCACCGGCCACCACCACCGAGGCCGAACCGGCCTTGATGAGGTCATGGCCCAGCATGATCGCCTTCATGCCCGAACCGCAGACCTTGTTGATGGTCGTGCAGCCGGCAGCCACCGGCAGGCCGGCGCCCAGGGAGGCCTGGCGGGCAGGAGCCTGGCCGAGGTTGGCGGGCAGCACGCAACCCATGATGACTTCGCTGACATCGGCGGGCGCCAGGCCGGACTGCTCGATCGCGGCACGGATGGCGGTGGCACCCAGGGTGGGGGTGGGTACGCCGGTGAACTGGCCGAGGAAGGAGCCAATGGCAGTGCGCTTGGCACCGACGATGACAACGCTGACGTCCGACATGGGGATCTCCGCAAGTACTTGATGGGGCGAGGCCCCGGTTTAATCCGAGAATTATCGCAGCCCGCCAGTAACCGGGGCAAACCGGTCCTATTTGCGATACCAGCGGGATCTTGCAGGCATTTAGTTGCGATTTCGTTGTGCAAATATGGAGGCACGCGCGGCCGATACCAGGGAGACGCGCGCGCGGCAGTCATCTTGAACGCGATTCAGTGGGGCGGGGGCCTTATGAATACCGTGATGCAAGGCTTGCGGGGCCGTCGTGGCGCGGCATGGGTCTGTCTGGCCCTGGGCTTGAGCGCCTGCGGGGGCGGCGGTGGCAACACCAGGCCCTCGCCGCCGGCGCCAGCACCTGCGCCAGCGCCAGCGCCCCCACCGGCTTCCACCGCACCGCCGCCGCCGATCGACGCGCAATTGACCCTGACCAACACCAATGCCGCGCATGCAGCCGGTTACACCGGGGCAGGCGTGACCATCGGCGTGGTCGATACCGGCGTCACTTCCACCCATCCGGCCCTGGCGGGGCGGGTGATCAAGGAACTCACTTACGTCAATCCCGCGACCAATAACCTCAAGGTGGATGACGTCAACGGCCACGGCACCTACGTGGCCGAGATCGCCGCGGGCAAGCCCTTTGGCCAGTTCGTCGGCGGCATCGCGCCGGGCGCGAGCATCGTCTCCGCGCGCATCATCGACGACAGTGCGCCCGACGATAACGGCACCACGCCGCCCGCGCCGGTGACGTCGTCCGATGCGATACCGCTGGGCCAGGTCAACGCCGATCTGATCGCCAACGGCGTCAAGGTGATGAACAACTCCTGGGGCGGCATCAGCTGGAGCGCCAGCGACACGGCCACCACCCAGGGCTTCCACGATGCGTACAACACCTTCATCAACAGCTGGGGCGGCCTGGTGGTGTTTGCGGCGGGCAACGATTCGCAGGCCAATCCCAGCAGCATCGCCGCGCTGCCGAGCCTGGCGCCGGACCTGGCAAAAGGCTGGTTGACCGTGGTGGCGATCAACAGCAACAGCCCCACCCAGCTGGATGGTTATTCGAACAAATGCGGCATCGCCATGAACTACTGCCTGGCCGCGCCCGGCGATGTGATCGTGAGCGGCAAGAGCGATACCAGCACCGCCAACGAAACCTATTGGATCGTCGAAGGGACGTCGCTGGCCGCACCGCAGGTCTCTGGCGCAGCGGCGCTGGTATGGCAGGCCTATCCGTATTTCAGCAACGATCTGGTGCGCCAGACCTTGCTCGGTACCGCCGATCCGCTGGGCGGCTCGCAGCCGAACGCCACCTTTGGTTACGGCGAGCTCGACGTCGGCAAGGCGGTCAATGGACCGCAGCAATTCAACTGGGGCGATGTCACCGTCAGCTTCAGCGGCAGCTCGAACTGGAACAACCCCATCTCCGGCGCCGGTGGTCTGATCAAACAGGGCACGGGCACGCTGACGCTCACTCAGCCTTCCAGCTATACCGGCCTGACCCAGGTGCAGGGCGGCATGCTGGTGGCCGCATCGCTGGCTTCGAGCGTGAGCATCGGCGCTCAAGGCGTGCTCAGCGGCACGCCGTCCATCGGTGGATCGGTCACCAATGCCGGCGTGCTGGCCGTGGCCGGTACCGACGTCAACGTCACGGGCAACTACGCGCAACAGGCGGGTGGTCGCCTGGCTGTATCGCTGGGCTCGGCGCTGCGCGTGGGCGGGGCGGCGACGCTCGGTGGCGGCGACCTTTACGTCACCGGCATCAACTCGGGTTATCAAGCCAATGCGCATACCGATGTGCTGACAGCCAAGGCCGGCCTCTCCGGCACGTTCTCGGCGCTGAATGTGGCCACCGGCGTCCTGCTCAGCGCCACGCTCAACTACAACAGCACCGACGCATGGTTGAACGTGAGCCAGGTGCAGGCCACGGCGGTGACGGGGATGACCTATACGCCGGCATCGTTCGGCGCCGCGCAGCGTGTCGATGGCGCGTTCAATCAGATCAACACACAGGTGAGCTCGGGCACCACGGTTACCGGCAATCCGCTGCCGACGTCCTTCATCAACGGCGCGGCGAGCCTGCAGCAGACCGCCTCGACCAGCGCCTTGCAGCAATCGTTGAATTCACTGTCGGGCCAGTTGCATGCCGCCAGTGCGGCCATGACCTTCGATGCGATGGATGCAGGCACGCGCGCACTATCGAAACGCTTCGACCAGTTGGGCGATGTGTACAGCGCCGGTGGCTGGACGCAGACGCTGGGCAGTTACGGCAGCATGGATCGCAGTGGCTACAACAGCGTGGGCTACGACCTCAGCGGCTGGATGGCGGGCCAGGATCGTCGCGTGGGCAGCAATGGCGTCATGGGTTTTGCGGTCAGCCAAAGCCAGGATCTGGGGCGCCTCGACGAATTCGCCGACCAGGGCCGCAGCCGCGCGGTGGAAGGCATGCTCTACGGCGGATTCGTGCAGAACCAGTGGTATGCGATGGGACGACTGGGCATGGGCTCATATCGCGAGGACATGCGTCGCCATCTCGAACTGGGCAGCGATGTGGAAGGCGTCGCCAGCGATACCAACGGTACCTACGATATTGCCTACGGCGAGAGCGGCTACCGCATGCAGTGGGCCGGTGTGCACATCACGCCCTACGCCAATCTGCAGTACGCCAATATCTGCACCGATGGCTTCGACGAACTCGGCGGCGCTGGCTTCGGATTGAAGGCCGCCTCGCAGAGCATCGAGCGCTGGCAGGCAGGCGCCGGCCTGCGCGCGGGTCGCGACTGGACCTTGCCTGGCGGCGGCAGACTGAGCGTGCAGGCGCACATGCTGTGGCAGCGCGCCTTCAGCATGCGCGGCGATGTGCTCGATGCGAGTTTTGCGGTGCTCAACCAATGGGCGCCGGTCGGTGGCATCGGCCTGTCACGCTATGGCGGCGACGCCGGGCTGAGCGTGGACTGGGCGATCTCGCCTCGCTCCAGCCTGTCGCTGGGGATGGACCAGTACGTTGCCGAGCATGAGCACGGCAAGATGGACACGCTGGCCTATCGCCTCTCGTTCTGACCCCCAATGGCGGCAAAACATCCAGCCCGCCCTCCGGTAATGCGGGCTCTTCGTCCTGTGCGCCCGTCGAAATTTTCAACACGATCTTGTGCCAAGATTAGCCAGGGAGGTGCTGGCGGAGTCCAGTAAGAGGCCGCCGCGCCATGGATGCAAGGGATGCCCTAAGGGGGCGCGCAGGGGGAACAATGGAGAATGGTCTCGGCGGAATGCGTTTCCGCCAGGTTTCCGTGTTGGTGTGGATGGCCCTGGGCGTCAGCGCCTGTGGTGGCGGGGCCAACGGCAATGTGAAGCCGGCGCCGGCCTATGTGCCGCCAGGTCCGGGCTATGCGCCGCCAGGTTCGGGTTACACGCCGCCCACGGGTCCAGGCTCGGGCGGCAGCACCACACCGCCTACCACGCCACCCACCACGCCGCCGCTCGCGCAGCCGCCGATCGACGCGCAGCTGTCGCTGACCAACACCGGTGCCGCCCACGCGGCCGGTTTCACTGGCACGGGCGTGACCATCGGCGTGGTCGACAGCGGCATCATGCGCAACCACCCCGCGCTGGCAGGCAAGGTCACCCAAGAGCTGACCTATATCGACCCGGCCACCAACAACCTATCGGTCGACGATGTCATCGGCCACGGCACCTGGGTTTCGGAGATTGCCGCCGGCAACGCTTTCGACAAATTCGCCGGCGGCATCGCACCGGGCGCCAAACTGGTGTCGGCACGCATCATTTCCGACAAGGCGCCGGACGATGACGGCTCCACGCCGCCGTCCACGGTATCGGCGCAGGACGCCGTGCCGTTCGGCTACATCAACCAGGACTTGATCAACGCCGGCGTCAAGGTGATGAACAACTCCTGGGGTGGCATCACCTGGGACGCGGGCGACACCGCCACGACCAAGGGTTTCCACGATGCCTACGCGCCGTTCGTCAATGGCGGCGGGCTGGTGGTGTTTGCCGCAGGCAACGATTCACTGCCCAACCCCAGCACCATCGCCGCGCTGCCCAGCATGCCTGGCGCGGAGGACCTGCAGAAGGGCTGGCTGGCCGTGGTCGCGCTGGACAGCAGCAACCCCACGCAGCTGGCGAGCTATTCCAACAAGTGCGGCGTGGCCATGAACTACTGCCTGGCCGCACCCGGCAACGTGATCGTCAGCGGCAAGGACGACACCACCAGCAACCAGACTTACTGGATCGTCGAAGGCACCTCGCTGTCGGCGCCTATCGTGTCCGGCGCGGCCGCGGTGGTGTGGCAGGCATTCCCGTACTTCACCAACGACCAGGTGCGCCAGACCTTGCTCGGTACCGCCGACGACCTCGGCGCCCCGGGCGTGGACACCACCTTTGGTTACGGCGAGCTCAACGTCGGCAAGGCGATCCTGGGGCCGGCCAAGTTCGACTGGGGCAATTTCGACGTCACGCTCAACATCAATTCCACCTGGGGCAATGCAATCAGTGGCGCGGGCGGCCTGACCAAGGAAGGCACCGGCACGCTGACGCTGACCCAGGACCCGACCTATACCGGCGACACCTTCATCGAGCAGGGCACGCTGGTCGCGCCGTCGATTGCCGGCAAGCTCTACATCGACCACGTCGATGCCGTGATGAGCGGCGCGCACAGCTTCGGTTCGGACGTCCAGAACCTGGGCACGCTGGTGGTGGCCGGTGGCGACGTGCACATCAGCGGCAGCTACTACCAGGGCTTCACCGCAACGGACGGCCAAACCGGTCGACTGGCACTTGAGCTGGGACGCACGCTTACCATCGATGGCCAGGCCTGGCTCACCGGCGGCAATCTGTACGTGATCGGCGCCAAACAAGGCTATGTGGCCAACTCCCACACCGACGTGCTCACCGCCAAGGGCGGACTCACCGGCCAGTTCACGGGGCTGGACGTGGCCTCCGGCGTGCTGCTTTCGGCCACGCTCAACTACGACAGCACCAGCGCGTGGCTCAACGTGACCCAGGTGCAGGCCAGTGCGGTCAGTGGCATGACCTACACCACGGCGTCGTACGGTGCCGCACAGCGTGTCGACAACGCGTTCGGTGCGATCAACTCGCAGCTGGGGCAGGGCACGTCATCCGCCGGCGGTACGCCGGTGGGCGCCGACTTCATGCATGCCGCGGCAAACCTGCAGCAGACGCAGACCACCGCCGCCCTGCAGCAGTCGCTGGAAAGTCTCTCGGGCCAGCTGCACGCCGCCAGCGCGGCGATGACGTTCGAAGCGATCGATGCCGGCACGCGCGCGCTGTCGGATCACTTCGACGGGCTGGTCGACACGCGCACCACCGGCGGCTGGGCACAGACGCTCGGTTACCACGGCAGCATGAGCCGCAGCGGTTATGGCGATGTGGGCTACGACCTCAGCGGATGGATGGCCGGCCAGGATCGCAAGCTCGGCAGCAACGGCGTGCTGGGTTTTGCCGTGAGCCAGAGCCAGGGCCTGGGACGTCTCGCCGAGTTCGCGGACCAGGGCAAGAGCAACGCTGTCGAAGGCATGCTCTACGGCGGCGTGATGCAGGACAACTGGTACAGCATGGGCCGGCTCGGCTACGGCACCTACCGCGAGGACATGCGCCGTCACCTCGAGCTGGGCACCGATGTGTCAGGCGTGGCCAGCGACACCAACGGCCGCTACACCGTCGCCTATGGCGAAAGCGGCCTGCGCACGTCGTTGGGCGGCCTCCAGGTCACGCCGTACGCCAACATGCAGTACGCGCACATCCAGCGCGATGGCTTCAACGAACTGGGCGGCTACGGCTTTGGCCTCAAGAGCGGCGAGCAGGACGTGGAACGCTGGCAGGCCGGCTTCGGTGTGCGCGCGGGCCATACCTGGTCGCTCGCCGGCGGCGGCAGTCTCGGTCTTCAGGCGCGCGCGCAGTGGCAGCAGGCTTTTGCCATGCACGGCGATGTGTTCGATGCGAGCTTCACTGGGGTGGACCAGTGGGCGCCTGTCGGCGGCGTGGGGCTGTCGCGTTACGAAGGGCAGGTGGGCTTGTCGCTGGACTGGACGATGTCGGCGCGCTCCAGCCTGCAGTTCGGGATGGATCAGTATTTTGGGCAGAACAGCCAGGGCATGATGGGGACGCTCAACTATCGGCTGAATTTCTGAGCTTGCCTCTCTCCCTCTCCCCGTCGGGGAGAGGGTTGGGGTGAGGGGCGGGTGCTCGCGGGAACGTTTCCACTTCGTCATCCCGGCGCAGGCCGGAGGCGCTTTTCAACAGCCGCATGGCTGGTCACCCAGCTCTTGATCGTCATCTCTGCGAAGGCAGGGATCCAGTGACTTTGCGCTCGGTCGTCGCGTTACCGCCAGCGTGCCGCCTGCGCGGCGGGCGTTTCGACTGCCTGCCGGCAGCCGAGTCACTTTTCTTTTGCTGGCCCAAAAGAAACGTAACCCAAAGAAAATGGCCTGATAACGCCCGCAGCATCGTGTTGGGATAAGCCCGAGCGCTTGAGGCACGCCGTCAGGGGACAACCTCCGAGGGTACACAGAGGTACCTCAAAGCGCTGCGCAACGCGCCCGAATCGCTGAGGACTTAAA
>NZ_JPLA01000031.1 GCF_001010355.1 Dyella japonica DSM 16301 | reverse complement strand
GCGATGCGTGCCGTTTCCACCTTCAGCAGCAGCGGGCCGACCAGCTTCATGGTGAGCAGGCGCGTGTGCCACGCCAGCCTGGCCGCCGGATCGCGAAGGCGCGAGCGCGCAATCAGCACGCCGAGGATGAGCAGGATCAGCAGCGCCCACCACCAGCTCTGCAAGGTGTTGCCGATCGCCAGCACGACCTGCGTGATCAGCGGAATCGGCACCTGCATGTCGTCGAAGATCGGCACGAACTGCGGCACCACATAGGCCAGCAGCAACAGCAGCGAACCGAGCACGCCGACCATCAGGAACGCCGGATAGATCAGCGCGTTGATGATGCTGCCGCGCAGCTGCTGCGAGCGTTCAAGGTAATCGGCCAGGCGACGCAGCGTGTCTTCCAACGATCCACCGGCCTCACCGGCACGCACCAGGCTGATGTAGAGCTTGGGGAACACGCTGTGCTCGTCATCCAGTGCCTGCGACAGCGGCGTGCCGCCGCGCACGCGATCGCGCACGCGCTCGATCAGCTGCTTGGCGCTGGCGCCTTCGGGCAGGTCCATCAGGATGCCGAGTGCGCGATCCAATGGCTGGCCGGCGCCGAGCAAGGTCGCCAATTGGTGCGTGAACTGTGCCAGCTGGTCGCCGGTGAAGGCGCCGCGCTTGAACCAGCTGGCCATGCCGCCGCTGGCGGCGCCGCTGTCGGCCGCGCGCGCATCGAGCGGCGTGTGGCCCTGGTCCTGCAGACGGCTCACTACCTCGTCGAGGCTGGCCGCTTCCATCTGGCCTTGCAGCACTTCACCAGCGGCGCTGACGGCGCGGTAGCGGAATTGGGTCATGGCGCAGCCTTCTTCCTCTCCCCTGCGGGGAGAGGATTGAGGTGAGGGGCGGGTGCTCGCGGGAAAGTGGCCAAGGGCGACACGGCAAGCTCGGGCGCTCTCGCAAGCACCCGCCCCTCA